>JBFWQR010000163.1:0-15923 GCA_050249335.1 Lautropia sp.
GGCGATCAGGGCGGCGATCAGGGAAGTTCGCCCGCCGTAGAGCACTCTGCTGAGCATGTCCCGGCCGAGATTGTCCGTGCCGAGGACATGTCCGGCGGCGCCGAGGCCTTCCAGCTTTCGAGCCAGATTGATCTGGTCGGGCGGATACGGCGCGATGATTGGCGCCAGGAACGAGGCTGCTATGAGCAGCAAGAGAAGCAGGCCGCCGATCTGCGCAGCAGGCGCACGCCGCAGTCTGCTGTACCAGCGCGCCTGTCCAGCCTCATGCTCGATTTCGCTCACGGAGTTGGCGGGCTGCTGAGCCGGCTGCACTTGCGTCGATCTTTCCTCGGGGAATTGCGGCATTACAGACTCACAAGCTGCTTGCTCTTGGGCTGATGAGCGCCAGCGCGACGTCTGTCGCCAGGTTGATGACGACAACGATCACCGCCATCAACAATGCAATGCCTTGAATGGTCGGAGTGTCCCGGTTGAGAACAGCGTGCACACTCAACTCCCCCAGTCCGTAGATACCGAACACGATCTCGATAAATACCGCCCCGCCCAGTGCGTGGATGACATGAAGGCTGAGGGTTGCGAGGATCGGAGGAGCAGCATTCGGCAAGGCATGCTTCATTAGCACCGTACGACGCGGCAGACGCTTCATCTCCGCGGTTCGCATATACGGCTTGCGCAGAATGTTGATCATGCTGCTGCGGGTATGCCTTGCGAGGTCGGCCGCGACCAGCCAGCTCAGTGCCAGGCACGGCAATATCAGGTGGCTGAGCCACTCACCCAGACCGTTGCTCGGGCTCACATAGCCGGTGACGGGAAGCCACCCGAGACTGACACTGAAGATGGCGACCAGGACAATCCCCAGCCAGTAGTTCGGGATCGAAACGGCGATCGCAGCAAAACCTCGCACGGCATGATCGACCCAGCTCCCTTCCCTGATCGCGGCGACCAAGCCAAGGCTGACGCCCAGCACGATACCGATGAGGAGGGTTCCGACTGCAAGCGATGCAGTCGGGGCGATTCGTTCGGCTATTGCATGGGCCACGCTCGTGCGGTCGACAAAGGAGGCGCCCAGATCCCCATGCATGAGGGCCCAGAGCCAGCTTCCGTACCGGGTCAATACATTCTGATCCAGACCGAGCTGGCGACGCAGATGCTCGATGTCTGAAGTACTTGCGCTCGGACCGGCGATCGCTTCAGCGACATCTCCGGGTATCAGGGACGAACAGATGAAGATGACCAGTGTCACCAGCCACAGAAGCACTACCGACGTCAGCAGACGTCGGGCGCCGAAGATCATCAACGCATTCAATCTTTGGTCGTAGGCAATTTGGTAGCACGTTCCCGGCAAAGCCGAGGCGCCATTGACGAAATCGATGGATTGGCAAGACCGCCCGCGGCCGTACCGGCCGGACAGGCGCCCCGCGAAATCGCGCCGGCAAGGAGACATGACCCGGCGCCATCGCCCACAGCAACCCCTCGCTGGCGCCACCGGTCCGTCCTGCCGGTATGGTAGGGAAAGCGGCCCTGCCAAACCATCGATTTCATTGATATGATTCATCAATGGATTTGATGTCGAGGTGCTGAGCCGTCATGGATTTCGGTGGCCGGTCGGCGTGATGCGAACGGGAACGGTTCCCAATGGACCTGAGCGACTTCAACCTGAACCTGCTGCGCACCTTCGAGTCGATCCATCGCAATCGCGGCGTCTCGGCCGCTGCGGCCGAACTGGGCGTCACTCAGCCGGCCGTGAGCGCCGCCCTCGCGCAGCTGCGCGCTCATTTCGGCGACCGCCTCTTCGTGCGCTCGAACCGAGGGTTGCTACCCACGACGCGCGCACAACAGCTCGCACCCGAAGTCGTCGCGATCCTCGCCCGGATCCGCCTGCTGGCGTCGCCGCCGTTCTTCGACCCGGCCAATTCGCCGATGCACTTCCGCATCCACATCAACGATGTCGGCCTGCAGGTCGCGATGCCGGAACTGACCGCGCTCGTTGCGCAGACTGCTCCGGCAGTGAGCATCTCCGTCGAGGATGTCCCGCTGGACGAAGTCATCCCGGCCCTGGACGCCGGCAAGCTCGATCTCGCGATCGGTTACGTCGCTCACGCGCCGAACTGGGCCAGGCAGCAGCGGTTGAAGACCACACGCTATGTCTGCGGTGTCCGCCGTGGCCATCCGCTCACGCACGGATCGTTCACGCTCTCACGCTACCTGGCTGCGCGCCACGTCAATTTCATCGCGCGCGGCTCGTCCTACGGCCACGTCGACGCGCACCTCGCTCGTCGCGGCATGGAACGCACGGTAGGCGCTACAGTCCATCGCCTGAGTGCCTTGCCGTTCCTGGTCGCGCGTACCGACCTGGTGATGACGGTTCCGGAGGATCTCGGACTGCTCTACCGAGAACTGCTCGCGCTGCACCTGCTACCGGTACCGCTCGCGCTGCCATCCTTCCCGATCGCGCAATACTGGCACGAACGATTGCACGCCGACCCGATTCATCGCTGGTTCAGAGCCCGCGTGCGGCAGGTAATCGCCTCGCCTTAGTGTGCGTATGCCACTTCATGCCCCCACCGACTTCGCCGGTGCCGCACGCGACGCCCGGGACCGCCCGTCGGTGCGGCCGGCCCGCCGTCCCGGCGCGCGTTCCTGCGCACGCTCCGCCGCGACCCTGCTGCTGCGGCCGGCATGCGCCGCACCCCGCAGCTCGAGCGGATCGGGCAACGACCACGGCGGCGGCGATCGCAGCCACTCCCGCAGGTAGCCGAGGAAGCGCCGCGCCCGCTCCGTCAGCCCATGGCGGCTCGAGTAGATCGCATGGATGTCGTACTGGTCGAGTGCGTACTCCGGCAGCACCGCGACCAGACGGCCCTGCAGCAGGTCGTCCTGCACCATGTAGTACGGGTGCATCGCGATGCCCTGCCCGGCCAGCGCGGCAGCCCGCAGCGGCTCGCCGAAGTCCGACGCCAGGTTTCCGCCGACCCGGACCGACCGGACGCCGCCCGGGCCGTCGAGCCGCCAGATGCCGGTCGGCGACTTGATCGAATGGATCAGGCAGTTGTGCTCGCCGAGCGCCTCCGGCGTTGCCGGCGTGCCGCGGGCCGCCAGGTACGAAGGCGCCGCGACCAGCACCTGCGGCGCCGAGGACAGCGGGATCGCGACATGGCTGGCGGCGACCAGGTCGACCGAGATCCGGATCGACAGATCGAGCCCGCGCTTGATCAGGCTGGCATCGCCGACGTCGAGCACCAGCACGACACGGATGTCCGGATGACGGGCCGTGAAGCGTTCGATCAGCGGCACCATGTGGATCGTGCCGAACGCCGGCGGCGTACCGACCCGGACCACGCCGGACGGCGCCCGGGTCGAATCGCGCAGGTCGATCTCCATCGCCTCGTACTGATCGAGCATCTGGCGGCAGCGTTCGGCCGCCAGCGCACCGGCCGGCGTCAGGCCGACCTGCCGCGTGGTCCGGTTCAGCAGCCGGACGCCGAGGCTCTGCTCGAGCTGCGCGACATGCTTGGTGACCGCCGCGCGCGACATCGCCAGGTGTTCGGCGGCGCCGTGGAAGCTGCCGCAGCGCGACACCTCGAGCAGCACGCGGAAACAGCGCAAGCGATCCATCGCGCTCCCTGCATTTCCGATATAGAAACAATCAATTAATCACGTCATTGTAGTGGCCTGCTGCCTGCCTGCCTAGAATCCAGGCATCGGAGACCACTTCGTTTCGCGAAATGACCATTGATCACGCAGCGCTCGCCGGGCTCCTGCCGGAGCTGACCCAGCGGACCAACCGGTTCTACTGGTGCCTCGACGAATTCCGCTACCAGGAACTGGTTTCGCTGATGGAGCCGGAAGCGGTCTGGCATCGCCAGGGCAAGGTGCTGCGCGGCCATGCCCAGGTGCTCGCCGCGCTGGCCGAGCGGCCGGCGACGATGCGGATCCGCCATGTCATCACCAACGTCTTCGTCGCCGATGCCGGCCCCGACACTGCCGACGTGGTCGCCTACATGACTGCGTATCGTCATGACGACGGCAGCGACCGGCCGCTGCCGCGGAGCATCCCCGGTCCGTTCCGCGTGCTGCTGGTCAAGATGCGCTTTCGCCGCCGCGATGGCCAATGGCTGATCGCCGAACAGGCAGCAACGAGCGAATTCGAGTTCGCGCCGGCCTGAATGAAACCGAGCAGTGCTGCAGCGATGAGCGAGTTGCGATGAGCGAGTTGTTTTCCAGGGTCGACGGCATCGACCTGTCGCGGCCATTGACCGATGCCGATTTCGAACGCACCCGGATGGCGCTCGGCCGTCACGGCGTGATCTGCTTTCCCGACCAGACGCTGACATCGCGCCAGCTGTACGACTTCAGCGGCCGGTTCGGCACGCTCGAGGTCAACGTCGGCGGCATGTTCCAGGATCCGGAGCTGCCGGAGGTGATGATCCTGTCGAACATCGTCCGCGACGGCAAGCCGATCGGCATCGGCGACGCCGGCCAGGACTGGCACACCGACATGTCCTACAGCAAGACGGTCGCGTTCGCCAACGTGCTGTACGGGATCGAGATCCCGGTGAAGGATGGCCGTCCGCTCGGCAATACCAACTTCGCCGATCAGGCCGCCGCCTGGGACGACCTGCCGGCCGACGTCAAGGCGCGGCTCGAAGGGCGCATCGCGCTGCATGATTTCGCCAAGTTCTGGGACATGATGCGCAGCGAGCGCAACAGCCCGCGGCCGCCGCTGACCGACGAGCAGCGGCGCAAGAAGCCGCCGGTGCACCATCCGGTCCACTTCCGGCATCCGCTGTCGGGCCGCACCGTCCTCTATGCGAACCCGGGCTACACCGTGCGGATCGAGGGCATCCCGCAGGCCGAGAGCGATGAACTGCTGCAGTTCCTGTTCGCGCACCAGGTGCAGCCGAAGTATGTCCATTCCTTCAGCTGGAAGCCGGGCGACGTGCTGATGTGGGACAACCTGCGAGTGATCCACAAGGCAGTGGCCGACTACGGACCAGACACACCGCGCCACATCAAGCGTTGCCAGGTGATGGCCGACCGGGTGTTCGGCGCGCATCCGATCTGACCGCGGCGTGTTCGTCCCCGGACACGGCCGAGCGGCACCACTGCGGGTGAGACGATGAGACTGATCACTTTCGTCGACGACGCTGCGGACGATGCCCCGCCGCGCGTCGGCGCGGTCGAAGGCGATCGGGTCCGCGACCTGTCGGCGCTGGTCGCGGCGCTGCCGCTCGCGCCGCGCGCCGCACGGGCGCTGCAGGCGCGCGGCGGCGACCCGAAGACGCCGAGCATGCTGAAACTGCTGCTCGCCGGCGACGCCGGCCTCGAGCGGGTCCGTGCCGCGCTCGCCGTGCCGGCCGCGGCGCCCGGCCCCGCGCTCGCCGCGGTCGAGCTGCTGGCGCCGGTACCGCGCCCGGGCAAGGTGATCGCGATCGGGCGCAACTACGGCGAGCATGCGAAGGAGTCCGGCAGCACCGCGTTCGAGCAGCCGCGGGTGATCGCCAAGCTGCCGTCGGCGGTCTGCGGGCCCGGTACCCGGGTCGCGATTCCGGCGGCGGTGACCAAGCCGGACTACGAAGTCGAGCTCGGCGTCGTGATCGGTGCTTTCGCCCGCGACGTGCCGCAGCAGTATGCGCTCGACTACGTCGCCGGCTATACGGTGCTCGACGACATCAGCGCCCGCGAATTCCAGTTCGACGTTTCGCCGCCGCAGACGACCTTTGCCAAGAGCTTCGACCAGTCGTGCCCGATGGGCCCGTGGCTCGTCACCCGCGACGAGATCGCCGACGTCCAGCGGCTCGACATCGCATGCCGGATCAACGGCGAGACGCTGCAGCAGGCCAATACCGCCGACATGCTGTTCCCGGTCGACCGGCTGATCGCCTACATCAGCCGCTACATGACGCTCGAACCCGGCGACGTGATCGCGACCGGCACGCCGGCCGGCGTCGGCGCGTTCCGCCAGCCGCCGCGCTGGCTGGTGTCGGGCGACCGGGTCGAGCTCAGCGTCGAGGGCGTCGGCACGCTGGTCCACGGCATCGCCTGACCGGAGCCGAAGCCCGACGATCTCGCCGCCCGACGACCCCCATGGCCGACGATCCCCATGGCCGACGATCACTTCCTCGCCGACGATCACGCGTTCCGACGACCACACATCACACCAAGGAGACACCGATGATCGACCGCATTTCCCGCCCTCGCCGCGCCGCTGTTGCGAGCGTCGCCGCCGCGATCGCGAGCCTGTTGGCGGCCGGCGCGCTGGCGCCCGGCGCCGCCGTCGCGCAGGACGCCTGGCCGACCCGGCCGATCCGGCTGGTCGTCGGCTTCGCGCCCGGCGGCCCGACCGACGTGATCGCGCGGGTCATGGCCAAGGACATGACCGCGACGCTCGGCCAGTCGGTGGTGGTCGAGAACAAGCCCGGCGCCAACTCGATGATCGGCACCAGCGAGGTCGCGCGCGCGGCGCCGGACGGCTATACGCTGCTGGTGACGACGCTGGCGCACAACATCAACACGATCATCGTGCCGGAGCGGGCCAAGTACGATCCGTTCAAGGACTTCACGCCGATCAGCCTGCTCGCGACGGTGCCGATGGTCGCGGTCACCGGGTTCGACGCGCCGTACAAGTCGCTGGCCGACGTCGCCGAGGCCGCCCGCAAGTCGCCGGGCGTGATCAACTACGGCTCGGCCGGCAACGGCGGCTCGGCGCACCTCGCCGCCGCCTATCTCGCGACGCTGACCAAGACCCAGATGACCCACGTGCCGTTCAACGGCAACGCCCCGGCGCTGGCCGAAGTGATGGCCGGCCGCGTCAACTTCATGTTCTATCCGATGATCGGCGTGCCGGACCTGGTCGCGCAGAAGCGGCTGCGGGCACTGGCGATCACGACGTCGCAGCGGCACCCGGATTTCCCTGACGTGCCGACCACCGAGCAGGCCGGCTTCCCCGGCTTCGACGAGTATTCGCCGGGCATCGGCCTGGTCGGCCCGGCCGGCATGCCGCGCGCCGCGGTCGAGAAGGTGCACGCGGCGGTCCGCCAATCGCTGGCCACGCCGGCGACCCAGGATCAGATGCGCCGGTTGGGCGGCGTCGGGTCGGGCATCGGACCGGCCGAGTTCGAGCAATGGCTGCGCGCCGACTACCAGCGCTGGGAGCGGGTGATCAAGGCCGCCAATATCAAGGTCGAATGAAATCGACCCCCCTTGGGCCCTCGGCGCGAAGCGGCGTGGAAGTACGGACATGACTGGTGTGCGGATCGCGATCATCGACGACTTCCAGGATGCGGTCCGCACGCTGCCGTGTTTCGCGACGCTGGCCGGGCGCGATGTCACCGTCTTCCACGACCACCTGACCGACGAGGATGCGCTGGCCACGCGGCTGCGCGATTTCGACGCGCTGGTACCGATCCGCGAACGGACCCAGCTGACCGGTTCGCTGCTGGCGCGGCTGCCGCGGCTCGCGCTGATCAGTCTGACCGGGCCCGACAGCGGTCAGATCGACCGGGCCGCCTGTGAACGGCTCGGCATCGCGATCCGCGAAGGCGGCGAATCGGGCGCCTCGACGCCGGAGCTGGCCTGGGCGCTGATCCTGGCGGCGTCGCGCCGGATCCCGCAGGAAGACCGGCGGGTCCGCGCCGGCGCCTGGCAAGGCAGCCTCGGCCGGGTCCTGAAGGACCGCACGCTCGGCATTCTCGGCTACGGCCGCCTCGGCGCCCGGATGGTGCCGGCCGCCCGGGCGTTCGGCATGCGGGTGATCGCCTGGGGTGGCCCCGAATCGCGGCAGCGCGCCGGTGCCGCTGGTGTCGAGATCGCCGCCGACCGCGCCGCGCTGTTCGCCGAGTCCGACGTGCTGACGGTCCATCAGAAGCTCGGCGAACGCTCGCGCGGCAACATCACCGCCGCCGACTTCGCGCGGATGAAGCCCGACGCGCTGTTCGTCAATACGTCGCGCGCCGCGCTGGTGGTTCCGGGCGCGCTGCAGGCCGCGCTGCGCGCCGGCCGGCCCGGCATGGCGGCGCTCGACGTGTTCGAGGAGGAGCCGGTCGTCGGACCGATCGACGGGCCGCCGGGGCTACAGACGATGGACCAGGTGGTGCTGACGCCGCACCTCGGCTACGTCACCCGCGAAGGCTACCAGGGTCTGTTCGGACCGGCGTTCAGCCGACTGGTCGAAGCGATCGACGCCGGCCTCGCGCCGCGCGGGGCCCGGTGAGCGGCAGCGAAGCGCCGGCGACCGCCGCCGGGGCCGGCACGGTCGCCGGAAACGGCACGGCGGCGAGCCCGGTGGCGGCCGCCGCCCCGATCGCCGCTACCGCTCCGATCGCCGCCACCACCCCGATCGCCGCCACCGGGCCGGCTGGCGCCGCGCTGCCGGTCGAGCGGCCGGCGCTGATCCGATGGAACGGCCGCGCCTGGAACATCGACGACCTGCGCCGGCTCGCACGCCGCCGGCTGCCGCGCGCGATCTTCGATCTGTTCGACGGCGGCGCCGAGGACGAGCGCGTATTGCGCGACAACCGCGCGGCCTTCGAGCGCGTCAAGTTGCTGCCGCATGTGCTGGTCGATGTCCTGCGGGTCGATACCACGACCCGGATCCTCGGGACACCGGCGGCGCTGCCGCTGGCGGTCGCACCGACCGGCGCGGTCGGCTTCGGCCGCCGCGGCGGCGACGCGATGATCGCGCGGGCGGCCGCAGCGTATGGAATTCCGTACGCACTGTCGACTTCGGGCACCGCGTCGATCGAGCAGATCGCCGCGGCGGCCGGCGGCCGGCTCTGGTTCCAGGCCTACATCCTGCAGGACCGCGGCTTCACCTTCGATCTGATCGAGCGGGCGCGCGTCGCCGGCTACGAAGGCGTGATGATCACCGTCGATCTCGCGGTCGGCGGCAAGCGCGAACGCGACTACCACAACGACTTCTCGCTGCCGTTCCGCTACACGCCGCGCAATCTGCTCGACTTCGCGACCCGACCGGCATGGTCGCTCGACATGCTGAAGAACGGGCTTCCGGTGATGGAGAACCTGCGCGGCTTCGTGCCCGCGGTCAATACGGCGAAGGGGATCGCCTCGACCGCCGGCCGCAATTACGACCCGTCGTTCGATTGGACCGGCCTCGCGTCGATCCGCGATCGCTGGCCGGGCAAGCTGATCGTCAAGGGGCTGGTGCGCCCGGACGACGCCGAGCGTGCGGTCGCGCTCGGCGTCGACGCGATCGTCGTCTCGAACCACGGCGGCCGGCAGCTCGACAGCGGCCTCGCTTCGCTCGACGCGCTGCCCGCGGTAGTCCGCGCCGTCAACGGCCGCTGCAGCGTGCTGGTCGACGGCGGCGTGCGCCGCGGCGCCGACATCGTCAAGGCGATCGCGCTCGGCGCCGAGGCGGTGCTGGTCGGCCGCGCGACCCTCTACGGCGTCTGCGCCGCCGGCGAGGCCGGCGCGCAGCGGGCGCTCGAGATCCTGTCGGAAGAGCTGGTCCGGACGATGCAGCTGTGCGGACTGAGCACGGTCGCCGAGATCGACCGCGGGATCCTGGCCGCCGTGCCGGAGGCCGGCGGTCCGGCGGGGTTGCGATGAGGTCACCCGTGGCAACCCGGCGATGAACGCGGCAGACCACCGCCGGCCGCGGGTCGCGCTGGTCACCGGCGCGACCCGCGGCATCGGCCTGGCGCTCGCCGAGGCGCTGGCGGCGCGCGGCGACGTGGTGCTGGTCTGCGGCCGCGACCGGTCCCGGCTGGACGCGCAGGTCGCGGCGATGCGGGCACGCGGCTGGCGTGCCGATGCCGTCGAGCTGCATCTCGACGATCGCGACCGGCTGGCCGCCGAGCTGGCAGCGCTGGCCGGCCGGCTCGAGCGGCTCGATGCGCTGGTGCTCAACGCTGCCGACGGCGGCGTCCGCGTACCGCTGCCGCAGTATCCGGCAGCACGCTGGCAGACCGTGTTCCAGGTCAACGTCCATGCGGTCCAGGCGCTGCTCGCGACCTGTCATCCGCTGCTGCTGCGCGCGCCGGCCGGCCGGGTACTGTTCCTGAGCTCCGGCGTCGCGCGGCGGCCGAAGCCGAATGCCGGCGCCTACGCGGCGTCGAAGGCGGCGCTCGATGCATTGGCCGCGGTCTACGCGCTCGAGACCGCCGGCAGCACGCTGCGCAGCAACGTCGTCAATCCGGGCCCGACCCGCACCGAAATGCGCGCCGCGGCGTTCCCGGACGAGGATCCCGCGACTGTCAAGCCGGTCGCGGCGCTGCTGCCGCTGCTGTTGTCGCTGCTCGACGACGGCGTCGAGGTCGCGCACGGGCAGCTGCTCGACGCCGACGATCTGATCGCGGCAGCCGGGCAGCCGCCGCCGAAACCGTAGCTGCCGCTGCAACCGTAGCTGCCGCTGCAACCTCAGCCGCCGCAGCCGCAGGCGTAGCTGCAGCCACCGCCACAACCGTAGCTACGGTCGCAGTAGCTACGGTCGCAACCTCGGCCCGCCCTCAGCGCCGGAGCAGTCCCTTCAGCGCGTCGCCGATCCGCTCCTTCGCTTTCTCCTCGAGCTGCTCGGACTTCAGCCGGTCCTTCAGTTCGGCGGCGGCCCGCGACTTCAGCGCCTCGCGGCCGGCGGTCGCCCAGTCGATCTGCCAGTCCGGCGCGTCGAACGGCCCGGTCAGGCGCACCGGGATCGTGACGCCGCGCAGCTCGTCGAGCTCGCGGCCGCCCTGCCCGGCGCTGGTCCCGACCACCGAGGCGCGCACCGTGTAATCGAGCCGGCGCGCCGGCAGGTCGGCGCGGCCTTCACCGCCGATCCGCAGCAGCGGCGACTTGGCGTCGAGGTCGTTGCTGCTGGCGATGCCGTCGCGGATCGCGAACGTGACATTGAGCTCGGTGAAGTCGGTCTGCTGGGCGTCGTCGGAGCGGCGGGTCTCGCTGCTGCCCCGCTGCAGCAACCCGCGCGCCTGGCGGATCGTCTCGCCGAGGTTGATGCCCTTGATCGCGCCATCGCGCAATGCGACCGCGGCGGTACCGCCGAGCGCCCGCGTCATCGCGGTGGGACCGGCGCCGCCGGTCTGCAGCGCCAGCCGGACGTTGCCGCGGCCGGTCAGCAGGTCCCGGTCGGCGAGATCCCGCAGCAGCGGTCCGATCGCGACGCCGGCGAGGTCGGCATTCAACGTCACGCGGTTGGCCGCCGGCGTCGCACCGGCCAGCACGCTGGCGCTGCCGGCGAGCCGGCCCTGATAGAAGCCGGCGGCGATCGGATCAGCGACCAGCCGCCCGTCGGCAGCCTTCAGCGTCACCTTCAGGTCCGACGCCTGCAGGCCGCTGGCCCGCAACTGGCCGATCGCGACCCGGCCGTTCAGCGTCAGCGTGCGCAACCCCGACAGGTCGATCGCATCGTCGGCCGCCGCCGCGGCACCGGTCGCAGGCGCTGGCGACCCCGCAGCCGGCGATGAAGCGGCGGGCGGTGAAGCGGCCGGCGACCCCGCGGCCGGCGGTGAATTGGCTGGCCGCGAGGCTGGCGCCGGCGGCTTCGCCGGTGCCGGCGCGATGAAGCGGTCGACGTCGAGGCGGTCGGCGTCGAGCTCGACGCCGAGCCGCGGTTTGGCGAAGTCGTCGACCGACAGTTTCGCGGTCAATGTCGACCCCTCGGCCTTCGCATTCAGATCGGCGCGGACCTGCTCGCGCTCGGTGTCGGCCGACGCGCGACCGGCGAGCTCGATCCGCGCACTGCCGTTGGCGATCCCCGGGTCATCGATCGTGACGGTGCCGGTCAGGCCGGCGAGTTGCCAGCTGCCGGTGTCGAGATTGCCGGCGACCGGCGTCGCGAGCTGGGCGACGACCTTGCGTGGCGGCTGCGCCAGCGTCGCATCGATCGCGAGCTTCGCGATCGTCAGCGCGCCACTGCGGCCGCCGAGGCCGCTCGCGTCGAGCTTCGCTTCGATCGCTGCCGCGCCGGGAGCGGTGCCGGCGAGCTTGACCACCGCGGTGACCGTGTCGCCGCTCGCGGCGTCGGCGCCGATCACGAGCTGCGGCGCGCCGATGCGGGCGTCGAAGCGCTGGTCGGCGTACTGGCCGGCGGCCGTCGCGTCGAGACCGCGGACGCCGAAGCGGCCGGCGTCCAGGTCGTAGTCGGCCTCGGCGCGCAGCGACAACCGGGCGGCCAGCTTCGGCTGCGTCGCCGCGACGTCGGCCGCGAGCTTGAGCGGCGTGGTCGCCCGGTTGGCCAGCCGTCCGGTCTCGAGCGACAGCCGCTCGACGGTGGTCGTGGCGGCGGCGGCGCGGTCGACCAGTTCGATCCGGGCGTTGGTCAGCGCGATGCCGCCGATGTCGAAGCGCGGCAGCGCCATCGGCTTGCCGCCGGACGTGCCTGCCGGCGACTGCGAGGTCGACGGCGATTGCGGCGTCGATTGCGGCGGCGACTGCGATGACGCCGGCGACTGCCCCGGCGGCGCGCCGGCGGTGCCGCCGAGCAGGTCGTCGATGCTGGTCGAACCGTCGGCGCGCCGCTCGATCCGGGCATCGAGCCCGTCGATCGCGATCTTGTCGGCGATCACCTCGCCGCGCAGCAGCGGCCACAGTGCCACCGCGACGCGGGCACCGGCGAGCCGCGCGGCCGGCGTCGCGGTACGCGGCTCGGACAGCGTCATCGCCGGCAGCGTCAGCGCGATCCGCGGCACCACCGACAGCGACAGCGCACCGTCGATCGTCAGGGTCCGCTGATAGCGGTCGGCGACGAACTGCTGGATCTGCGGCTTGAAACGGTCGACGTCGACCAGCGTGACCAGCGCGACCGCGGCTGCCACCAGCAGCAGCACCAGCACGCCGATCGCGATCAATCCCTTCTTCAGCACGGGGCCCTCCAGGCATCCCGGGCACGACGCCCGGCCCCGATTATCCCCGCTGCGGCCTCCGGCCGGCGGCGCCGGACCCGGCTTGCGACCGGGACATTGCAGCATCGGATCCGGACCGGGACATTGCAGCATCGGATCCGAATTGCAGCCGGGGTGTTGCGCCCCCGGATCCGGCGTGCGGCCGCGGCAGCATCAACCCGGTCTGCTCGGTGACCTGGATCAGCTCGCGCACGATCGGATAGATCTTGGCGGCCCAGCGGCGGCCGCTGAACACGCCGTAGTGGCCGACCCCGGCCTGGATGTAGTGCTGTTTCATGAACAGCGGGATGCGGCCGCAGAGGTCGTGCGCGGCCAGCGTCTGGCCGAGCGCACAGATGTCGTCGCGCTCGCCTTCGACCGTCAACAGCGCGGTCCGCCGGATCGCCCGCGGATCGACGGTGCGGCCGCCGATCCGCAACCGGCCGAGCGGCAGCGCGAACTCCTGGAACACCAGCCGCACCGTCTCGAGATAGAACTCGGCGGGCAGATCGGCGACCGCGAAGTACTCTTCGTAGAAGTGGCGGGTCGCGGCCGCCTGCGCCTCGCGGCCGGCGGCCAGGTCGGCGAAGTAGCCGCGAAACGCCGCCAGATGCCGCTCGAGGTTCATGTTCATGAACGCGGACAGCTGGACGAACCCCGGATAGACCCGGCGGCCGGCGCCGGGATAGCGTGCCGGCACCCGCGCGATCAGCTGGCGCTCGAACCATTCGATCGACCGCGACGTCGCGAGCCGGTTCACCGCGGTCGGACCGATCCGGCAGTCGATCGGGCCGGCCATCAGGACCATGCTCGCCGGTGTCGCCGGATGACCGTCTTCGGCCATCAGCGCGGTCGCGGCGAGCGCCGCGACGCATGGCTGGCAGATCGCCATCAGATGCCCGCCGGGCCCGATCCGGTCGAGGAACGCGACCAGATGCCCGATGTATTCGGCGAGGCCGAAGCGGCCGGCGGCGAGCGGCGCCTCGCGGGCGTTGCCCCAGTCGGTAATGTAAACGTCATGGTCGGCGAGCATGGTGCGCACGGTATCGCGCAGCAGCGTCGCGAAGTGGCCCGACATCGGCGCGACGATCAGCACCCGCGGCTGCGGCGCCGCACCGTGCTTGCGGAAATGCAGCAGCGCGCCGAACGGCGTGCGCAGCGCGACCTCCTCGGTCACCGGCAGCCGGCGCCCGGCAACGGTGACCTCGTCGATACCGAACTCCGGCCGCTGGTGCGTCAGCGTCGCCAGTGCCAGCACCTCGCAGGCGGCCGACAGCCGCTGCCAGAGGCCGCTGCCGAAGCCGGCGGCCGACCATGGCGGCGCCCGATAGCAGTCGGCCGCGACGGTCGCCCCGTCGGCCGGCCCGACCGCGAGGTCGAACAGCGCGGCCAGCGCGCGCAGCGGCGACAACAGCGCGTTCTGGTGTTCGTAGGCCTGATACAGCAACCGCGCCCTCCGTGTCGGCGGCTCGGAGCAACCGCCCCCCGGTGCAGCCGTGACGCACGACGCATCCGGCGACCGGCCGTGCCGGCTGGCATGTGCCTTGCAGGATTCGGGCCATACCCCGGGGCACCCCACCCCGGCCGATCGCCGCCGCCGCCTCGCTCGTCATGCCGAAACGCGCCACCCTGACCCTGAGCAGCCGCAACTATTCGTCATGGTCGCTGCGCGGCTGGCTGATCGTCCGCTTCGCCGGCATCCCGTTCGACGAGGTCGTGATTCCGCCCGACGACAGCGATGCCCGACGCGAGCTGCTGCTGCTGTCGCCATCGATCCTGGTGCCCTGCCTGACCCACGACGGCATCCGGATCTGGGATACCCTCGCGATCGCCGAATACCTGCACGAGCTCCATCCGGACAGCGGACTGCTGCCCGCCGGCCGCGCGGCGCGTGCGCACTGCCGATCGATCTGCGGCGAGATGCATTCCGGCTTCGCCAGCCTGCGCGCGGCGCTGCCGATGAACCTCAAGGCGCATCTGCCGGAACACCGGGTCTGGGCGCGGGCTCAGGGCGACATCGACCGGATCACGGTGATCTGGCACGACTGCCTGAAGCGGTACAAGGGTCCGTACCTGTTCGGCCGCCGGCGCTCGCTCGCCGACGCGATGTACGCGCCGGTCGTGACCCGCTTCCAGACCTATGACGTCCGGCTCGAGGCGCCGCTCGCCGGCTACTGCAGCCGGATCCTGGCGATGCCGGAGCTGCAGGAATGGATCGCGGCGGCGCGGCGCGAGCCGGACGAGATCGACGAGCTCGACATGGAGTTCTGAAGCCGCAGCCTCGGAGCGGCGGCCTCGGAGCGGCAGCCTCCGAGCCCCGCCGCGGTGCCTCGCCGCACCAGACCCAGGCAAGCCAGCCGCCCATTCGGAGATACACTAGCTGTGCGGCCCCCCACCACGCTGCATACTCGCAAGCGACGACCGTGCGGCCGCCAGGTACCGACGCGGCAAGGATTCATCCTTCGGAGACGACAACAAATGCAACGACGTGAATTCACGCTGGCGGCGCTGGCGGCGCTGGCTGCCCAAGGCCTTGCCGCCACGCCGGCCGCGGCGCAGAGCCTCGGCAACCTGAAGATGATGGTCCCGGCGAACCCGGGCGGCGGCTGGGATCAGACCGGCCGCGCGCTGGCGGCGGCGCTGCAGGCCGCCGGCATGATCTCCGGCGCGCAGTTCGAGAACAAGGGCGGTGCCGGCGGCACGCTCGGCCTGTCGCAGTTCATCAACTCCGCCAAGGGCGACGGCTCGGCGCTGATGATGGGCGGCATGGTGATGGTCGGCGGCATCATGCTGTCGAAGTCGAACGTCGATCTGTCGATGGTCACGCCGATCGCCCGGCTGACCACCGAGTCGGTCGTCATCGTGGTGCCGGCGTCGTCGCCGCACAAGACCTTCGGCGACCTGATGAAGGCGTTCAAGGACAAGCCCGGCGGCGTCTCCTGGGGTGGCGGTTCGGCCGGCGGCACCGATCACATTCTGGTCGGCCTGGCCGGCAAGGCGATCGGCGCCGACACCACCAAGATCAACTACGTGCCGTTCAAGGGCGGCGGCGAGGCGATCGCGGCGATCATCGGCGGCCACGTC
>JBFWQR010000164.1:0-15861 GCA_050249335.1 Lautropia sp.
TCCGGTCGCGATGCGTCTCGATGTGCACCGGGATGCCGGCGTCGCGGCCGAGCCGGCGCCAGCCTTCGAGCAGCGGGATGCATTCCTCGATGGTGTGCGGCCGGACATCGGGCTGCAGATTGATGTGGTCGGCGCCGAACTCCCGGACGTGCTCGATGATCGGCTTCAGGTCGTCGACGGTCTGCGGGTAGCACTGCGCCTGCCAGGTCATGCCGTGCGCCTTCAGGAACGAGGTCACGGTCCGGACGTAGTCGCGATCGAAGAAGCGGACGCCGGCGCCGTCGAAGCCGCCGTCGCGGATCATCGCGAGCTTCTCGTCGAGCGACCATTCCTGACCGTCGGGGCGACGGCGCTCCATCGCCCACAGCGATTGGTAGACCAACAGTTGCTGCATCGTGTTTCCTGGAATGCGCGCCGGCCCGCGGCGCGTGCCGCGGGCCGGCTATTCCAGAGTGTGCCTGAACCGGAGTGTGCCTGAATCGAATCGCGCCGGGCGCGAGTCGCTCGGGCTGGCTACTGGCACTCGATACGGCTTCCGCTGGTGGCGCCGCCCTGGGCACGCCGTACCAGGGTCAACCGACCGGCTTCGAGGGTATAGCTGGTCTGGAACAGCGTCGCCGGATTCGGTGCGAACGAATGGGTGTAGGTGACCTGGTTGCCGCTGCGCGATTCGGTATTCTCCGAGATCTCGTGACGTTCGAAGAGCTCGTTCCCGATCAGCACCTCCGACGGTGTCAACGTCACTTGCCGGATATCCTGCACCGGGCCGGTCGAACCGGGGCCGATGGTCGTCGTCGTGCAGTTCATCGCCCGTGCCGGGATCGCGGCATCACCGCCCGGTGCATAGTCGGCCAGCGCCCAGCCGCCGGCGCGTGGGGTCGCTTCCCATTGCCAGCGGAGCGGGTAGACCGTCCCTTCGATGACCTCGTCGGTGGCGGCACCGAAGATCCTGCCGTCGGCTTCGCGATGGTCGGTGCAGGCGAAGCGGAATGCGGCGCTGGTCTGGATCAGCCAGCACAGCCGCAGGGCACCGGGCTTGTTGGCGATCACGGTCGGCCACAGGGCGACCTTGTTTGCACCGCTGGTCCATTCCGCGGCCTGCTGGTTGGCCGCGAAGTTGCCGGTCAGCGGCAACGGCGTGCCGTCGTAGCGGACGCCGTCGACCGACGGGGCCAGGCCGCCGCTGACCTGAGCCGGCGTGATCGAGACGCTGCGACTCTGCTCGTACTGCGAGCCTGCCGGCGCGAGCGTCCGGGTGGTGATCGTCGTGCCGTTGCTTTCGACATAGCCGGCCAGCGCGGTGCCGAGCCCCAGATACATTCGGCGCCCGGCGACGAAATCGCTGACCGGCGATACCGGCTGCGCCAGCGCCCGTGCGATCTGCGCGCCCGAGAACGTCGCGCCGTTGCCTGCCGGCAGTTCGGTCAGCGGAGCCGGCAGCTTGCCGGCCGGCGGATTGCCGATCGGAGACGGCGCCGGGACCGGCGCGGAGGGTGTCGGCGCCGGCACCGGCGTCGGCGCCGGCGGGTTGGCAGAGACCGCCGAGTCCGAGCCGCCACCGCCGCAGGCGGCAAGCGAGGTCCCGACGACGATCGTCACGAGAGTGAAACTTTTCTTCATCCTTCCACCGGTCTGGTTGCCGGGCGTCGCGAATCGTGTCGCGCGCCCGCCGGTGAAAGTCTAGCGTCTGCCGGCGGCCGGCTGGTCGTTCGAAACGTCCGGTAACGTACGCTGCCCGTTACATCGAGCGTACGGCGCTGGGCAGCGCACAGGATGCTTCGCCGGCACCTGGCCGGCGCTGCGGCGGCGTGCCGGGAATTCGCCGGTGTGCTACGATAAATTCAATCAAAACAATGGTTTGCGGCTCATTTCAGGGGCAGGGCAGGCCGGCACGGTAGCCGCGATGCAGGCGGCCCGGTGCCGGAAGCGGGCGCTGCCGTGGCGGATCATGACTGTTTCGGTATCGCAATACGCCGTGGTTGCGCGGCCCTCGGCCGCATCGACCGCAAGGACACCGCGAACCTGCCGGCATCGGGCAGCCGCTCGCAGCCGTGTCGCCGGCAACCTCAGGGCCGCGGTTACTTTGTTCACGGAGCCGAATGACGACATCGCCTAAGATCGATCGCAGCAGTCCGACGGGTCGATCGTGGCACGAGGACGTCATCGAGGCCATCGCTCCATCTGGAGGCTCCGTGGTGCCGGTTCCGGAACAGTTCGCGCTCTTCGACCGCTTGCGCAAGTCCGCCGGGCTGCGGCTGTCTCACGCCGTCGCCGACATGCTGCCGAAGATCGCCGACGAGCTGCGCGTGCCGGTACAGGTCGCGCTGGACCTCGCGACCGAGCGCGCGCTGGCCGAAGCCTCGGCGACGCTGCGCGAGTCCGGCGACAGCCGCGTCGAGGCCGCGGTTGCCGCGCTCGACGAGTTCCATTTCCGTTCGCTGCAGGCCGTGCCGGCAACGCCGCGCGGGCGCGGCTTCGAGCTGGTCAGCGATGCCGAGCTGGCCGACCAGATCGTCGCGCAGACGCTCGCGGCCCGGGCGCGGGAAGCGCTCGAAGAAGCCTATCCGGCCTACCTCGGCCGGCTGGCCCAGCTGACCGGCGCGGTGCCCGATGAGGATACCTGCCCGCTCGGCACCAAGGCGCTCGCCTTCGCGCTGGTCGCGGCGCTGCGGCCGTACACCTCGGATCCGCTGACCGCCGAGCGGGTCGAGGCGGCGCTGCATCGTCATGCGGTGCAACCGATGCGCGAGATCATCGCTGCTGCCGATCGCCGCATGGTCGAAGCGGGCATCCTGTCGACGATGCCTCGGATCGTCCTGTTTCCCGGCCTGCGCAAGGCGGTCGAGTCGGCGGTCGCGCGCGGTGCGCGCGGCGGCGCGACGGTGGTCGTCGCTGCGCCGGCTGCGGTCGGCACATCGGTCACGCCGGCACAGCCGGCGGTCGCGCCCGAGCCGGCGCAATCCGAAGCGCGGCCCGAGTCGCAGTCCGCAGCGCAAGCCGAGCCGCAAGCTGCAGCGCAGCCCGAGCCACAGTCCGCGGCGCAACCCGCACCGCAACCGGCAGCGCAGCCGGAAGCGGCAGCTGCTCCCACTGCCGGGCCGGCACCGGAGGTGGCGGCCGCGGCACGCGCGACCGTGCGCAATGTCGAAGCGTCGAAGACGCTCGGCGAGCATCCGATCGTCGGCAGCTCGAATCCGCGCTCGGCATTCCGCAAGGCCGTGCTGCTGCCGAGCGTCGAGAAGCTCGAGCACGACGCGATCGCGTTCGCGCATCGGGTCGGCCAGGCGCCGTTCAGCGCCGCTGCGCGCGAGGCGTTCTTCGCCCAGCTGCGCACGCAGATGAAGGATGCCGAGGTCGGCTCGGCGCAGCTCGCGACGCTCGACCTGGTGTCGGCGATGTTCGACTACGCGACCGACAGCGAGCGGATGCCCGAGCCGGCCAAGCCGCTGCTGTGGCGGCTGCAGCTGCCGGCAGTCACGCTGGCATGCCTCGATGTCGGCTATCTCGGCGAAGAGCCGCGCTCGGTGCGGCGGCTGGTCGAGCATATCGCCGCGATCGCGACCGCCTACCCCGACGAACTGGCGCGCGGCAGCGAACTGCACGCGCGGATCCAGACCGTGGTGCGCGCGGTCGAGGTGGTTGCCCATGCGTTCCAGATCCGCAGCACCGTGCTGTCGGAGCAGGTCGGCATCGAGTACCGGCGCGCCAACTACGGCATCGGTCAACTGGTCTCGAAGGTCACGCGCGAGCGACACGAGCTCGAATCGAACGTCGGCCGCCGCAATCGCCGCGACTATCGCCGCCGGCCGTCGCGCGAGCGCGAGATCGAGGTCAGCAGCCGGATCGAGCAGCTGCTCGACGCGCGGCTGCAGGGCCGCGACGTGCCGGAGACGGTGGTCGAGTTCCTGAAGAGCGCATGGTTGCGCCATCTGCGCACCGCGGTGCTGCGCGACGGCGAGGAGAGCCCGGGCTATCAGGCCGCGCTCAACGTCGTCGACGATCTGCTCTGGACCATCGACGGCGCCGGCGAGCGCCGCAGCCGTACCGAGCTGGCGCAACGAATCCCGACGATGCTGAAGGTCCTGGGGCAGGGCGTCAGCGACATCGGCGCCAAGACCGAGGATTACCGTCCGTTCTTCGACGAGATGTTCCTGATCCACCTGCGCCGGATGCAGCGCGGGCGCAAGCCGGCGAAGAGCGCGGCCGCGCCGGCCGCGGCTGGCAGCGCGGCCGCCAGCGCGGCCGAGGATCCACCGATGCTCGTCGATCCGATCGCCGGTGCCGCGCCGGCCCGTCGGAGTGCGGGAGCGACCGTGCCCGCCGCCGTCGAGCCGCCGGCATCGGCACCAGTCGCGGCGCGGCCGGCGCGCCGTGACGAGGACAGTATCGAACTGCCGCCCGCCGAGCAGTTGCCGTCGCTGGAGCCGAGGCGTTTCGGTCCGCGCGACGCGACCGATCTCGAAGCGTCGCCGTATCCCGAACTGCCGGCGGTGCCGGTCGAACGCCGCCGGACAGTGGCGCCGGCCAGGGCCGCCGAGCCGCCGGTGCTCGAGCCAGGCCAGTGGCCGACGCTGAAGCCCGCGCTGCTCGGCGACGACGAGCCGGCGGGATCTCCGGCAGCCGGCCGTCGTCGTGACGACCGGTCCGAAAGAGCCGGGCGAACCGAACGAGCCTCGGACCGCAGCGGCGGTGCGGCCGGCAACGACCTCGGCGAGGCACAGAGCCAGTCGGCCTCGGAACTGAAGCTGCGCCGGCTGATCGACAGCACGTCGCTCGACGATGCGCCGCGCAGCCCGGTACGGATGGACATCAGCGCCGGCGAGCTCGGCCGCGACCTCGCGCCCGGTCAATGGCTGGAGCTGATCTCGAGCTCGCGCAAGCGCATCCTGGCCAAGGTGGCCTGGATCAACGACCGTCGCTCGGTAGTGCTGTTGCTGCAGTATCCGGACCGCCTGATCCTGTCGCGCCATGTCGCGGCGCTGATGGATCGCGCCGAGCGGCGGCGAGTGTTCCGGGTGCAGTGATGCACCGCGGCCGCGGGTCGACGATCTGACGATCGGTCCGCCCGCGCAACGATTGCGCGCTGCGGCGAAGGCGCCGTGAGTTGCGCTATACTGCGGCCCGCAACAGGCGCGTAGCTCAGCTGGTTAGAGCACCACCTTGACATGGTGGGGGTCGTTGGTTCGAGTCCAATCGCGCCTACCATCTTTCTCTGGTCGATCGCGGGTCAATCACCGCAGCGATTGGCCTCGATGTAGGCCCAGTCCGGCCCGGCGCCAAGCCCCGGCGCGTCAGGCAGATGCACGCGGCCGTCGTCCGCGAGCCGGAGATAGCGGGTCGCACCGTAGCGATACGGCTCCTCCGGAAACAGCATTTCGATCATCTCGACGTCGGTCGCGCCGCACAGCACGTGCAGGTTCGCCAGGTTCATCAGCGCGCTGGCGCCATGGTGCGAGACTACCGGCACGCCGCGCGCCTGGCACAGCTCGATCGTGCGCAGGCAGCCGGTGATGCCGCCTTTCCAGTAGACGTCGCAGAGCACCGCGGCATAGGCATCGGCGGCGAGCGCATTGCCGATCGCCGGGTACAGCCCGGGCAGCGTCTCGCCGCCGATCACCGGAATCTGCAGCGCCTGGCGCAGGCGCCGGTAGCCGGCCCAGTCGTGCTGCGGCAGCGGTTCCTCGTACCAGTGGAAGTCGAGCGACTGCAGCACCTCGCCGACGCGCAGCGCGCCGTCGTAGTCATAACGCTTGGCGACGTCGAGCATCAGCCGGAAGCCGGCGCCGGCGGCGTCGCGCAGCGCTCGGGCCAGGTCGATGTCGCGGTCGGGGTCATGGAACGGATGCGCCTTGTAGGCGGTGTAGCCGGCGCGCACCGCGGCGTCGAGATCGGCGAGATAGTCATCGATCGTCTGGTAGTGCGACGAGCTCGCGTACGGCTGGATCGAGCTGCGCCGGCCGCCGCAGAGCGCCGCGACCGTCCGGTCCTGAGCCTTGGCGGCGAGGTCCCAGATCGCGACGTCGACCGCGGCCAGCGCGAAGACGCTGACGTAGCCGGCCGGCTCGAGCGCCGCCATCCGGTCCCAGACCGGCTGCGGCTGCCGCGGGTCCATGCCGAGCGCGCGGGCGCGCAGCGACGCGGTGATCGGGTCGGCGATGGTGCGGCCGGGCTGGCCGCCGTGGGCGCGTGCCAGCGAGTAGCCTTCGCGGCCGTCGTCGGCCTCGACCACGGTCAGCACCAGCTCCAGGTCGCCGGCGAAGTTGCCGGCGTGCAGCGGGATCATCGGCTGCCGGAAGCAGACGGTTCGGATGTCACGGATCTTCATCGGTTCGCGTTCTCCAGCGGTCGGTATCATATCGGCTCGGTCCGTCAACCGAGTCCGTTATCTCGTCCGTCAACCTGGCCCGTCAACCCGGTCCGCCGACAGTTCACGCCGTGCCCATCATCACGCTCCCCGACGGCTCGCAACGCCAGTTTGCCGAGCCGGTCACCGTCGCGCAGATCGCCGCCTCGATCGGCGCCGGCCTCGCCAAGGCCGCGCTCGCCGGCCGCGTCGACGACCGCCTGGTCGACCTGTCGCACCGGGTCGAGTCCGATGCGCGGGTCGCGATCGTCACCGATCGCGACGCCGACGGCCTCGCGGTGATCCGCCATTCGACCGCGCACCTGCTCGCCTATGCGGTCAAGCAGCTGTTTCCGGACGCGCAGGTCACGATCGGCCCGGTGATCGAGAACGGCTTCTACTACGACTTCTCGTACCATCGGCCGTTCACGCCGGACGATCTCGCCGCGATCGAGCAGAAGATGCGCGAGCTCGCGAAGCGCGACGAGCCGGTGACCCGCGAGGTCTGGAGCCGCGACGACGCGGTCCGGTTCTTCGAATCGATCGGCGAGAAGTACAAGGCCGAGATCATCGCCGCGATCCCGGCCGACGAGCCGATCGGCCTCTATCGCGAGGGCGATTTCATCGACCTGTGCCGCGGGCCGCACGTGCCGTCGACCGGCCGGCTCAAGGTCTTCAAGCTGATGAAGCTGGCCGGCGCCTACTGGCGCGGCGACTCGAACAACGAGATGCTGCAGCGGATCTACGGCACCGCCTGGGCCCGGAAGGAAGACCAGGACGCCTATCTGCACATGCTCGAGGAGGCCGAGAAGCGCGATCACCGGCGGCTCGCCAAGGAGCTCGACCTGTTCCATACGCAGGACGAGGCGCCCGGCATGGTGTTCTGGCACCCGAAGGGCTGGGCGATCTGGCAGCAGGTCGAGAGCTACATGCGCGCGGTCTATCGCGACAGCGGCTACCAGGAGGTGCGCTGTCCGCAGATCCTCGACGTCAGCCTCTGGCGCCGCTCCGGGCACTGGGACAACTACAAGGAGAACATGTTCTTCACCGCGTCGGAGAACCGCGAGTACGCGGTCAAGCCGATGAACTGTCCCGGCCATGTCCAGATCTTCAATTCGAACCTGCGCAGCTATCGCGATCTGCCGCTGCGCTACGGCGAGTTCGGCGCCTGCCATCGCAACGAGCCGTCGGGCGCGTTGCACGGGATCATGCGGGTGCGCGGGTTCACCCAGGACGACGGCCACATCTTCTGCACCGAGGCGCAGGTCGAGCCCGAGGTGACCGCGTTCCATCGCCAGGCGATGGCGGTCTACCGGGATTTCGGCTTCGACGATGTCAAGGTCAAGCTGGCGCTGCGGCCGGCCAAGCGGCTCGGCACCGACGCGGTCTGGGACCAGGCCGAGCAGGCGCTGCGCGCGGCGTTGCGTGCCTGCGACGTCGACTGGGAAGAACTGCCGGGCGAGGGCGCGTTCTACGGCCCGAAGATCGAATACCACCTGAAGGATTCGATCGGCCGGCCGTGGCAGGTCGGCACCATGCAGTACGACCCGATGATGCCCGAGCGCCTCGACGCCGAGTATGTCGCCGAAGACAACGCCCGCCACCGGCCGGTGATGCTGCACCGCGCGATCGTCGGCTCGCTGGAGCGTTTCATCGGCATCCTGATCGAGAATCACGCCGGCGCACTGCCGGCCTGGCTGGCGCCGGTGCAGGCGGTCGTGCTGTCGATCACCGACAGCCAGGCGGTCTACGCAGAATCGGTCGCACAAAGCCTGATAAAACAAGGATTTAGGGTTTCATCCGATTTGCGAAGCGACAAGATCGGCTATAAAATCAGAGAGCACAGTCTGCAAAAGATTCCCTATCTGCTGGTGGTCGGCGACAAGGAAATGCAGGCCGGGCAGGTGGCTGTTCGCGCCAGAGGTGGCAAAGACCTGGGGGTGATGACGCTGGATACCTTGACGAAGATGATCGGCGCAGAAGTCTCCGGCCGGGGCCGTAGCGCTCGTTGACGAACGAGCGCAGGCTTCGCAGGTTGCGCAACCGCGGGCGAGACACAGTCGTTCGATTCCATCTTCGGAGATCCCAGCATCGCTACTGAACGTACCCACCGTCTGAACGGTGAGATCACGGCGCCGGAAGTGCGCCTGGTCGGCAAGGACAACGAGCCCATCGGCGTCGTCCGGCTCGGAGAGGCTCGTCGCATGGCCGAAGAGGCCGATGTCGACCTGGTCGAAATCGCGCCGACCGCAGTGCCGCCGGTCTGTCGGCTGATGGACTACGGCAAGTTCCGCTATCAGGAACAGAAGCGCAGCGCCGAAGCGCGCGCCAAGCAGAAGATCGTCCAGGTCAAGGAAGTCAAGTTCCGGCCGGCGACCGATGACGGCGACTACGCGATCAAGGTCCGCAACATGCTGGCCTTCCTCGAAGAAGGCGACAAGGTCAAGATCACGCTGCGTTTCCGGGGCCGCGAAATGGCGCACCAGGAGTTCGGCGTCCGCCTGCTGGAGCGGGTCCGCGCCGACATCGACAACGTCGCCGTCGTCGAATCGATGCCGCGGCTCGAGGGCCGGCAGATGGTCATGATGGTCGCGCCGCGCAAGAAGAAGTAGGCCACGAAGCCGCGTCCGGGCGCCGCCCCGGACCTGCCGCGGCAGGTCGCGCCCTCCGAGGAGGGCGGAAACTCAAGATCGTCCGGCATTGCCGCGTGGCTTTGCGGCTCCCGCTGGGTCCTGCTATCATCAAAGGCTTGCCTTTCGAACGTCTGGCGGGTCGTCAAGTACGAGCACGCGGTAGCCCGGCAGTGTGCCGCACCGGCGGCGCTCGTCACCCTGATCGGACGCGAACGGCAGACGCTCGGTCACGGCACCGCGGTCGCTTCGGCCCCGGGGCCGGGGTTGCGGCCGGCGTTCACGACAGCGGTTCAACATGTCCAAGATGAAAACCAAGAAGAGCGCGGCCAAGCGGTTCCGCGTTCGCCCGGGCGGCACGGTCAAGCGCGGGCAGGCGTTCAAGCGCCACATCCTGACCAAGAAAACGACCAAGAACAAACGCCATCTGCGTGGTGCGGTTCAGGTCCATGAGTCGGACACGAACAGCATCCGCGCGATGATGCCGTACGCCTGAGCAGGAGAGACCATGCCACGCGTGAAACGCGGCGTCACAGCGCACGCCCGCCACAAGAAAGTCATCGACCAGGCCAAGGGGTACCGTGGCCGTCGCGGCAACGTCTTCCGAATCGCCAAGGAAGCGGTCATGCGCGCCGGGCAGTACGCCTATCGCGACCGCCGCAACCGCAAGCGCGTGTTCCGCGCGCTCTGGATCACCCGGATCAACGCCGCGGTTCGCGAGCACGGGCTGACCTACAGCACGTTCATCAACGGGCTCGCCAAGGCCGAGATCGAGCTCGACCGCAAGGTGCTCGCCGAGCTCGCCGTCAACGACAAGGCAGCGTTCGGCGTCATCGTCGAACAGGTCAAGTCGAAGCTCGGCACGCCGGCGGCCACGCCGGCCGCGGCCTGAGCCGGCGCGCGATTCGCCGATCGGTCCGGTGAGCGAGCCGCAGCGCGAGCTCGAGCAGCTGGTCGAGGCGGCGCGGGCACGCTTCGCCGGTGTCTCCGAGGAGGCCGGCCTCGCTGATGCGAAGGCCGCTTTCGTCGGCCGTGCCGGCGCGCTGACCGCGCTGATGAAGTCGCTCGGCCAGCTGTCCGGCGCCGAGAAGGCGGAGCGCGGCCAGGCGCTGAACCAGGCCAAGCAGCGGATCGAAGCGCTGCTCGCCGAACGGACCCGCGAACTGCGCGACGCGATGCTGGCGCGCAAGCTGTCGGCCGAGCGGATCGACGTGACGCTGCCCGGCCGCGGCAGCGGCAGCGGCGGCCTGCATCCGATCTCGCTGGCGATCGAGCGGATCGAGGCGATCTTCCGCTCGATCGGTTTCGACGTCGCCGACGGGCCGGAGATCGAGCAGGATTTCTACAACTTCACCGCGCTGAACATGCCGGCCGACCATCCGGCGCGTTCGATGCACGACACGTTCTACGTCGAGCCGCCGGCCGTCCCCGCAGCGGGTGGCGCGGCCGAGCCGCTGGTGCTGCGCACGCACACCAGCAACATGCAGATCCGCTACGCGCGGATGCACCAGCCGCCGATCAAGGTGATCGTGCCGGGCAAGACCTATCGGGTCGATTCGGACGCGACGCACTCGCCGATGTTCCATCAGGTCGAGGGTATGTGGATCGACGAGGACGTCAGCTTCGCCGACCTGAAGAGCGTCTACACCGACTTCCTGCAGCGCTTCTTCGAGCGGGACGACCTCGAGGTCCGCTTCCGGCCGTCGTACTTCCCGTTCACCGAGCCGTCGGCCGAGATCGACATGCGCTTCGCCGACGGGCCGCTGAAAGGGCGCTGGCTCGAGGTCTCCGGCTCCGGACAAGTGCATCCGAACGTGGTTCGCAACATCGGTCTCGACCCCGAGCGCTACATCGGCTTCGCATTCGGCTCGGGTATCGAGCGGCTCGCGATGCTGCGCTACGGCGTCGACGACCTGCGCCTGTTCTTCGACAACGACCTGCGCTTCCTGCGTCAGTTCGCCTAGGGTAGACAGGCTGACCGGCGGCGTGCCGAGCACGACACGATCATGAGAATTCCCGAGCGCTGGCTGCGCGCCTATTGCGATCCCGCGATCGATTCCGCGACGCTCGCGCAGCGGCTGACGATGGGCGGGCTCGAGGTCGAGGAGCAGCGGCCGTACGCGCCACCGTTCGCCGGCGTCGTGGTGGCGCGGGTGCTCGAGGTGGCGCGCCATCCGGCCGTGGACCGGTTGACGGTCTGCCGGGTCGACGTCGGCGCCGCCTCGCCGGCAGGCAAGCCGCTCGAGATCGTCTGCGGCGCGCCGAACGTCCGCGTCGGCATGCTGACCGCCTGCGCGCTGCCCGGTGCCCGGCTGCCCGGCGGCGTCGAGATCCGCGAGAGCGCGATGCGCGGCGTCACCAGCCAGGGCATGCTGTGCTCGTCGCGCGAGCTGGGCCTCGACGACGATCATCGCGGCATCATGGATCTTCCGGCCGGATCGGCGCCGGCCGGATCGGCGCCGGCCGAGCTCGCGCCCGGCGCCGACCTGCGCGCCGCGCTGGCACTCGATGAATCGGTGCTGACGCTGAAACTGACGCCGAACCTCGCGCATTGCATGTCGGTGACCGGTGTCGCCCGCGAGGTCGCCGCGATCACCGACACGCCGTACCGGCCGCCGAGCTGGCAGCCGGTCGTGCCGACGCTGTCCGATCACCTGCCGGTCACGATCGCGGCGCCCGAGCTGTGCGGCCGCTGGAGCGGCCGGATCGTCCGCGGCGTCGATGCCCGCGCGCCGACCCCGGCATGGATCCGCGAGCGGCTCGAACGCGCCGGCCAGCGCTCGATCTCGGCGCTGGTCGATCTGTCGAACTACGTGATGCTCGAGCTCGGCCGGCCGACCCACGTCTTCGATCTCGCCAAGATCGGCGGCGGGCTGACGGTCCGCTGGGGCCGCGACGGCGAGTCGCTGGAGCTGCTGAACGGCCAGACCATCGCGCTCGGGCCGCGCGACGGCCTGCCGGTCGGCGTGATCGCCGACGAGCACCAGGTCGAGAGCCTCGCCGGCATCATGGGCGGCGAGTCGACCGCGGTCACGCTCGATACCCGCGACATCTACCTCGAGGCCGCGTTCTGGTGGCCGACCTCGATCGCCGGCCGGCCGCGCCGCTACAACTTCAGCACCGACGCGGCCCAGCGCTTCGAGCGTGGCGTCGATGCCGAGACCACCGCCGACCATCTCGAGTACCTGACCGGGCTGGTGCTCGCGGTCTGCGGTGGCCAGGCCGGCCCGGTCGACGACCAGATCACCGGCATGCCGACGCGTCCGCCGGTGGCGCTGCGGGTCGGCCGGCTGCGCCGGGTCAGCGGACTCGCGCTCGGCGCCGCCGATTGCCGCGACGCGTTCCGCCGGCTCGACCTGCCGTTCACCGAAACCGCCGACGGCAGCGGCGACGTCGTGTTCGCGGTCACGCCGCCGCCCCGCCGCTTCGACCTGACGATCGAAGAAGACCTGATCGAGGAGGTGGTGCGGCTGTACGGCTTCGAGCGGATCGTCGCGCAGCCGCCGCGTGGCCGCGCGGCGATGCGGCCGGCGCCCGAGGCGCAGCTGTCGACGCTCGCGCTGAAGCGGCGCTGGGTGGCGCGCGACTACCAGGAGGTCGTCAACTACAGCTTCGTCTGGTCGGCCGACGAGGCCCGCTACGGTACCGGTACGGTCGCACCGATCCGGCTGGTCAACCCGATCGCCGAGAACCTCGACGTGATGCGGACGACGCTGTGGAGCGGGCTGCTGGCCAATCTGGCGCACAACCTCAACCGCAAGGCCGACCGGGTCCGGCTGTTCGAGCTCGGTCGCGCCTACCTGCGGGCACCGGCGCAGCCCGATTCCGAGCTGGCGGTCGCCGGTATCGCCCAGCCGCTGCGGCTCGCGGCGCTGGCCTACGGGCCGGTGCTCGACGAGCAGTGGGGCGCTCCGCACCGCCATGCCGATTTCTTCGACCTGAAGGGCGATCTGCAGGCCGCGCACCCGGAGCAGGCGTTCGAGTTTCGGCCGGCCGAGCATCCGGCGCTGCATCCGGGGCAGAGCGCCCGGATCGACGCCGGCGGCGTCGCTGCCGGCTGGATCGGCGCGTTGCATCCGCGGCTCGCCGAGGCGCTCGATCTGCCGCATCCGGTGCTGCTGCTCGAGCTCGACGCGGCGCCGTTGCTGCTGCGGCCGCTGCCGTCGCCGCAGCCGACCAGCAAGTATCCGCCGGCGATCCGCGACCTCGCAGTCGTCGTGTCCGATCAAGTGCTTGCCGGCGATCTGTTGAACCAGATTCGGAGCTTCTGCTCGGGTGAAGCAACAACGGCTTGTGTCCGAAACGTCAAGCTGTTCGACGAATACCGCGGTAAGGCGTTGGAAAATAAGGAGAAAAGCCTTGCCTTCCGTTTCTGGATGCAAGATACTGACCGAACCCTGAGCGACGCCGAGGTCGACGCCGCGATGGCCATGGTGCTCGATTTCCTGGTCCGCAACCACGCTGCACGGTTGCGCGCCTAGTCGGAGCGCCGTGACGCGATCGCAGTCGCCGTCCCGGTCGAGCCGTCTTGCAGGTTTCGACGGTCCGGATGGAGCAAAACGAAATGACCCCGCCCGACGCACGTAGTGCGGCGCACGGGGGTGCCAGTGACGAGATCGACGCCGAACCGGTCGACGGCGGGGACGGTGCATTTCCGGCCACCCGGCAACACACGACGCTGACCAAGGCCGAGCTGGCCGAAATGCTGTTCCAGCAGGTCGGGCTCAACAAGCGCGAAGCCAAGGACATGGTCGAGACGTTCTTCGACGAGATCAGCGCTGCGCTGGTCCGCGGCGAGAGTGTCAAGCTGTCCGGTTTCGGCAACTTCCTGCTGCGCGACAAGCCGCAGCGCCCGGGCCGCAATCCGAAGACCGGTGAAGAGATCCCGATCTCGGCGCGCCGGGTCGTCACCTTCCATGCGTCGCAGAAGCTCAAGGGCCAGATCGACGCGCAGCGCCGACCCGGCGGCGGCGCCGTCGCGGCCGAGCCGTCCACGTCAACGCCGTTGTCGCCGCTCGCGCTCGCCGGTAGATCGCGCTGATGACCGGGTCGAGTCACAAGGCCGACGCGCGCGTCGTGCTGCCGCCGATCCCGGCCAAGCGCTATTTCACGATCGGCGAGGTCAGCGACCTGTGCGGCGTCAAGCCGCACGTGCTGCGCTACTGGGAACAGGAATTCACCCAGCTGCGGCCGATGAAGCGGCGCGGCAACCGCCGCTACTACCAGCACCATGAGGTGCTGCTGATCCGCCGGATCCGCGAACTGCTCTACGAGCACGGCTTCACGATCAGCGGCGCCCGCAACCGGCTCGCCGAGACCGTGCAGACCGGCCGCAAGAAAGAAACCGAACTGACTCAGCCGATCGACGCGACGATCGACATCCGCCAGTCCGACGTCAAAGCGATCCGCGCCGACCTGATCGCGGCGCTGGATGCGCTGCGCGATCCGCCGAAGTAATTTCGACGCGCGCGAGCGCGCGGCTTGTTCGTTGGTCGGGACGGAGTGATTCGAACACTCGACCCCCTGCACCCCATGCAGGTACGCTACCAGACTGCGCTACGCCCCGACTGTGGGCAGTATAGCGCGATCATCATCGCGGCTGCCCGCCGGCGTTGCCGATCGACCGGCGGCGCTTCGCTTCGACATCGGATGTCGGCCGGCGGATGTTGGTCGGCGCGCGCCGGCTCGCGCGTGCCGGCCCGCTCGCCAATGGTGCCGACGCGCCCCGCGCATTCCGGAGCCAGGCGACATGCGGCCGCGCATCTGGCGCGGGCTGACGGCAGTCGCCAATCCGGACCTCTGCAGGGATCGCGCCGGCGACAGTGCGGGCGAGTGCTCGCCCGATGCCCGAGAGTCCTGTGAGAGCCGAGGCTACTGTAGCCGGCGAAGGCGGCGTGGGGGCGCAATCACGGACGCGGACGCGGGCCTTTGCCGGCCCGGCCGCTTGCGCGGCCGGCGTCAGACGTTCGCGACCGCCACCGCCCGCGCGTTCAGATACGCGTCGACCGCTTCCGGCCCGCCCTCGGAGCCGTAGCCGGAGTCCTTGATGCCGCCGAACGGCATCTCGGCCGACGGCATCGCCGGCATGTTGATCCACAGCATGCCGACTTCGACGCCGCGGGTCAGCAGGTCGGCGTTCTTCAGCGAGCGGGTGAACGCGTAGCCGGCGAGGCCGTACGGCAGCCGGTTGGCTTCGGCGATCGCGTCCTCCAGCTTGCTGAACGGCCGGATCGCGGCGATCGGGCCGAACGGCTCGTCGTTGAACACCTTGGCTTCGAGCGGCACGTCGTCGAGCACGGTCGGCTGCCAGAAGTTGCCGGCGTCGCCGATCCGGCTGCCGCCGGTCAGTACCTTGGCGCCCTTGGCGGCGGCGTCCTCGTTGATCGCGGCCATCGCGGTCAGGCGGCGCGGATTGGCGAGCGGCCCCATCTGGGTAGTCTCGAGCAGGCCGTCGCCGACCTTCAGGCCCTTGGCGAGGTTGGTCAGCGCCGCGGCGAACTCCTCGCGCACGCGCTCGTGCACCAGGAAGCGGGTCGGCGCGATGCAGACCTGGCCGGCGTTGCGGAACTTGGCCGCGCCGGTCGCCGAGACCGCGAGCGCGACATCGGCGTCGTCGCAGACGATCACCGGCGCATGGCCGCCGAGCTCCATCGTGACCCGCTTCATGTGGCTGCCGGCGAGCGCGGCGAGCTGCTTGCCGACCGGAGTGGAGCCGGTGAAGGTGATCTTGCGGATCACCGGGTGCGGAATCAGGTAGCCGGAAATCTCGGCCGGATTGCCGTAGACCAGGCCGAGCACGCCGGTCGGGATGCCGGCATCGGCGAACGCGCGGATCAGCTCGGCCGGGCCGGCCGGCGTTTCTTCCGGAGCCTTGACGATCACCGCGCA
>JBFWQR010000165.1:0-15766 GCA_050249335.1 Lautropia sp.
AACCGCCGGTTGAGCGTGTCGGATCACTTGCGTTCGCCGCTCACTGCTGCAAGCCCTGCTCGGCCGGCGTGACGGGCCGCTGCTGGCCGGCGGCGCGCGACGGCAACAGCACCCTCGCCTCGCCGCGCGCGGTGATCTCGCCGCGCTGGTTCTCCGCCCAGACCTCGAGCTCCACGGCACCCTCGGCGCCGCCCGGCACTGCGACGACGCGCGCGCAGCAGGTGGTCAGATCGCCGACGATGTTGTGGTTGCGGACCTGCACGTGCAGCCGCTCGAGGAAGCCGGCGTTGCCGATCCAGTTGGTCAGCAGCGTGCCGATCCACGAGATGCGCTCGGGCCCGTAGTCGTAGGCGGCGGGCACGCCGACCTTGCGCGCCAGCTCGTTGTCCCAGTGCACCGCCTCGGGCGGCTCCGGAACGCCGAAGTCGTTCAGGATGCCGGCGCTCGGATGGCGCGTGAAGTAGTCCATCGCCTGCCCGTGGGCCTTGATGAACAGCCCCCCCCAGCCCTGCTCGAACGCGACCGCCGTCGTCGCGGTGTACGGCCCGCGGATGATCGGCGTCAGCACTTCGCCCGCCCTGACGTTCTCGACATACCGCGGGGTCGCGCCGCGCACGGCCTCGTTCCGATAGCGGGCGGCGATCTCGTTCAGCTCGTCCGGGGTGTACCGGCAGACTTCGACGCGCCGATACTTGCCGCGTTCGGCGGCGGTCGTCCGCTCGGTGCGGAACCCCCAGGAGCGCGCGACCGCGACCGTCTCGCCGCCGTCGGTCCGGAAGGTGATCTCGGAGATCTGCTGGAACGCGCGGCCGGCGAAGCGGCTCGGACGCTCGATCAGGTCGATGAAGCGGACCGTCGCCGCGATCCGCTCGCCCCAGGCGATCGGCCGCAGCCAGTGCCAGTCGCTGCCGCCGAACATCGAATGCACGCCGGGCAGGCCGCCGCGATAGCCGATCGCGAGCTTGTCGAACGCGTAGAGCACCGTCGGCGGGCTCAACGGCTTGCCCCAGGGACTGGCGCGACCGACGGCTTCGTCGGTCCACAGCGGGTTGCCATCGCCGATGCCTTCGGCCCAGTGGCGCACGCCGTCGCGGCTGGTTTCGGTCAGGTACGGTGAATGCGAGCTGGTCACCACCTGGCCCAGTTTCGCGCGCAGCCGTTCGACCGCCTCCTCGGTGATGCGCGACCCGACGCTGCGGGGCGCATCGGCCGTCACTGCGGCTTCCGACATCGATGAATCTCCTTGCATGACTGGAGGCCTGCTCACGCTACGAGCGCCGAGCGCCGACGATGCGCTCCGTGATCGCCCGAGTGGCACCGAAACTCGGGAGGAACTGGGCCTGGATCCCGGGGCCGCCGATGACGAGAATCTGCATGTCCTCGTGCCGATCGACGATCGGCAGGTGCGCCATGTCGACCCAGATCGGCCGGCGCGTGCGCAGGTGCTCGACCAGTCTCGGCGGAAAGCGGTGCATGTCGATCCGCGCATGCTCGTACAGGAACTGCCCGGCGCTGACCGGATCGAACCCGCTCTCATGGATCTGTCGCGCATGCTCGGGACTGATCACCAGCAGTGCCTCGCCGCCATGCGTGACATTGTTGGTCGCGACGACCGCCATGCCGCCCGCCAGGACCTGCATCAGCTCGAAGCCGTTGGCTGCGGTCACGTCGATGATGTTGTGCTGGGCCTGGATTCCGAACACGGTCACGGCATCGTCGTCGGGCTGCAGGCCGCGCCGCGCATGGAATGGTCGCCACGGGGTATCCTCGGCATTCTCGGCGACGCAGAACGTGTACTTCGCAGCCTGACCCTGGGTGGCGCGGTCGGTCTCGCCCGGGATGGCACCACCGAGATTGGTCAGGATCAGGCGGATCGCGCGGCCGAGCACCGCGTTCGCGTAGTTGCCCGGTCCGAACGCGCCGGCCTTGGCGTTCATCTGCAGCCGGCGCGTGATCGGCCCGTGCACGACCAGCAGCGGTGTCACCGGATTCGTCGTCGCCTGGATCCCGTACAGGTTGAACGCCGGATCGAGCATCGCCCGGGTCGCGGCCACCAGGACCGGCATGTGCTCCGGCGCGCAGCCGGCCAGCACGGCATTGATCGCGATGAAGCGGGCGGTCACCTGGCCCCACGTCGGCGGCATCCAGCCGATCGTCTCGTCCGGTGCCGCGTCGAGCGCGTCCAGCATGCGCGCCACCCGCTCGGGTGTCGCCGGGACCACGGGCAGACCGTCACCGATCTGCAGCGCGGTCAGTTCCTGGGTCAGTTCGACCGGATCGTCGGACAGTTCGAGCGTCGCTGACATCTCGGCTCCCTCAGGCGCCGACCGAAGCGAGGTCACCGACCCGGGCTCTTTCCGGTTCGCCGGCTCGGCGCGCGGTCAGACCGGCAAGTACCTGGTCGATCAGCGCCGCACCCTTCTGCTGGAGCTGAGCCGACGGCAACTGCGCGAGCGGATGCTCGACCACCAGCATCGTCAGACTGGGCATCAGCAGGCGCTTCGCCTCGATCCTGTTCATCTCCAGGAACGGCCGCGAGACGATCAGCACGCACGGGATGCCGGCCTTCTCGAGCTCGATGCTGTCGTGGACGCTCCATGACGAGCACGAGCCGCAGTCGCCCAGCGCGACGATGGCGGCTTCCCAACGTTCATACAGTTCCGGCAGGAAGCTCGCCGGCGCGGCCGCATGCGGCTTGCGGCGATACTCGAAGCGCGCCGAGCCGGCGCGTTCGAGCAGCGCGTCGCGTACGCCGAACAGCAGGTCCTCGCCGCCGTGCTTGCCGTTGTGCAGCAAGCCGATCAACCGCCCTTCGACCGTTGCGAGGCGCGGCGCAAGCGCGATCTCGCCTTCGCGACGCGGCGATACGGGGTTCAACATCGTCGTCTTCATCGGGGATTGCCCTCCATCGTTGCGTCGGCGGACAGGATGTCCGCGATCTCGTCGGCGCTGTAGCCGAGTTCGTCCAGGATTTCCGTCGAATGCTCACCGAGGCCCGGCGCAGGTCGCCGGATCTGCGGCGGCGTAGCGTGCAGATGCAGCGGATTGCCGACCACCCGGACCGGGCCGAGCACCGGATGCTCGGTGTCGACGATCATCCCGTTCTGCCGCATCTGCGCGCTATCCGCGACATCCGCCAACCGTTCGACCGCGCCGCACGGCACGCCGCGCGCCTCGAGCGCGCGCAGCCAGTCCCGGCTGGACCGCGCGGCGAACGTGCGCTCGAGCAGCGCGATCAGCTCGTCGCGGTGCACGACCCGGTCGGCATTCCGGCGAAAGCGGGGATCCTCGATCAGGTCGGCGCGGCCGATGACTTCGCAGAGCGCCCGCCAGAACCCCTGGGTCAGACAGCCGACGACGATGCAATCGTCGGCGGTCCGGAAGACCTGGTACGGCACGATCTGCGGATGGCCGCCGCCCTGCGGGCCTTCCGGAGACCCGGTCATGGCGTGGCCCGCCATGAAATTGGCGAGCATCGATACCTGGCCGTCGATCAGGTTGATGCTGACCTTCTGACCGAAACCCTGCGTCCCGCGGACATAGAGCGCCAGCGCGATCGCCGAGAACGCCAGATACGCTCCGACGAAGTCGGCGACCGGTGCGCCGACCTTGACCGGCGTCCGGCCGGGCTCGCCGGTCAGCCCCATGACGCCGCTCGCTGCCTGAACGATGATGTCCATCGCCGGCTTGGCAGCCAGAGGCCCCTGCTCGCCGAACGCCGTGATCGAGACGTAGATCAGACGCGGATTGCGCGCCGCGAGGTCTTCGTAGTCGAGACCGAGCCGCGCCATGACCCCGGGCCGGAAATTCGCGATCAGCACATCGGCCGAATCGATCAGCCGCGCCAGCGCTTCGCGCGCCGCCGGCGCGCGCAGATCCAGCGCCAGCGATCGCTTGCCGCGATTCATGCCGACGAAGTACGAGCTCATGTCGTGCCCGAACAGATGATCGAGCGCCCGCGAGCCATCGCCGCCTTCCGGCCGCTCGATCTTGATCACGTCGGCACCGAAATCGCCGAGCAGCGTGGTCGCCCACGGGCCGGCGACGAAGTGCGTCAGGTCGACGACGCGGATGCCCTCGAGCGGCGGCTTCATGCGCCCACCCCGCCCGCCGGTATCGCCGGTCTTGCAGCGCCTGCTGACCCGGAGTCCCCAGGCACGGTCGCTTCGCCTCCGATCACACGCCGCGCACGCAGCGTTGCCAACTCGTCGTCATCGAGGCCGAGCATGTCCCGCAAGACCTCATCGGTGTGCTCGCCCAGCATCGGCGGCGCCAGCGGATTGGCAACCGCCTCGCCGCCGAGCCGCAACGGCGGACCTGGCACCCGAATCGATCCGTAGGCCGGATGGGTTAAGGTCGGGAACATGCCGCGCGCCCGGGTATGTGCCTGCTCGACCGCCTCCGGAACACCGAGGATGGCGCTGGCCGGGACATCGGCACGGCTGAACGTCTCTTCCCACTCGGCGGTCGTGCGCTCGCGCAGCACGTTCTCCACCAGCGATTCGAGTTCGACCCGGTTGGCCATGCGATCCGACGTCCGGCGAAAGCGCGGTTCCTCGGCGACCTCGGGCCGCCCGATCGCGTCGCAGAACTTGCGCCAGAAACGCGACGTGAAGATCGCCAGCGCGAGGAAGCCGTCACGCGTACGGTACGTGCCGTACGGCACGATGCTCGGATGGCGCGAGCCCAGACGCTCGGGCGCCCGGCCGGTGACGTCGTACAGCGTGGCGAGGTAGCCCAGCTGCGAGATCAGGCCGTCGTGCAGGCTGACGTCGACCCGCCGTTCGCCGCGGCCCCGCGACCGGCCCAGCAGCGACGACACGATGCCGATGCAGGCGAGCAATCCGCCGGTCAGGTCGCCGATCGGGATCGACAAGCGGACCGGCGCGCCGCCGGCCTCGCCGTTGGTGCTCAGGATGCCGCTGATCGCCTGCGTGATCACGTCGTACGCGATGCGATCACGCAGTGGTCCGTCCTGACCGAATCCGGAGATCGAACAGACGACGAGCGCCGGATTCGATGCCCATAGCCGCTCGGGTGCAAGACCCATCGCCTCGAGCGTGCCGGGACGGAAATTCTCGATCAGCACATCGGCTGCCGCGCAGAGGCGGCGGACCAGTTCACGCCCGGCCTCGGTCGAGAGATCGATCGCGACACTGCGCTTGTTCCGGTTGATCGACAGGAAATAGTGGCTCTGGCCGTTGCGAAACGGCGCGCTGTGGCGCGTCGTGTCGCCAGCCCCGGGCGACTCGACCTTGATGATCGTCGCGCCGAGATCGCCGAGCAGCATCGTCGCGTAAGGGCCCGACAGGACCCGTGTCAGATCGACGATCACGATGCCTTCGAGCGGCCCGGTCGACGGGCTCGGCGCGGCCGCGTCGGCAGCGGGATGGACAGGAACTGAAGTCTTCATGAAGCGTCGGTCGATCACTGTCGGCGAAGCCCGGCCGTCTCGACGACGCCGGAATACTTGCGGATGTCCGCCTCGATCAGCCGGCCGAACTCGGCCGCGGTTCCGCCTCTCGGTTCCGCACCCTCGGCGGCCATCTGTTCGCGCAGCTCCGGCGAGCCGAGCTGCTGCACGATCGCGCGATTGAGCTTCTCCAGGATCTCGGGCGGCACGCGGGCCGGCGCCAGCACGCCGAACCAGTTCGTGACGTCGAAGCCCGGCACCCCCGACTCGGCGATGGTCGGAACGTCCGGCAGCACGGGGGCACGCTTCGGTCCGGCGATGGCCAGCGCCTTGACCTTGCCCGCCTTCAGATGCGGCAGCCCCTGCACGACTGTGCTGAACAGCAGGTCGACCTGGCCGCCCAGCAGATCGGTCAGCGCCGGGGACCCGCCCTTGTAGGGCACGTGGATCATCCGGGTTCCGGTCATGCCGACCAGCAGTTCGCCGGCCAGATGGGGCGCGGAGCCGACGCCCGACGATGCATAGGTCAGTTGGCCGGGCTTCTGCCGTGCCAGATCCAGCAGGCCGGCGACGTCGCTCACCGGCAGACCGGTTCGACCGAGCAGCACGAACGGCACGCTGGCGATCTGCGCGACCGGGGCCAGGTCCTTGAGCGGATCGAAGCGCGGCGGCTCGAAGCCGGCATTGACCGCGTAGCTGGCCGAGACGACGAGCAGCGTATGACCGTCGGGAGCCGATTTCGCCGCGAGCTCGGCGCCGAGATTACCGCCGGCCCCGGGCCGATTGTCGACGACGAAGCTCGCATCGAGTACCGCGGAAAGCCGCTGCGCAAGAGCGCGCGCCAGGATGTCGGTGCCGCCACCGGTTGCGAACGGAACGATCAGGCGAACCGGCCGCGACGGATAGTCGCTGGCCTGCGCAGGTCCGGCGATCACCGCCAGTGATAGCAGCAGCGCTGCGATGCCCCGGCCGACACCGGTAAATCTCGTGATGCCTCGCATCGCGTCCCCTCCGTCCGTCGCGGCTTGGATGCGATTCATTATCCCGGCGGCGCGACCGGCGGTGCGTGCCCGGAGGCCCGAATCGGCAGCGACTGTTTACCATATGAACTTCCCGCGATGCCGGAACGAGGACGCGGCGAGAAGGAGCACGAAGGTGGCGAATCCGGCGGATCGCGCGGGCAGGACCGGGACATTGCCGACCGGCACGCAGAGCATCGAGCGCGCGGCGCTGATCCTGCGTGCGTTGGCGGAGCGCCGCAGCATCGGCTGGCGTGCGCTCGATCTGGCGGCACATTGCTCGCTGGATCGCGGCACGACCCACCGGATCCTCGCGTGCCTCGTCCGCGAGCGGCTGGTGCGGCAACGCGCCAGCGACAAACGCTACGTTCCGGGCCCGCTGCTGTTCGAGCTCGGCCTCAGCGTATCCGGCTTCACCGAGCTGCAGACGGTCTGCCACGCACCGCTTGCCCGGCTGGCGCGCCGTCTCGGCGCCTCCGCGCTGCTCTATCTGCGCAGCGGCGCGGAATTCGTCTGCGCGGCTCGGGTCGAGTTCACGCCGTTGAAGGCACTGACCATCGACGTCGGCACGCGCCGCCCGTTGATCGTGTCGGCGGGAGCCGTCGCGATGCTGCTGGCCCTGCCTCAGCATGAAGCCGACGCGATGATCGCCGCGAATCTGCGAGACGTCGCGCACCTCGGCAGCGCGCGCATCGCCGCACTGCAGCGGATGCTTCGTCGCTCGCGCCGGCTCGGCGTCGGCGTCTCGCAGGACGACATCGTCCCGAACATCAGTGCCTTCGGTGTCGCGATCCATGATGGCAGCGGCGCGCCGTTCGCATCGATCAGCGTCGTCAGCACGACGGACCAGCTGCCCGAGGCACGCGTGCCGGAGGTCGTCGCCGCCTTGAATGGCGAGGCCCGGCGGATCGAGCGCGAGATCCTGCAGGGAGCCGGCGGCCACGGCTGAGGCCGGTCGGCACCGGAGCCGCCCGAAGTTCGCATTATGAACAATTCGAGCGCAGCCCTCGGGTTGTCGCTTGACTTCGAACCTGGCCGGTACGATCGTTCGACCGATATCAGTCGGCCTTCCGCGCAGCCGTTCATGCGCGTGATCGGCAGCGATGAAGGAGACATCACTTGAAGCGGTCCGCATTCCTCCGCTCGGCCACGCGCCTGGGGCTGACGGCGCTCGTGACCAGCACCTTCGATGCCGCCGCGACGCAGCGCTTTCCGAGCGGGCCGGTGACGCTGATCTGTCCCTACGGACCTGGTACCGGCATCGACATCGTCGCGCGCATCATCTCGCAGAAGCTCAGCGAATCGTGGGCGCAGCCGGTCGTCGTGAAGAACCAGCCCGGGGCGTCCGGCGCGATCGGCGCTGCCGCCGCGGCCGCAGCGGTACCCGACGGCACCACGCTGCTCATCATGGCGAACAGCCACCTGATCAATCAGCACGTCGCGAAGAACGTCGTCGACGCGATGCAGGCATTCACGCCGGTCGCACCCGCCGGCAAGGTCCCTTATCTGCTCACCGTGTCGAACTCCCTGCCGGTCCGAACCGTCGGCGAGCTCGTTGCGCTGGCCAGGAGTCAGCCTGGTGCGTTGCACTACTCGGGCATTCATGGGTCGGTGCCGCATCTGCTCGGCGTCACGCTGGCCTCTGCGGGCAAGATCGACTTGCGTTTCGTAGCCTACAAGAGCACGACCGACGCGATGACGGATGCCGTCAGTGGCCGCGTGCCGATCTGGTTCACGACGGTTGCAACCGCGGCGCCGCTGATCCAGGCGGGAAAGATTCGCGCGCTTGCGGTGACGAGCAGCCGACGCTCCGAACTGCTCCCTGACGTTCCGACCACTGCGCAGGCCGGCTACCCCGCACTCAACCTCGGTGCCGCGTTCTACTTCATGGCTCCCGCTCAGACGCCTCGGCCGATCGTCGAGCAGTTGAACCGGGACATCGCCAGCGTGCTGACGACGAGCGAAGTCCTGCGCAAGCTGGCCGAGCAGGGCGCCGAAGCCGACTCGAGCAGCCCCGCCGAGCTCGCCCGGCTGTTGCGGGAGGAGAATGTGCGCTGGGCCGAGATCGTCAGGATCTCGGGTATCGCTGCTCAGTAGGGTACGGCGAGGCCCGGCGGATCCGCGTCGTGGTCGGGCGGCATCGAGCAGTGCATCGCGGAAGCGGCGCTGATCCGGACCTCGTATCGCTTGATCGCGTGCGATTTACGCTGGTGGCCTACCGCTGCGCGCTCTGGATCAGCCCCCGCATGTAGCCGAGCGCGAACCCCCGGCTCCGATGCCCCCAGACGCTGTCGCCGATCACATGGGGATGGTGGTCAGGCGTCAGATAGCCGGTGAAGCCGGCCTGCTCGTAGGCCCGGATCGCGCGAACCATGTCGACCTTGCCGTCGTCCCAGAACGCTTCGATGAACTTCTCCTTGTTCCCGACGACGTTGCGGAAGTGGACGAAGGCGATCGCGCCGCGCGAACCGAAGTGCCGGATCGCCTCGTAGACGCCTTCGGCGTCCAGCATCTGCGTGAAGCAGCCCTGGCAGAAGTTGATCGCGTTCGCCGGGCTGGGAACGATGTCCAGCATCCGATCGAACGACTCCGGGCTCCGCATGATCCGGGCCAGCCCCGCGAGCGACGGAACCTGCGGGTCGGCGGGGTGCATCGCCATCCGTACGCCCGCCTCCTCGGCGACCGGGATCACGGCCTTCAGGAAATAGGTCAGGCTCTCCCACAGCTGCTCGTCGCTGACGACGCCGAGCTCGGTGAGCGGCGCGTCCTTGACGAGGTCGTAGTCGAACTCCTCGCCGAGCGCGCCGCCGCGGATCGGCGTGTCAACCGACGTATGCCAGTTCACCACCGTCGCGCCGTCGTTCAGGTACCAGACGTACTGCAGGATCGGAATCTCCGCGCGGCCCATCGCGCGCAGCGTCGCGCACCAGTGCTCGATCTCCTCGTCCCGGCCGGGCAGCCCGAGCAGCGCCTTGCGGAAGCGGTGCGGCGGCACATGGCCGAGTGCGAACAGTTCCAGGCCGAAACGCTCGACCGCCCGGCGTAGCTCGACGAGATCGTCCACCTCCCAGTACGGACCGCTGCGCAGCCGCTCGGCGAGCGCGTCCGGAACCGCGCGGGTCCCCTCGACGTTGCCCTTGAGTTCGCCGGCGATGTTGACCGTCGCGCCGTCGGCGCCGAGCTGCCGTATGAAGGCGAGGCTCTCCCGGTCGAATGCCCCCTTCAGCCAGAAGCGATCCGCGATCTTCACTCGAACCTCCGGTGGTGCGGTCAGTCGGCCTTGATGCCGAATTCCTTGATGACGTCGCCGTACTTCGCCATGTCGTCGGCGATCGCCTTGCGCAGGACGTCGGGGCTGCTGCCGACCGCGTCCATGTTCTTCGCGGCGAGCTGCGAGATGAGGTCCGGAGCCTTCAGCGCCTTGACGAAGGCCGCGTTGAGCCGTGCGACGATCGCCTCCGGCGTCCGGGCCGGCACGAAGATGCCCATCCAGCTGACGCTGGAGTAGCCTTTGAGGCCGGATTCGTCGATGGTCGGCACCTCCGGCAGCGCGCTGGAGCGCTTGAGGCCGGTGTTGCCGAGCGCGCGGAGCTTGCCGGCCCTGACATGCGGGATGCCGGTGGTGCCGCTGAAGAGCGCCTGCACCTCGTTCGACAGGATCGCCATCGTCGCCGGCGCGCCGCCCTTGTAGGGAACGTGCACCAGGTCGATACCGGCCATCTTCTTGAACAGTTCCATGTCGATGTGCTGCGGCGAGCCGTTGCCGGGCGACGAATAATTGAGCTTGCCCGGGTTCGCCTTGGCGTACGCGATCAACTCGGCCGTGTCCTTCGCCAGCACCGACGGATGCACCAGCAGGTAGTTGCTCAGCGTCACCAGCTGCGTCACCGGCGCCAGATCGTTGCGGACGTCGAACGGTACCTTGCGATAGAGCCACGGGTTCATGACGATGCCGGAGTGGTCGATCATGATCGTGTAGCCGTCGGGCGCGGAGCGCGACACGAACTCGCCCGCGATCATCCCCGACGCGCCCGGCTTGTTCTCGACGACGACCGGCTGGCCAAGATACTCGCCGACGCGCGCCGACAGCATCCTCGCGACGTCGTCGTTGCCGCCACCCGGCGGATACGGCACGACGAAGCGGATCGGGCGGGACGGAAAGGAGGCGTCCTGAGCGGCCGCCGGCGGCGCGGCCACGAGCAGCGGCGCCAGCACGGCGAACGCGGCGACGAGCGCGGTCCGGCGCGCGGCGGCGGGCCTGGGGACGAAGGGCCTGATTTCGTTCATCTTCGCATCTCCTCGGTTCGGTCGGTGGGGTCGGTCCGCCGGTACGGCGGCCGGACGTTCAATGCAGTTCGGCGACGCCGAGCTCGCGGGCCAGCCGGTTCGCCTGCTCGAAGAAGGCCGGCCTCAACTCCACCGTCCGCAGGCCGAGCGAGCGCTGCTTCTTCGCGAACGACGACGCGCCCGGCATGCGGATGCCCGGCGCGGCCCGCTCGACACGGTCGACGAGTTCGGACACCTTCGCGCGGTACGCCTCCGCCGGCATCAGCGCGTCCGGCCGGATCGCGATCGCGGTCTGCGAGTGCACGCCGTTGCCGTCCGGATGGTCGGAGTTGGTCGCGTCGGCGACCGCTCCCTGCGCGAGTCCGCCGGTCAGAATCTCCACCAGCAGGCCGAGTCCGAAGCCCTTGTGCTCGCCGATCGGGTACGAAACGCCGCTCGACGTGATGACGGACGGATCGACGGTCGGCCGGCCGGCGTCGTCGCCGCCCCACGACGGCGGTATCGTCCGGCCGGCCTCGGCGAGATCCTTCAGGTTGCCGAACGACGAGTAAGCAAGGCAGATATCGAGCAGCAGCGGATGGGCGTCGCCGGCGAGCGTCGCGAAGCCCAGCGGCGAGTTGCCGATCAGCCGCCGGCCGTAGCCCGGCATGCCCATCACCGGCTTCGAGCGCGACAGCACGATCGAGAGCAGCCCCTGCTCCGCCGCGCGCTCGGCGTAGGGCGCCGCCGAGAGGAAGTGGTTGCTGTGCCGGATCGTGCACAGGCCGATGCCGTAGCGGCGAGCCAGTTCGCCGGCGCGGTCCAGCACGAACGACGCGCACAGCTCGCCGGCACCGTTGTCGCCGTCGTACCCCTCGAGTGCCGCCTCGCCGCCGAGCTTGCGGATGTCCGGATCGGGATTGATCGCGCCGCTGCGCCACGAAGCGACCCGCTCCGGCAGGTCGTGCACGTCGTGGTGTCCGACGCCGCGCAGCGTGGCGCGGACGTACACGTCGCAGATGCGCTCGGCGTTGGCCGGAGACATTCCGCCCGCGACCGCGACGGCCCGGATGAACGTGCTCAGCGCGACCAGACCGATCGGCCGGCGATCCGCTGCTTGCCCCGGCGCCGTCATGCTCCTCCCGCTCTCGTTCCAGCCGATGGTAGGGGCGAAGTACCATGCCGGCAAATGCATAGTTCGGATAGCAATGATGAATCGTGTGCATCTTCGGAAGATCGACCTGAACCTGCTCGTCGTGCTCGACGCGCTGCTGCGCGAGCGCAGCGTGACGCGGGCGGCCAAAACGCTGCATCTGAGCCAGTCGGCGGCCAGTCACGCGCTCGGACGGCTGCGCGAGGTCACCGGCGATGCGCTGCTGGTGCGCGACGCGCGCGGCATGGTGCCGACGCCGCGGGCGCAGGCGCTCCAGGAGCCGCTCGGGCGGATCCTTCGCGACGTCGAATCCGCGCTGGGCCCTCAGCGCTTCGACCCGTCGCGTTCGGCGCAGACGTTCACGATCGGCACGACCGACTACGTCGAATGCCTCGTCTGCCCGCTGTTGATCGAGCGGATCCGCAAGGCGGCTCCGCTCGCCCGCGTCCAGATCAAGGCGATGAAGGCGAGCCGCCTGGCGCTCGACGCCGACATCGGCCGTTCCGACGTCGTCGTCAGCTTCGCGCCGGCGTCGAACCCCGGCTGGCACTGCCGTACCGTAATGACGGAGACCTACTCGTGCCTGACGCGCGCCGAGGGCCACGCCGCGCGCCGGCTGTCGCTAAAGCAGTACCTGGCGGCCGAACACATCGTCGTCTCGACCGACGGCAACTTCTCGAGCGTATGGGAGTCCGCGCTGCTGGACCGGGGGCACCGCCGCAACGTCGTCATGACGACGCCGCACTATCTTGCGGCCGCCGAGATGGTCGCGCGCTCGGACCTGTTCCTGACGATACAGAGCCGGCTGGCGCGGGTGCTCGCCGGCTACCTGCCCGTCGTCGTGCGATCGCTGCCCTTCGAGATCGAACCGATCGACCTCACGATGCATTGGTCCGACCGGGTCCACAGCGACCGGGCCCAGCGCTGGCTGCGCGAGCTGATCGCGGCGACCTGCAAGGAGACCCGGCGCCTCGTTACACCCCCCAGCCCGCGCAGACAGTCCTGATCCTCGTTGGAAAACGACCCGACACAAACGGGGCCTAGCGCGCAGCAACTGGAGCTCGCCGGAGCAGGAGACGCCGCTGGCAGTGCTCGATGGCGGGCAAGAGCACGCTGAACCGGCCGACGCGGTTCGCGCGGATGGGCACGTGCGGCCTATGCGCAACCAACTTTGCGTATAGCCTTGATAATTGCGCCTATGGATGTCATTATTGCGCATAAAATCTACGCGCAGGAAAGACCCGTTTGGCGAACCAGATCCCCGAGGACGCATTGGCCGCGATCGAGCACGCCGCACGCCGACATCCCGGCGGCGCTTCGGCGTCGGAAATCATGCGCGCCCTCGCGACACCGATTCCCCAGCGAACCCTTCAATACCGCCTCAGGCATCTCGTCACCCGAGAGCGCCTCGTCATGGAAGGTGAAGGGCGCTGGGCGAGATACCGGATACCCATCGCCGACCGGACGAAGCAGTCCGAGCCTGCCGAGCCCGCCATTGCACTCTCCGAAGCGTCGAAATCGATCCGTGGTTACATCCGTCGACCTTTGGAAGCCCGCAAGCCGGTCGGCTACGACCGGAGCTTCCTCGATCGCTATCGGCCGAATGTCTCCTTCTATCTGACGGAGCGCGATCGCGCCCGTCTGGCCGCGGTCGGCCGCCCAGGGATCGCCGAACAACCCGCCGGCACCTACGCCAGGCAGATCCTGAGCAGGCTGCTGATCGATCTCGCCTGGAATTCGAGCCGCCTCGAAGGCAACACCTATTCACTCCTCGACACCAAGCGGCTCATCGAGCTGGGCGAAGAGGCCGAAGGCCGCGCGCATCTCGAAGCGCAGATGATCTTGAACCACAAGGATGCGATCGAGTTCCTGGTCAGCGCCGCCGACGAGGTCGGTTTCAATCGCTATACCATCCTCAACCTTCATGCGCTCCTGGCCAATAACCTGCTCGCCGATCCCGCGGCGGCCGGCCGGCTGCGCTATATCCCCGTCGGTATCGAGCGCTCCGCCTTCCATCCGCTCGAGGTGCCGCAGCTCATCGAGGAAAACTTCGATCAGGTTCTTGCAACCGCAGCGGCGATTGCCGATCCCTTCGAGCAGGCATTCTTTATCATGGTGCAGCTGCCGTATCTGCAGCCCTTCGACGACGTCAACAAGCGCGTCTCCCGCCTCGCGGCCAACATCCCGCTCATCAAAGGCAATCTGTCGCCGCTGTCCTTTACCGATGTCCCCAGGCAGACCTATACCGAAGCCGTTCTCGGCATATATGAGCAGAACAGGGTCGATTTCCTCAAGGACGTGTTCATGTGGGCCTATGAGCGCTCCGCCGCTCGCTATGTCGCCGTCCGGCAATCCCTGGGAGAGCCAGACCCTTTCCGGCTCCGCTACCGAGACCATCTGCGCACGCTGATCGCCGAACTCGTACGCTCGCGAATTCCTCGGAACGATGCCGCCGCGCGCATAGCCGCCTGGACCCGGAATGCGATCGATCCCGAGGGGCGTGAACGCTTCATCGAGCTTGCCGAAACCGAGCTCACGAGCCTGCACGAGGGCAACTTCGCGCGCTATCGGCTGCGCCCCTCGGAATTCGCAGCTTGGCGACGCGTCTGGGAGGCGAAATGACCGTCGTCTCGGCCCCGGAATCGAGTTTGGCCAGAATCGCCCCGACGCTGGTCCGGCCCTGGTAGAACAGATCGAGGATCTGAAACGGATTGCTTCGATGATCGTCGCGAGCGGATAGCAGATCATCTGGAAGCCGGACCTGCGGAGTTCGGCCGGCGGCAGGCCGTTGAAGTAGGTCGTCGTCAGCAGGACCGGGGCGTCGTCCGGGCGCCACGCCTTACGACTGCGATATCCGTAGGCCGTGTCCCAGCCGGGATCGACTTCATCTCCCGGTCAATTCGATTCGCGCAGCTTGAATCGCTGGATCTTGCCGGTCGCGGTCTTCGGCAGTTCCGCGACGAAGACGATCCAGCGCGGATACTTGAACGGCGCCAGCACCGTCTTGACGTGGTCCTGCAACGCCGAGGCGAGCGCCGGGTCGGCCGTGACGCCGGGCCGGGGCACCACGTACGCCTTCGGCTTGATCAGCCGGTCGTCGTCGGCGCAGCCGACCACCGCCGCCTCCAGCACCGACGGGTGCGACGCGAGCGCCGATTCGACCTCGAACGGCGAGACGTACTGGCCGCTGACCTTCAGCATGTCGTCGGAGCGGCCGGCATAGCGGTAGTAGCCGTCGTCGTTGCGGACGTACTTGTCGCCGCTGCGGGTCCATTCGCCGAGGAAGGTGGCCCGGCTGCGATCGCGCTGGTTCCAGTAGCCGATCGCGCTGCTCGGACCGCTGACATGGAGTTCGCCGACCTGCCCGTCGGCGACTTCGATACCGTCGTCGTCGAGCAACCGGATCCGATAGCCGGGCACCGGCACGCCGGTCGTACCATAGCGAACCTCGCCGCGGCGGCTCGACAGGAAGATGTGCAGCATCTCGGTCGAGCCGATGCCGTCGAGGATCTCGACGCCGGTCCGTTCGGTGAAACGCTCGCCGACCCGCTGCGGCAATGCCTCGCCGGCCGAGACGCAGACGCGCAGCGCCAGCGCATCGGCGGCCGGCATCGCCGGGTCGGCCAGCATCGACGCATAGAGCGTCGGCACGCCGAAGAACACCGTCGGCCGCGCGCCTTCGACCGACGCCGGCAGCTGGCCGGTCAGCCGCGCGAACACCGCGGCCGGCGTCGGCCGCTCGGCCATCAGCAGCGCAGTCGCGCCGACCGACATCGGAAACGTCAGCGCGTTGCCGAGCCCGTAGGCGAAGAACAGCTTGGCCGCGGAGAACATCCGGTCGCGACCGGGGATGCCGAGCAGCGGCCGGCCGTACAGCTCGGCGGTCTGGATCAGGCTGCCGTGGCAGTGGACGGT
>JBFWQR010000166.1:0-15522 GCA_050249335.1 Lautropia sp.
CCTGCGCTGGAGCGAACTTCAAAGCGCACACCGACGCAATGTATGCAAGGAACTTTGCCGGCGCTGCTGCGATGGCGGCAAATCTGGCGAGCAAGCCTTTCATCTGGGGTTTCTGGAAGGTCGGCCGCGAGGCGACCGCGACCGGTGAAGACGTGATCTACCCCGCGCGCGCCACGCGATTGGACTACGAAGGGGAGATCGCCATTGTTCTGGGGCGGAAGGGCAAGGACATTGCAGCCCGGGAACTCGCACAGTACGTCTGGGGCGTGACGCTGTTCGCGGACTGGAGCGTGCGGGCGCCGCGGGAGCCCGCCGGGCCGCAAACCTTCTCGCCGCAGAAGAACTTCGACACCTCCTACTCGATGGGTCCGTGCATCGTCGTCGGAGAACTCGATCCGATGGACATCCAGATCCAGACCTTCGTCAACAGTGAATGCCGGCAAGATTTCAATACCAAGGAGATGACGTTTTCCTTCGGAGCGCTACTGCAGCATCTTTCACGAGACTTCACGTTGCATCCCGGTGACGTGATCGCCAGCGGCACTTCAGAAGGGACGGCGGCCGACTCCAGTGACGTGCTGCCCGACGGCACTCAGCCGAATGATCGCTTTCTGAAACCAGGCGATCTGGTGACGTTCAAGGCGTCAGGTATCGGCGAGATTACGAATCGAATCGTTCAAAAACCCCCTCGACGCGAAGCCGGAGATCGATAGTGTGAATTCTCGGGCTTAGACGTCGATTCCAGCGCCGCTCACCGCCTCTGCGTGACGGACCCCATCTTCGTAAGGTTCCTCGAACGGGATGCCTCCTTCGATGGTGATACGGTTCATGTTACGGACGGCCGTTCCATAGTCATGGACCGCGAAATGAAGGGTGCATCTGTTGTCCCACATCACCACGTCACCCTGCTTCCACATGTGGCGATAGCAACGATCCGGCTGCGTGGCGTGCTCGTAGAGATACTGCTGAATGGGATAACTTTCCTCGGGCGTCATACCCTCGAAATGTGGACGCGCAACGCCCTGCCGGCCGCCGATGAACAGCGCCCTGCGGCCGGTCTCTTCATGCGTGCGGACAATCGGGTGATATTCGAAAGGCGCCTTGTCGGCATTTCCATAGCGGTAGGCGACTTGCGAGGCGCCTGAATGTTTCAGGCGCAAATGCCGCAGCAACCGCTTGTACCCGTCCGATAGGGTGTCGTAGGCGACATACTGGTTGGCGAACAACGTGTCTCCGCCAAACGGGGGAATGGTTTGCGCTACGAGAATCGAAATGCCGGTCGGCCTGGGTACGTGCGCGTTGTCCGAATGCCATTGCTCCGTCGTGTTGGGTCCCTTCCCCGCGTTGGTTACGCGAAATATCTCGGGATAGCCCTCCAGCGTATTGTTCTTGTTGGCGACCCCGTGATTGACCGCACCCTCCGTGTGAACGATATTCCCGAACCTCTTTCCGAAGGCGATATGCGCCTCGGGAGACACGACCTGATTTCTGATGACGACGACGCCATTGTTGACAACAGCGCTGCGAATCGTTGCAACATCCTGCTCGGAAAGGCTCTCTATGTCGACATCTTCGATCTGGGCACCGGTGCTGCCCGTTAGTTGAACGATCTTCATTCTGTCTACCCCAGACAGTGCGAATTGAAACTGCTGCCATTCTGGAAGCGTTGCGTTTCGAAAGCAATGGCCGTTTCCCGGCTCCACGTCCACCTTCTGCAGTCCAACTGGCCCTTGACAAGTCGGGACCCGAGCATGCGATTGCCGCGCGTCAAGGCGTGCGCAGCGTGGTGCTGGAGGCGGACGATACGGTCTGCGTCGGCAGCCGGGCTATCTGCATTTCGCGCCGCAGCCTGGAGATCGTCGAGAAACTGGGTGCGCTGCCGGCCTTCCTGGCCAAGGGCCTGCCCTGGACCACATGACGACTCCTTGCTCGCCGACGCGGCCCGCGACCACCTGTACGCCGCTTGCGCCCGCGCCGTCACCGACGTCGGCCGCGAGCGCGAAGCGCTGTTTCTGGCGCGGCTGGCCTTGTTGCTGTTCGAAGCGGTCGGCGACGAAGCTCGCTGCATGGCTGCGCTGCAGCAGGCGACCCGCGACGTTCCGCGCCCGTCCCTGTCTACCTGAACGCCGCCCCTGCACGGAGACTTACGATGATCGACGTCCACCATCACATCCTGCCGCAACACTACGTCGACATGGTCGGCCCCGGTCCGATCGGCTCGCAGGGCTCGTCGGGCCGCGTGCCAGCCTGGAGTATCGAGGCCGCGCTGGAAGGCATGGATGCATGCTGGCATCGACGTCGCGATCACGTCGATCTCCTCGCCGGGCTTCGGTGCGCTGACCGGCCAGCGAGCCGTCGGTCTGGCGCGCTGGTGCAACGAGTACGCCGCGCGCCTCGGGCAGGACCGGCCGGGCCGCTTCGGACTATTCACCGCGCTGCCGATGCCGGACCTGGACGCCTCACTGGCGGAGGTCGCGTACGCCGCCGACACCTTGCACAGCGACGGTGTCTGCCTGCTCAGCAACTACGGCGGCCGCTACCTCGGTGCGCCCGAGTTCGATCCGCTATACCAGGAACTGGACCGGCGGCAAGCCGTGGTGTTCGTACATCCGACGTCGCCGGCCAACATCCACCTGGTCGCGGGCTTGTCGGCTTCGACGCTCGAGTTCCCGTTCGACACGACCCGGACGATTGCCGACCTCGTGTTCGCCCGCGTCCCCGCGCGCTTCCCGAACATCCGCTGGATCTTCTCGCACGCCGGCGGCGCCATCGCGTTCCCAGCCGGGCGGATCGACGTACTGAGCACCAACAACCCGGCGCTGCGCGAAGCGATTCCCGACGGTTTCGCCGCGGAACTGCGCAAGTTCTACTTCGACTGCGCGCTGTCGTTCCATCCGGCGATGATGGAGATGCTCCGACAGGTGGCTGGCAGCGACCGGCTGCTGTTCGGCAGCGACTATCCGTTCGGCCCGCGCGGCCAGATGGTCGCGACCGCCGAGGGCATCGCGGCGCTGCCGTGGCGCCAGGACGAGAAGGCACGCGTACGTGCCGCCAATGCCGCCGCGCTGTTCCCGCGCTGGAGTGGCGCAGTATCCGATTGACCTGGACACCCGATCGAGAATCACGTGCCGCGCAGATCCAGCACGGTCTTGCCATCGCGATCGTCGAACTCGAGCCGAGCCTGCATGCCGAGCGACCGCAGCACCAGGATCTCGTGCACCTGCCGCCCCGGGTGGCGCTCCAGATGCGAGCGGCCGTCGCGCTCGGTCATCATCAGCGGCGTCAACTCGAGACGCGCCAGCGCCCCCTCCCGGAAATCGAGCACGGCTGCGTAGGTCGCGGCCTCGTGCGCCGGCCAGCGCGACAGGATCCCGGGCAGATCGAAGACGACGTGACTCATCCCGTAGAGGATCGGCACCTTGCCGACGACTTCGATCCCCTGCAGCACATGGGCATGGGTGCCGAGTACCGCGGTCGCTCCGGCCGCCGCCAGCGCCGAGCCGAGTTCCCGCTGATAGTCGAGCACCTGCGTCACGCCCGGCACGCCCCAGTGCACGTAGACGAGGACCCGGCGGCCCGCGGCGGCCTCCGCGGACACGCGGCCGCAGATGTCGGCAAGCATCGCGCAATCGCACGACGTCGCGACCCGCGGCGCCATGCCCGGGTGCTCGGTCTCGAGGTCGGGCTCGACGTAGGCCGTCGTGACCGGCAGCGCGGCGACGCCGCAGCGGTCCCGGCCCGCCGCGTAGGAGCGCGGATAGGCGCATGCGATCGCGAACAGCGAAAACGGCAGGCCGCCGGCCTCGAAGCGCGCCGGTGCCAGCGCCTGGTCGAGATCCGCGCCGAAACCGGAGACTGCAATGCCGTTGGCCTTGCAGATCGCCAGGGTCTCCAGCGCCGCCGCCTCGCCGTAGTCGAGGATGTGGTTCTGCGCCAGCGACATGACGTCCCAGGCCCGAGCGATTTCCGCCGCGTGGGCACTCGGCGTTCGCAACGGCACCGCCCGCCCCCGCAGCGGCGTGCCGAGGTCCGAGATCGGCGCCTCGTAGTTGCACAGTGCCGCATCCACCCCGGCGCGCAACGCCGTCAGCGGCCCCCACGGCAGGTCGGTATCGTGAGCGACCCGATCGAGATAAACGTCGCCGACCGCGAGCAGCCGCGCGTCTGTGCTGGAGGACCGGCGTCGGCTCATCGCCGGCCGGCTACCGGAACCGCAGCGCGGCGTCGTCGATCGTCCGCGTCAGGGACCAGAACTGCTGCAGCGACCACGGATGGTTCATCACGATCCTTCCTGCCTCGTTGCGGTAACGGCTGCGCACCCCGGCCGTCGTCCAGACCATCCGCTGCATCGCGGCTTCCAGTTGCACGTTGTACCGGTCGACAGCGTCCGCGGCGACCTCGACGGTGCGATGACCGCCACCCACCATCCGCTCCAGGCATCGCAGGACGTAATGCATCTGGCATTCGGAGATGAACGTCGCCGAACCGCCGTGGCCGATGCTCGAATTCGGCCCCTGAAGGCAGAACAGATTGGGAAAATCGGCCAGCGCGAGCCCCAGGTAGGCGCGAACATCGTCGCGATCGCAACGCTCGTCCAGGTACCTGCCGGAACGCCCGCGCAACCGCATCGGCCAGAAATAGCGCGTGCCGTGAAAACCGGTCGCGAGCACCAGCACGTCGAGCGCGTGGCGGCGTCCGTCGGCGGTGATCAGTGCGCTGTCGTCGGCCCGGACGATCGGCTCGGTCACCACGCTGACATTGTCGCTGGCCAGCGCGCGGTACCAACCGCTGTCGATCACCATGCGCTTGGTGTACGGCGGATAGTCCGGAGTCAATTTGTCGACCAGATCCTGCCGGCCGCCGACCTCGCTGCGGATGTAGGCGATCAATTGCTCCCGCAGCTCGGCGTTTCGGCGATTCGGCCCCGGGCCGCGCCACGCCTCGTCGCGCGCCAGCGCATCGAATTCGCGATCGCCTTGCCAATAGTAGAGCAGGAACCGGTACCAGCCGGCGTAGTACGGCAGCTCGTCCAGCAGCCTGGAATGCCCGGCACCGACCGGCCCGCAGTCGTCGGGCGATCTCGGCTTGATCCAGTGCGGCGAACGCTGGAAGGCGATCATGTGCGCTGCGTTCCGGGCGATCCAGCTGCCGACCTGCGTCCCGCTGGAGCCGTTGCCGATCAAGCCGACGCGCCGCCCCTTGACGACAGCGTCGCCCGGCCAGTTCGCGGTATGAAAGATCTCGCCCGCGAAGGTGTCCAGCCCGGGTATTTCCGGACGCTTCGGACGATTCAGCGCGCCGACGGCGCAGACGATGACGTCGACCGACAGTGCTTCGTCGCCTCGCGCGGAGCGAAGCGAGAGGTCCCATTGCAGCCGCGCCTCGTTCCAGGCCGCCTGCACCACTTCGGTCCCGAACCGGATCCGTTGCCGCAACGGCTCGGCATGGCTGCGGACATAGTCGAGGATCTCCGCGCGCTTGGCGTCGTAACGCGACCAGTGCCCCCCCATGTCCTGCTGCCATCCGTACAGGAACGGATGGCTGTCCACGCCGCAGTCCGGGTAGCGGTTTTCCAGCCAGACGCCGCCCACCTCGGCATTCTTCTCGAGCACGAAGACTTCCGCGCCGGCCTGCCCGAGCACCGTCGCCGCATGCAGGCCGGACATTCCGGCCCCGATCACGGCGACCCTCAGGCCGGAGGCGGCAAGAGACGGCGCGGACGCGCCTTCATCGCCCTCATCCAATCCGAGGTCGTCGCGCAGCTTGGCGATGTAGCTGTCGTCCAGCGTCGCGCCGGTCAACGCATCGCACAGGCGACGCAGCGTCGCATCCGGACATGCAGGGCGCTGCCCCCCGGCTCGGCCGCCGTCCCGGTCCCCGGCGGCCGGGTCGGCCGCAAGCGCTGCCGCCGCTTCGCTCAGGAACGAGCGATAGATGTCCGGCGGGTACGGGCGGCGCTCGTTGCGGGCCAGATGGACCTCCCGCCACGGCGACTCGACCCAGCGCATTTCTCCGGAACGGAGCACGAGCGCGGCCGCCAGCGCGGCCGAATCCGCATGCTCCAGTTCGTCGATCGAGAACGCCCCGGTACCGATGCCGACGCGCATCGCGGTCATCATGCCTCGCCCTGCGTCCCCGCCGGATCGTCCTTGTGTGCCGCGTATGCCCTGCCGAATCGCTCCACCCCCAGGATGATCCGGTGGATGTCGATGCCGCCGCCGGCCAGCTGCCACCCGATGTTGTCCGTCATCCGGCGATAGATCGGATGATCGCTGCGATACGCCGCACCGCCCCAGATCTCCAAGCAGTCGCGATGCACGGCCGTGCACAGCTCGTTCAGCAGCGTCTTCAGCATCGACGCGTGTGCCGTCACCCGCTCGCCCTGGTCTGCCCGCCACGCCCCCTCGTAAGCCAGCCAGCGCGCCGCTTCGAGCCGGGTGTAGTGGTCCGTCAGCTTGAACTGGAGCGAAGGCCATTTCAACAGCGGCTTGCCGAACGTCCGCTTCTCCTTGGCGCGCTGCACCGTCTCGTCCAGGCTCTGCAGCGCGGCGCCGATCATCATCGTGGGCCCGGCTGCGCCCCGCGTGTAGTCCCAGCGGGACTTCATCATGTAGAAGCCGCGATTCTCCTCGCCGACCAGCGCGCTGCGCGGCACCCGCACGTCCTCCAGCGTGATCGAGCCGAGCATGTGCGCCTTCACGCCGGGCTCGGGAATCGCGGTGATCGTCACGCCCGGCGTATCGGCCGGCATCACGAACATGCTCATGCCGCGCCGCACGGCCGCCAGGTCCGTCATCGCGGTCACCAGCAGCACGTCGGCGCCCGGCACCAGGCTCACGTAGGTCTTGAATCCGTTGATGACGTAGTCGTCACCGCGCCTGACGGCCGTGGTCTTGATCGCGGCCGCGTCGCCGCCGGAGTGCGGCTCGCTCTCCGCGAAAGCCACCACCGACCGGCCCTCGCAGACGCGCCGGATGATGTCCTGATCGTCGAGGATCTTCGGATACGAGTTCTGCATCAGCGAGATCCAGCCGCAGCTCAGGTCGCCGCGGCCGATCTCTTCCAGGATGATCGCGTAGTCGAGCCAGGAACCGCCCTGCCCGCCGACCTTCTGCGGGTAGGTGAAGCCCATCAGCCCCAGGTCCGCCATTTCGCGCACGGCCTCCCAGGGAAAGGTTCCGGCATCGGCTCTCGCATTGGCTGCCGGCAGCAGCTTGTCGAGCGCGAGTTCGCGCACGCGGTCGCGCAGCCGCCGCTGCGGCTCGCTGAAATCAAAGCTCAGGCTCATTCATGCAACTCCGCTCGGTTCGACGACGACGATCCGGGTCTTCCCGGTCGCGCGCACAATGGATCCTTCCTCGACCAGCTCGACTTTCGCCCGAAACCGCAGCACGTCACCGATCATCTGCTCGATCCGGGCGGCCAGCGCCGCGCGATCCTCCGAGGCGATGTCCGCCGCCTCGACGAGGAGCCGCACCGGCGGCGCGACCCGCGGCGGCGGTGCGGGCAGCACGATCCGCACCTCGCCGGACACCTGGGGCCGGAATCGCATGACCACATCCTTCACCGCGGTGGGGTAGACGTTGACCCCTCTGACGATCAGCATGTCGTCGGCGCGGCCGAGCACCCGGATCCTGGGGTGCCGGGATCCGCACGCGCACACCGACGTGTAGACTTCGCAGATGTCCCCCATGTCGAACTTGACGATCGGCCGCGCCTGCTGCGACAGCGTCGTGACCAGTACGCGACCGCGCGCGCCGTCGACCTTCGGCAGCGGCTCGTAAGTCACCGGATCCACCAGCTCCCAGATGACGAAGTCTTCGGTGAGCTGATGCATCCCGGCGTACTCCGGCGCACTGCAGGAAACCTGGCAGATGCCCCATGCGCCGACCATGCCGTCGTAGAGCTGCGCATCGAACCCGCTCTCCAGCCGGCTTCTGACCGCCGGCAGGCCGGCGCCCGGTTCGCCGATGCAGAGGATCTTCCGGATCCCCAGCGCCCGCGCCGGCCGGCCCACCGTCGATTCGGCCTGCTCGAGCAGCCGCTCGGCCATCGAAGGCGTCGCGAGCAGGACCGAGGGCCCGGTGCGCGCCGCGATCTGCAGGATCCGCGTCACGCCGCCCTCCGCGCCCACCGGCAGCGGCCGCATGCCGATGTTGATGAGGCTGTGGACGGCCAGTCCGCCGAGCACCCACATGCTCAGCCCCATTGCGTGCAGTACCAACGCGCCCTCGGACACCCCCATCCAGCCAAGCGCCCGACGCCACACCTCGTTGTTGACATCGAGGTCGGCCTTGGTGAAGAGATAGGTGAACGTCGGCTGTCCGGTCGTGCCCGATGAAGCGCTGATACCGACCACGTCCGCCGGATCGGCGCACAGATGCATGCCGAGCGGATGCCCGAAGCGCTCGAGACTCTCTTCCTCGCTCTGCCGCTCGTCGAGCTTGCTCATGCGGAAATCGAGCCGGCCGAACTCCTCGAACGATCGCAGCCCGGCCGGATCGAACCCGATCGCCGAGAAGCGCTGGCGATAGAACTCGGAGCTCTCGAAGCAGTACTGCAGCTGCCGGCGCAGCCGTTCGAGCCGAAGCGAGCCGGCGTCGCGCTCCGCTGCCGGTGCCGGCGCAGCCGCCCGCAGCCCCGCCGGCCCATCGGACGCCTGCGTCATCACCGCGCTCCCACCGTATGGCGCTCGCCGCGATGGCCGAGCAATGCGCGCGAGATCAGCACGCGCTGGATCTCGGCCGTGCCTTCTGCGACCTGCAACGCCTTGGCGTCCTTCAGATACTGCTCCCACGGCTGATCGGCGACCAGGCCATGGGCCCCGAAGACGGCGATCGTGGACGATGCGGACCGTTCGAGCATCTCGGTCGCGAAGGCCTTCGCCATCGCAGCCTCCGTCGTCACGCGCTGCACGCCCGCGTCCTTCAACTCGGCGGCGTGCCGCACGAGCAGGCGCGCCGCGGTGATCTCGGTCGCCATGTCGGCGAGCCGCTGGGCGATCATCTGGTGCTCGCCGATCGGCCGGCCGAAGACGACCCGCTGACGGGCATACTCGGTGGCCCCCTCGAGACACTGCCGGGCGGCGCCGCAGGCGCGAGCGGCAATCGCCAGGCGGCCATTCTCCAGCGCCGACATCGCGACGCGCAGGCCGTCGCCGGGCTGGCCGAGCAGCTGCGCCGGTCCGACCTCCACGTCGTCGAAAAACACCTGCCCCCACGAGTGGGGGCGCAGCACGTCGACCCCGTCGATCGGCAGCACCTGCAAGCCGCGGCTGTCGCGATCGACCAGGAACGCGCAGATCCCGGCTCGGCCGGCGGACGGGTCGGACTGAGCGAACGTGAGAAAGAAATCGGCCTGCGCCACGTGACTGACGAAGATCTTCTGTCCCTTGAGGACGTAGCCGTCGCCCCGTCGCTGCGCCCGCATGCTCATGTTGGCGACGTCCGATCCCCCCTGAGGCTCGGACATCGCCACGCTGCCGTGCCGCGCGCCGGTGCACAACGCCCGCAGATAGCGTTCCCGTTGGGCATCGGTACCGAATCGAAGGATGCCGGTGCCGAGCAGACTCGACGCCTGCGACGCCACCCCGGCCATCGCATGATCGACCAGCGAAAGCTCCTCGAGGAGCTCGACATAGGCGCGGTAGGAGAGCGCCGCACCGCCCCACTCGACGGGAATCAGACCGCCGAGCAGGCCGGCGCTGGCCATTTCCGAGTGGACGTCGGTCGGGAACGTGTTGCTGCGACGGTACTCGCGCACCCTCGGCTCGATGACGCGGCGCGCGAAGGCGCGCGCCGCCTCGATCGCGGCGGCGACGTCCTCCGGCTCGCCGCCGCGCGTCGCCGCATTCACGCGCGAACCACCTTGATGCCCGCTTGCGGCACGCGCTTGACGGCACGCCGCATCGCCTCTTCGATGGCGGAGTTGTCGACGAACTTCCGATAGTCGACCTTCGCGTCGAGCCGTGCGATCCGCGCGAACGCGTTGGCGTTGTCCGACATCCGGTCCATGTGCGCGGTCGTGATCCGGTAGTCCAGATCCTCGATGCGCTTCGCGCCCCACAGCGGCTCCGCATCGAGCATGCTCTGGAGCACCGCCGGATCGAGCTTCACCTCCCGCGAGTACCACGCGTTCACCGTCTGCGCATTCTGTACCGCCCAGAGATTCGCGTGCATCAGCGCGCCGAGGAACCGCACCACCTTCTCACGGTCCTTCTGCAGGAATTCCGGCTTGACCGCGATGATCGTCCCCGGGAACGGCTTGCCGACGCCGACCGAGTCGTAGTAGAGCATCCGGGAATCCGGGAGCAGTTCGAGCGTGGGGTTCCACGACATCACGGCGTCGACCGCACCCGCGACCCATGCCCCGGCCTGCTCGCCGATCGGAACGTTGACCCAGGTGACTTCCTTGGCGTCGACGCCAGCCTTCTGCAGCAGGTCCCGCGCGTACAGCGACGTGGTCGTGCCCTCGTGGACCCCGATCTTGCGGCCGCGCAGGTCGGCAAGCGACTTGAACGCGCTCGCCTTCTTGACCGCGACCCCCTGGAGCCAGCCGGCCTGCTCGGCAACGACCGCGAACCGGACTCCGCGAGCGACGGCGCCGCCGATCGGTCCGTCGGACGACCAGTAGACGTCGATGGCGCCGGACGCCGCGGCACTGATCATCTCGGCGGCCGAAGAGAACGGAATCGCGGTCGGCTCGAGCCCCCAGAACGCCGGGATATCGGTTCGCTGCAGCGCGGCAGCGAACTGGTAGATCGGAACGGTGGACGGGTTCCATCCGATCTTGATCGGCAGCGGCTTCGCGTAGTTCGGCTCGTCGCTTCGGGGCTGGGCCATCGCGCCGTTCGTCCAGAACGCGGCGAGTGCGCCGTAGCCGAGGAATCTCCGACGGAATCGGATCGGTGGCTCGAGAGTCGACATGGTTTCGCTCCTCCTGGTCTGCTTTTGGGCTGCCGATTGAAAGCCCGTCAAGGCTTCGACGGGACAGGCCGCGAGATCGCGGCGTGAAACTGCGTGCGCAAGTCGCGAACCGCGTTCGCGAAAGACTCGGCCGTCCGGTCCGTCGGTGGCGGCCCGGAACGCTGCCATTTCCGGGCCAGCCGTCCCGGCCGCGGCGACAGAATGAAGACCACGTCACCGAGGTAGACCGCCTCTTCCATGCTGTGGGTGACCAGGACCGCGGTCACCGCCGTTTGGGCGAGCACCTGGATCAGTTCGTCCTGGAGCTGTTCGCGCGTCATCGAATCGAGGGCGCCGAACGGTTCGTCCAGCAGCAGCACCGACGGCTTCGGCGCCAATGCCCTCGCCAGGCCCGCCCGCTGGCGCATCCCGCCGGACAACTCCGACGGATAGGCGTCGGCGAAGCCCTGCAGCTGCACCAGCTGCATCAGCTCCTCGGTCCGCGCCGCCTTCTGCTGCATGCTCATCGACCGGCACGAATACATGCCGTGCATGATGTTCTGCGCCACGGTCATCCAGGCGAACAGCGCATGATCCTGGAAGACGACCATCCGGTCCGGTGAAGGCTGCGCAACCGGACGATCGCCGACCAGGACCGTGCCCGACGTGGGCCGGATGAATCCGGCCACCAGATTCAGCAGCGTCGTCTTGCCGCAGCCCGACGGACCGATGAGCACGCAGGTCTCGCCCGGCTCGACCGTCAAGGTGACGTCATCGAGCGCGCGGGTTCCGCTCCCGGCTTCGCCATACGCGTACGAGACGCCCTGGCAGACGATCGAAGTCATCCCTGCTCCTTCGGGTCGGTGCGCGCCAGCAGCGTGGCGGTCGCCGCGGTCTCGCGACGGGCAGCGCGCGGATAGCGCCACGGCGTCAGCAGGCGCTCGAGATGCTCCATCAGGTAGTTGATCGTCAGGCCGACGATGCCGATCGTCACCATTCCCACCATCACGCCTCTCGCGTCGAACAGCTGCCGCGAGCTCCAGATCAGATAACCGAGCCCTTTCTGGGACGCGACCAGCTCCGCCGCGATGACGGCCATCCAGGCGATGCCGAGCCCGATCCGCAGGCCCGCCATGATGTCCGGCATCGAGGACGGCAGCACGACCTTGCGCGCCAGCGCGAAACCGCGGATGCCGCAACAGGCAGCGGCGCGCAGATCGTTCACCGCGACCGAACGAACGCCTTTCACCGCGTTGGTGACGATCGGAAAGAACGCGGCCAGAAAGATCACGAACCAGGCCGGGCCGTTGCCGAGGCCGAACCACAGGATCGCCAGCGGAATCCAGGCGACCGGCGAGATCGGCCGGATCAGCTCCAGCGAAGGTCCGATCAGGGCATCGATCCAGCGCGACATGCCCATCAGCACGCCGAGCGCGATGCCGACCGCCGCCGCGATCGCGAAGCCCACGCTCACGCGGACCAGGCTGGCAGCGATGTGCTCGATCAGCAGGCCCTCCTCCAGCAGCCGCTTCATCTCGACGACGACGTCGATCGGCGCCGGCAGGAACGCCGCATTGACCCAGCCCGTGGTCGAGGCGATCTGCCAGATCGACAGCAGGCCGAGCAGCCCTGCAGCCCGCACGAGACCGAGCAGCGCGCGGTTGCGGCCTGGGGATTTCCGCACGGCGGCGGTGGACGTTTCGTGCACGATCGTAGTCATTGGCCCGCTGCAGCGGCGAGGCGGAGCCGGTCGGCGACGGCTCGAAGGCGTTCTGTCACGGCCTGTCTCCTGTTTCGATGATCGGCTCCCGCGAACGCGAGCGGCATTGTGTTCGGATCCACGGCGAATGCGGCGGGCAGGGTCAGCCGTCCAGGAACAGATCCAGCTGCGGCTCGATCTCCGGGCATACCGAGTAGCGAGCCATGTCGCTGACTCCGGAATCGCGCAGCACGTCCTCGTCGATCAGGAACTGGCCCGACAGTCTCGCCGCGGGCCTCGTCACGATCCAGTGTGCGGCATCCGCCATCACCTGCGGTACGCGCGCGCGATCGCGCTGCGCGGGCGCCGCGATGGCGAGCGCGGCCGTGGCGATCAGCGTCCTGGGCCAGAGCGCGTTCGACGCGATCCCGAATCGCGCCAGTTCGTGTGCCAGTCCGTAGCTCACCAGGCTCATCGCGTACTTGGAGGCCGTGTAGGTCAAATGGGATGAAAACCAACGCGGGTTCAGATTGATCGGCGGCGACAGCGTCAGAATGTGGGCGTTGCTCGAACGCTTCAGATACGGGAGACAGGCCTTGGAACAGGCGAACGCTCCTCTGACGTTGATGTCCATCATCAGGTCGTACCGCTTCATCGAGATCGATTCGGCCGGCTGCAGTTCGATGGCGCTGGCGTTGTTGACCAGCACGTCGATACCGCCGAAGAACTCGGCCGCGGCGGCCACCGCCTCCAGGATCTGCTCGTCGTCCCTGACGTCCAGGATGACCGGCAGCGCCCGCCCCCCGGCCGCCTCGACGTCGGCCGCCGACGTGTATATCGTTCCCTCGAGACGCGGGTCCGCACTCGCCGTCTTGGCCGCGACGACGACGTTCGCGCCGTCCCGGGCCGCGCGCAATGCGATTGCCTTGCCGATGCCTCGGCTGGCTCCGGTGATGAAGAGCGTCTTGCCGCTCAAGCCGCCCAGGGCCTCCTGCGAGGCGTTCGGCGCTGCCCGCGTCGCGCTCATAGGCTCGGATTCACTCCGCCGTCGACCCAGATCACGCTGCCATTGATGTGCGTTTGACGGGACAGGAACAGGACCGTATCGGCAACGTCCTCGGGATGGCCCGGACGATGATCCGCGTACGGCGAGCGCCGCGCGCCGGCCGGTTCGGCGACGCCTGCGGATGCCGCCGGAATCGGCTCCGGCTGCCGGTTGGCGGCCTGGATCTCACTCCAGCGCGGCGACTCGATCGGCCCCGGCGCGACACAATTCGCGCGGATGCCGTCGGCGCCGTAGCGGTCCGCGACCGCCTTGGTCAGCACGTGCACGGCGGCGTTCGTCATCGAACCGGGAACGTGCGACGGCAGGCTCGGAAGCTTGGCACTGGTGCCGGAGAGGTTGACGATCGAACCGGCACTCGCCCGGATCATCGTCGGCAGCACCGCCCGCATGGCCCGGAGGTAGCCGAGCGCCTTGCCGTCGTATGCCAGCAGCCATTGATCGTCCTCCAGATCGAGGAGGTCTCCGAACACCGGGAGGGCGACCGAATTGACCAGGACATCGATCCGGCCCAACCGTTCCCGGATCCGCTCGGCGGCATCGTCCACGCTGCGCCGATCGGTGAGATCGACCGTCAACGGCCAGATCCGGCCCGGGCCCGGAGCGGCTTCGCCGACCTCGGCAAGCCTGCGCAGATCGCGACCGGATGCGACCACGTCGGCCCCTGCCCTCACATACTCATGGACGATCGCTCGACCCAACGTGCCGGCCGCGCCGGTGATCCAGACCGCTTTGCCACGCATGTCGATCCGCCCCGATCGAGCCCACCCGCCGGCGATTGGCTTTGCTGGTGCGCTCGATTGGTACATAATCCGAATAGTATGATTCGAAAGAGACTATGTCAAACAAGAAGAAGCCTGTCGACGACGTCGCGCCCACGCGGTTGAGCGCCACCTCCTATCTCGTTCTCGGCCTGGTCGGCCTGCGAGGCCCTTCAACGCCCTACGATCTGAAAGTCGCCGTCAGCCGATCGATCAGCTACTTCTGGCCGTTCCCGCATTCGCAGCTCTACAGCGAACCCGAGCGGCTGATGACGGCGGGACTGCTGCTGCACGAACAGGAAGAGACGGGACGCCGCCGACGCCTGTATTCGCTGACGCCGGCGGGCCGCGAGGCGCTGGTCGCCTGGCTGCGGACCCCGCCGCGCGAAGTCTTCGAGATGCGCGACATGGCGGTCATGCAGCTGTTCTTCAGCGAGTTCATCGAGGAGCGCGAGCTCGTCGCGCTCGCGAAAGACCAGATGCGCCTCTATCAGGAGCGCCTGGAGATCTACCGCGGCATCCTCGAGCGCAACCTGCAGACGCACGGACGGCGGCGGCGCATGGCCCCGCTCGACCTGGGCATGCGTCTGAGCACGGTCTGTCTGGAGTTCTGGAGCGAGATCGCGTCGAAGCCGCCGCCGAAGTGACCGGCGGGTTCGGTAGCGGGTGAGATTCCGGAATGCAGCGGCGCCGCGCCGGCCGCCGACACCAGGCCGGCCGTCGATACGGTGCCGGCCGCCGGTGTGGCGCCAGCCGCCGGTGCGTCTAGAACGCCGCTTCGGGCAGCGCCAGGACCCCGGCCGCCCCGTCGACGATGCTGTCGCGATGGCCGCCGGCGCGCGTCAGCAGATGATCGGCGTAGAACCGCGCGGTCGCGATCTTGGCACGCAGGAAGCCGGCGTCGCCGCTGCCGGCGCCGAGCAGCCGGACCGCCGCCAGCGCGGCCCGTCCCATCTGCCAGCCGGCCAGCACGTTGCCGGCAAGCATCAGGTACGGCACGCTGCCGGCATAGACGGCGCGGACGTCGCTCTTGCCGTGCGCGACCAACCAGTCGATGACGTCGTCGAGCGCGTCGAGCCCGAGCGCGAGCCGCTG
>JBFWQR010000167.1:0-15306 GCA_050249335.1 Lautropia sp.
GTGCAACCCAGGCGCGCTTCCGCAGCGTGAACGGAAGTCTGTCCATCGCGGGAAATCGTAGCAACGGGTGCGTTGAATATTCGTTGAATAGAATGGAGCATGGTCACCACCGATCCCTCACCCGCCAAAGATCGCGCCCGGTCGTCCGGCCCGGCCGACCGCCCCGGCGCCGCATCGTCCGCCGGGCTGGCCGCGCTCGAAGCGCGGCTGCGCACCGATCTCGCGCTGCTCGAACTGCCGAAGAAGCCCTGGGCCGCGCCGCGCACCGCCGACGGCCAGCCGGTGCTGCCGGTCGTGATCGTCGGCGCCGGCATGGCCGGCTTGACCGCTGCGGCGGCGCTGAGGTTCGCCGGCATCGATGCGCCGCTGTTCGACCGCGCGCCGGACGGCTTCGAGGGGCCGTGGGCGACCACCGCGCGGATGGAGACGCTGCGCTCGCCGAAGACGCTGACCGGGCCGTGCCTCGGCCAGCCGTCGTTGACGTTCCGGGCCTGGTACGAGGCGCGGTTCGGCACCGAGGCCTGGGCCGCGCTCGGGCTGATCCCGCGGCTGATGTGGATGGATTACCTGCGCTGGTACCGGCGCGTGCTCGCGCTCGACGTGCGCAATGATCACAACGTGCTGCAGGTCGTGCCGGGTGCCGACGCCGCAGCGCCGGTGCGTCTCGTGATCGCCGGGCCGGATGGCGAACGGACGGTGCTGGCGCGCCGGGTCGTGATCGCGACCGGCCGCGACGGGCTCGGTGCGGCCTGGCTGCCGCCGTATGCCGCGGCAATCCCGCCGGCGCTGCGCGCGCATTCGTCGGATCTGCTCGACTTCGCGAAATTGCGCGGCTTGCGAGTCGGCGTCGTCGGCGCCGGGGCGTCGGCGATGGATGTCGCGGCGACCGCGCTCGAGGCGGGCGCCGCGTCGGTCGACCTGTTGATCCGGCGGCCCGACCTGCCGCGGATCAACAAGGTCAAGGGCGCCGGCAATCCCGGCTTCGTCCACGGCTACCACCGGTTGCCCGACGACTGGAAGTGGCGCATCCGCCGCTACCTGGCGCGGATCCAGACGCCGCCGCCGCGCGGCAGCACGCTGCGGGTTTCACGTCACCCGAACGCGCGCTTCCATCTCGGTTGCACGATCGAGCAGGTGACGATCGAGCCAGTGACGGTCGAGCCGGTGACGGTCTCGGCCGGCGACCGCGCGGCACCGCTGCAGGTCGCGACCAACCGCGGCCGGTTCGCGCTCGATTTCCTGTTCTTCTCGACTGGCTTCCAGCTCGACTGGGCGCGCCGCCCCGAGTTCGCGTCGTTCGCCGGCGCGGTGCTGGCCTGGCGCGATCGCTTCACCCCGCCGCCCGGCGAGGCGGACCAGGAGATGCTCGACTCGCCATACCTCGGCCCGGGCTTCGAGTTCCAGGAGAAGCTCCCCGGTGCGGCGCCGGGCTTGTCGCGGATCCACTGCTTCTGCTATCCCGCGACGCTGAGTCACGGCACCGTGACCGGCGACATCCCGGCGATCAGCGAAGGCGCCGAACGGCTCGCGGTCGCGCTCGCGGCGCATCTGTACTGCGAGGACGCGGCGGCTCATTTCGCCGCGATCCAGGCCTATGACGACCCGGAGCTGCTCGGCGACGAATGGACGCCGGCGCCCGGTCCGCCGGGCTGAATGCACGCCGCGCGCCCGCACGGCCGGGGCGCGATGTCACGGTCCTGACACGGCCGCTTCCGACAATCGCGCTACCAGAACCCCGTACGAGGACTGCCGCATGCGCGCCATTCACTTGATCCCTGCCGTCGTCGTGATCGCACTGCTCGGCGCCGCGATGCCGGCGTCCGGCCAGAGCACGCCGCCGGCGGCGGCTGCGGCGGCCGCTGCGCCGAAGCTCTATCCGGCAACGCTGGTCGGCCATGCGGTGATGCCGGCGTTGACGCTGTTGCCGGCACCCGCCGATGCGCCGGCCGATCTGAAGATCAGCGGCAAGTTCACGACCGGCAGCCGCGTGCTGGAACCCGGTACCGTCGCAGGACTGTCGGGCGGCCGCAAGACCGGCATCGCGCTGCCGTTCCAGGGCCAGCCGGTGCAAGGGCACTCCGGTATCAAGCGGATGGCCGACGGCAGCTTCTGGATCCTGACCGACAACGGCGCCGGCAACAAGCAGAACTCGCCGGACTTCATGCTGCATCTGAATCACTACACGGTCGACTGGGCGGCCGGCAGGCTGAACCGCGAAGCGACGGTGTTCCTGCATGATCCGGACCGCAAGGTACCCTTCAGGATCGTCCACGAAAGCACCGAGCGGCGCTATCTGACCGGCTCCGATTTCGACCCCGAGAGTTTCCAGTTCGCCGGCGGCGCGCTGTGGATCGCCGAGGAGTTCGGGCCCTATCTGATCAAGGCCGATCGCGACGGTCGCGTGCTCGCGGTCTTCGAGACGCAGGTCGACGGCAAGCCGGTCCGCTCGCCCGACCATCCGGCGCTGACCACGCCGGCGGCGCCGGGCGGCGCGGTCGAGTTCCAGGTGCGGCGCTCGAAAGGCTTCGAGGGCATGGCCGCGTCACCGGACGGCGCCAGGCTCTATGCGCTGCTCGAAGGCCCGCTGTGGAATGCCGAGCGCAAGGACTACGAGCGCGTCGGCGGCAACGAGGCGCTGCGGATCCTCGAGTTCGACGTCGCGACCGAACGCTGGACCGGCCGGCACTGGCTGTACCGGCTCGAAGCCGACGGGCTCGCGATCGGCGACTTCAACATGATCGACGCGACCAGCGGGCTGATCATCGAACGCGACAACGGCGAAGGCACGCCGGACAAGGCGTGTCCGGCCGGCCAGCGGCGCACCGACTGCTTCCACGACCTGCCGCGGTTCAAGCGGATCGTCAAGATCGAGATGAACGACGGCAATGTCGGCCAGGCGGTCCGCAAGGTCGCGGCGATCGATCTGCTCGCCATCGCCGACCCGGCCGAGGTCGCGCGCAAGCCGCTGACCGGCGGCGTGCTGGCGTTCCCGTTCTTCACGATCGAGAACGTCGACATCGTCGATGCCGAGCACATCGTCGTCGGCAACGACAACAATCTGCCATTCTCGAGCAGCCGCGAGCCGAACCGCGCCGACGACAACGAACTGGTGCTGCTGCGGGTCGGCGAGTTCCTGCGGGCTAGATAAGAACGCCCCCCGAAGCGCCTGCGGAGCCCCCCACTGGGGGGCCGTATCGGGTGGGGGCGTCCATCCCATTGCCGCCAGCGGCCATGCTGCGCCCGTTCCGCGGCGACTGCTTGGTTCGATCGCCTTTGTGCGATGCGCGTGCTGCTCAGCGCGGCGAGGCGTCGCCGAGCCAGCGGATCAGCTCCGGCAGCGCCGACTGGCCGCCGCCGGCGGCGACCGCGGCGCCGAGCGTGTCGCGGACGCCGTCGGCGATCGCATGCGGCACGCCGGTGTCGCCGGCCATCGTCGTGTAGTAGTCGAGATCCTTGTGCGCGTTCGAGATCGCGAAGCGCATCGCCGAGACGTCCTGCGCGAGCAGGTACGGCCGCACGCGTTCGAGCGCGGTGCCGCCGCCGCCGCCCTTGGTCAGCACGTCGAGGAACACGTCGGTCGCGATGCCGGCGCGGGCCGCGCAGTTGGCCGCCTCGGCGAGCAACGCGATCGAGCCGAGCGAGACGAAGTTGTGCAGCAGCTTCATCCTGTGGCCGGCGCCGGCCGGGCCGACATGCGTGATGTTCTCGGCGAACGCGGCGAGGATCGGCCGGCATTCGGCGAACAGCGCGGCGTCGCCGCCGACCAGCAGGTTGAGCCGGCCGGCCGCGGCTTCCTTCGGCGTGCGGGTCATCGGCGCGTCGAGGAAGCGGCCGCCGGCGGCGGCGACCGCCTGCGCGATCCGCTCGGTCGATGCCGGGATCGCCGTCGAGCAATCGATGACGATGCCGCCGTTGCGCAGGCCGGCGAGCACGCCGCCCTGGCCGGTGACGACCGCTTCGACCTGCGGCGAGCCGGTGACGCAGACGATCACGACGTCGACGGCGGCGGCCAGTGCCGCTGCCGTCTGCGCGGTCTTCGCACCGGCGGCGAGCAATGCATCGAGCGGCTGATTGCCCGGATGTTCGAGCACGGTCAGGGAATAGCCCTTGCCGGCCAGATTGATCCCGATGCCGTGACCCATCAGACCGACGCCGATCAGGCCGATGCGCTGCTTCACTCGCGAGGTCTCCGGAGGCATTGGGCGCGCGGGATGCGCGTACCATCGCCGGATCATAGCGCGGACGCCGGCAATGGCGTGGGCGCCGGCAACGGCACTGGCACCCGCAATGGCGCGGGTGCCGGCACGGATTCGCGGGACACGGCTGCACCGGCATGTACGACATCGCGACGATCGAAGGCGACGGCATCGGCCCGGAGGTCTGCCGCTCCGCAGTGACGGTGCTGACCGAGGCTTGCGGCCGCGGCCTGCTGCGCTTCATCGACTTGCCCGGCGGCGCCGGCCACTGGCAGCGCACCGGCCAGGTCCTGCCCGACGAGACCTTCACCGCCTGCCGCGACGCGCACGCGATCCTGCACGGCGCCGCCGGGCTGCCCGGCATCACCTACGCCGACGGCACCGAAGTCGGCAACGACCTGCATCTGCGGCTGCGCTTCCGGCTCGACCTCTATGCCAACGTGCGGCCGATCCGGCTCTATCGCGGCGTCCGCTCGCCGCTCGCCGACCGCGCGCCGGGCAGCATCGACTACGTGATCGTCCGCGAGAACACCGAGGGGCTCTATGCCAGCCGCGGCGCCGGCGTCGACCTGCGCGGCGAGCTCGCGACCGACACGTTGGTGGTGACCCGCAAGGGCGTCGAGCGGGTCGCGCGGTTCGCATTCGAGCTGGCGCGGCGGCGCAGCGGCGCGCCAGCCGACGGCCGTCGCCGTGTCACGGTCTGCGACAAGGCCAACATCCTGAAGACCTATGCGTTCTTCCGCGCGGTCGCGACCGAGGTCGCGGCGGACTTCCCGGACGTCGCGCTCGACTACGCTTATGCCGACGCGATCACCGTGCATCTGCTGAAGCGGCCGGACTGCTACGACGTGATCGTCGCCGAGAACATGTTCGGCGACATCCTGTCGGATCTCGGCGCCGGCACGGTCGGCGGCCTCGGCATCGCGCGGTCCGGCGAGCTCGGCGACCGCCACGGGCTGTTCCAGGGCGCGCACGGCTCGGCACCGGACATCGCCGGGCAGAATCGCGCCAGCCCGCTGGCGACGATCCTGTCGGGGGCGTTGATGCTGCGCTGGCTCGGCGAGCGCCATGGCGACGCCGCGCTGACGGCGGCCGGCGCGCGGATCGATCGCGCGGTCGAGGCGGTGCTGGCCCGCGGCGAGACCGTGCCGGCCGATCTCGGCGGCCGCGCTTCCTGCACCGAACTGACCGACGCCGTCTGCCGGGCACTCGACCGGTCGGCGTGACGCTGTCGGCGTGACGCTGGCCAGCGAGCAGGGCAGCAAGAAGGGCAGCAAGAAGGGCAGCAAGAAGGGCAGCCATGCCGGTGGCATGGCTGCCGTACCTGCCCTCTGCCTGGGCCAATCGGCTCAACGCGGCTTCGGGCTTGCCGGGCTCGTCAGGCGCAGCGCATTGACCACCAGCGAAAACGCGGGCGAAGGCTGCCGGCGGCTCGGGTAGTACAGGTAGTAGCCCGGAAACGGAGGACACCAGTCCTCCAGCACGCGCACCAGCCGGCCGCCTTCGAGGTGCGGCGCGAACTCTTCCTCGGGCAGGAACGCGATGCCCAGCCCCGCCAATGCGGCATCCACCATGCCGGGTGATGTATTGAAGACAAGTTGCCCATCCACCCGCACGTTCAGTTGCCGACCGCGGCGCTCGAAATCCCAGACGTACAGCCCGCCCGCGCTCTGCATGCGCATGTTGATGCAGTTGTGGTTCACGAGGTCACGCGGACTCTTGGGTCCCGGATGTGCAGCGAAGTACTCAGGCGAGGCCGCAGCTGCCATGCGCAGCCGCGAACCGATCGGCATCGCGATCATGTCCTTGTCGATGGTGTCGCCCAGACGCACCCCCGCATCGAAGCGGTCGGCCACGATGTTCCGGAACCCGTAGTTGATGTCGAACTCGACCTTGATGTCGGGATATTCGAGCAACAGGGGAGTGAGCTTGGGCAGCAGCGTAGTCCGCAGGACATGCTCGCCGCAGGTGATCCGGACCGTGCCGGCCGGTTTGTCCCGCATCTCCGTCAGCTCATCCAGTTCCGCCTCGATCTCGTCGAAGCGGTGGCCGATGGCATTCAACAAACGCTCGCCGGCGGCCGTTGGCGACACGCTGCGCGTGGTGCGCGTCAGCAGCCGAATCTCCAGCCGCGTCTCCAGGCCGCTGATGGCCTGGCTGAGCGCGGATTGGGTCACGCCCAGCAACGAGGCGGCGCGCGTGAAGCTGCCTGCCCGCGCCACCGTCACGAAGTACAGCAGGTCGTTGAGATTGCGTCTGGCCATTCACAGCTTCCTGTCCGGGATTGATTAGCTTGTCTTATATACCCTTGAAGTATTCATCAGCTAGTAATGCACGTGCTGATGCGGGAGCATCCAGGCCATGGAATCGAACATGAGCTCGCACACCAGCAACTCGCACACCAGCAACGATCGCAAGGCTGCGCAAGGGTCCGGCATGTCCTCGGGCCGGCGCGGTATCCTGCAAGCGGCAGGCATGGCCACCGGGGGTGCGGCGCTGCCGATCGGCGCCGCATCGCTGATCACACCTGCCGCGGCGCAAACCGCGCAGCGCAGCGGCAACGCTGGCCAACCGTACCGGATGCGGACCCGCACGCTGGGTGGCCTGACGGTATCGGAGCTCGGCTTCGGCTGCATGAGCAACAGCCCCGGCCACTACGGCCCGGGCGTGGACCGTGCGACGAGCATCCGGGTGATCCGCGACGCCTACGAACGCGGCATCACCTTTTTCGACACCGCCGAGGTCTACGGCCCCTACGTGAACGAGGAACTCGTCGCCGAGGCGCTCGGGCCGGTGCGCAACCACGTAGCGATCGCCACCAAGTTCGGCTTCAAGATCGACGGCACGAACGGTCTGGACAGTCGCCCCGAGCGCATCCGCCGCGTGGTCGAGCAATCGCTGCAGCGCCTGAAGACCGATCGTATCGACCTGTACTACCAGCACCGGGTCGATCTGACGGTGCCGATCGAGGACGTGGCCGGCACGGTCAAGGACCTGATCCGGCAAGGCAAGGTGCTGCACTTCGGTCTGTCCGAGCCGAGCGCGCGCACCATCCGCCGTGCCCATGCCGTGCAACCGGTAGCCGCGATCCAGACCGAGTACTCGATCATGGAGCGCAGCGTGGAGCGCAACGGTGTGCTGCAGGCGTGCGAGGAATTGGGGATCGGCTTCGTGCCGTGGGGGCCGCTGGGCCAGGGTTTCCTGCCCGGCAAGCTGCCGCTGGACGCACAGGCCGGGTTCGACGGGAAGACGGACCTGCGCAAGACCTTCCCGCGCTTCAGCCGCGAGGTCATGCAGGGTAACCAGCCGCTCCTCGACTTCCTGAAGGCATTCGGCGAGAGGAAGGGCGCCACGCGCGCCCAGATCGCCCTGGCCTGGCTGGCGGCGCAAAGGCCCTGGATCGTTTCCATCCCCGGAACCACCAACCTGGACCACTCGCGCGAGAACCTCGGCTCGATCAACGTCGACCTCACACCGGAAGACCTGCGCGACATCGAGGTGGGCATGGCCAGGATCACCATCCATGGCGGCCGCATGGATGCGAAGCAGATGGATCAGATCGGCAGGGATTGAGCATGGGCATCCTGCAACCGGCCGAACCGGAGAACGCCATGACCATGCGCCTTGCTCCCGCCGACCAGCCACGGAGCCGCGGCACGCGCGCTCTGCGCGGGCTGGGCTTGCTGTTCGGCATGCTCGTGCTCGGCAGCTGCGAAGCTGGCCAACCTGGAGCGTCAGGCACTGCCACGGCGGCCGTTCCGGCGGCCACGGCCCAACCGGAGGGATCACGGATGTGGATGACCGTCGGCGAACGTCGCTTCGCTGTCACCCTGGCCGACACCGAAGCAGCCCGCGCATTCGCCGCGATGTTGCCGCTCTCGATCGACATGGCCGACCTCAACGGCAATGAGAAACACGCGGACCTGCCAAAATCGCTGCCGACGAGCGCCAGCCGCCCCGGCACGATCCGCAACGGCGATCTCATGCTGTACGGGACGAGAACCCTGGTCGTCTTCTACCTGACCTTCGACTCGTCCTACTCTTACACCCGCCTCGGCCGTGTGGACGGCCCCGATGGCTTGGCCCGGACGCTCGGCAAGGGTGGCGTGCAGATCGTCTTTTCCAGGAACTAGACGCTGGGATAGAACCGGATGCTGAACACCGATCCCGCCAGGCGATTCGCGCTGCGTCGCGCCTCGGCGACCGCCTGCCCGGAGCCGCGGTTGCAGTCTGTCACATGATTTTGCTGCGTCGCAGCAAAACTATGCTAAGGTACGGCTCCATCCACGCTGGACCGCGCCCATGGCATCACCTTCTCGCAAGCCGCTGCGGGTCGCGCTGCAGGGCGGCGGCGCGCTCGGTGCCTATTCCGCCGGCGTGCTCGATGCGCTGCTGGCGAGCCGCCGCGTCGAGCTGACCCACTTCAGCGGCACCAGCGCCGGTGCGATCAATGCGGTCGTCTGCGCCAGCGCGCTGGCTCGCGGCGGCCGCCCGGCGGCGCGGCGGGCGCTGGCGTCGTTCTGGCAGGACATCGCGGCCTCCCCGTTCGGCGACTACGTCGGCCTGCTCTGGGGGCCGATCGGACAGACGCTGCGGCAGCGCGTCGGCGAATGGATCTGGTACAGCACCGCTTCGCTGCCGTCGCCGTACGGCGGCCAGCTGCTGCCGTCGCCGGCCGCGACGCCGCTCGCGACCGTGCTCGCGCGCCACGTCGACTTCGATGCGCTGCGCGCGCCCGCGGCAGCGCAGGTGTTCGTCACCGTCACCCACGTCGCGACCGGCCTGCCGCGCGTGTTCGGCAATGCCGAGTTGTCGCTCGACGCGATCCTCGCTTCGGCCTGCCTGCCGCAGTACTTCCGCGCGGTCGAGATCGACGGCGACGCCTACTGGGACGGCGGCTACACCGGCAATCCGACGTTGTGGCCGCTGATCCGCCAGCCCGGTGCGTCCGACGTGCTGCTGGTGCAGCTGGCGCCGGCCCAGGCCGGCGCGACGCCGACCTCGGCCGCCGGCGTCCGGCAGCGGATCGCCGAGATCGTGTTCCATTCGAGCCTGGTCGCCGAGATGCAGGCGGTGCAGGCGCTGCGCGAGAGCGCCCAGGCACGCGGCGACGCCAACCGCTTCAGCGAAGCGCGCTTCCATCGGATCGGGCCGCCGCCGGAGGCGCTGCTCGGCGCTGGCGCGTCGGTCGACCGTTCGCCGGCATTCCTGCGCGCGCTCGGCGAGGCCGGCGGCCGCGACGCCCGGGCGTTCCTGGCACGGCACGGCGATCGCATCGGCGTTGCAGAGACGCTGGATCTGCGGGCGACTTTCATTGCGCCGCACAAGACCCGGTTGGTGGCCCGCGGTGCCGAAGTCTCGACGCCGGCGCTGGCGGCCTGACCGGCTGCCTGCGGGCTGCGAACGGCCTGCCGATCAGACGGTTCCGGCGGCCGCGGGTATGATCGATCCGCAGCATGGAACTCGCGGCATGGGACTCGCGGCGTGGAACTCTCCACACGGCACCCGCCGCCTGGGGCCGCCGCATGAGATTCGCGGCATAGATCACAGCCTTGATCCGTTCGTCCAGTCAAACTCTACGCCTGGACGGTAATCGCCCTGCCGGGCTACCGTCGGCGCTGTCCCGTTCCGGGACCGGCGCGGCAACGACCATCGCTCGAGGGGCAGCGGCGAATGAAGTACGCGATCGTCATCGAACAGCGCGGCCGGCAGTTCCGGGCCTATGTGCCGGACCTGCCCGGCTGCATGGCGTCGGGCGTGACCGCCGAGGAAGCGAGCCATGCGATCCGGCTCGCGATGCGCTATCACGTCGATGCGCTGAAGAGCGACGGCGCCAGCGTGCCGCGGCCGAGCAGCCGGGTCGACTACGTCCGGCTGTCGGCCTGACCGCTTTCGCCCGCCCGCTGCAACGCCTGGCCGCGGCGCTCGCCGCGGCCACGTCGCTCGGCTTCGCCGCCGGTTGCGGCGAGGTCCACTTCCGCTACGACAGCACCGGCTGCCGCGACGACGCGTCGCAGTACGGTATCGTGGTCGAGTTCCATTCGCGCCGCGACGGCCGGCGAATCGACGTCGCCGCGACCGGCATGGTCACTGCCGGAAATTTCAGCGAACCGATGGTGCCGGTCGACACCCGTGGCGCGGCACCGGGGCGCAGCTTCGCGCTTGCCGGCGCACGCGATCGCTCCGGCGTCTTCGATGTCCGCGTGACTACCGAGGCCGGTGAGCGTTTCGACTGGACCGACGTGCGGGTCGCCCGCGACTTCTGCGGGCTTTATACCGTGGTGCTGCGCGCGACGCCGGTTCGCGAATAGCCGCGAACCGGCGGAGCCGCCCGGCGGCCGGCTTACGGCGCGATCTGCGACTTGTTGATGTACTGGATCAGGTACATCGGCTGCTGGTCGGTCGCGCTGGTAGCGCCGGCATCGTAGATCATCTGCACGTCGGTATCCGCTGACGTATTGCCGCGGAAGATCGCGCCGAAGTTCTCGATGTTGCTTTCACCCACGCCACCACCGTCGTTCGGTTCGTTGGTGTTCCACAGCGGCGAGCTCCCCGCCAGCGCCGTTCCGTCGAGGAACGCCCAGCCGGCACCCGCACTCGCTTGATCCGCCTGTTGCTCCAGGCCGATCCAGGCGCCGTTGGCGCCGGTCGCCGACCCACCCTCGGGCAGTTCGGCCGAGGTATAGGCGCGCTTGATGAAGGTCAGTCGCGCGGCGCTGTTCGGCGAAGCCAGTGCGCCGCCGGCGGCGGTGGCCGCCGCCTTCGCATTGGCATAGGTGATGCCGCCGGCCACGGTCACGAGCTCGTAGTATTGCGAGTCGGCCGAATCGAAGATGACGATGCGCGCCGGGTTCGTGTCGCTGACATAGCGGGTACCGACCGCGGCACCGCCGCCGTCCGGGGTGATGTCGCCGTTGGAGGCCGACTTCGTGAAGCCGGTCGGCTGACTGGGGTCGCCCGACGGAGTCGGTGTCGGCGTGGGGGTCGGTGTCGGAGTGGGCGTCGGGGTCGGCGTCGGGGTCGGTGTCGGCGTGGGCGTCGGTGCCGGAGTGGGGCTGTCGCTGCCGCCGCCACAGGCGGCCAGGCCGGCGAGCGCGAATGCGCCGATACCGACGCGCAGCAACTGGCGACGGCCGCCGGCGCTGCCGGCGACTTCTGCGACCTCGGTCGGCGCCGGGGTGCACGGAGTGGCGAGCGGCACTCGCCCGCTATCGATCTTTTCAGACATGGATCCTTCCTTCTTGTCGAGTATTCGCATCGGTACTGCGGGAGGAGCGCTCCGGCCGGGTCGGTTGCGCGAATGTCGGGCCCGGACTGGAAACGGTGAACGGTCGCGGGGACAGCCGACCGGGTCCGTCGCCCTGCCGGCGATTGAACCGCGGACTGCCGCGCTACGACGGTGATCAGTGTAGCGGTCGCCGGGCGATTGCGTTGGAGCGTGGCGTGAATGCCGACGAGCACGCGACGGCCGTCGCCGAAACGCGGATGAGCGGAGCAGCGGCGGCGTCCGCAGCGCGCGCGGCAACCGGACGGTCCAGCCCGCAAATTGACGCTGGCGCCGCGGCCGGGCTATAATTCCCGGTTCACCAAGCGCTTCCCTCTAGATACCACCGACACAGCCTGGGCCCGCAGCATGCCGACCATCAATCAGCTCGTGCGCAACGCGCGCGACACGTCCGTCGTCAAGAGCAAGAGCCCCGCGCTCGAGGATTGCCCGCAGCGGCGCGGGGTCTGCACCCGGGTCTACACGACGACGCCGAAGAAGCCGAACTCGGCGCTGCGCAAGGTCGCCAAGGTGCGGCTGGTCAACGGCTACGAGGTGATCAGCTACATCGGCGGCGAAGGGCACAACCTGCAGGAGCACTCGGTGGTGCTGGTGCGCGGCGGCCGGGTCAAGGATCTGCCGGGCGTGCGCTATCACATCGTCCGCGGTTCGCTCGACCTGCAGGGGGTCAAGGATCGCAAGCAGGCGCGCTCGAAGTACGGCGCCAAGCGGCCGAAGGCGAAGTAAGCCGCCGTTCGTCACACGGGTCTCGAAGTCGGGCGGTGCCGGTCGCGGCCGTCCAGTAAGCGATCCCGGCCGGGTGCGGCGGCAGCGAGCCGGCGCGGCGAGTTCCGGGATCAGGTGTCGCGGCAGGCAGGCAATTCCTGCTCCGCCGCGGCCCGGCTGAATCAACTCAGAGGTATGTCATGCCACGTCGTCGCGAAGTCCCCAAGCGCCTGATCCTGCCGGATCCGCTCTATCACAACGAAGAAGTCGCCAAGTTCATCAACGTGCTGATGCTGGAAGGCAAGAAGGCCGTTGCCGAACGGATCCTCTACGGTGCGTTCGAGCAGATCCGCAGCCGGTCGGGCAAGGACCCGGTCGAGGTGTTCCAGTACGCGCTCGGCAACACCCGGCCGATGGTCGAGGTCAAGAGCCGTCGCGTCGGCGGCGCCAACTACCAGGTGCCGGTCGAAGTGCGGCCGGTTCGCCGCACCGCGCTGGCGATGCGCTGGCTGCGCGAAGCCGCCAAGAAGCGCAGCGAGAAGTCGATGGGCCAGCGGCTCGCCAACGAGCTGATGGAAGCGGCCGAGAACCGCGGCGGCGCGGTCAAGCGGCGCGACGAGGTCCATCGGATGGCCGAAGCCAACAAGGCTTTCTCGCATTTCCGCTACTGACGACGTTCCGCCCCGGCGAAGATGGCGGCAGACCGTTCCGATGAACCTCGCTGCCGCCCGCTCCTGCATCGATCCGTATCCGGCTCCGGTCACTCCGCGCCGGCGCGCATCGCGTTACTGAAGGACTGAATCATGGCTCGCAAGACCCCGATCGAGCGCTACCGGAACATCGGTATCTCGGCGCACATCGACGCCGGCAAGACCACGACCACCGAGCGCATCCTGTTCTACACCGGCGTCAACCACAAGCTCGGCGAGGTGCACGACGGCGCCGCCACGATGGACTGGATGGAACAGGAGCAGGAGCGCGGCATCACGATCACGTCGGCCGCGACCACCTGCTTCTGGAAGGGCATGGACGGCTCGTTCCCCGAGCACCGGATCAACATCATCGACACCCCCGGGCACGTCGACTTCACGATCGAGGTCGAGCGCAGCATGCGCGTGCTCGACGGCGCGTGCATGGTCTACTGCGCGGTCGGCGGCGTGCAGCCGCAGTCGGAAACCGTCTGGCGCCAGGCCAACAAGTACAAGGTGCCGCGGCTCGCGTTCGTCAACAAGATGGACCGCGTCGGCGCCAACTTCTTCAAGGTCTACGAGCAGATGCGCGCGCGGCTGCGCGCCAACCCGGTGCCGCTGCAGGTGCCGATCGGCGCCGAGGACAGCTTCACCGGCGTGGTCGACCTGATCCGGATGCAGGCGATCCGCTGGGACGACGCCAGCCAGGGGACCAAGTTCGAGCTGGTCGATATTCCGGCCGAGCTGAAGGATACCTGCGCCGAATGGCGCGAGAAGATGGTCGAGGCGGCCGCCGAGGCCAACGAGGAGTTGATGAACGACTACCTCGAGAACGGCGATCTGTCGATCGACAAGATCAAGGCCGGCATCCGCCAGCGCACGATCGCCAACGAGATCGTGCCGATGCTGTGCGGCACCGCGTTCAAGAACAAGGGCGTCCAGGCGATGCTCGACGCGGTGATCGAGTTCCTGCCGTCGCCGGTCGATATCCCGCCGGTGCCGGGCATGGACGACGAGGAAGCGCCGGTCACCCGCAAGGCGGACGACAACGAGAAGTTCTCGGCGCTCGCGTTCAAGCTGATGACCGATCCGTTCGTCGGCCAGCTGACCTTCATCCGCGTCTATTCCGGCGTGCTGAAGTCCGGCGACAGCGTCTACAACCCGATCCGCGGCAAGAAGGAGCGGATCGGCCGCCTGCTGCAGATGCATGCGAACAACCGCGAGGAGATCAAGGAAGTCCGCGCCGGCGACATCGCCGCGGCGGTCGGCCTCAAGGAAGTCACCACCGGCGAAACCCTGACCGATCCGGACGCGATCATCGTGCTGGAGCGGATGGTGTTCCCCGAGCCGGTGATCTCGCAGGCGGTCGAGCCGAAGACCAAGGCCGACCAGGAGAAGATGGGCATTGCGCTGGGTCGCCTGGCGCAGGAAGATCCGTCGTTCCGGGTCCGCACCGACGAGGAATCGGGCCAGACGATCATAGGCGGCATGGGCGAGCTGCATCTGGAGATCATCGTCGACCGGATGAAGCGCGAGTTCGGCGTCGAGGCCAACGTCGGCAAGCCGCAGGTCGCGTACCGCGAGACGATCCGCAAGACCGTCGAGGATTCGGAAGGCAAGTTCGTCAAGCAGTCGGGCGGCCGCGGCCAGTACGGCCACGTCGTGATCAAGCTCGAGCCGCTGCCGCCGGGCGGCGCCGGCTTCGAGTTCGTCGACGCGATCAAGGGCGGCGTCGTGCCGCGCGAGTTCATCCCGGCGGTGCAGAAGGGCATCGAGGACACGCTGCCGGCCGGCGTCGTCGCCGGCTATCCGGTCGTCGACGTCAAGGTCACGCTGCATTTCGGCTCGTACCACGACGTCGACTCGAACGAGAACGCGTTCAAGCAGGCCGCGTCGATCGCGTTCAAGGACGGCATGCGTAAGGCTCAGCCGGTGCTGCTCGAACCGATGATGGCGGTCGAGGTCGAGACGCCGGAGGACTATGCCGGCAGTGTGATGGGCGATCTGTCGTCGCGGCGCGGCATGGTGCAGGGGATGGACGACATGACCGGCGGCGGCAAGGCGATCAAGGCCGAGGTGCCGCTCGCCGAGATGTTCGGCTATTCCACGACGCTGCGCTCGCTGACCCAGGGCCGCGCGACCTACACGATGGAATTCAAGCAGTACGCCGAGGCGCCGAAGAACGTCGCCGAGGCGGTGATCGCGGCACGGACCAAGTAAGAAGCGCTGGCAAGAAGCGCTGGCAGCATCGACACGAACGATATCGACACGAACGACGAAACGATCCTCAGGAGCTGACGAGAAATGGCAAAGGGCAAGTTCGAGCGGACGAAACCGCACGTGAACGTGGGCACGATCGGACACGTGGACCATGGAAAGACGACGCTGACGGCGGCGATCACGACGGTGCTGAGCAAGAAGTTCGGGGGCG
>JBFWQR010000168.1:0-14997 GCA_050249335.1 Lautropia sp.
CGCGCGCGGTCCTCCAGCCGCGCCGATCTGGTGTGCATGGTCGAGCCCGGCGACCGATTGCATCGCATGGCAGGCTACTGGCTCGCCGAGGCATCGGCGCGGCACGGTCAGGCCGAGATCATCTACACGGATTCGGATTCGATCGGTGCGGATGGCCAGCGCTGCCTGCCCTATTTCAAGCCTGCTTTCGATCCGGATCTGCTGTTGTCTCACGACTACCTGAGCGGATTGGCGGTCTACCGGTCGACCGTGATCGATCGCTTCGGCGGCCTCGGCGTGCTCGCGCCGCAGGCGACGGGATTCGACTGGGCGCTGCGCGCCGTCGAAGCGACGCCGACCGACCGTATCGTCCATGTGGCCGACGTGCTGTTCAGCCATCGTGCCGGTCACGGGATGAGCGGCGGCGATCGGCACGCGCGCGAGTGCGTGGCAGGGCATCTTCGCCGCACCGGCATGGCGGGCACGGTTTCCGCGGTGCCGGAATCGCCCGGTTTCTGTCGCGTGTCGTTCGCCTGGCCGGATCCTCGCCCCGAGGTCGACATCGTGATCCCGACGCGCGATCAGGCGGCGCTGCTCGGGGCCTGCATCGAGTCGATCGAGCGCGTCACGTCGTACCGGAACTTCCGGCTGACCCTGATCGACAACGGTTCGATCGAGCCGGCCGCGATCGCGCTGCTCGGCCGGCTTGCGACGCGCCCGCACGTCCGCGTGATCCACGACGCGCGCCCCTTCAATTTTTCGGCTCTGATCAACCGCGCGGCGGCGGAGTCCGCGAGCCCGCTGCTCTGTGTGCTGAACAACGACATCGTGGTGCGCAGCCCGGGGTGGCTCGGCGATCTCGCCGCGCAGGCGCTGCGTGACCAGATCGGCTGTGCCGGCGCGCGGCTCTGGTATCCGGACGGTTCGCTGCAGCATGCCGGCATCGTCACCGGCATCAACGAATCGGCCGGGCACGTCTTTGCCGGCATTCGGGCCGGAGACGCCGGGCTGTTCGGGCGGGCAGCGGTCTTGCGGACGGTGACCGCCGTCACTGCGGCCTGCCTGGTCGTGCAGCGCGACCGGTTCGACCGGATCGGCGGCTTCGACGAGTCGTTTCCGGTCGCGTTCAACGACGTCGACTTCTGCCTGCGGCTGCAGGCTTGCGGCTATCGGAACGTCTGGGTACCGACTGCCGAACTGGAACACCACGAGAGCCGGTCGCGCGGCTACGAGCGCGATGCGGGCAGACTCGCCCGGCTGCGTTGCGACATCGCGCGGCTGCGCGCGCGGTGGGGCGCATCGTTGTCGGCCGATCCGTACTATTCGCCGAACCTGTCGCTGCAGACGACCGATGCACGGCTGCGCCTCGATGCCGACGTTGCGCGCTCGGCTCCGCTGATCCGCCGCTCGGCCGAGGGCCTGGACAGGCGCGCGGACCTGCAGCCCGGTAGTCGATTCATGCGGTCGGTACGCTAGCCTGCATCAAATGATCTCCTGGGGAACCGAGGGGCTCGCACCATGCTGGCCTCTGACCTCATGGGTCCTGAAGGCGCTGCGTCGGAAGCGGCCTTGAGATCGATCGGCTCGGTCTTTGGTCGGCGTCCGTAGCGTGAACAGGCCCTAGTTGAACCGCTCCGGGATTCGAGGAGGCTCCAATTCGCGAGAAGATGAAGCCGAGGATATTTACCGGGCGTCGTCGGATGTACCGCGAAAGGCTCGGAATACGTACTGCGGGAAAATCTGTTCGGAGTTCAGCCCGTCCTGCCGGATCAGTCGACTCTCGATGACTTCGGTGGCTCCGATGCAACTCGAATAGGTGGCGTCGTCGAATACCCAGTAGCCGCCCTCGACCATCGATGGTTTGGTGACCTCGTATGAGTACTGTACCGCCGACTGGATGTCGCAGTCGATGTGCGCCAAAGCAATCGGGCCGGCCTCTGCCAGTACGTCGGGCGCCGTATCCTCGAACAGGCCCTTGACCAGGCGCAAGTTGGTCAGCCCCGCCTCGCGGCTGACGGATTCGATCTCCGCCAGATCGACGTCGGCGAAATCTCCTTGTCCATGGGCGTCGACCTCGGGATTGGTCGCAGGCATTCCCGCGAACGTGTCAAGCGCATAGACCATCATGTCCGGGCGAATCCTGGCAGCGAGGAATGACATGAACAATGCAGTGCCGCCACGGTAGCTGCCGAACTCGATGATGTTTCCCGCGGGGAGCCTGCTCAGGAAGAACCGGATGATCAGGAACAGGTTCATGCGGTTCTCTTCGCTGACGATGGACCGTCCGGCGGAGAGCTTCGATGCTTCGACGTACAGCGGGTCCGCCGCCACTTTCGCCCGGAGGTCTCCGAACTGCAGCCCCCAACCGCGAGCGTATCCGTCTGCCACGCTGCGGCCGTTTCGCAGCCGGGACCCAAGGTGGGGGAAATAGGTCAGATAGTTGTCGATAGCCATGGGTTTGCCGTTCACGATCTTCGACTCACTCGTTGTCGCCGGCCGGCGGGGCCATTCCCTGCCGAGGCCTTCACGCCGGCATTATGACAGCGGGGGCAGCGCAGGCACCGGTGGCTGACCGGCGCCCGTCAGAGACAGCATTCAGGAGCCGAACGCGCCGAGACGCCCCAGCAGGCCGTCGCGTATCCCGCGCGACATCATGCGGCAATGCTGCAGGCGCGGCTTGGCGAACAGGCAGTAGAACCCGTACTTCAACAGCAGCCGATAGCCGTCGACGATCTTCCAGCCGAGAGGCAGCCCGCTCGAGCGGTAGAGCCAGACCGCATTGCGGAAGTGATAGTAGTGTCGCAGCGGGCTGTGCAGCGGCAACGCGCGGCCCAGGAAGCGGATCGGTTCGTCACCGAGATCGTGAGACATTTTCGCGCCGCAGACGCCGTACGAGCGAAAACCGAGCCGGCGCGCGCGCAGGCCCCACTCGATGTCGACATAGTCGATGAACAGCGCTTCGGCCATCGTCCCGACGGCTTCGAGCGTGGCCCGCGGAATCAGGCTGCCGGATGCGATCAGATAGTCGACCTCGACGATATCGCTGTCTGCGATGCAGCGACAGCGACGCAGATGCAGCCCCTCGATCCGGATGAACGGCGGCGGGTTGTCCTGGCGGACGTCGAGATAGCGCGGACCCGCGGCGGCGACGCGCATGCCCTCCCGCTGTCGCAGGTCGATCGCGGACCGCAGCCTCGCCACCATCGCCGGCGCCGGAATGCTGTCGTGATCGAGCAGCAGGACATAGTCGGCATCGTAGCGGCGCGCGCGGGCGATTCCGACGTTCTGTGCGGCTGCGACACCGGCGTTGCAGCCGAGTTCCAGCAGGTCGATGCCGTCGGCCAGCGCGCGCAGCCATTCGAGCCGTGCCGGCTGGGAACCGTTGTCGACCAGCACGATGCGATCGACCTGGGGACGCACCGCCGCGAGTACGGCTTCGAAGCGGGCCTGATCCGGATCGAACGTGACGATGACGCAGACGACCGACGCCGCCGCAGCGGCCTGGTCCGCCGGCAGGTCGACCATGGTCGACGATTCGCTTGCCGGGCGCTCAGACCCGCCCGTAATTGTCCTGGAACCGCACGATGTCATCCTCGCCGAGATACTCCCCGCTCTGCACCTCGATCATCACCAGGTCCAGCAGCCCGGGGTTCTCGAGCCGGTGCCGGTGACCGGCAGGAATATACGTCGATTCGTTGGTCCGGACGAACAGTTCCTGGTCGCCGTTGACAACCTTGGCCATGCCGGTCACGACGATCCAGTGCTCGCTGCGGTGGTGGTGCATCTGCAGGCTCAGGCTGGCACCGGGCTTGACCTCGATCCGCTTGATCTTGTAGCGGCTGCCTTCGCCGAGGATCGTGTAGGTGCCCCACGGCCGCGCCACGGTCCGGTGCAGCCGGAAGGCTTCGTGTCCGTCGGCCTTGAGCCGGGCGACGACCTGCTTGACGTCCTGCGCATGATCGGCATCGGCGACCAGCAGCGCGTCCGGAGTATCGATGATCAGCAGGTTGTCGGTGCCGACCGCCGCGACGATCCGCTCGTCGCTCTGGGCGTAGGTGTTGCGGCTGCCGACGAAGATCGCATGGCCGACCGCGCGATTGTCGTCGGCATCCGGGGCGGCCAGGCTGCGCACGGCGTCCCACGAGCCGATGTCGTTCCAGCCGAACCGGCCGGGCACGACGGCGACCCGGTTCGATTTCTCCATCACCGCGTAGTCGATCGAGATGCCGGGAATCGGCTCGAATGCGGCGGCCGGGATTTCCAGCATCGCCGGATCGCGCGGCGGCGCCGCCTGCATCGCTTCCCAGCATGCGGTCGCCGCGGCGAAGACCGCCGGCGCGTGCGCGGCCAGCTCGTCGAGGATGACGCCGGCCTTGAAGCAGAACATGCCGGAGTTCCACAGGAAGCGGCCGGCCGCGACGAATTCGCGCGCCCGCTCGAGCGACGGCTTCTCGACGAACCGGGCGACCTGGTTGCCGCCCTCGATCGCCTTGCCGGTCTCGATGTAGCCGTAGCCGGTCTCGGGGCTGGTCGGGACGATGCCGAAGGTCACCAGCTGGTTGGCTGCGGCGAGGGCGGCGGCTTGCCGCGCGGCCTGGTCGAAGCCGGCCGCATCGGCGATCAGATGGTCGGCGGCGAGCACCAGCAGCAAGGCATCGCGGCCGTGCGCGGCAGCGACGTGCAGTGCCGCGAGCGCCACCGCCGGCGCGGTGTTCCGGCCGAACGGTTCGAGCAGGAAGGTGCCGCGGCTGCCGGCTCCGGATGATGCGGCGAATTCGTCGCGGGTCAGGAAGAAGTAGTCGCGATTCGTGACGGTCAGGATCTCGCCGGCATCGGCCAGCCGCGCGGCCCGGGCGTATGTCTTCTGCAACAGGCTTTCGCCGTCGGCCAGTTTCATGAACGGCTTCGGATGCGCCTCGCGCGAAACCGGCCAGAGCCGGGTGCCGGCGCCGCCGGACAGAATGACGGGAATCAACATGGTGAACAACGAGTGAGACGGGTTGGCGAACGATGCTAACCGAACGGACGGATCGCCCCGGGCGCAGCCGCCTGCGCCGAGCGGAACGTCGCGTGTCGGCCGCTCGACGGTCGATCGCCGGTCAGGGCTGTTGCGGCGGCGCGCCAACCGGCGGCGTCCCCGCCGGCGTCGTCCGTCTCACGCGCGACCCTAGCCGTCCACCGGAGGCATGGTAGGGGCAGGCCCGGCGGTTTGCAGCGCCGCCCGGGCCTCGAACAGCTCCATCAACCGCGTGACCAGCTCCTCCGCCGGCGGCTGCGCCCGCGCGGTCCACGGGTTCCGGCTCTGGTCGTAGACCAGCGGTGCGCTGCCGTGGGTACCGGCGATCGACGGAACCACCGCGGCCTCGGTCCCGGCGACGAACCGCGTGCCGAGCAGGTTCTCGGCTGCCGCCCGCTTGCGCACGATGCAGACCGAGTTGACGAACTCGATCGAGTGGATCTGCGCCAGCTGGGCCTCGTCGAGCGCTCCGCCATAGCGCTCGGCGAATCCGCGCAGCAGGTCGGCGCGCGGCCGCGCGACCCCCCAGTGCTGGTGGTTGATCAGGTCGACCAGCAGCTTGAAGAACGTGATCGACGAGTACGGGTCGAACAGGCCGCCGTCCCACGGCTGCCAGTAGCTGCAATGCAGGTCCTCGGCGATGAAGACGCCACCCGGGGCGACATGCGAGAAGTAGCCGAGGAACGTCAGCACGATGTCGCGCGAGCGGTGCGAGCCGTCGTCGATGACGATGTCCCATTCGCGGCTGATGGCGAGAATGGCCTGCCGGGTCTCGTCGCGGTTCGCGTCGGCGACGAACAGCCGGATCCGCCGGTCCTCGTAGCGCAGCGCCGTGCAGGCCGGATTGATGTCGCAGCCGACCAGCCACGCGGCATCGGCGAAATAGCGCGACCAGATCTCGAGCGAGCCGCCGTTCTGGATGCCGATCTCGAGCAGCCGGACCGGCCGATGCCGGTACGGCGCGAGCGCGGCGTCGTAGGTCGGGAAGTAGAGCGTCCACTTGTCCGAGACCTTGCCGCGGTGGGCGGCGTAGAGCGCCTGCAGGGTCGGCAGGACGGCCGTGGCCGCGACCGGCTCCGACCGGGCCGACGCCGGCTTCGACGGGACAGGCGCCGGCTCCGGCCGCGCTGTTGCCGCTACCGATCGCGCCGCCACCGCCGCCGCCGGCACCGGCAGCCCGGCGCCGCCGAGCGCATAGAGCTCCTCGACGTAGCCGCGCCGCAGCCAGTACGGCGCCCGGTAGACGCGTCGCCAGCCGGGCTCGGCCGCGAGCAGTGCCGAGACGTTCAGATGCCGGGCGCCGCCGCTGATCGGATGCTCGACTTCATGGTTGATGCTGAGGAACCGGCCGGTGACGGTGCGGCGGATCTGTGCGACGTACTCGTCGAAGATCCGGCGGTTGATCTCGGGGAACGAGTCGACGTTGAGCGCCAGCCGGAACGCGCCGTCGGCCGCTTCGCTGCAGTTCCAGTTGGCGCGGATCCGGATCGTGCCGGCGCGCGGCGGCTCGCCTTCGAGCGTGACCGCGTCGCCGCCGAGCGCGGACAGCAGGAAGAAGCCGGACAGCAGGTTGGTGATCGGGATGTCGTAGAGCGTCGTATCGGGCCGGCCCATCCGGTACAGGAAGTAGGCGACCAGGCCGAGGCCGCCGCCGAATTCGCAGACCGCGTCGCCCGGTTCCGTCAGGTCGCGGACCCGGGTCGCGACGTACAGCGAATTGATGTGCCGGTAGTGCAGCAGCCCGCCGGCGAGCCGCAGGCCGGCGACCGGGATCGTGCCGGGCGGCGGCATCAGGTCGACGCCGACGCGCCGGCGCACGGCGTCGGCGACCGCGTCGGGCGCGAGCGCGATGTTGCGGCCCCAGTTGCCGCCGGCGCCTTGTTCCGGGTTCTCGGCCGGCAGCGCGCCGATCGCCTCGGCGAGGCAGACCAGCTTGTCGAAGTAGCTGTAGGCGATCGCCTGCTCGTCGCGGTCCCAGTGGTTGTAGCCGTCGATGCCGGTCGTGACGCCGCCGAACCAGACGTAGTCGGAGCCGAACGCGTTCAGGTAGCGCGACATGCCGTCGGCATCGCCGGCTGCGACGAGCTTCAGCAGCTCGGCGAAATGGCCGGCCGTGATGCCGGTCCAGAGGTCGGCGTCGGTGATCGTCTTCAGCGGATTGCCGGCCTGCGCGATCGAGGCCCGATAGGCGCGGATCAGCCGCTCGCAGTGCTCGACCTTCGCCGGCGTCCAGCGCGCCGGCTCGAAGCCGAATGCGAGCGGCACGTGGGCGGTGTCGCGCGGGTGCGCCAGCGCGTGGCGGTAGACCGCCGTCGCCGGCGCGGCGGGCGGGGATTGGTGGTCGGTGGTGGCGGTCAACGGCTTCCCCGGATTCCCGCGGGCGATCTGCGGTGCGACGATCCGAGATGCTACTCCGGCTGCCCGGCAGCCTGTCGGACCGTGCCAATGGGGCGCGCGGCGGACGACGGGCTTCCAGGCCCCGGCGCATGGGCGTTCGGCTCGTTTACGGCGACCCGCGTGAACTCGGCGCGGTAGCCGGGTAGCCAGTCCATCGAGCCGGCGCGTCGAGCGCGCACGGTCAGGCCCACGACGCGCTGCAGCCTGCCGTTCCGGACCATCAGGGATTCCAGGTCGTCGACCGTCGCGACGAACGGGGAGATCAGAAAGCCGGCCTGGGCGAATCCCTGGGGCAATCGGAACTCATGTTTCCGGCCGTCGGCGGTCTCGAGCTCGAGCAGCAGCGCGTCGGGCCGGAAGGCGAATTGCACCAACCGCCCGACCAGGCTCGGCTCGATCGCCAGGCGGGCGAAGATCGGCTCGTCCAGTTGCGGAATCTCGACCCGCTCGCCGAATCGCGCCGAGGCAGTGGCGATCGGATGCCGCTGCGGCCCGGATCGACCCGACCGCGCCAGCACTAGCATGCCGTGGTCGCGCCTGTGGACGTCGTATCGCGCGATGATCTCGGGCCAGCTCGGGCCGTCCTCGGACAACGGGTAGTGCAGGTCGATCGGGTCGAGCTTCACGGCCAGGTACTGCGCCGCGGCATCGCCCAGCAGGTGCAGGCGGTTCGTTTCGGCCAGCGCCGGCGCATAGGCGAGATAGCTCTGGACCACCGGTCGCGGCTTCCACCGGTTGCCCGAGGCGAACAGCGTCGCCAGTTCCGCGGTATACAGATCGACGCCGCCGGGATAGGTGTCGAGACCCGCCCGACGATGGATGGCCTGGAGGCTGTCGCGATAACGGGCCGCCAGGCCGTCGCGGCCGCTTGCCAGCGCGACCGCGCCCCGTGCGGCCGATGCGACCTGTGCCTGGGTCTGCTCGGCGACGGCTGATACCGATACGTCGGCGTGCGGCTTGCAAATCAGCCAGCTGCCGGCGACGGCGAGGGCGAACAGCGCCGTCGCCGCCGCACGACCGAGGGACAGCTGAACCACGGCCGCGGCGAGCAGCAGCGCCTCGCCGGCGATCAGCGCATGCCCGTCATGCCGGACGAAGCCGGCCTTGAAGCTCTGGAACAGGAACAGCAGGACCATCAGCCAGGCGAGCCGCGAGCCGGGGCGGCGCCACAGCACGACCAGCAGCACGGCGGCGCCGAGCAGATAGACGAGGGGCTCCGCATTCCGGCCCCGCGAGGACATCGCATCGGAATAGGCCGAGATCAGCGGCAGTGACGAACCGATGTAGTTCGGCAGGTCCGCGATCGCCTGCCCCGCCGCCCACCAGGCGCCGAGGGCTGCGGCGATGCCGGTGAGCACGGCGCCGAGGACAGTCGCGAGGCCGGCGGTCCTCGCGACCTGCAGCGCACCGAGTCCGCCGATCGCCACGCAGAGGGTCAGCAGGCTGGCTTTGATCAACGGAAGGAAGCCGAGCACCGCAAATGCGGCGTAGGGGACGAAGGCGGCGCAGCGAGTGCGGGCGGCATCGGGAGCGAAGGCAGCGTAAGGGGCGGCGCGATCCTGCGTCCGCGGATTGGTAGTGCCGCTGCCCGGTGGATCGGCCGCCGCCGGCGCGCCGAAGCCGGCCAGCGCGAGACCGGCCACCAGCGCGAGAAAGAACAGGAAGCCGTCGGGAATCGGAAACGGCAGCAGCAGGGCCAGCGCGACCCAGGCGCCGCGCCGGAAGCCGCGGATGCCCGCTGCGGCAACCAGGCAGACCGATCCGGCCACGGCCAGCAACAGCCCGGCCAGCACGATCAGGCCGTACGTGTCCGGATGGTAGAACCGGGTGAAGAGCCCGCCGTAGGGCCCGAACGTGAAGATGAACTCGCGTCCGAACGCGAGCTTCTGCGCAACGGCCTGGTTGACGGCAAGCGCCCAGGAAGGATCGAGACCCGGCATCGGAAGCACGGGATCGACGGGTACCAGCGCCAGTATGGATAGCGTCAGGAAGCAGCAGCCCAACAGCCATTGGCCAGCCGCTGCTCGCCTCGACACACCTCTCGTCACTGCTTCGCCACCGTCTATACTCTTCGTCCCGGGGCAACCTTCCACGGATCGTAATGCCCGAAGCCGACAGCATCAACACCGCAAGCGGGTCGATCCTCCGATCGAACCGAGCAATTCAGTTCACTGAACCCGCGTCATCGGAACGTCGACCCTGACAGAGGCCGCACCGCAGCCGCCCAATGACGGAACGGCGACATTCTCCTCGGAGCAGCGGCAACACGTTCCGCGGGCTCAAAACCGCGAAGGCGCCTGTTCGCCGATCGTCAGCGCGCCGAACTGCAATGACTACGCGCAGTCCGGGCCGGATCTCCAGGCGCCTGCGAGCATAACGGCGCCCCCGCTGCGGTCAGCCGGCGACCGCGGCCTTGCCCTTGCGGTGGCGGGGGTCGGTCCCGTCGACCACGGTGACGACGTATTCGGCGATGTTCTTGGCGTGATCGCCGACCCGCTCGATCGACTGGACGATGAACACCATCGCCAGCGCGCGCGAGACGTTGAGCGGCTCCTTGGCCATCAGCGCGACGAGCTCCGCGATCAGGTCGTCGCGCAACGCATCGACCTCGTCGTCGCGCGCCTGCAGCGACGCGGCGACGTTGGCGTCCTGGCGAACGAACGCGTCGACCGCGGCGCGCAGCATCTCGCAGACGATCACCGCCATCCGGTCGATCCGGCCGGTGTCGAGCGGCAGCGGCCGCGCCACCAGGTCGCGCGCCTTGAACGCGATCTTCTTGGCCTCGTCGCCGATCCGTTCGAGGTCGTTGTTCATGTGCAGCACCGCGATGATCTCGCGCAGATCCACCGCGATCGGCTGCCGCTTGGCGATCATCTGGTTGCAGCGCAGGTCGGTCTGCACGTGCATCCGGTTGACTTCGGCCTCGTCGGTGAGCACCTGGGCGACCCGGCCGAGGTCCTCGGTGCGTACCGCGTCGATCGCGCGCATCAGCTGACGCTCGACCAGGCCGGCCATCGTGGTGGTTGCGCTGCGCAGCGAGTGCAGGTCGGTGTCGAACTGGGTATAGGTATGGTCCATCGCTCGGGTTCCGTGAACCGGTGGTGGGGCAGGGCGGGTCAGCCGAACCGGCCGGTGATGTAGTCCTCGGTTTCCTTGCGCTTCGGCTTGATGAAGATCTCGTCGGTCCGGCCGAACTCGATCAGCTCGCCGAGGTACATGTAGGCGGTGAAGTCCGAGATCCGCGCCGCCTGCTGCATGTTGTGGGTGACGATCGCGATCGTGTAGTCGGACTTCAGCTCGTTGACCAGCTCCTCGACCTTGGCGGTCGAGATCGGGTCGAGCGCGCTGGTCGGCTCGTCGAGCAGCAGCACGTCGGGCTTGACCGCGACCATCCGCGCGATGCAGAGCCGCTGCTGCTGGCCGCCGGAGAGGCTCAGGCCGCTCTGGTTCAGCTTGTCCTTCACTTCCTCCCAGAGCGCGGCCTTGCGCAGCGCCCATTCGACCCGCTCGGCCATCGCGCGGCTGTCGAGGCTCTCGTAGAGGCGCACGCCGAAGGCGATGTTCTCGTAGATCGTCATCGGGAACGGGGTCGGCTTCTGGAACACCATCCCGATCTTGGCGCGCAGCAGGTTCACGTCCTGATCGGGGTCGAGGACGTTCTTGCCGTGGAACAGGATCTGCCCCTCGGCGCGCTGACCCGGATAGAGGTCGAACATCCGGTTGAAGGTCCGCAGCAGCGTCGACTTGCCGCAGCCCGACGGGCCGATGAAGGCCGTCACCTGCTTGTGCGCGATGTCCAGGCTGACCTTCTTCAGGCCACGGAACTTGCCGTAGTAGAAGTCGAGGTCGCGGACTTGCAGCGCCGCCTCGCGCGCCGCGGGTTCGGATCGGATCGGGCTCAGCACGGCAGACATGTGGCTCTCGTTCGATGTCGTGGTGTTGTTTCGGCTTCGCTCGCAGCCTCTGTGAAGTGGGGCAGGGGGCGTAGCGAGCGGCTCGAGGTCGTCGCGAGAAGCGCAGCGCTCCTTTTGGAGCGCGAGCATCGCAGCGGCGAGATCGAGCCGCGCAGTAGCCCCATGCCCTACTTCACAGCGGGGTCGCGGAAGAGGACCCGGGCCAGGATATTGATCGCGAGCACCGCCAGCGCGATCAGCGCGGCGCCGCCCCAGGCGAGCCGCTGCCAATCCTCGTACGGGCTCATCGCGAAGTTGAAGATCACCACCGGCAGATTGGCCATCGGCCGGCTCATGTCGGTGCTGAAGAACTGGTTGTTCAGCGCGGTGAACAGCAGCGGCGCGGTCTCGCCGATCATCCGGGCGATCGCCAGCAGCACGCCGGTGACGACGCCGCCCTTGACGGCCTTCAGCGTGACCGACAGGTTGACCCGCCAGCGCGGCGCGCCGAGCGCGAAGGCCGCTTCGCGCAGGCTGCCGGGCACCAGGTTCAGCATGTTCTCGGTGGTGCGCACGACCACCGGCACCGCGATCAGGCCGAGCGCCAGCGAGCCGGCCCAGCCCGAGAAGTGGCCGACGGTGGCAACCGCGACCGCATAGACGAACAGGCCGATGACGATCGACGGCGCCGACAGCATGATGTCGACGACGAAGCGGGTCATCGCGGCGAACCGCGAACGGGCGCCGTATTCGGCGAGGTAGATGCCGGCGAGGATGCCGATCGGCGTCGCGATCAGCGTCGAGACGCCGACCATCAGCAGGCTGCCGACGATCGCGTTGGCCATGCCGCCGCCGGGCGAACCGGGCGCCGGCGTCGACTTGGTGAAGAAGTCGGGGCCGAGCGCGGCGAGGCCGTTGAACATCAGCGTCCAGAGGATCCAGGCGAGGCCGGCGAGGCCGAGCGCCATCGCGACCGTCGACAGGAACATGCCGATCCGGTTGGTCCACCGCCGGCGCGCGTAACGCTGCGGATTGGTCGGCACCAGGATGTCGGATGGGTTCATGATGCGTTCTTGCCCGTTAGTACGCTCGACGATGCGCGTGCGGCGATGCCCGCCGGCTCAGCGGCCGGCCGCGAGCTGACCGCGGTTGGTCAGCCACTTGGCGGCGGCGAGCACGAAGAAGGTGATGACGAACAGGATCAGGCCGAGCGCATAGAGCGACGGGATGTGCAGCTTGGCATCGGCTTCGGCGAACTCGTTGGCGAGCGTCGACGCGATCGAGTTGCCGGGCGCGAACAGGCTGCTGGCGATCCGGTTGGCGTTGCCGATCACGAAGGTCACGGCCATGGTCTCGCCGAGGGCGCGGCCGAGTCCGAGCATGATGCCGCCGATCACGCCGACCCGCGTGTACGGCAGCACGATGTGCCGGACCACTTCCCAGGTGGTGCAGCCGATGCCGTAGGCCGATTCCTTCAGCACCGACGGCACGGTCTCGAATACGTCGCGCATCACCGAGGCGGTGAACGGCACGACCATCAGCGCGAGCACCAGCCCGGCGGTCAGGATGCCGACGCCGAGCGGCGGCCCGGAGAACAGCGGCAGGCCGGTGGCGGCCAGCCACGGCTGGACGTGAGCCTGGATCAGCGGGGCGAACACGAACAGACCCCAGATCCCGTAGATGATCGACGGCACGCCGGCGAGCAGCTCGATCGCGGTGCCGAGCGGCCGGCGCAGCCAGAGCGGGCAGGTCTCGGTCAGGAACACCGCGATGCCGAAGCTGACCGGCACCGCGATCAGCAGCGCGATCGCGGAGGTCACGATGGTGCCGTAGATCGCGATCAGCGCGCCGAATTCGTCGTCGGCCGGGCTCCAGCGCGTACCCCACAGAAAGCCGATCCCGTAGCTGCGCAGCGCCGGCCACGCCTGGATGCACAGCGAGACCAGCAAGCCGGCCAGTACCAGCAGCACCAGCGCCGCGAAGCCGAAGGTGACCGCGGCGAACAGCCGGTCCTGAGCGGCGAAACGCCGTACCCGTTCGACGAAGCGGCGTTCGGCATCGCTGACCGGCCGGCTGCGTGCCGCCGGCAGTGCCTGGGTAGCGTCATGGGTCGCTGAAACCGTCATCTCGTTCTCTTCCTCGGCTTTCCCGCGGGCATTCATCGGACGGCGAGGATCGGATCAGCCGGGCGGGAGCCCGGGTGATCCGATCGCTGCAGGCGATGCCGCCGGCCGGGGTGCTTTTCTTATTATTTTGCGGCTTTGATCTCTTGCCACGTCGCTTCGATCAACGGGACCGTGGTGGCCGGCATCGGCACGTAGTCGAGGTCGATCGCCAGCTGCTGGCCCTCGGCGAGCGCCCACTTGAAGAACTTCAGCACTTCGGCCGATTTCGCCGGATCGGCGGGCGCGCGCTGCATCAGGATGAAGCTCGCCGAGGTGATCGGCCAGGCTTCGGCGCCGGCCTGATTGTTGAGGCTGATGCCCAGGCCCGGCGCCTTGGTCCAGTCGGCATTGGCCGCGGCCGCGGCGAAGGTCTTGTTGTCGGGCTGGACGACCTTGCCGGCCGGGTTGATCACGCCGGTGTGCGTCAGCTTGTTCTGCTTGGCATAGGCGTATTCGACATAGCCGATCGAGCCGGCGATCTTGACGACGTTGGCGGCGACGCCGGCGTTGCCGCGGCCACCGACGCCGGTCGGCCAGTTGACGGTCTTGCCGGCACCGACGTCCTTCTTGAACGACGGCACTGTTTCGGCGATGTAGGTCGTGAAGACGGCGGTGGTGCCCGACGAATCGGAGCGGTACACCGGCGAGATCGCCTGGTTCGGCAGCTGTACCTTCGGATTCAGCGCAGCGATCGCCGGATCGTTCCACTTGGTGATCTTGCCGGCGTAGATCCCGGCCATCAATTCGGCGTTCAGCGTCATCTGGCCCGGTGCGACGCCGGCCAGGTTGACGACCGGCACGACCCCGCCGATGACGGCCGGGAACTGCACCAGCCCGCCGGCGGCGAGATCCTCGCCGGGCAGCGGATCGTCGGAAGCGCCGAAATCGACGGTCTTCTCGCGGATCTGCTTGATGCCGCCGCCGGAGCCGATCGCCTGGTAGTTCAGCGCGCTGCCGGTCTTGGCCTTGTAGGCCTCGGCCCATTTGGCGTAGACCGGCGCCGGAAACGTCGCGCCGGCGCCGGTGATGTCGACCGCAGCGGCCGTGAACGAAGCCGTCGCGAGCAGCGCGCCGGCCAGAATGGAAACCTTCGACTTCATCTTCGAGCCTCGTCGGGTAGGGACAGCCCGAACGTTAGTTGCGCCAGATGACAGCTTGATGACGGCCGGATTTCACGCCTTGTTTCAGGCCTTTCGAGCCGAGTCTTCCGGCTCGTGTCTTCCTGCTCGCGCCTTCCGGCGATGGAACGGCGGCAACCGGGGCGGGCCCGGGCGTCACGGGCGTCAATCGGCACGCGCGAGGAACTCCAGGCAGGCCGTCCGGTCCGGCATCGGCGCCACGGCGCCGTACCCGAGGGTCGACAGCGCCGCTGCCGCATTCGCATGCCGCGCTGCGGCGAACGGATCGGCACCGCGCAGCAGTTCGGCGAGGAAGGCGCCGTCGAAGGTATCGCCGGCCGCGGTCGCATCGACCGCGTCGACCGGCCGGACCGGCACGCGTTCGCGCCGGTCCGGCGTCGCGACCAGCGTGCCGGCGCGGCCGAGCG
>JBFWQR010000169.1:0-14996 GCA_050249335.1 Lautropia sp.
CTGCTGTGGGCACCGCTGTCGTTCCTGTACGGCACCGGTCAGGTCCGGACCGCGGTGATGATCAACCTGGCCGTCGCGGCTGCCAACATTCTCCTCAACGAGCCGCTGATCTTCCGCCTTGGGTTCGGGATCGCCGGTTCGGCATGGGCGACCAACATCGCCATCGCGATCGGCTTCGTGATCGCGATGGCGGTGCTGACGCGGTCGCGATCGCAGCGCCGCCGCTATGCGACCCATCTGCTGTGGCGGCCGCAGGCCGCGGCGATCCGTTGGACGATCGTGTTCGGCCTGCCGATCGGCGTCGCGATCGCGTTCGACCTGCTCGGACTCGCGGTGTTCCAGCTGATGATGACCCGGCTCGGGGTTATCGACGCCGCGGCGACGCAGATCGTGATGATGCTGACGTCGCTATCGTTCATGCCCGCGGTCGGGCTCGGCATGGCCGGGACCACGCTGGTCGGGCAGTCGATCGGCGCCGGCCAGCCGCAGTGGGCCTGGCGGCTCGGCAACCGGGTCACGCTGGTCGCGATCGTGCACATGGGCAGCGTCGGCCTGCTGCTCGCCGCGTTCGCGCCGTGGCTCGCGCCGCTGTTCGTCGCCGCCGGCGATCCGCTCGCGCCCGCCGTGGTCGCGACGACGATTCAGCTGCTCTGGATCGCCGCCTGCTATCAGCTGTTCGACGCAGTGCAGCTCGGCTGCAATTTCTGTCTGCGCGGCGCCGGCGATACCCGCTATCCGGCGATGATGCTGCTGCTGCTCAGCTGGGGGCTGTTCCTGCCGCTCGCCCATGTGCTGACGTTCACGCGCGGCACCGGGCCGATCGCGGCGCTGCCGGGGTTCGGGCTCGGTTCGGTCGGCGGCTGGTGGGCGTCGGTGGTCTACATCCTGGCGCTCGCCGTCGCGATGTCGGCGCGCTGGCGGTCGCGGCGCTGGATGTCGATGCGGGTCGCGTGACGCGTCGTTGCGCGATCGGTGCGCGTCGCCCATCGCGCGACGATCGCGGCGAAGCCGATGCGAACGGTGCGGGCGCTGCCGGCAGGCATGTGCACTGCCGGCAGGTGCGTGCACGGTACCATAGCAGTCAGCGCCGCGGAGGCTCGTGGCGTTCCTGCCGTGCACATCCGCGGCGTTCCGTACCGTTCCCGTAGCGCTCCAGCGATCTTCAAGATGTCCGTCCGTTCCGGCGCCGCGACTCCGAACACCGCCCGCTCGCACCTTGCCCCCGGTTTTCTCGGAATGCTTGTCCGCCGGCTCTGCTACCGCTGGCAGGGCCGGTTGCCGACGCGCCACATCTCGCATCTCGGGGTGCCGTACCTCGAGCGCTCTTACGTTGGGACGGTGCTCGGCGTGCGAATCTATCTGCATCGCTTCGTCGCCTGCGACGAAGACGGCATCCACGACCATCCGTTCCGCCATTCGCTGTCGCTGATCCTCGCCGGCTGGTATTGGGAGGATCTCTGGGCCGGGCGGGCCAGGCGGCGATGGATCAACCTGATCGGACCCAACAAGCTGCATCGCGTCGTGCTGCCGGAATCGGCCGGCGCCGATGTCTGGACGCTGTTCCTGCACACGCCGCGGGTCAAGCCGTGGGGCGCGGTGCGGCCGTGCGGCACCGGCGGCGACGGTCCGGTGCTGCGCTACGAGCCGCAGTCGGATCCGGCCGATCCGGCGCATTCGACCTGGCATCGCACGGCACCGACCGGTCGTGAATTGCGCACCGATCCGCTGCGCAATATCGCCGGCCCGGCGTTCGACATTCCACTCGGCCTGAATGCCTACTCGGCCGGCTTCGCGAGCTATCCGGCGTCGGCACGGCGGCATGCGCTCGATCTCGAGCGCGGGGTTGCCGACGCGCCGGTCAAGGATGCCTCGGCGGCCGACGCACCGGTCAACGACGCACGGTTCCGCGACGCACCGGTCAGAACAGCTGCGGAGTGATCCGCTCGTCGGCGAGATCGGCGCCGGCCACCAGGTTCGAAGCCTTGACGCCGAACAGGCGGATCCGCCGGTGCCGGCGGTCCCGCCGGATCCGCTCGAGGCAGGCGAGCGCAGCGGCTTCGATCGTCGCCGCGTCGCCGGTCGCGCGCGACAGCGACAGGTCGCGGGTGACGCGGCTGAAATCGTCGTAGCGCAGCTTGATCCCGATCGTCCGCGCCCGATGGCCGCTCTTCGCCAGATCCGCGGCGACCTGCACCGCCATCCGCGCGGTCAGCGTGCGGATCTGCGCCAGATCGTCGGTGAGATGCAGGTCGCGCTCGAACGTCGTCTCGCGGCTGCGCGAGCGCGGCTCGCTCTCGGTGATCACCGGCCGCTGATCGCGGCCGTGCGCCGCGTCGATCAGCCACTGGCCGTAGTGCGGCCCGAAATGCTTCTGCAGCCGCGTCGGCGGCGTCGCGGCGAGGTCGCCGATCGTCTCGATGCCGATCGCCTGCAGCCGCACGAACGCCTTCGGCCCGATGCCGTTGATCCGGCTGGCCGGCAGCGGCCAGATCCGCCGTTCCAGGTCGCCGTCGCCGACCACGGTCAGTCCGTCGGGCTTGTCGAGGTCGGAGGCGATCTTGGCCAGCAGCTTGTTCGGCGCGATGCCGACCGAGCAGGTCAGCGCGGTCGCGTCGCGGATCGCGGCCTTGATCTGCCGGCCGATCGTCTCGCTGTCGTCGGCATTGGCGGTCAGATCGACGTAGACCTCGTCGATGCCGCGGTCCTCGATCGCCGGTTCGATGGTCGCCAGCGCGGCCTTGAACAGCCGCGAATAATGGCGGTAGGCAGTGAAATCGACCGGCAGGAAGATGCAGTCGCGGCACAGCTGCGCGGCGCGGGCCAGCGGCATGCCGGAGCGGATGCCGTAGGCGCGGGCCGCGTAGGTCGCGGTGGTCACGACGCCGCGGCTGTCGGGGTTGCCGGCGCCGCCGATCGCGACCGGCCGGTCGCGCAGTTCCGGCCGCCGCAGCAGCTCGACCGAGGCGTAGAACGCGTCCATGTCGACATGGGCGATGCGGCGGGGCAGCGGCGCGGACGAAGGGCGGGGCGGCGGCGCGAGCACGGTCATGTCCGCGCCATTATCGGCCAGCATGGCCCCACGGGCAGCGCGCGGTAACGGTGCCGAACCGCACCGTCAGCCGCCGCGCCGGCGGCTGCGTCATACTTGCAGCCGTTCGAGCCTGGTGAATCTCCATTTCACGAGGCCAGGAGGGCCGTCGTTTGTACCCCGAGGAGCGCCGTCGCTTGCGATCGCTGGCCGCCGTGACCGGGCTGGTCGCGGCGCTGCTCGCGGCTGCGCCGCCGGCAGCGGCGCAGCCGCGCGTGATCGTGCTGAATCCGGAGCAGCTGACCAGCCAGGTGGCGCGGCGGATGCCGCAGCGCAGCTGCCTGTTCGAAATCGCCTGCGTCACGCTGAGCGACCCGCGGGTCGAGCTGAAGGACCGCGATCCGCGCTTGTACGTCGCGGCGCGGGCGGTGCCGGAGCTCGGTGCGCAGGCGCTCGGCGCCGGCGTCGTCGAGGTCGCCGGCCGGCTGCGCTACGAGCCAACCAGCGGCGCGTTTTTCATCGACGACCCGGCGATCCTGCGGCTCGATTTTCCGGACCTGGAGCCGAGCCAGGTCGCAGCGGCGACCGAGCTGACTCGCGGGCTGCTCGTCGAGTACTTCCGCCAGGTGCCGGTCTGGACCCTCGACGAGCGCGACTCGCAGCAGGCGCTGGCCAAGCTGGTGCTGCGTTCGGTCGAGGTCCGCGACCGGCGGCTGCGCTTCACGTTCGGCGAGTGACGGGACCGGCGGCCCGCGACGCCCACCGGCGGCCCCCGACGCCGATCGCCGGCGCGCGGTCGTCGGCGTGCGACGCCGGTCGACGCCGCCGTGCGGATCGGTGCCGGCAGGCGGATAATCGGACCTGAGCGCCTGCAACCCGCAGGCCGAACCCGCAGGCCGGCGCCGGACGGCGCAGGGAGTACTCGATGGACCTTTCCGAAGTCGCACGCCTGATCGATCGCCAGTGGGACGACGACATCGTCGGCCGGCTGGTCGACTATGTCCGGATCCCGGCCAAGTCGCCGGCGTTCGATCCGTCGTGGTCGGCGCACGGCGACCTGGCGCGCGTGATCGCATCGGCACGGGCATGGGCAGAGGCGCAGCGGCTCGACGGGCTGCAGCTCGAGATCGTCGCGATCGAAGGCCGCACGCCGTGCCTGTACTTCGAGATGCCGGCGACCGGCGGGCTCGGTTCCGAGCGGACCGTGCTGTTCTACGGCCACCTCGACAAGCAGCCCGAGATGGTGGGCTGGCGCGCCGACCTCGGGCCGTACCAGCCGAAGATCGAGAACGGCCGGCTCTACGGCCGCGGCAGCGCCGACGACGGCTATGCGATCTACGCCGCGCTGGCGGTGATCCGTGCGCTCGATGCGCAGGGCATCGCCCGGCCGCGCTGCGTCGGCCTGATCGAGACCTGCGAAGAGTCCGGCTCGCCGGACCTGCCGGCGTATCTCGAGGCGCTGGCGCCGCGCTTCGGCGATGTCGCACTGGTCGCCGGGCTCGATTCGGGCTGCGGCAACTACGATCAGCTGTGGGTCACGACCTCGCTGCGCGGGCTCATCGGCGGCACCCTGACCGTCGAGATGCTGACCGAAGGCGTCCACTCGGGCAACGCCAGCGGGATCGTGCCGTCGACCTTCCGGATCGCGCGGCGGCTGCTGAACCGGCTCGACGACCCCGACACCGGCCGGCTGCTGTCGGCCGCATTCGAGGCGGCGATTCCGGCCGAGCGCGCGCAGCAGGCGGTGCAGGCCGGCGCGATCCTCGGCGACGCGGTCTGGCGGCAGTTCCCGTGGGTCGGCTGCGACCACAGCCCCGACGGCAGCCGCAGCGCGCATCTGCATGCCCAGCCGACTTCGACCGACCCGGTCGAATGCATCCTGAACCGGACCTGGCGCGGCGCGCTGTCGGTGACCGGCGCCGAGCATCTGCCGCGGATCGCCGATGCCGGCAACGTGCTGCGGCCGAAGACCGCGCTGAAACTGTCGCTGCGGCTGCCGCCGACGGTCGACGGCGAGCGCGCGGCGGCCGAGCTGCGCCGGCTGCTCGAGGCCGACCCGCCGTACGGCGCGCGCGTCAGCTTCGCCGGCGAGACCGCCGCCAGCGGCTGGAACGCGCCGGAAACCGCGCCGTGGCTCGCCCGCGCGGTCGATGCGGCGTCGCGCCAGGCGTTCGGGCGCGACGCGGCGTGGATGGGCGAGGGCGGCACGATCCCGTTCATGAACATGCTCGGCCAGCGCTTTCCGCGGGCGCAGTTCCTGATCACCGGCGTGCTCGGGCCCGGTTCCAACGCGCACGGCCCGAACGAGTTCCTCGATATCGCTTATGCGAAGAAACTGTCGCTGGCGGTTGCGGCGGTGGTCGCGGCGGTTCCTGCCGCGTGACCCTCGCCGGCGCAAGACGGCGTTCGCAGAGAGAACCGGCCCTGGCATCCGCCTCGGCTACATCGGGGCGAAGCCCGGCTGGTTCCGGATGATGTCCATGGCCATCTCGACGACCGGAAGCAGCGTATCCCTGGCGACTTCGGCCTGAAACGCGCTGCATAGCAGCAACGCCGGCAACGCCGACACCGTCCGGACCGGTGCCGGGAGGATGCTGGCCTCCTCGGACATCGCGAAGCAGACCGGCAGCACGCTCCAGGCGTGCCCGGCCCGAACGAGCCGCAGCACGGTCGCGAGATCGTTGCAGGTGCTGAACACCGGCACCGGCTGGCCGTTCGTCTCGAACCACGCGACCATCGTTCGGTACAGCGGCGTGTTGGCCGACACGGTGAGGATGTGCCGGCGCGCCACGTCCGCCGCGCTGAACACGGTCTCGGAGTCGTACTGACTGGTGCTGGCGAACCAGGCCAACGGGCAAGTCGCGAGCGGACGGACTTCGACGTGCGGCTGCTGCGGTGCCTTGCTCATGAATGCAATGTCGATCAGCCTCGCGTCCAGCATCTGCGCGAGCCGCGTGCTCCAGGAGATCGTGAGCTCCACCCGGAGATGGGGATAGGTCCGTTCCAGCCGAGACAGCAGCTGCGAAAGGCAACTGATCGCGAAGACGTCGGATGCTCCCAGGCGCAGGACGCCCTGCAGCGGATCGCCGGAAATCATGCGACGGTCGAGCTCGTCGAGCATGTCGATGACGCGGTCGGCGTAGTGAAGGAAGACGTGCCCCTCCGAGGTCAGCGCGACGCGGCCGGAATCACGATCGAAGAGGTCGTGTCCGAGCGCCGATTCGAGCTCGCGGATACGGAGCGAGATCGTCGGCTGGGTGACGTTCAGCCGTTCCGCCGCGCCCTGGAACGAGCCGCAGGAGACGATGGCACGAAACGCCTCGAACTGCGCGAGCTTGTACCTCCGCATCGGAAATCCCAATGGTTTGCAGGCAAAAGGTTTAATGCGATCGAGACGTCGCACTCGCTAGTATGCCCATTCGACAGGGGGAGACGAAGATGCGTGCCACGACTCGATTGCGCCAGCTGCTGCGGAACGGCCTGGTCGCTGCGCCGGGATCCCACGACGGGCTCTCGTCGGTGTTGATCGAGCGGGCCGGATTCCCGGCCGTCTACGTCGGCACCGGCGCGCTCTCGGGCAGCGTCTTCGGTCGCCCCGATGTCGAGCTGACGACGCTGACCGAGCTGATGCTGGTCGTCAAGGCCATTTGCGAAGCGGTCGACATTCCGGTGATCGTCGATGCCGACACCGGGTTCGGCGGTATTCACAACGTGGTCCGGACCGTTCGCGAGATGGAGGATGCCGGGGTTGCCGCGATTCACCTCGAGGACCAGCCGGTGCCGAAGCGTTGCGGATACTTCGCCGGCGGCGAGTTGCTGCCGATCGACCGGATGTGCGAGAAGATCGATGCCGCGCTCAACGCGCGGCGCGATCCCGATTTCATGATCATCGCGCGCGTCGATGCCGGCTTCCTGAGCCGCTTCGATGATGCGATCGTGCGCGCCAAGGCGTATCAGCGCGCCGGAGCGGACATGATCTTCGTGAACGGAATGACGACGATCGAGCAGGCCCGGCGCGTGATCGAGGAGGCGCCGGGCCTGCACCTGTACAACTTCTCCGGCAGCGACCTGGCACCGTTGCTGACGCGAGACCAGATCGAAGCGATGGGATATCGCCTCGTGATCTATCCGCTGCACGCCATGCGCCTGGCGGCGCGGGCGATGCAACGGATGTTCGAGCAGCTGAAGAGCGCGGGCACGATGGAGCCGATGCTGTCGCAGATGATGACGTTCAGCGAATACCAGGACGTGACCGGTGCCACGGCGGCGCTGAAGTTCGAGTCGCAGTACATCCAGAAGGCGGATCGGCCGGTCGGGAAAGCGGAATAGCCAGCCGGATCACGAACCGCAGCGCCATCGCGATGTCCGCGAAGTTCCGTCTCGCCGCCGATATCGGCGGCACCTTTACCGATCTCGTGCTGAGTGGCCCGGACGGCCGCTGCGCGACCCGGAAGGTGCTCTCGACGCCGGGACGGTACTGGCAGGCCGTCGTCGAAGGCGGCCTCGCGCTGCTTCGTGAGCGCTCGGTCCGGCCCGACCAGGTCGCGGAGATCTGCCATGCGACGACTGTCGCAACCAACACCGTGCTCGAGCGCACCGGACCTCGGACCGGCTTGATCACGAGCCGCGGCTTTCGCGACGTGCTCGAGCTGCGCCGGATGCGATTTCCGGATACCTACAATCTCTCGTGGGAGAAGCCCCTGCCGCTGGTCGAGCGCCGGTTCCGGCTCGAGGTCGACGAGCGCATCGATGCCCGCGGCAACGTGCTCAGGCCGCTCCGGGAGGACGATGCCCGCGCTGTCGTCCGGCATCTCGTCGAGACCGAGCGGCTGGAATCGATCGCGGTCGCGCTGATCAATTCGCCGACCAATCCTGCGCACGAGCAGACGCTCGGGCGGCTGATCGGGCTGCACTATCCCGGCATTCCGGTCTCGCTCTCGTCGGAGGTGCTGCCGCAGCTGCGCGAATACGAGCGGACCAGCACGACCGTGCTCAACGCCTACCTGCGGCCGACGTTGTCGCGCTATCTGGAGTCGCTGGTTCGCGAGCTGCGGTCGCACGGCTTCGTCGCGCCGGTCTACGTGATGCATTCGGGTGGCGGCATCATGTCGATCGACACGGCCATCCGCTTTCCGGTCCATGTTCTCGAGTCCGGCCCCGCAGCCGGAATCGTCGGCGCCGCCGGAGTGGCCGACGAGCAAGCGGCCGCCGTGACCTTCGACATGGGCGGCACGACGGCGAAGGCCGCATTGATCGAGAACGGCGTCCCCTTCAAGGCGCAGGAATTCGAGGTCGGTGCGCCGATCTCGGTCGCGAGCCGCGTGCTGAAGGGCGGCGGCTATCTGGTCCGGGTCCCGGCCATCGACGTCGCCGAAGTCGGAGCCGGGGGCGGCAGCATCGCCGCACTGGACGAGGGCGGCGCGCTGAGCGTGGGGCCGCGCAGCGCCGGCGCGATGCCGGGGCCGGCGTGCTACCGCAACGGCGGCACCGACCCCACCGTCACCGACGCCAACTTCCTGCTCGGCTATCTGGCTGCAGCCGGACTGATGGGCGGTCGCATGCCGCTCGACGTGGCACGTGCCGAAGCCGTGATCGGGCAACTGGCTGCAAGCGCCCGGCAACCTCGGGTCGCGATTGCCCATGGCATCCGCCGCGTCGCGATCCAGGCGATGGCACGGGCAGTCCACTCGGTGACCACCGAGCGCGGCCGCGACGTCCGCAAGATGACTCTGGTGGCTTTCGGCGGCAACGGGCCGCTGCATGCCGCGGCGCTGGCCGAACAGCTCGGTATCGAGCGCGTACTGGTTCCGGAATCCGCCGGCGTATTTTCCGCGCTCGGCCTCCTGCAGAGCGACAACGAGCGTACGTTCGTGCATCCGTTTCGGGCGGACCTGCGGACGGTCGCATCCGACGCGCTGGCCCAGGCGCTCGAAGCGGCCGCGGCGGAGGCTCGCGCTGCCGTGAGCCGGGATCGCCCCGGGCACGACGTCGCCCTGTCGTGGTTCGCCGATCTGCGCTACCGCGGGCAGACATTCGAGCTGCGCATCGGCCTCGGGGCACCCGGCGCGCAGTCGGCGGCGCAGATCCGGACCGTGTTCGAGGCCGAATATCGGCGCACCTACGGCCACGATCAGCCGGACGCGGACGTGCAATGCGTCAACGCGGGCTGCGTCGCACGCACCGTGGTCGATCGCCAGCCGCTGACGGCCGGCGGCGCCGGTGATACATCGGGCCGCGCCGGCGCCCCCGCCGACGCCGACGATGGCGGCATCGGGCGCGATGTGTTCTTCTCGACCAGGACCGGGTTCCTCCGGACGGCGGTCATCGGATCGCGCCGCGCGCTCGGCGAGCAGCGCCGCCAGGGGCCGCTCCTGATCGACGAGTACGACTCGACGACCGTCGTGCCGCCGGGCTGGCAGGCGCGTCTCGCGCCGTCGTCCATGTCCGGTCCGAGCATCCTGCTCGAAAGGGCCGGCAGATAGTCATGGATCCGGTTGCCTTCACGCTGCTGCGCAACAGTCTCGAGCTGATCACCGACGAAATGACGTTGACGATGGTTCGCACCGCGTACTCGGGAAACATTCGCGACGCGATGGACTTCTCGGCCGCGATCTGCAGCGGGTCGGGCGACATGATCGCCCAAGGCCCTTGCCTTGCCGTCCATCTGGGCTCGATCCCGGCGGCGATGGCGGCCGTCCGCGAACGGTTCGCCGGCGAGATGGCTTCGGGCGACGTCTACATGATCAACGATCCCTACTGCGGCGGGATGCATCTGCCCGACATCTTCCTGTTCAAGCCGCTCTATGGCGACTCGGGCCTGCTCGCCTTTCTGGTCATCGTGGCCGACCATGTCGATGTCGGCGGACATTCGGCGGGCAGTCGCAGCGTTCTCAGCCAGGAGATCTTCGCCGAGGGCCTGCGGATTCCGCCGGTACGACTGCAGCAGCGCGGCGAAGACTGCACGGACGTCTGGAACATCCTGCGGCAGAACACCCGCCTGCCGCAGATGGTGCTCGGCGACATCCGCTCGTGCCTGGCCGCCTTCCATTCCGCGGAGCAGATGTTCCGCGAGACGGTCGCCGAGCACGGCGAAGCGGCAACGGTGCAGTTCTTCTCGGATGCGCTGGCGTATTCGGAGCAGTTCCTGCGCCAATGGATCCGTTCCATCCCGAATGGAAGTTACCGCTTCACCGATTGGCTCGACGACGGGGTCGCGACTCCGGAGCCGGTTCGCATCGAGGTCGGTCTGGAGGTCCGGGACGACAGCCTGCATTTCGACTTCACCGGATCATCACCGCAGGTCAAGGCGTCGATCAATGCCACGCGCTCGTTCACCGAGTCGTCCGTGTATGCCGCCGTACGCACGCTGTTGCCGAATCAAGTGCCCAACAATGCCGGATTGTTCCGCCCGATTCGAGTTCATACGCCCGCCGGTTCCGTCGTGCATGCCAGCGAGCCGGCTGCTGTCGCCCAGCGCGGCGTGACCGGCTCGCGAGTCATCGACGCCGTCCTGGGCGTGCTGGCGAAAGTCGCACCCGAGCGGGTACCGGCGGCCAGTGAAGGCGGAATCTCGAGCGTCCGGATCACCGGTCGCACTGCGGACGGCCGCAGCTTCGTCGTATGGGACTCGATCGCCGGGACCTGGGGTGGCCGGCCCGATCGTGACGGTATCGACGGCTGCTCGAGCTTCGCGATGAACGTAGCCAACGTCTCGGCGGAGATGATCGAGGCCGAATATCCGGTGATGATTCACCGCTATGCGCTTCGCGCGGATTCGGGCGGCGCCGGCCGGTACCGCGGCGGCCTGGGAATCTGCCGCGAATGGGAGCTGCTCGACGGCGAGGCGACATTCGTGATGCGCTCGGATCGTGCCCGGTCGGCTCCCTGGGGGCTTGCCGGCGGCGGCCAGGGGGCGCGTTCACGCAGCGTGTTCGATCCGGAAGGCGAAGCGCGGCTGCTGCCGTCCAAGTTCGAGCTGCCGATCAAGCGCGGCGACCGCATCCTGCACGAACAGGCAGCGGGCGGGGGGCATGGCGACCCGTTCTCTCGAGATCCGCAGCGCGTGCTGCGCGACTGGGAGAACGGGAAGATCACGGACGCGCACGCCCGCGACGCCTATGGCGTCGTCATCCGTGAAGCGGCAATCGACGCCGCGGCAACGCGCGCTCGGCGGGCCGCTGGCCGCATGCCGCCGCGGGAGCCGGATCCGGACGTCATCGCGACGATCAGCCGCTGAAGTCAGCGGAATTCGCACTATGGGAGACACGACCATGAGACTGGACCGCCTGTTCATCGCCGGTGCATTGCTGCTCTCGATCGCCGCGCCGGTGGCCGCCGATACCTATCCGAGCCGGCCGATCAAGATCGTCGTCGGCTACACCGTCGGTGGCGGCGCCGACACCTATGCCCGGCTCATCGGCGAGAAGATGTCGCCGCTGCTCGGGCAACCGATGGTGATCGAGAATCGGCCCGGGGCGAACGCCACCGTCGGTGCCGCGTTCGTGGCGAAGGCGCCGGCGGATGGCTACACGCTGCTGTTCGTCGCCAACACGCACGTCAGTAACGGTGACCTCTACGCGAATCTGCCCTTCAAGCCGATCGACGACTTCGTACCGATCGGTATCTCGGTCGCGTCGCCGATGGTGCTCGTCTCGGCACCCTCGTTCCCGCCGAAGAGCGTCGCAGACCTGATTTCGCTGGCAAAGCAGTCACCCGGCAAGGTCACGCTGGCTGCACCGGGGATCGGATCTCCGTCGCACCTGACGATGGAGATGTTCAAGTCCCGGTCCGGGACCGACATCCAGGTCATCCAGTACACGGGCGGTGGTGCGGCCGGTAACGACGTGCTCGGCGGTCACGTCAACTTGCAGATTTCCACGCCGATCCAGGCGATTCCGCATCTCAAGGCCGGCAAGCTCAAGGCGCTCGCGCAGACCGGGCTGAAGCGGTCCGACCAGATCCCGGACGTACCCACCATCGCCGAATCCGGACTGCCGGGCTTCGAATCGCTGATCTGGTTCGGCATGCTGGCACCGGCCAATGTGCCGGAACCGGTCGTCGCGCGGCTCAACGAAGCCATGAACAAGGTGCTGCACGATCCCGAGATGGTCGCTCGCCTGCGCGTGCTCGGCACCGACCCGGTCGGCGGAACGGTCGACTACGCCCGCCAGGTCATGCGTGACGATCAGCAGAAATGGCAGCGAATCATCCAGGCGGTCGGAATCAAGGGCGAATGAACGGCGGAATCGCAGAGGGCGGCCAGCGGGCGCTCAACTGCAGATCCCGAGGATCCGCTCCTGCTGATTGCAGGTACGTCGCGGCGCGGGCGGCTGTGGAACCGGCCGCGCCGCCGCGCTGGCGCCGGCCGTGCAGCTGCGGATCTGCCGCGATGTCGACGGGTAGTAGGTCCAGCCGCGGCCGACTTCGGGCAGGTCGAGCGAAACCTCCTTCCACTTCGGATGGCCGTCGCTCTGCAGCTTGCCGAAGTTCTCGCAGAGCGATCGGCCGAAGCGCGACAGGTAGCTTTGCGTCGCCGGCTGGTCGTAGTTGTAGGTGACCAGGAATGCCTTGACCGCGAGCGACGGCAGGTCGGCGTCGAGCAGGTTCGGATAGCTCCTGGCGCTGACGCTGGCGTTGAAGTAGGTCTTCAGCGCCGCCTGGCTGGCCGGATGTGACGGATCGAAGCGCAGCAGCTTGATCAGCTCGCGGGCCTCCGGCTTCATGTCGGCGAGCACCCGCGCCGGCTGGCCGGCGACGATGATCACGACGTCGACGCTCTTGTCCGTGACCAGCCGCGACAGGCCGTCCTCGTTCGACTGGAACTGCGCCTGCGCATCCGGCGGCGCAGTGCCGAACATCTGCCGGTACAGCGTCGCGGCGGTCAGCGCGGTGCCGCTGCCGAGCGGCCCCATGCTGATCCGCTGATCCTTGATCTGATGGACGCTGTCGAACGGCGCATCGCGCCGCGCGACGAAGTAGATCTCCTCGTTGTAGAGCGGCAGGACCAGCCGCAGCGGATTGATCAGCGTCCGCGCTTCGGCGCTGCCGCCGGCAGCGAGATCGAGATAGGCCTGATAGACGTCCGACTGCACCAGCGCGAACTTGACGTTGGGCTCGTAGCGCAGCCGCCGGACATTCTCGGCCGAGCCGGCCGACGGCAGCGCCTCGAGCTGGATGTCGGCCGCCGGCGCCACCAGCCGCGCCAGGTCACGGCCGATCTCGATGTAGGTGCCGCGCGCCGACGCGGTGACGATCTTGTACTCGATCGCCGCGGCCGGTACGGCCAGCGCCGCCAGCAAGGCGAATCCGGCGGCGGTGCGGAGCAGGGCGGACAGCGGCTGCAGCTTCATGGTCAGGGTCCGGTTGGGGTCACTTTGCCGCACAGGTTCAATGCCTGCAGTTCGGCGCGGCAGGCGGCGGCCGGCGGTGCCGCGGTTGCTGGCGCCGCGGCGGGCGCCGATGTCGCCGGCGCCACTGTCGATGCCGGTGCGGCGACTGCTGCTGGAGCCGGTCCTGCTGGAGCCGAGGTTGTCGGCGCCGAGGTTGTCGGAGCCGATGCTGCTGCAGGCGATGCTGCTGCGGGCGATGCCGGTGCAGGCGGTGCTGGTGCGGGCGGTGCTGGTGCGGGCGGTGCTGCTGCAGCCGGTACTGCTGGGGCCGGTGCTACTGCAGGCGGTGCTGCTACCGGTGCGGACGGTACCGGTGCGGCCGCAGCCGGGGTCGGAGCACTCGTCGTCGCAGCGGGCGCCGGCGTCGGCGTTGCAGTCCCCGACGGTGCGGCGGCGCTGGCTGCTGCCGGAGCCGCCGACGGCGAGGCATTGGCCGGGGTCTGGGCTGAGGCTGGGGTCTGGGCTGGAGCTGGCGGCGACGTCGATTCGGCCGCCGGCGCCGGAGGCGGCGTCGTCGCAGCCGCCGGCAGCGGCGTCGGCGTGGCGATCGGCGCTGCCGGCGCGTCGTGCCGCGCCGGCGATTCGGCCGGCGTGAACGTCCGCAGCGGCGAACTGACTTCGCCGCGGCGACTGGAGCTGAACAGGTCGAGGTCGCGGATCAGGAAGGTCAGTGCGACCGCGATCACCAGGCCGAGCACGCTGACGACGATCAGCGGCGCAACCCGGCGCGGTGCCGGCTCGATGTCGATGAACTCGGCGAACTGCGCCTGGGCGGCCGCCTCGTCGCGCCGATTGGCATCCGCCGGGAGCTCGCCGAGGCTGGCCGGGGTGCGATGGTGGGTCGGGTTGCGATGCTCCGGCGGCGGCATCACCAGCTCGGTCGCCAGTTCGTCATGCAGCGGCAGCTCGCTGGCCTGCCGGATCAGCCGGCGCGTCGCGGCCAGCGCCGGGTCGGTCGGTTCGCGCGACGGCGGGCGTTCGGCGCCGGCCGGTGACGTGCCGGCGCCCGTGCCGTCGTCACGGCGGCCGTCGCCAGTGGGCCGTCCCGGCGGTCCGGCTGCGGCCGGACGCCGGCTGCCGGCAGCCGGATCGGCCCGGCCGATCGCCGGCCGCGCGCCAGCGCCCGCGGCGGGCCCTGGCAGCGCCGGTGCTGGACGCTGGGGCCGGTTACCGCCACTGCCCGAGCCATCGGCAGCGCCACCGTCGCCGCTGGCGTTGCCAGCAGTGCCGTTGCTGCTTCCTGGGCCGGGGTTGCTGCCCGGGCCTCTGCCACCGCGCGGGCCGCTGCTGCCACCAGAGCCGCCGCCGCCACCAGAGCCGCCGCCCGGACTGCCGACGCTGCCGGTACCCCGGCCAGCACTGCCCGGCGGCGCGCCTGCCCGGTTCGGCAGCACCCACTGGATGTCGACGTCGATCGGCGGCCGGTGGACGAATTCGGCCTTGCACGCCGGGCTGTGGGTCGCCTTGGCGACCGCGACCGCGCCGCACTGGCGGCACGGCTTCAGGTGCAGCGCGGCGCCACAGTCATTGCAGTAGTTCGTGCCGACCGGATTCGGATGATCGCAATACGCACACGCCTG
>JBFWQR010000170.1:0-14981 GCA_050249335.1 Lautropia sp.
TGCCTCTCACCCGATCAAGTCGCAGGACTTCCGCCGATGCTGCTCGGATTCGTGCTCGCCTACTGGATCGTTTCGGTCGCGATCGGTATCTGGGCTGCTCTGCGGGTCAGGACTACGGCGGATTTCGCGGTCGCCGGTCGGATGCTGCCGTTCCATATCGTGCTCGCCACGGTGTTCGCGACCTGGTTCGGTTCGGAGGCGGTGCTGGGCATTCCGGCCACCTTCATCAAGGAGGGGCTCGCCGGCATCGTCGCGGATCCGTTCGGCGCGTCGCTGTGTCTGATCCTGTTCGGCCTGTTCCTCGCCAAGCCGCTCTACCGGATGAAGCTGCTGACGATCGGCGACTACTACCGCAAGCGCTTCGGCCGCATCGTCGAGGTACTGACCGCGCTGGCGATCGTCGCGTCCTACCTCGGCTGGGTCGGAGCCCAGATCCAGGCCCTGGGCCTGGTCTTCAACGTCGTGTCCGGCGGCTCGATCAGCCAGACCTGGGGCATGTGGATCGGCTGCCTGTCGATCCTCGTCTATACCCTGTTCGGCGGCATGTGGTCGGTCGCGATCACCGACTTCATCCAGATGATCGTGATCGTGATCGGCATGCTGTACATCAGCTACGGCATCGCCGGCCAGGTCGGCGGTGTCGCGCCGGTGATCCAGCACGCGAGCGAAGCCGGCAAGCTGACCTTTTTCCCGGACGGCATGTCGATCGTCGCCGTCATCGGCTTCGTGGCGGCGCTGTGCACGATGATGCTGGGCTCGATGCCGCAGCAGGACGTCTACCAGCGGGTGACCTCCTCGAAGAACGAGACCATCGCCGTCTGGGCCACCGTGATCGGCGGCACCCTGTACTTCTGCTTCACGTTCACGCCGCTCTTCCTCGGCTATTCCGCGACGCTGATCGACCCCGCGCTGGTCGAGAAGTACATCGAGAGCGACTCGCAGCAGATCCTGCCGCAGCTGGTGCTGCAGCACGCGCCGCTGTTCGCCCAGATCCTCTTCTTCGGCGCGCTGCTTTCGGCCATCAAGAGCTGTGCCAGCGCCACGCTGCTGGCGCCGTCGGTCAGCTTCGCCGAGAACATCCTGCGGCCGATGCTGCCGCCGCTGTCGGACAAGCAGACGCTGCGGCTGATGCAGGTCGTGGTGCTGTGCTTCACGGCACTGGTGATGGCCTATTCGCTGAGTACCAACGCGACCATCTACGAGATGGTCGAGAACGCGTACTCGGTCACGCTGGTCACCGCGTTCGTGCCGCTGGTCTTCGGCCTCTTCTGGAAGCGGGCGACGCGGCAAGGCGCGCTGGCGGCGATCTTCGCGGGGTTCATCGTCTGGATCGCATGCCAGGCGTTCGCCAGTGAAGCTGCGGTGCCGCCGCAGCTCGCCGGTCTGCTCGCCGGCCTGGCGGGGATGATCATCGGATCGCTGGCGCCGCAACGGATCCCGGACCTGACCGAGCGCGAGCGGGGCGAACCGCTCGCGGTCTGATCCCGGCTCGGTTCCCGGCTCGGTCGGACGTCTTCGAGTTCCCGGCAAGGCGGCGACCGGGTCGGCATCCGGGACCGGAGGTCGGGCCGGAGATGATTCGGGCGCCGGCTCGGCAGGCCTCGATGGCCGCGCCGGCGAGTGGCATGCCGATTGCATGGCCCCGGACCATGTCGACCGCACTGAAAGAGGGCCTGGACAGCGGGCCGGTCGCCGCCTGGTCGGGCCAGCTCAGGCTGCTGCTCGAGTCGACCGGCGACGGCATCTTCGCGATCGACATGGCGGGACGGTGCATCTTCGTCAATCGCGCGGCCGCCGAATCGCTCGGCTATCGCACCGATCAGGTGCTCGGCCGGAACATGCACTACCTGATCCACCATTCGCATGCCGACGGCCGCGGCTATCCCGAGGAGGACTGCCCGATCTTCAACGCGTTCCGCCAGGGCCTGCCGTGCCGGATCGACAACGAGGTGCTGTGGCGCGCCGACGGCTCGCCGTTCCATGCCGCGTATTCGTCCTACCCGGTGATCGACCGGGGGCGGGTGCTCGGCGCGGTCGTCACGTTCGTCGACATCACCGAGCGCAAGCGTCATGAGGACCTGTTGCGGCAGGCGCGCGACGAGCTCGAGCGACGGGTCCGCGACCGCACCGCGGAACTGTCGCAGGCGCTCGGCCGGCTGCGCGACCTGAGCGCGCACCTGGACTCGGTGCGCGAGGAGGAACGCACCCGGATCGCCCGCGACGTCCACGACGAGCTCGGTGCGCAGCTGGTCGCGCTGCGAATGGACGTCGACTGGCTGCAGCGGCGCGTCGGGGCCGAGCCGCCGCTCGCCGACAAGTGCGCCGCGATGGGCCGCCTGATCGCCCGCGCGGTCGACAGCGTCGGCCGGATCATCAACGACCTGCGACCGAGCCTGCTCGACCATCAGGGGCTGTGGGCCGCGCTCGAATGGCAGGCGCAGTCGTTCGTCGAATCGACCGAGCTCGACGGCGACCTGCGCTTTCATGTCGCCGACGCGGTCCAGCCGCCGGGCGGCGTCGCCGGCGAGCGCTGGGCGATCGCGGTGTTCCGGATCTTCCAGGAAATGCTGTCGAACGTCGCCCGCCATGCCCGGGCGCGGCACGTGGCGATCCGGCTCTACGTCGACGGGCCGCCGCAACCGGTGCTGTACCTCGAGGTCCGCGACGATGGCGTCGGCGCCGGCAGCGCGGCGTTGCACGCGCCGAACAGCTACGGGATGCTCGGCATGCGCGAGCGCGCCGGTCATTTCGGCGGCCATGTCGTCGTCGGCGGCGTGGCCGGCCGCGGCACGCGGGTCCGGCTGACGATGCCGCTGCCGGCCCTGTCGGCTGCCGCCGTGACTTCGAGCGACGTCCGGCGATGATCCGAGCGCTCGCGGTGATGCGATGATCCGCGCATCTGCGGTGATGCGATGATCCGCGCGCTGGTCTGCGACGATCATCAGATCGTCCGGCAGGGGATTCGCCAGATCCTGGCCGATGCCGGCGACGTCGAGGTCGGCGCCGAGGCGGCCAACGGGCCGGACGCGATCCGCTCGGTCCGCGAGGCCCAACGAGGCGCAACGCCGTTCGACGTCGTGCTGCTCGACATCGCGATGCCGGGCCGCGACGGGCTCGACGTGCTGAAGCAGTTGAAGTCCGAGTTTCCGCGGTTGCCGGTGCTGATCCTGAGCACCTACCCTGACAAGCAGTACGCGGTCCGCAGCATGAAGCTCGGCGCCGCCGGCTACCTGAACAAGAGCGCCGATGGCGAGCAGATGGTCGCCGCGGTCCGCAAGGTGGCCGGCGGCAGCCGCTATATCACGCCGTCGGCGGCCGAGGCGCTCGCCAGCGCGATCGGCAGCGGCACCGGTGACCGCGGCGCGCCGGCGTTCGAGCGCTTCTCGCATCGCGAGTACCAGGTGTTCCGGCTGCTGACCAGCGGCCTCAGCGTCGGCGAGATCGCGACGCGGCTGTCGCTGTCGTCGAACACGGTCAGCACCTATCGCGCCCGGCTGCTCGAGAAGACCGGCGCGCGCAACGACGTCGAGCTCGCGCTCTACGCGGTGCAGAGCGGTCTGTTGTAGGGCTGGCCCTACGCGCGAATCGCCGCTGGCACGATGGCGCCGGCGGCGGCCGCTCTCTACGATCGATCCGACGATGGGAGAGCAGCCGATGAACGCCACTAACGATCTCGACGACCTCGATCCGGCCGACAGCAACGCGGGCACCGCACCGCGGCTGCGCTGCTCGTGCGGGCGATTCCACCTCGGCGGTCATTTCGATACGGCAGGGGCGCGGACCGCGACATCCGGCGCCGCGCCGGAGCCGGCCGCGCGAGCCCGGGCGCGGCTCGAATCGGCGCTGCTCAACGCGGTCGTGCCGAGCCCGCGGCTGCGCCGCCGCTTCCTGCAGGCGGTCGGTGCCAACACCGCACGCGCCGCGATCGCGTCGCTGCTGCCGGCCGGCGCGCTCGACGCGCTGGCGCAGTCGACCCAGGACAAGGCGCCGCTCGAGAAGAACGACCTGAAGATCGGCTTCATCGCGATCACCTGCGCGACGCCGCTGATCATGGCCGACCCGCTCGGCTTCTATCGGCAGCAGGGCCTGCGCGTACAGCTGAACAAGACCGCCGGCTGGGCGCTGATCCGCGACAAGATGATCAACAAGGAGCATGACGCGTCGCACTTCCTGTCGCCGATGCCGATCGCGATGACGCTCGGGCTCGGCTCGACGCAGGCGGCAATGAACGTCGCGACGATCCAGAACGTCAACGGCCAGGCGATCACGCTGCACGTCAAGCACAAGGACAAGCGCGATCCGAGGCAGTGGAAGGGCATGCGCTTCGCAGTGCCGTTCGAGTACTCGATGCACAACTTCCTGCTGCGCTACTACGTCGCCGAAGCGGGCCTCGACCCCGATCGCGACATCCAGATCCGGGTGACGCCGCCGCCGGAGATGGTCGCGAACCTGCGCGCCGGCAACCTCGACGGCTTCCTCGGCCCGGATCCGTTCAACCAGCGCGCGGTCTACGACGAGGTCGGCTTCCTCCATCTGCTGTCGCGCGAGATCTGGGACGGCCATCCGTGCTGCGCGTTCGGCGTCTCGAACGAATTCATCCGCGAGAACCCGAACACCTTCGCCGCGCTCTATCGCGCGGTGCTGACCGCGGCGGCGATGGCCGAGGATCCGAGGAACCGGCCGCTGATCGCCAAGGTGATCTCGCCGGCCGCGTACCTGAACCAGCCCGAGACCGTCGTCGCGCAGGTGCTCACCGGCAAGTTCGCCGACGGCCTCGGCGGCATCCGCGAAGTGCCGGGCCGCGCCGGCTTCGACCCGGTGCCGTGGCAGAGCATGGCGGTCTGGATGCTGACGCAGATGAGGCGCTGGGGCTACCTGAAGGGCGACGTCGACTATCGCGGCATCGCCGAACGGGTGTTCCTGCTGACCGACGCGAAGAAGCAGATGAAGCTGCTCGACCAGCCGGTGCCCGACGGCGCCTATCGCAAGTACCGGATCATGGGCAAGGAGTTCGATCCGGCCCGGCCCGACGCCTACCTGCAGTCGTTCGCGCTGTCGCGCACCGCCGCGTAGACCGAAGTTCCACCTGGGGGCAGGTCATGGATGCAGGCAGGCGATTGACGCTGAAGGCCGCGCTGCTGTCGGCGCTGCTGCTCGCGATCGTGCTCGGCGTGTGGCACGTCGCGACGCTGCCGGCCGGCGGCGCCGCCGCGGCGCTGACGCCCGAGCAGATCGAGTACCAGAAGCTGCTCGGCCGCGATCCGGCGCAGGCCACGAAGAGCGACGGCTTCCCGACGCTGGCGCAGATGCGCGAGACGATCGTGCGCCATCTGTCGGATCCGTTCTACGACAACGGGCCGAACGACAAGGGCATCGGCATCCAGCTCGGCCATTCGCTGGTCCGCGTCGCGCTCGGCTTCGGGCTGGCGGCGGCGCTCGCGGTGCCGCTCGGCTTCCTGATCGGCATGAGCCCGCTGGTCTATCGGGCGCTCGACCCGTTCATCCAGGTGCTGAAGCCGATCTCGCCGCTCGCCTGGATGCCGATCGCGCTGTACACGATCAAGGATTCGTCGATCTCCGGCGTGTTCGTGATCTTCATCTGCTCGGTCTGGCCGATGCTGATCAACACCGCCTTCGGCGTCGCCGGCGTCCGGCGCGAATGGCTCGCGGTGGCGCGCACGCTCGAGGTGCCGCGGCTGCGGCTCGCGTTCGAGGTGATCCTGCCGGCGGCAGCGCCGACGATCCTGACCGGCATGCGGATCAGCATGGGCATCGCCTGGCTGGTGATCGTCGCGGCCGAGATGCTGGTCGGCGGCACCGGCATCGGCTACTTCGTCTGGAACGAGTGGAACAACCTGTCGCTGACCAACGTGATCTTCGCGATCCTGGTGATCGGCGTCGTCGGCATGCTGCTCGATCTGCTGTTCGCACGGCTGCAACGGATGGTGACCTATGTCGAATGAGCACGGCAGCGCCGGCCATCTGCGCTCCGGCGCCGGCCACGAGGGCGCCAGCGCCGGCCACGAGCACGCGGGCGGCGGCCGTCCCTTCGTCACGGTCGAGGCGCTCGGCAAGCGCTTCCCCGGCTCGCCGGTCCCGGTGTTCGACGGCGTCAATTTCGAGATCGAGCAGGGCGAGTTCGTCTGCATCATCGGCCATTCCGGCTGCGGCAAGACGACGCTCCTCAATGCGCTGGCCGGCCTGGAGCACGCGAGCGAGGGCCACATCTTCATGGACGGCCGCGAGGTCGTGGCACCGGGGCTCGCGCGCGGCGTCGTGTTCCAGGGGCATGCGCTGCTGCCGTGGCTGACGGTCCGGCGCAACATCGCGTTCGCGGTGCGCAGCCGCTGGCCGGAATGGACCGCGGCGCAGCTCGACGCGCAGGTCGTCCGCTACGTCGAGCTGGTCGGACTCGGTGCCGCGATCGACCGCCGGCCGGCGGCGCTGTCCGGCGGCATGAAGCAGCGCGTCGGCATCGCCCGCGCGTTCGCGATCGAGCCGCGGATGCTGCTGCTCGACGAGCCGTTCGGCGCGCTCGACGCGCTGACCCGCGGCACGATCCAGGACGAGCTGCTGCGGATCTGCGCCGAGACGCGCCAGACCGTGTTCATGATCACGCACGACGTCGACGAGGCGATCCTGCTCGCCGACCGGATCCTGCTGATGAGCAACGGGCCGCGCGCCCGGGTCGCCGAGATCGTCCGCAACACGATGCCGCGCAGCCGCAGCCGCGCGACGCTGCACCACGACCCGCAGTACTACCGGATCCGCAATCACCTGGTCGATTTCCTGGTGAGCCGTTCGCGCGATCTGTCCGACGGGCGTGCGCCCGAGCGCCCGCCGACGGTCGCGCCGGGGCTCGTAGCCGAAGCCGATGCCGGTACCAGTGCCGGCGCCCGCACCGATACCGAGGTCGATCCCGCCGCTGCGCCGGCCGTAGCGCCGGTGCCCGACGCGGGCGCGGCCGCCCGTCGCCACCATCCACCGCCGAGTCTTGCAAGGAGCCGAGCATGAGCCGTATCGAAGTGACCGAGAAGATCGTCGCGACCAAGGTCGTCAAGGGCATCAAGTGGAGCGAGGTCGCGCGCCGCGTCGGCCTCGGCAAGGAGTGGGTCACCGCTGCCTGCCTCGGCCAGATGACGCTGACTGCCGAGCAGGCCGGCATCGTCGGCGAGATCTTCGGCCTCGATCGCGACGAGCAGAAGTGGCTGCAGGTCGTGCCGTACAAGGGCTCGCTGCCGACGCCGGTGCCGACCGATCCGCTGATCTACCGCTTCTACGAGCTGGTCAGCGTCTACGGCACGACCTTCAAGGAGCTGATCCACGAGGAGTTCGGCGACGGTATCATGAGCGCGATCGACTTCAAGATGGATCTGCAGCGCGAACCCGACCCGAAGGGCGACCGCGTCTCGATCACGATGAGCGGCAAGTTTCTGTCGTACAAGACCTACTGAGTGCGAGCGTCACCGACATGACTGTCGACGAACCGGTCGCGAAGAAGCCGCCGCTGCCACCGTTCACCGCCGAGACCGCGCACGTCAAGGTCCGGATGGCCGAGGATGCGTGGAACTCGCGCGACCCGGACCGCGTCGTGCAGGTCTATACCGCCGATACCCGCTGGCGCAACCGCGTCGAGTTCCCGGTCGGCCGCGACGCGGTCCATGCGTTCCTGGTCCGCAAGTGGGCGAAGGAGCTCGACTACCGGCTGATCAAGTCGCTGTGGGCGTTCGCCGGCGATCGCCTGGCGGTCCGTTTCGTCTATGAATGGCACGACGACTCGGGTCACTGGTTTCGCAGCCACGGCAACGAGAACTGGTGGTTCGATCCGAACGGGCTGATGAAGGCGCGGCACGCGAGCATCAACGACCGGCCGATCGCCGCCAGCGAGCGGCTGTTCCACTGGCCGCTCGGTCGCCGCCCCGACGATCATCCGGAGCTCGAAGCGCTCGGACTGTGAGTGGCGCGGCCTGCCGCGAGTCGTGCAGTCCGGAGTCTCCGGATCCCGAAGCGCGCGGCGAAGTACGGTAAGATCGCCGCCCGCCATCAGGAACCCGATCGATGAATGCCTTCTTTCGCAATGCGCTGATCTACCGCCTGTCCGATCGCTGGTCGGTCACCACCGACACACTGAATGAACAACTGGCGCGGCTCGCGTTCACGCCGGGCACCGCGGTGCAGTCGCAGTCGTTCGGCTGGGTGCCGGCGATCGAGGGCGGTGAGCTCGCGCATGCGGTCGGCGGCCAGCTGCTGCTGACGCTGCGCGTCGAGAAGAAGCTGCTGCCGGCGTCGGTGATCACCCAGTTCGCCCGGCAGCGGGCGCAGGAAGCCGAGGAGCGGCAGGGCTACAAGCCCGGCCGCAAGCAGCTGAAGGAGATCAAGGAAGCGGTCACCGAGGAGCTGCTGCCGAAGGCGTTCAGCATTTTCCGCGACACCCGCGTCTGGATCGATCCGGCGCACGGCTGGGTCGTCATCGACACGACCTCGACCGCGAAGGCCGAGGAGGTGATCGCCGCGCTGTCGAAGTCGATCGATCCGTTCCCGCTCGGCATGCTGCAGCTCGCGCACCCGCCGGCGCAGACGATGACGACCTGGCTCGCCGAAGACGAGGCGCCGGCCGGCTTCACGATCGACCAGGACACCGAGCTGCGCGCCACCGGCGACAGCAAGGCGGCGGTCCGCTACCTGCGCCAGTCGATCGAGGCCGACACCGTGCGCCGCCATATCGACGAAGGCAAGCAGTGCACGCGGCTCGCGCTGACCTGGGCCGACCGGATCTCGTTCGTGCTGACCGATCCGATGACCCTGAAGCGGATCGCGCCGCTCGATGTGGTCCGCGAGGGCGATGGCGATGGCAGCCGCGCCGACGACGATGCGCGCCAGCGCTTCGATTCGGACTTCACGCTGATGACCGGCGAGCTGGCGCAGCTGCTGGCGGCGCTGGTCGAGGCGCTCGGCGGCGAGGCTGCACCGGCCGCGGGCAGCAGCGCCGGGCCTGCGCGCAAGGCCGCGTAGCGGCCGGGGGTGCGGACGGTCAGCGCTTTGCGCGGGGCCGGTCAGCGCTTGTAGCGCTTCGGTACGAACGGCAGCGCCGAGCGCGTCACCAGCGGCCGCTTGTCGCGCACGCGGGCGTGCAGCACGCTTTCATCGCGGGCGAGGGCGGTCGGCAGGTAGGCGAGCAGCACCGGATGGCCGAGCGTCGGCGAAATCGTGCCGCTGGTGACCTCGCCGACCACCGCGTCGGTCGGATCGACGATCGGCGCATGGGCACGGATCGGCACCGACTCGGCGGAGACCAGCCCGACCAGCCGGCGCGCCGCGCCGTGCGCCAGCTGGTTCAGCACGATCTCGGCGCCGGGAAAGCCGGCGACCTTCGGCCCGTCGCTGCGGCGCGACCTGGCGATCGCGAACGACAGCTGCGCCTCGACCGGCGTCGTCTCCGGCCCGATGTCGTTGCCGTGCAGCGGCAGTCCGGCCTCGAGCCGCAGCGTGTCGCGCGCGCCGAGGCCGACCGGCGACACGCGCGGATCCTCGAGCAGTCGCCGGACCACGGCCTCGGCCTCGTCGGTCGGGATCGAGATCTCGTAACCGTCTTCGCCGGTGTAGCCGGAGCGGGTCGCGAGGCAGGGCGTGCCGAGCAGCTCGAGCGAAGCGGCTTCCATGAAGCGCGGCGACGCGGCGCGCGGATCGAGCGTGGCGAGCACCGCCTCGGCCTGCGGCCCCTGCAGCGCGATCAGCGCCGCGTCGATCCAGTCGAACGACAGACCCGGGCAGCGATGGGTCAGCAGCTTGTAGTCGTGCTCGCGGTTGCCGGCGTTGACGACGATCCGGACCTCGTCGCCGCCGTTGACCAGCATCAGGTCGTCCTCGATGCCGCCGCGTTCGTTGAGCAGCAGCGAATACTTCTGGACGCCGGCGTGCCAGCCGTCGAAGTCGAGCGGCAGGCAGGCCTCGAGTTCCTGCTGCAGCGTCTCGATCCGGCCGTCGCGCGGCCGCACCAGCAGTTGGCCCATGTGCGAGACGTCGAACAGCCCGCAGCCGGCGCGGGTATGCAGATGCTCGGCCTTGAGGCCGGCCGGATACTGGATCGGCATGTCGTAGCCGGCGAACGGGCCCATCCGGGCACCGAGCTCGCGGTGTACGGCGTCGAGCGGGACGCGCTTCGATGGCTCGGTCATTGGTACTCCGACACCGGCGGGCAGGTGCAGATCAGGTTGCGGTCGCCGCCGGCGTTGTCGATCCGCTTGACCGCCGGCCAGACCTTGGCGTCGCGCAGCCACGGCAGCGGAAACGCGGCGCGTTCGCGGCTGTAGCGGTGCGGCCAGTCGCCGGCGATCTCGGCCGCGGTATGCGGCGCGTTCTTCAGCGGATTGTCGACCGGATCGAGCTGGCCGGCATGGATCTCCTCGATTTCGGTGCGGATCGCGATCATCGCGTCGCAGAAGCGATCGAGCTCGGCCCTGCCTTCCGATTCGGTCGGCTCGATCATCAGCGTGTCGGGCACCGGGAACGACAGCGTCGGCGCGTGGAAGCCGTAGTCCATCAGCCGCTTGGCGACGTCCTCGGCCGAGACGCCGTAGCGCGCCTTGAAATGGCGCAGATCGAGGATGCATTCGTGCGCGACCCGGCCGTTGGCGCCGGTGTAGAGCACGTCGTAATGGCCGGCGAGCCGGTGCGCGACGTAGTTGGCGTTGAGGATCGCGATCTCGGTCGCGGCACGGATCCCGGCGGTACCCATCATCCGGATGTACATCCACGAGATGGTCGTGATCAGCGCGCTGCCGAACGGCGCGGCGGAGACCGCGCCGACGTCGGCCGGGGCGCCGCCCGCACCGGCTGCAGCGGCGTCCGCACCGGCCGTGGCGCCGCCGGCCGCGGCGCCGTCGAACGGATCGCGCGGCAGGTACGGCGCCAGGTGCGCGGCGACCGCGATCGGCCCCATGCCGGGACCGCCGCCGCCGTGCGGGATGCAGAAGGTCTTGTGCAGGTTCAGATGGCAGACGTCGGCGCCGATGTCGCCCGGCTTGGTCAGCCCGGCCTGCGCGTTCATGTTCGCGCCGTCCATGTAGACCTGGCCGCCGGCGGCATGGACCTGCGCGCAGATCTCGCGGATGCCGCCTTCGAAGACGCCGTGGGTCGAAGGGTAGGTGACCATCAGCGCGGCGATCCGGTCGCGGTGCTGCGCGATCTTGGCGGCGAGGTCGGCGGCGTCGATGTTGCCGTCTTCGTCGCAGGTGACCACGACGATCCGCAACCCGATCAGCTGTGCCGACGCCGGGTTGGTGCCGTGCGCCGAGGACGGGATCAGGCAGACGTCACGCGCGCCCTGGCCGGTCGCGGCGAGGTAGTTGCGGATCGCCAGCAGGCCGGCGTATTCGCCCTGCGCACCCGAGTTCGGCTGGAACGAGACCGCGGCGAAGCCGGTGATGTCGGCGAGCCAGCGGCCGAGCTGCTCGAGCATCCGCGCGTAGCCGGCGGCCTGCGCGCGCGGGACCAGCGGATGGATCGCGGCGAACGCCGGCCAGGTCACCGGCGCCATCTCGGCGGCCGCGTTCAGCTTCATCGTGCACGAGCCGAGCGGGATCATCGAGTGGACCAGCGAGATATCGCGATTCTCCAGCCGCTTCAGATAGCGGACGAACTCGGTCTCGCTGTGATAGCGGTGGAACACCGGATGCGTCAGCACCGCATCGTCGCGGCGCAGCCCGGCCGGCAGCACGTCGGTCTCGGCCGGCATCGCGGCTGCGGCGGCTTCGAGGCTGCCTGCGGCCGGCGCGCGGCCGGCGATCGCGAACACGACGTCGGCGACGTCGGCGAGCGCTACCGTCTCGTCGAATGCGACCGCGACCCGGCCGGCGGCGAGCCGGCGCAGGTTGATCCGGCGCGAAGCCGCGCGCGCGATCGCCTCGTCGGCGGCGGCCGCGCTCGGGAAGTCGAACGCGACGGTGTCGAACCAGTGGCGATGGGCCGCAGTCGGGCCGCCGGTCGCGGTGACCGCGGCGACCAGCAGCCGCGCCATCCCATGCGTGCGCAGCGAGATCCGCAACAGGCCTTCGGGGCCGTGATAGACCGCGTAGAACGACGCGATGTTGGCGAGTAGCGCCTGCGCGGTGCAGATGTTGCTGGTCGCCTTGTCGCGGCGGATGTGCTGTTCGCGGGTCTGCAGCGACATCCGGTAGGCGACGTGGCCGGCGGCATCGCGGCTGACGCCGATGATCCGGCCCGGCATCATCCGCACCAGCGGTTCGCGGACCGCCATGAACGCCGCATGCGGCCCGCCGTAGCCGAGCGGCACGCCGAACCGTTGCGCCGAGCCGATCGCGACGTCGGCGCCCTGGGCGCCGGCCGAACGCAGCAGCAGGCTCGCCAGCGGATCGACGCCGAGGCAGACCTTGGCGCCGGCGGCGTGCAGCGCGGCGATCGGGTCGCCGAAATCGCGTACCCGGCCTTCGGTGTCGGGGGACTGCAGATGGGCGCCGAACACCGCGTTCGGGTCGAGCGCCTCGAGCGGCGCGACCTCGACCGTCAGGCCGAGCCAGCGCGCACGGGTCACGATCACCGCGATCACCTGCGGATGGGTGCCGGCCTCGACGAAATAGCGCTGCGACGGCAGCTTGACCGCGCGCCGGATCAGCGTCATCGCTTCGGCGGCGGCGGTCGCCTCGTCGAGCAGCGACGCATTGGCGATATCGAGCCCGGTCAGGTCGACGACCATCTGCTGGAAGTTCATCAGCGCTTCCAGCCGGCCCTGCGCGATCTCGGCCTGGTACGGCGTGTAGGCGGTGTACCAGCCCGGGTTCTCGAGCAGATTGCGCCGGATCGGCTCCGGCGTCAGCGTGCCGTGATAGCCGGCGCCGAGATAGCTGCGCCAGACCTGGTTCTGGCCGGCGATCGCCGCCAGCTCGGCCAGTGCCGCGGCTTCGCCGGCCGGCTCGCCGATCGCGAGCGGCGGCGCCTGGGTATCGTCGAGCAGGATCGACGCCGGCACCGTGTCGCGGATCAGCTCGCGACGCGACCGGTAGCCGATCGCCGCGAGCATCGCCGCTTCGTCGGCGATCGACGGGCCGAGGTGGCGGCGGTGGAATTCGTCGTGGCCGAACAACGCCGCGACGCTGGCATTGCCGCGTTCGTCTGCGTGCATGTCAGTCCTCCGTGCCGCTGCGCGGCACCCGCGTCGCATGAAAATAGTCGAGCCGAGCAGTCGCCGCGGATCGGGCTTTGCCCGGCCGCAGGCGGCGCCCCCAGTGGTGGGGGCGGAGCGGGACACGAACAGTCCCTGCGGACTGTTCGTGCCAGCGGAGCGACTTCGGCCTCCGGCCGAAGGCTCCCGCCGCAGGCGCAACGGGGGGCGTTTTCATCCTAGCCCGCGATCGCGCGGTCGTAGTCGGCGGCCGACAGCAGGCTGTCGAGGTCGGCGGCATTGGCCGGTTGCAGCCGGAACAGCCAGCCGTCGCCGAACGGCTGGTCGTTGACCGTCTGCGGCGCGTCGGCGAGCGCTTCGTTGATCGCGACTACGGTGCCGGCGATCGGCGCATAGACGTCCGACGCGGCCTTGGTCGATTCGACGACGCAGCAGGCTTCCTGGGCCGCCAGCTGGCGGCCGACCTCGGGCAGCTCGACGTAGACCAGCTCGCCGAGCTCGTCCTGCGCATGCGCGGTGATGCCGACCGTGATCGTGCCGTCGGCTTCGCGCCGCAGCCATTCGTGCGATTCGGTGTACTTGAGGTCTGCTGGATTCGACACGGGTGCTCCGGAAGGTTGGGATGACCGGCCGGTACCCGGAACGGGCGCGGACAGCGGCCGGCAGGTCCGCGGCCACCTGCCGCGGATCCGACACCCCCCTCTGTCCGTTTGCCTGAGATCGTGTCCTTCGGCGAGGCTGCGGCGGGCCGCTGCCTACTCTCCAGAGAGTCCGATCCGAAGCGGTCCTTTTGCCTGAGAGTTTGCGGGGTCGGCGTGCACCTTCGGCGCCGCGACCGGTACCGCCCGGCGGGCTGCTGCCCGGCCGCGACCGGCGCCGTCACGGTCTCTCCCGCTTCGGAGGAAGACTGTCGCGACAGTAGCCGCGGCCTATCGACAAGTCAAGCTTCGAGCGCCGAGCGGTACCCGTTTGTACCCGTACCGCAGCGCCGAGATCGGGTCGCGCAGCAGGTCCCGGCCCGCCTTCAGGCGGGTTCGCGCCAGAGGCGCCAGGTCGTTTCGATGACGCGCAGCGTCGAACCGTTCAGCGCGCGGCCTTCGTGGCACAGCCCCATGCGGACCCGGTCGCGCGATGCCGGCCGGACCGCTTCGCCGGCCCGGTTCCGTTCGATCCGCGCGACATCGCCGGCCGAAACCGAGTGCCGCGGGCTGCATGCGGGGCGTGCCTGGGCAACCTGTCGGATCGCCTCGTCGAGTTCGTGGATCATCGCGGCCTCCCAGCAATGGTGTGCGCTTGAGCGTATAGTGCTGTGCGATGATTGCCGGAAAGTGACATCGGGGCTGTGTCGCGCAGGTAAATCCCGCGTTTCGATCCGCTTCAAGACGTCACGATCCGGTAACGACACAGCCGACCTGCCTGCCGATTTGTCTGCCGACCGCTCGATGGAGCCCGCCACTGCCGCCGACGCCGCTGCCACGCTCGATCCGACGGACCAGCCGCATGCCGACATCGCGCAGCCGCCGCCGCCGGAGCGCCAGCTGCAGGTGGTCGCGGCGCTGCGCGAATTGTTGCCGGCCGGCTCGCTGCTCTACCGTGAAGAGGACACCCGCCCGTACGAATGCGACGGGTTGACCGCCTTCCGGCATCTGCCGATGGTGGTCACGCTGCCGGAAACCGAGCAGCAGGTCTGCCAGATCCTGAAGGTCTGTCGCGCGCTGCGGGTGCCGGTGGTGCCGCGCGGTGCCGGTACCGGCCTGTCCGGCGGCGCCACGCCGCATGCCGGCGGCGTGGTGCTGTCGCTGGCGCGCTTCAACCGGATCGTCGCGGTCGACCCGGTGTCGCG
>JBFWQR010000171.1:0-14915 GCA_050249335.1 Lautropia sp.
CGACCGCGGTCTGGGTCGGATCGACGTTGCGCGCGACCACGCTCTGCAGCGCCATGATCAGGCTGCCGGCGATCAGCACCGGATCGACCGCCAGATGCGGCCGGGCGGCATGGCCGCCGCGGCCGTGGATCGTGATGTCGACGGCGTCGGCCGCCGACATGAACGGCCCGCTGCCGAACAGCATCGTGCCGGCCGGCTGCCCCGGATGGTTGTGCAGCCCGAAGATCGCGTCGCACGGGAAGCGCTCGAACAGCCCGTCCTCGATCATCCGCTTGGCGCCGCTCGCCTGGCTGGTTTCCTCCGCCGGCTGAAACACCAGATGCACGGTACCGTCGAAGCTGCGGCGGCGCGCCAGCTGCTGCGCGGCGCCGAGCAGCATCGCGGTGTGCCCGTCGTGGCCGCAGGCATGCATCCGGCCCGCGTGGCGGCTCGCGTACGGCAGGCCGGTCTGCTCGGTGATCGGCAGCGCGTCCATGTCGGCGCGGACCGCGACCGCACGTCGGCCGTCGCCGAGCTTCATCGTGCCGACCACCCCGTGGCCGCCGATGCCGCGGGTCACCTGCCAGCCCCAGCCTTCGAGCCGGTCGGCCACCAGCGCCGCGGTCTCGACTTCCTGTTCCGACAGCTCGGGGTTGCCATGAATGCTCCGGCGCAGGGCCGCGAGCAGGCCGTGCGCGCCGGCAACTTCGGCAAGTCCGCAGCAGTGGCCGTAGCGCTGGTTCATCGTGCTGCGCGAGCGTGGAAGGTGTTGCGGCCCGAACGGTCGATGCCGCTCATCAGGAACACCTGGCGCCCGGAATGGTCGGTGATACCCATCCGGATCGACATCTCGCGCGCCAGCTCGCGATCGAACACGCTGGTGGTCGGCATGTAGCGCATCGTCATGCCGCGCCGTGGCCGCGGCGACGCGTTGGCTTCGGAGCCGTGCAGCAGGTAGACGTCGTGCAGCGAGATCTGGCCGCGGCGCAGCACGATGTCGACCGCCTCGCGTTCGTCGTACTCGGACGGATCGAGCTCCTTGTTCAACGTCACGTCGGCAGAGTCGTTGTCGTGGTGGGCGCGCAGCGGGCGCGCCGCGTGCGAACCGCGGATCACGCGCAGGCAGCCGTTTTCCGGCGTCGAGTCGTCGAGCGCGAGCCAGGCGGTGCAGGTCGCGAGCGGCCGGATCGGCCAGTACTCGCCGTCCTGGTGCCAGGGCGTGCGCTTGCCGTCGCCGGCCGGCTTGGCGAAGAAGCTGGTATTCCAGAGCGCGACGTCCGGGCCGATCAGCTGCCTGACCATCGCCAGGATCTCCGGATGATCACAATAGTCGACGAATCCCATGTCGTAGTCGAGCAGCATCGGACAGTAGTCGCGGAACTCGGGATGGCGGACGAGCAGCGCATCGTGGCGGGACGTGATCGCGTCGAGCATCGTGTCGGGCATCCGGAAGTCCGGAACGAGATAGCCATCGCGATGGTACTGGGTGATCTGCGCAGCGGTCAGCACACGGGGCCTCCTATTGCGCCCGCCGGCAACCGCGGGCGCGCCCGACAGTCTACCGCGCGGGCGCCGCCGCGACGGCGCCGGGCCGGCGGCCGGCGGGGCCGGGTCCGGTGCGGACGCCGCCGCGGATTGACATCGCGAAAGCCGCACCGCCAGAATTCGAGCAGACGGTCATCGGACAGCGGATGACCGATCGCATTCGACGCGCGGACTTCGACCAGATCCGCCGCGGCTGTCCAGAGCGTTTCCGATCGCGCCGGGTGACCGCTCGGCAGGGGAGTTGCATGACCGACAAGCCGATTCAGACGCCGCCCCGGGCGGCGCCGTCCCGCAAGCGCCATCATCGTCTGCTGCTGACCGGTGCCGCCGGCGGCCTCGGCACGGTCCTGCGCGAGCGGCTGAAGGCTGACTGCGACGTGCTGCGGCTGTCGGACATCGCCGATCTCGGCGCCGCTGCGGCCGGCGAGGAAGTGGTGCATGCCGATCTCGCCGATGCTGCCGCGGTCGACGCGATGGTCGCCGGCGCCGATGCGATCGTCCATCTCGGCGGCTATTCGGTCGAAGGGCCGTTCGCGACCATCCTGCAGGCGAACATCGTCGGGCTCCACAACGTCTACGAAGCGGCGCGCAAGCACGGCATCGGGCGGATCGTGTTCGCCAGCTCCAATCACGTCACCGGCTTCTACCGGCAGAGCGAGACGATCGACGCGACCTTCCCGCCGCGGCCCGACGGCTTCTACGGGCTGTCGAAGGCGTTCGGCGAGAATCTGTCGCGGCTCTACTACGACCGCTACGGCATCGAGACCGCGTGCCTGCGGATCGGCTCGTCGTATCCGGAGCCGAAGGACCGCCGGATGCTCGCGACCTGGCTGTCGTACGACGACCTGCACCGGCTGGTGACCGCCTGCCTGACGACGCCGGTGCTCGGCCACACGATCGTCTTCGGAGTGTCCGACAATACCGTCACATGGTGGGACAATCGCTGCGCCCGCCATCTCGGCTACCGGCCGCAGGACAGTTCCGACCGCTTCCGCGACGCGGTCTACGCCCGCACGCCGGAGCCGGACCTGAACGATCCCGCGGTGCAGTTCCAGGGCGGCGTGTTCGTTCGTACCGGCCCGCTCTGATCGCGGGCCGTGCCACCGAAGGTGTTCGACATGGATCCGCAGGAACTGAAGAAGATCATCGGCCACGGGCTGCTGTCGTTTCCGTTGACCGACTTCGACCGCAATCTCGACTTCGCGCCGCAGCGCTATGCCGAGCGGCTCGAATGGCTCGGGCCGTACGGCGCCGGCGCGCTGTTCGCCGCCGGCGGCACCGGCGAGTTCTTCTCGCTGACCGCCGACGAGTATCCGGCGGTGATCCGGACCGCGGTCGAGACCTGCCGCGGCAAGGTACCGATCATCGCCGGCGCCGGCGGCCCGACCCGGTTCGCGATCGCCTGCGCCCGGGAAGCCGAACGGCTCGGCGCGCACGGCATCCTGCTGCTGCCGCACTATCTGACCGAGGCGAGCCAGGAGGGCCTGGCGGCCCATATCGGCGCGGTCTGCCGCAGCGTCCGCTGCGGCGTCATCGTCTACAACCGCGGCGTCTGCCGGTTGGCGCCGGCGACGCTGGCGCGGCTCGCCGACGATTGTCCGAACCTGATCGGCTTCAAGGACGGCGTCGGCGACATCGAGGCGATGGTCGCGATCCGCAGCCGGCTGGGCGACCGGCTCTCCTATCTCGGCGGGTTGCCGACCGCCGAGGTCTATGCGGCCGCCTACAAGGCGCTCGGCTGCCCGGTCTATTCGTCGGCGGTCTTCAACTTCATCCCGAAGACCGCGATGCAGTTCTACCAGGCCGTTGCCGCCGACGACCGCCAGACCCAGGACCGGCTGCTCGCGTCGTTCTTCATGCCGTACCTGGAGATCCGCAATCAGGGCGCCGGCTATGCGGTCAGCATCGTCAAGGCCGGCGCGCGGCTGGTCGGCCGCGATGCCGGTCCGGTCCGGCCGCCGCTGTCGGACCTGACCGCCGCCCAGGCCGAACGCCTCGGCGCGCTGATCGCCGCGCTGGGCCCGCAGTAATATCGCCCAACAGGAGGCGCCATGACCACGACCACCACCAGCAAGCACGACAACCTGATCAACGGCGCGTGGGTGGCCGGCAACGCCTATGCGCCGAACCGCAGCCCGTCGAACGTCGCCGACGTGCTCGGCGAGTACACCCAGGGCGACGCGAAGCAGCTCGACGCCGCGGTCGCGGCCGCGCGGGCCGCGTTCCCGGCCTGGTCGACCGGCTCGGTGCAGGCGCGTTCGGACGCGCTCGACAAGATCGGCAACGAGATCCTGGCGCGGCGCGAGGAGCTCGGCACGCTGCTCGCGCGCGAGGAGGGCAAGACCCGCGCCGAGAGCATCGGCGAGGCGACCCGGGCCGGCCAGATCTTCAAGTTCTTCGCCGGCGAATGCCTGCGGCTCGCCGGCGAGACGCTGCCGTCGGTGCGGCCGGGCATCGGCGTCGAGATCACCCGCGAGCCGCTCGGCGTGATCGGGCTGATCACGCCGTGGAACTTCCCGATCGCGATCCCGGCCTGGAAGATCGCCCCGGCGCTCGCCTACGGCAACTGCGTCGTGCTCAAGCCGGCCGATCTGGTGCCGGGCTGCGCCTGGGCGCTCGCCGAGATCATCTCGAAGAGCGGCATCCCGCCGGGAGTCTTCAACCTGGTGATGGGCCGCGGCAGCGTGATCGGCGACCCGCTGGTCAAGCACCCGGGCATCGACGCGGTCAGCTTCACCGGCTCGCAGAGCGTCGGCGCGCGGATCGCCGCGCTGTGCGGCGAGACGATGAAGAAGTTCCAGCTCGAGATGGGCGGCAAGAATCCCCAGGTGGTGCTCGACGATGCCGACCTGAAGACCGCCGTCGAGCTGTGCGCGCAGAGCGCGTTCTTCTCGACCGGCCAGCGCTGCACCGCGGCGAGCCGGCTGATCGTGACCCAGGGCATCTATCCGAAATTCATCGAGGCGCTGAAGGCGCGGATGGCGACGCTGAAGGTCGACGACGCGCTCGCGGCCGGCACCGATATCGGACCGGTCGCGTCGCAGGCGCAGCTGGAACAGGACCTGTCGTACATCGAGATCGCCAAGGCCGAAGGCGGCCGGCTCGAAGCCGGCGGCGAGCGGCTGAAACGCGCCGCCGAAGGCTACTACCTGGCGCCGGCGCTGTTCACCGAGACCACCAGCGCGATGCGGATCAACCGCGAGGAAGTGTTCGGGCCGGTGGCGAGCGTGATCCGCGTCAAGGACTACGACGAAGCGCTCGCGACCGCCAACGACACGCCGTTCGGACTGTCGGCCGGCATCGCGACCACGTCGCTGAAATACGCGACCCATTTCAAGCGCCATGCGCAGGCCGGGCTGGTGATGGTCAATCTGCCGACCGCCGGCGTCGACTACCACGTGCCGTTCGGCGGCCGCAAGGGCTCGAGCTACGGCGCGCGCGAGCAGGGTCGCTACGCGCAGGAGTTCTTCACGACGGTCAAGACCGCCTATACGTTCGCCTGAGGGCCGGCGATGAACCAGCGTCACGAAGCGCGGTCGGCGGGGCGGCCGGCCGGCATCGACGAGGCGGAGTGGGCGCTGCGGCTCGAGCTGGCTGCCTGCTACCGGCTGTTCGACCACCTCGGCTGGACCGAGTCGATCTTCAATCACATCACGGTGCGGGTGCCGCAGCCGGGCGCCGGGCGGCCGTACTACCTGATCAATCCGTTCGGCCTGCACTACAGCGAAGTGACCGCGTCGAACCTGATCAAGATCGATACCGAGGGGCGCGCCGTCAGCGCATCGGGGCACCCGGTCAATGCCGCCGGCTTCGTGATCCACAGCGCGATCCACGAAGCCCGTCCCGACGCGCACTGCATCGTGCATGTGCACACCACCGCCGGCTGCGCGGTCTCGTGCAAGGAAAGCGGTCTGCGCGCCGACAATTTCTACAGCGCGATGCTCGCCGGGCAGGTCGCCTATCACGACTACATGGGCGTCACCACCGACCGCGACGAGCAGCCGCTCCTGATCCGTTCGCTCGGCGACAAGAACCATCTGATCCTGCGCAACCACGGGCTGCTGGTGGTCGGGCACGACGTGCCGCTGGCGTTCCAGCGGCTGTGGACGCTGCAGCGCGCCTGCGAGGTGCAGCTCGCCAGCGATGCCGGGCTCGGGCCGAACCGGCAGATCCCGGCCGAGATCCTGCAGCGGGTGCCGCAGACCCAGGCGAACATGGAGCCGGGCAAGGTCAGCCTCGCCCGCATGATGTTCGACGCGATGGTCCGGCGTGCCGGCATCGCGTACGACGCGATCGTTTGATTGCGCTCGCGTCCGACGCGCTCGCGCGCGGGCTGCTGCTGTTCGTCGTCGCGGTCGGGCTGTCGCTGACGATCGGGCTGCTGCGGACCGTCGATCTGAGCCAGGCGGCCCGTGCGATGCTCGGCGGCCAGGTCACCGTGTGGCTGGTCGCCGCGCTCGGCTGGCGCTTCGGCCCCGCGCTCGCGGCTGCGGCGCTGCTGCTGGCGGCGTTCGGCGTCGTGCTCGAGCGCATCGTCATGCGTCGACTCTACCGCCGCGGGCACCGCGACCAGGCGCTGTTCACGCTCGGCGTCGCGCTGCTGCTGGTTGCCGCGATGCGGTTCGTCGGCGGCGCCGCGCCGCAATCGCCGGCGACGCCGGCGGGCGCCGTCGATCTCGGGTTCGGACCGCTGCCGCCCGCCTGGGCCCTGGCGGTCGGTGTCGGCGCGGCGGCCGCGCTGCTGCTCGGCGCGGTCCGGGCCCGGACCCGCTTCGGCATCGGTCTGCGCGCCGCGATCGAGAACCGTGATGCCGCCGGTGCGCTCGGGATCGACTTGCGGCGGATCGACCGCGTCGTGCTGGCCGGCGGCGCGGCGCTGGCGGCGGTCGGTGGCGGCCTGATCGCCGCCGGCGCCGCGATCCCGGACTGGGCGATCGGCACCGGCGCGACCGGCACCACCGGCGCGATCGTCGCCGGTACGGCCGGTGCCGGCATGGTGCCGCCGGGCCTGGCGCTGACCTTGCTGCCGCCGATCGTGCTGGTGGTTGCGGTCGGCGGGGCCGGGCGGATCGGCGGCACGCTGGTGGCGGCGCTGCTGCTCGCCGCGGCCGAGGCCGCCGGTCACCGGCTCGCGGCCGGGCTCGGCGGGCCGGTGGCGATGCTGCTGGCCGGCGCGGTGCTGCTCGCTTGGCGGCCGCACGGCCTGCTGCTGCCGCGGCACGCCGGCCTGCCGGCCTGGATCGTCCCGGCTCTGGCCGGTGCCGTGGCAGCGGCCGGCATCGCCGCGCTCGACCGCGGCGGGCCGTCGTTCACGGTCGTGCTGCTGGCCGCCGGCCTCGCGGCGATCGCGCTGGCGCTGACGGTCGGGCGGTTCGCGAAGATGCCGGCCCGCGGGCAAGCGCACGGGCACGCCGGTGTCGCGGCGGCGGCCGACGGGCTGCCGGCCACCGCCGGCAACCCGCCGGTGGGCGCACCGGCAAGCGCGTCGGCAGGCGCGTCGGCAGGCGCACCGGCGGGCGCACCGGCGGGCGCGTTGCTCGCGGTCCGCGGGCTGGCGGCCGGCTATCGGCCGACGACGGTCGTCGCCGGAGTCTCGTTCTCGCTCGCCGCCGGCAGCCGGACCGCGCTGATCGGTCGGGACGGTGCCGGCAAGAGCACGGTGCTGAAGGCGATCATCGGCCATGCCGATATCCTCGGCGGCGAGATCGTCTGCGATGGCGCCGACATCGCGCACTGGTCGGCGCAGCAGCGGGCGCGGCGCGGCGTCGGCTACGTTTCGCAGGCGCGCGACGTGTTCGCGTCGCTGACGGTCGAGGAGAACCTGCGCGCCGGGCTCGCGCACGGCGCGCCTGACGAGCTCGCGGTGGCGTACCGGTTGTTTCCGCAGCTGCATGCGCAGAGCCGGCTCCCCGGCGACCGATTGACGCCGGAGGATCGGCTCGCGCTGGCGATCGCGCGGGCACTGCTCGCGCGACCGCGGCTGCTGCTGCTCGATCAGCCGCTGACCGGGTTGGCGCCGCCGCGGCGCGCCGAGCTGCTCGCAACGATCGACCGCGCATCGCGCGAGGCCGGTCTGGCGATTCTGATCGCCGAGCCGGCCGCCGGCGACGTCACCGGTTTCGCCGAGCGGGTGCTGGTGCTCGAGCGCGGCGCATTGGTATTCAGCGGCCGTGGCCGCGATCTTCAGGAGGGAACTTGGAACCGATCGTGATCATCGGCGGCGGCCATGCCGCTGCGCAGCTCTGCGGCGCGCTCGCCGAAGGCGGCCATCGCGGGCCGGTGCTGCTGGTGTCCGACGAGGCGCATCCGCCGTACCACCGGCCGCCGCTGTCGAAAGGACTGATCAAGGATGCCGAAGCCGGGCCCGCCGAGCTGCGCGGCGCCGCGTTCTACCGCGACGCCGGCGTGCAGATACTGCTCGGCACGCGCGCGCTGGCGATCGATCGCGCCGCGCGCAAGGTGCAGCTGCGCGACGCCGCCGGCGGCGACCGCGTGCTCGACTACGGCCAGCTGGTGCTCGCGACCGGCGCGCGGCCGCGCCGGTTGCCGACGGTCGCCGAAGGGACTGCCGGGGTCCATCTGCTGCGCAGCTTCACCGATGCGCAGGGCCTGCGCCGCGCACTCGCCGGCGCCGGTCATGCGCTGGTGATCGGCGGCGGCTTCATCGGGCTCGAGGTCGCGGCCAGTGCGCGGGCGCTCGGCAAGACGGTCACGGTCATCGAGGCGGCGCCGCGGCTGCTGGCCCGCGCGGTTTCGCCGGTGATCTCGGCGCATCTGCTCGCCAGCCATCGCGGCAACGGCGTCGACGTCCGGCTGGGCCGCGCACCCGAGACGATCCTGCTCGACGGCGGCCGCTTCGCCGGCGTGCAGCTCGGCGACGAGCGGATCGCCGCGGACCTGCTGCTGGTCGGCATCGGCGCCCACCCCGATATCGCGCTCGCCGAGGCGGCCGGGCTCGAATGCGCGAACGGCATCGTGGTCGACCAGTGGCTGACCACCAGCGATCCGCTGATTTCGGCGATCGGCGACTGCACCGCGTTCCCGTACGGCAGCGCCGGTGCCCGGCTGCGGCTCGAATCGGTGCAGAACGCGCACGACCAGGCGCGGACGCTGGCGCTGCGGCTGCTCGGCAAGCCCGAACCGTATGCGCCGGTGCCGTGGTTCTGGTCGGAGCAGGGCGATCAGCGGCTGCAGATCGCGGGGCTGTGGCACGATGCGACCGAGCCGGTGACGCGCGCCGGCGCCAAGGCGGGCAGCTTCTCGGTCCTGCACTACGACGGCGAGCGGCTGATCGCGGTCGAATCGATCAATGCGCCGGTGGACCACATGACGGCGCGCAAGTGGCTTGCCGGCGCGCACAGTCCGGCGCGGGCCGCGGTGGCCGACCCGGGGGTACCGCTGAAGTCGCTCTGAACCGGCTGCCGGAGCCGCATGCCGGCAGCGCCGAGGTTGCGGCCACGGCTGCGGCCGGCGGGGCCGGCGGACCGGCGGAGTGCAACGGGGCATGGCGCTTGCGCATCGGGCTGTCCTGCCGGCCGGCCGCGAGATTCATGCAGCGGTGCGATACTGCCGGCACGGCCGCTGCCGCGTGCCGGGGAGAGCCCAGATGGAACCAGCGAAGCGCATCGAGCGCGATACCTTCGGCGAGATCGCCGTACCGTCCGACCGGCTGTGGGGTGCCCAGACCCAGCGGTCGCTGCAGAATTTCAGGATCTCGGTCGAGCGCCAGCCGCTCGAGCTGATCCATGCGCTCGCGCTGGTCAAGCGCGCCGCCGCGCAGGTCAACGCCGGCCTCGGCCAGCTGCCCGCCGACAAGGCGGCCGCGATCGTCCGCGCGGCCGACGAGATCCTCGCCGGCCGGCTCGACGGCGAATTCCCGCTGGTGGTCTGGCAGACCGGCTCCGGCACGCAGACCAACATGAACCTCAACGAGGTCATCGCCAACCGCGCCAGCGAGCTGATGGGCGGCGAGCGCGGCGAAGCGCGCAAGGTCCATCCGAACGACGACGTCAACCGCGGGCAGTCGTCCAACGACGTGTTTCCGACCGCGATGAACGTCGCGGTCGCGAGCGCGATCACCGGCAAGCTGCTGCCGGCGTTGCAGCAGCTGCGCGATACGCTGGCGGCCAAGTCGCGCGCGTTCGACGGCATCATCAAGATCGGCCGCACCCATCTGCAGGACGCGACGCCGCTGACGCTCGGCCAGGAGTTCTCGGGCTACGTCGCCCAGCTCGACCACGGCCTCGCGCATCTGCGCGCGGCGTTGCCGCATCTGTACGAGCTGGCGCTCGGCGGCACCGCGGTCGGCACCGGCCTCAATGCGCACCCCGAGTTCGCGGTCAAGGTCGCCGCCGAGATCGCGCGGCTGACCGGCATCGCGTTCGTCACCGCGCCGAACAAGTTCGAGTCGCTCGCCGCCGCCGACGCCCAGGTGCACGCCCACGGCGTGCTGAAGACGATCGCCGCGTCGCTGATGAAGCTCGCCAACGACGTTCGCTGGCTCGCCAGCGGCCCGCGTTCCGGGCTCGGCGAGCTGCGCATTCCGGAGAACGAGCCGGGCAGCTCGATCATGCCGGGCAAGGTCAACCCGACCCAGTGCGAGGCGCTGACGATGATCTGCGCCCAGGTGTTCGGCAACGACGTCGCGATCAACATCGGCGGCGCCAGCGGCAACTTCGAGCTCAACGTGTTCCGGCCGATGATCGTCCACAACGTGCTGCAGTCGATCCGGCTGCTCGCCGACGGCGCGGTCAGCTTCAACGATCAGTGCGCGGTCGGCATCGAGCCCAACCACGAGCGGATCGCCGAGCTGGTGCAGCGGTCGCTGATGCTGGTGACCGCGCTGAACCCGCACATCGGCTACGACAAGGCCGCCGCGATCGCCAAGAAAGCCCACAAGGACGGCACCACGCTGAAGGCCGCGGCGCTGGCGCTCGGCCACGTGACCGAAGCGCAGTTCGATGCGTGGGTCAGGGCGGAGGACATGGTCGGGCCGCGCTGACGGCACGGGGCTCCCGGTCGCCGGGAACCAGCACCATCTGCCGCATCAGGCGGTCCATCGTCGCCTGCAGGTCCGCGCAGCGGCCCATATGCGTTGCCGAGGTCTGGATGATCGCGCTGCGTCGGGCGGTCAGCCAGTGGAAGCGGGCACGCAGCGACAGCTGGCCGATCGGGCCGCTGCCGGCCTCGCCGGCACAGATCGAGACGATCGCATCGAGGTGGCGGCGCACCTGGTCCACGTCCACGCCCGGGTCCAGGATGCGCAGCCTCGTCTCGTTCAACGCGATGCGGGCCTGCAGAAACTTCGCGCGCTCGCACGACAGCACGATGCCGACGTTGATGAACTCCTCGCGTTCGACCCGCGGCACCACGCGGATCACCGCATAGTCGTAGCTGTCACCGGCGCGCATCGATTGCCTCACGCGTGAACGCCGCATGGTCCTGCAGCCGCCGGCATAGATACCCGACATAGGCCTCGCGTTGGCGCGACGGCCCGGCAAACGCATCCGGCCCCTCCAGCCACAGGTCAGGTACGGCAGCGACGATGCCGGCGATGATCTCGGGACTCAGCTGCGTGGAGCACTCCGCGTCGGCCTGCTCCAATCGGGACGCCCACGGGAGCAGCACATGCTCGCGGACCATCGGAAACGGATCACCGGCGCGCTCTGCCTGGCCGTCCCAGCCGTGATGAAAATACAGGCTGGCGCCATGATCGATCAACCACAGCTTGCGGTGCCAGATCATCAGATTGGTGTTGCGTGCGGTCCGGTCGACATTGCGCACGAAGCAGTCGAACCAGACGATGCGCGAAGCCAGGGCGGCGTCCGGCGCCTCCGCTGCCGGATCGAAGGCGAGCGCGCCGGGCAGGTAGTCCATCGCCAGATTCAGGCCATCGCTCGCGCGAATGAGGTCCTGAATCTCCGGATCGGCCTCGGTGCGGGCCAGTTCGGCGTCGAGCCGGGCGAACACGATCTCCGGGACCGGCAAACCCAGGGCGCGCGCGATTTCTCCCGAGACCCATTCCGCGACCAGGGCGCGCGCGCCCTGGCCCGCACCCCGGAACTTCAGCACGTACAAGCCATCGTCATCGGCTTCGACCACCGCGGGCAAGGAGCCGCCCTCGCGCAGCGGAACGACGTATCGGGTGACCTGGACCGTGCGGAACATGGGCACAGGATACCTGCTTGACCTCGCGCAAGGCGTTTTCCGCTCGACCCGGTAGTCTGGGCATACCCGACGGCGACTGGCGCCGTCCGGTACGATGCGAGGAACTTGCCGATGCCGACCATGAAAGCCGCCGTATTCGTCGAACCCGGCCGGATCCAGCTTCAGGAGAAGCCGATTCCGGAGATCGGACCGCTCGATGCGTTGGTCCGGGTCACCACGACGACGATCTGCGGCACCGATGTGCACATCCTGAAGGGCGAGTACCCGGTCGCACAGGGATTGACCGTCGGCCATGAGCCGGTCGGCGTGATCGAGAAGCTCGGTGCCGCGGTGCAGGGCTATGCCGAGGGGCAGCGCGTGATCGCCGGCGCGATCACGCCATCCGGTCACAGCTATGCCTGCCTGTGCGGCTGCAGCTCGCAGGACGGTGCCGGCACGCGCCATGGCTTCAAGGCGCTCGGCGGCTGGCGTTTCGGCAACACGATCGATGGCTGCCAGGCCGAATATGTCCGGGTGCCGGACGCGATGGTGAATCTGTCGCCGATCCCGGACGGGTTGTCGGACGAGGCGGTGCTGATGTGCCCGGACATCATGTCGACCGGGTTCTCCGGAGCCGAGCGCGGCGCCGTGCGGATCGGCGATACGGTGGTGGTCTTCGCGCTCGGTCCGATCGGGCTGTGCGCGGTCGCCGGTGCCCGGCTGATGGGCGCGACCCGGATCATCGGCATCGACACGGTACCGGCCCGGCTCGAGATGGCGAAGCGGCTCGGTGCCGACGCGGTGGTCGACTTCCGTGCCGAGGACCCGGTTGCCGCGGTGATGCGGCTGACCGACGGGCGCGGCGCCGATGTCGCGATCGAGGCGCTCGGCACGCAGCAGACCTTCGAATCGTCGCTGCGGGTGCTGCGCCCAGGCGGCACGCTGTCGTCGCTCGGCGTCTATTCGGGTGATCTGACGATCCCGGCCGGGCCATTCGGTGCCGGCCTGGCCGACCTGAGGATCGTGACCACGCTGTGCCCGGGCGGCAAGGAGCGGATGGCGCGGTTGATGGACGTGCTGGCTGCCGGACGGACCGACCTGACCGCGTTGGTCACCCATCGTTTCCCGCTGGACCGGATCGAGGAAGCCTACGAGCTGTTCGCCAACCAGCGCGACGGGGTCATGAAGATCGCGATCACGCCGTGAGGATGTCGCGCTTCGCGTGACCGGAGGGTCGTCGATGACGAGCGCGGCCGCACCACAGGCTCGGCCGGACGAGGGCAGCCTCGTCGACGCGCTCGCCCGGCTGCTCACCGCCCGCACCGGCCAGCCAGTCGAGCGGCGCGAGACCCATATCTCGTGGATCCTGCTATCGGGTGACGAGGTCTGGAAACTGAAGCGGCCGGTTCGCCTGCCGTTCGTCGACTTCACTCGGCCCGAAACCCGGCACCGCTGCTGCGAGGCCGAAGTCCGGCTCAATCGCCGGTTGGCGCCGGGCCTGTATCTCGGCGTGCTGGCGGTGACCGGATCGGCGGACGCGCTGGTGGTCGAGCCGGTTGCCGAGCGGCCGAGCGATGCCGCCGACGATGCCGGCGCCGCGGCCGATGCCACCGGGTCGGCCGGCGGCGCGACCGGGGTGCTCGACTGGATCGTCCGGATGCGGCGCTTTCCCGCCGGCGCGCTGTTCGCCGAGCGGCTCGCCGACGGGGTGCTGACCGCGGATGACGTCGAGCGACTGGCCCGGCGGCTGGCAGCGTTCGATGCGCTGGCGGAGGTGCAGAGCGATCCCGTGGCCGCCGACGCGACCGCGGTCGAGGCGCTGAAGGCGGTCGACCGGTTGCAGCGTCTCGCGCCGCAGCGCGACGGCGCGCAATGGGCCGTGCCGATCGCGCGGATCGCGGCCTGGCTTACGGCCGCTGCCGCCCGGCTGCGGCGGATGTTCGGGCAGCGGCTGCAGGCCGGCCGGGTCCGCGACGTGCACGGCGACCTGCACCTAGCCAATGCGATCGTGCATGCCGGCGACGTCACCGCGTTCGACTGCCTCGAGTTCGACGACCGGTTGCGCCGGATCGACGTGATCGGTGACCCGGCCTTCCTGTCGATGGACCTGATCGCCCATGGCCGGCCCGACCTCGCACATCGCCATGTCGATGCCTGGTGCGAAGCTGCCGATGACTGGCAGGGCCTCGCGGTGCTGCGCTTTCACCAAGTCTATCGCGCCGCGGTCCGGGCGCTGGTCGCCTGGCTCGGCGCGCCGGCCGGCCAGCCGGGCGCCGCCCGCTATCTGCGCACCGCGCTGTCGCTGATCGAGGACGATGGCCGGCGGCCGGTGCTGACCATCACCCACGGGCTGTCCGGCTCCGGCAAGTCGTTCGCCGCGCTGCGCCGGGTTGAACGGGAAGGCGCGATCCGGCTGCGCTCGGATGTCGAGCGCAAGCGGCTGGCCGGGCTCGCGCCGCTGGCCGACTCCCGGGCGGCCGGGCTCGATCTGTACACGCCCGAATGGTCGGCCCGGACCTATGCCCGGCTGGCGGCGCTGGCCGAAACCGTGCTGTCGGCCGGCTGTCCGGTGGTCGTCGATGCGGCATTCCTGAAGCGCGCCGAACGGCAGGAATTCGCGGCGCTGGCCCGGCGCCGCGGCGCGGATTTCCGGATCCTCGACTGCCAGGCGGACACCGATTCTCTGCGGCAGCGGATCGTCGACCGGGCGCGGGTCGGGGCCGATCCGTCGGAGGCGACGCCGGCGGTACTCGCTCGCCAACTCGGGTTCGTCGAGCCGCTGGACGCCGATGAGCGACGGGCGGCGGTCGTCGAGCGGCACGCGAGTCGTGGCGCTTGACGCCGGCATCAGTTCGAGCGGCGTCGGTGGGTGGGCGGGCCCAGGCGCGGGAAGCGGGAGATGCGGGTGGAGAGCGGGGTGCATCCGTTCAGCGCCCGCTTCGACGCGCGTTTCGAGCAGTTTGACACCCGCCTGCAACGTCTTGAAGGCTTGCCGGTCGAGATCGCCGAACTGCGCGGGCAGTACAAGCGTGAGAGTGATCGTGCAACGCTCTGGCGCTGGAGTGTTGGCGTCAGCTTCGCACTCCTCACCATTGGTATCGGCGCCGCGAACCTGATCAGCCGCCTGAACTGACCAACGCGCCCCGGCGTGGCCCTCTAGGAGCCTGTCGGAGTATGGGAAGGGGTCGCGTTCGAGCCAGGAAGGCGCGAGGCAAGGCGCCGGTTCCGGTCGATAGCCTGAGCTA
>JBFWQR010000172.1:0-14388 GCA_050249335.1 Lautropia sp.
TGGCCGGCCGCCAGCGCGAGTGCCGCGGTCTCGTTGAGCACGTAGGCGAGGTGCGCCTGATCGTCGCGTTCGCGCAGTGCGTCCAGGCTGGCGTCGACCGTGGCGGACTCGCCGCGGCGACGCCGCGCCAGCACGGCCAGCGCCTCGGCGAACGGCACGTCCGGCTCGCCCATGCGTCGTGCCGCCACGATGACCTCGGCGACATGGCCGAGCACCTCGTCGAACAGGCCGAGCTCGTATTCGGTGGTGGCCAGCGCCAGCATGCACTCGTATTCGCGCCAGTGATTGGACGCGGCGCGGGCGAGTTCGACGGCGCGCAGCAACGCGGCGCGTGCCGCCGGCAGGTCGCCGTCGGTGCGTGCGATCAGGCCACGCCCCCATTCGAGCTCCATGACCGGCCGCTGCAGCCGGTCGGCGAGCTGCGCTGCCTCGGCGAGCAGCGCGCGGCCGCGGAGGTCGTCGGCCTCGATATCGATCAGGCAGCGGCCGGTGTTGGCGAGCTGTTCGCAGCGGGTCAGGTCGTCGGCGAGCCGGGTGCTGCGCTCGGCGGCGAGCGACGCGTCGCGCGCGCCGGCAGCGTCGCCGGCCTGCTGGCGCCAGTAGGCGAGGATTTCCCAGCCGGCCGCCGTTTCGGCCGGCAACGCCAGCGTCTGCGCTGCATCGATAGCCTGCAGGATGCGCGTGTCGAGTCCCGGCAGCCGCCGTCCGCCCGGCGCCGCCGCAGCGGCGACGCGCAGCCGGAGGAGGCCGATCTCCAGCCGGACGCGTGCCGCGCCGGGCGCGAGCGCCGGCAGCAGCGCAAGGCCGCGCTCGGCGACCTGCGCGGCCTCGATGTTGGCGAACACGCGCAGCCACTGCTGGCCGGCCGCCAGCGCGGCGCGCGCGGCCAGCAGCGCATCGCCGGCCAGGCTCGCATGGTGGACGACGTCGCCGTGCTGCCAGGGATCGTCGGCGCTCGCCGCCGCGCAGGCTTGCGCGATTCTCCGGTGCAGTGCGCGCCGCCGCGGCTCCGACAGGCCGCGATAGACCGCATCGCGGATCAGGCCGTGGACGAAGTCGAAAGCGCCACCGGCACCGGTGCGCAACAGGCCGTGCCGCTCGAACTGCGCGATGCGGCCGAGCACTTCGGCGACCGGCAGCGCGGTCACCGCGGTCAGCCGTTCGGCGTCGAACTCGCCGCCAAGCGCGGCGGCCCAGCCGAGCAGGTCGCGTGTCGCATCGTCGAATCCGCGCAGCCGGTCGTCGACCAGCGTCGCGAGCGGCCGCGCGTCGGCCGGTGGCGCGCCGTCGCCGGCCCGGGCCAGCTCGAGCAGCAGCAGCGGGTTGCCGCCGCTGGCGTGCAGCGCCGCGCCGATGTCGGGCAGACGCTCGCCCAGCCATTGCCGGACGTCGGCCTCGCCGAGCGGCTGCAGCGCGAGCCGCTGCGGCGCCCGCTCGCGCGCGAGCGACTGCAGCAGGCGCAGTGCTGCCGGGTTGTCGTCGATCTCGCCGGCGCGCGCCGAGGCGGCGAACAGCACCGGCGCCGGCGGCTCGGCGAGCCGGCGCGCGACGAAATGCAGCAGCGCGGCCGACGCCGCATCGATCCACTGCAGATCGTCGATGACGACGACCAGCGGCTGCTGCTGCGCGAGGCCGCGCAGCAGATCGGCGGCGGCCTCGAACAGCTGTTCGCGGCTCGCGGCGGCTTCGCCGTTGCCGAGCAGCAGCGAAGCTGCAGCGACCGGCGCGACCGGCGCGACCGGCGCGACCGGCACGGTCGGCGAGACCGGCGTGGCCGGCATGCTCGATGCGGCAGGCGTCGCCGAAGCGACATCGGCGGCCGGCAAGCCGCGCAGCGCGTCGCGCCAGAAGCCATAAGGCCGGACTGCCTCAGCCTCGAAACAGCGTGCGCGGACGATCCGCCGGCCGAGTGCCGCGGCACGTTCGGCCAGATGGTCGAGCAGCCGTGTCTTGCCGATGCCCGCTTCGCCGAGCAGCAGCAGCAGCGGCGCTGGCGGCGCCGCAGCGAGCGCCGCGTCGATCGCCGCGCGCTCGCCATCGCGTCCGACTAGCGGCGCGCTCGCTTCGGCTGACGATGTCAGGGGGCCGGGCGATGCAAGCGGAGCAGGGGATGCAAGCGGAGCAGACGATGTCCCGGCGGTCGTGGCAGCCTGTCGCTGCCGACGCCGGACCGCGCGAATCGCCGCGTCGAGCGGGCCGCCGTCGGGCAACGCGATTTCGCGGCGCAGCAGTTCGCGCGCCCAGCCGTAGTGCCGCTCGGCGTCGGGATAGCGGCCGGCTGCGGCGAGCAGTTGCACCAGCGTCGCATGCGCGGTGTCGGCGAGCGGATCGGCGGCGACCATTGCGCGGCCATGCGGCAATGCGCGCTGCGGATCGCCGGCGAGCCGCTCGATCAGCGCTTCGAGCGCGCTGCGGCGCAGGCGGGCGAAGCGTTCGCGCTCGGCCATGCACCAGTGATGGAAACGATAGCAGGCCGGCAGCTCGAGTCCGTCGAGGAATTCGCCCTGCAACAGTTGCGCCGCCTGCTCGAGTGCGTCGAGCGGCAGCTGCTGGCAGCCGTCTTGCAGCAGCGTCGCGACCCACGTACTGTCGATCTCGCAGGCGCCGGCGTCGAACGCGACCTTGTCGCGGTCGGCGCGCAGCGGCTCGCTGGCCGCGTCGTTGACGACGGCGCGCAGCTTGGTCAGACTCCAGCGTAGCGCGGCGCGCGGGTCGTCGGGGCCATCCCACAACAGGTCGCACAGCGTCGCGCGCGATTGCGGCGCATCGATCGCCGCCAGGTAGCCGAGCAGCGCGCGGGTGCGGCGCGACGGCGGCAGCGGCAGCGGCGGCCCGTCGCCGCGCCGGAACTCGAGTTCGCCGAGCAGGCGTATGCGCAGTTTCGGGCGGAGCGTACCAGCGGAATCCAACCCGTGCCCCCTTCGCGCTACGGCGATGTCGATGGGACGTGGCGCCCACCGCCGCCCAGGATGCCGTCTGGACCGCCGCCCGCGCCTCGGCCAAATTAACACAGCGCGCTCGCGTTGGCGACGCGCCCCAGATGCGCCGACAGGTGCGTGGCGAGTTCGTTCACGTCGGCCTCGGCGCCGTGGATGAAGCTCGACTTGCGCCGGCGCAGGAACGGCAGACCGAGCACATAGATACCGGGTGCCGCGACGACGCCGCGGTCGTGACGCAGCTCACCGCGGCGGTCGAACACCGGCAGGTCGAGCCAGCCGAAGTCGGGGCGATAGCCGGTGGCCCAGACAACCGTGCGGATCTCGTCGCCGAGGCTGGCCGACAGCCGCGGCGACGCGGCAACCGTCGTCGGCGCGAAACGCTGCGGAGCCGCGAGCTCGCCGTCCAGCCGCCGACTTTCCGGCGATGGGCCTGCCAGCCGTCGACCTTCGATCCACACATCGAACCCGTCGAGCAGCCGGTTCAGCTTCAGATCGGCCAGTGTGCAGACGTTGCGCAGCGAGCCGGAGAACAGTGCCCGATTGCCGCGAACCGCCGCGAGCCTGCCGCAGACCTCGACGCCGTGCCGCTGCACTTCGTTGAGGTCCAGCGAAGCGTGCGCATCGCTGCCGGTCAGTTGCGGCGACGGCAGCCGGCGCGCCCGTGCCGGATCGTCGACCGTCTCGATCCGCTGGTCGAGCAGGCCGCTGGCGAGCAGCCACCACTGGATGTCGCGACCACGATAGCGCCGCGGCATCCGGACATGCTCGCCGGTGGCGAGCAGCACCGGGCGGCCGCTGTCGCGGATCTCCCGCGCCAGCTGCAGCCCGGTCGCCGATGCGCCGACCACCAGCACGCCGCCGGGCGCGAGATCGGCCGGCCGCCGGTAGTCGCGTGCGGTCCATTGCGCGACGGCCGAGGGCAGGTCCGCCGCGAGCTGCGGCACGGCTGGCCGGCCGCAGGCGCCGCTGGCGAGCACCACGGCGCGACAGCACCAGTCGCCCCGGTCGGTTTCGACCCGGTAGCCGGACGCTGCCGGCGCCACGCGGCGCACCGTCGTCTGCGTGACCACCGGCGCGGCGATCCGGACCGCATAGCGCGCCAGCAGGCGGGCGAGGTCGGCCGCGCCCATGAAGCCGTCGGGATCGTCGCCGTCGTACGGCTGCCCGGGCAGCCGGCACAGCCAGTTCGGCGTCAGCAGCCGCAGTGAATCCCAGCGCTCGGTGCGCCAGGCATTGGCGATCTCGCCGCGCTCGATCAGCAGATGATCGATCGAGCGCTGCGCCAGCGCCCGGCTCATCGCGAGCCCGCAGTGGCCGGCGCCGACCACGACGACGTCGACGCGCCGCGCGGCGGCCGGGCGGGTGACTGCTTCGGGCAGCCGTGCCGGAAGGCTCACGCCTTGCTCGCCGTCACCGTGACGTCGGTCGGGTTCGCGATGATGTCGAACACTGCCGAGCGCTTCTGCGATTGCGCGACCAGCGCCGCGATCTGCTCGGGCGTCGCGTCGGCGTCGATTTCGTAGTGGACCTTGACGCCGTCGAAGCCGTTGCGCACGCGTTCGTCGATGCCGAGCACGCCCTGCAGATCCATGCCGGCCTCGAGCGTCGCACGGACCGAATGCAGCTGGATCTTGCGGTGTTGCGCCACCGTCGCGATACCGGCCGACAGGCAGCCGGCCAGGCCGACCAGCACCAGCTCGACCGGCGTCGCGCCGTTGTCGGTCGCCGCGAAGATCTCGGGATGGTCGGAATCGAACTCGAAGCTGCGGCGGTGCCGCTGCTCGGTGCCGAGGCCGTGGAAGCCGTCGACGGTCGCGCGGCTGTGGGTGCCGTTCAGCCACTGGCTGGTGGCGCGCCAGCGGAAGCGGGCGCCTTCGGGTGCATCGGTCAGCGCCGCGCGAGCGGTCAGCAGCGCATCGACGTCGACGCCATTGTCGACGCGGCCGGCAGGGGCAGGGTTCGTCATCGCAGTCGCTCCTCGGAGGGGTTCGGGTGCGCCGGTCGGTCACCGGACGACGGTACTGTCGCCGGATCGCGTTGGATTCAGCGTTGGAGCGAGCGTTGGAGCGCGGGGCGGCTCGGCACGGTTGGCGAGCCGCACACGCCTTCGCGGCATGCGCGGACCGCTCCGGCGTCTCGACCGTGTCCGGGTCGGACGCCCGCTACTCGCGACCGGGATTCACCCAGCGGAGTCCGGGGAAGCGAGCGAAATCGGTGTCGGTGGGATACAGCACGTGGCCGCGCTCCGCGCGGCCGCTTCCCCGAACCCGGCACGCGGCATCCGGTTCACCGCCTCCTTGACCGGAATGCCCGACTCGAGCGCGCTGCTAGCGCGGCGCCATCCGGATCGCGCCGTCGAGCCGGATCGTCTCGCCGTTCAGCATCTCGTTCTCGACGATCGACTGCACCAGTTGTGCGTACTCGGCGGCGCGGCCGAGCCGGGATGGGAAGGGTACCTGCTTGCCGAGCGAATCGCGGACGTCCTGCGGCATGTTCATCAGCATCGGCGTCTCGAAGATGCCGGGCGCGATCGTCATCACGCGAATGCCGTCGCGCGACAGGTCACGGGCGATCGGCAGCGTCATGCCGACGACGCCGCCCTTGGAGGCGGAATACGCGGCCTGGCCGATCTGGCCGTCGTAGGCGGCCACCGACGCGGTGTTGACGATGATGCCGCGCTCGCCGTTCGGCAGCGGGTCCTGCCGCGACATCGCCGTCGCTGCGAGCCGGATCATGTTGAAGGTGCCGATCAGGTTGACCATGATCACGCGCTGGAACCGGTCGAGCGGATGCGGGCCGTCCTTGCCGGTCGTCTTCATGCCGATCGCGATGCCGGCGCAGTTGACCAGCCCGCGGATCGGCCCGAGTGCGCGAGCGGCGTCGACGACCGCCTGGCCGTCGGCTTCGCTGGTCACGTCGCAGCGGACGAAGGTCGCGGCGTCGCCGAGCGACTTCGCTTGCGCCTGGCCGACCTCGGCATTGACGTCGGCGATCACGACCCGCCCGCCTTCGCGGACGATCAGCTCCGACGTCGCACCGCCGAGGCCCGATGCCCCGCCGGTGACGATGAAAACGTTGCCCTGCAGTTTCATGCTATCGACTCCTGCGCCGTCGGGGCGGCGCTGCGGGGATGGTGGATGACGGACGGCCGGCGGGTCAGCGCGCCGCCGTGACGTCGACGCGGCGCGCTTCGCGGTCGTCGCCGCCGCCGGTCGTCTCCACCGGCTCCTTGAACTGGATCCGGGCCTGCTCGACGCCGGCGGCGACCAGCAGCGCGGCGATCGCCTGCGCGCGGCGCTTCGCCAGTTCCTGATTCTGGGCCGGGTCGCCGGTCTTGTCGTGATAGCCGGATAGCTGCAGCGTCGTGTCTGGCGTGCCGCGGGCCCATTCGATCAGCGGTGCGAGCTTGCTGGCCGAGTCTTCCGGCGGGTTTGCGCTGCCGACGCCGAAGTAGACGCTGGTGGTCTCCGGCCGGGCCGCGACAGCGCTCGGGGTCGTGGTGGTCGTCGACGGAGCGGCCGCCAGCGACGGCGCTGGCATCGGCGCGGGCGCCATCGCGGACGCAGCATTGCGCGCGGCCGCGACGGCGCTCTCGGCGGTGGCTTTCGCCGCGTCGGTCGCGTCGGTCGCGGAGGGCGACGGGGCGGTCATCGATGGGGCGGTCATCGACGGCGCGGTCATCGACGGCGCGGAAGACATCCCCGCGGACGTCGCCGGCCCTGCTGCTGCCGCCGAGGCGGCGGTGCCGGCAGCGGCAGCAGCGGCGTTGCCTCGTGCAGCGGCGACTGCACTGTCGGCAGCGGCCTTCGCGGCGTCGGTCGCGGCGGCCGTGGTGTTCCGGGCGGCTTCGGTCGCGTTCGCCGCGCCAGACTTCACCGCGTCGGCCGTCGCCGGAGTCGCAGTGGTCGCCGGTGCGGCGGTGGTCGCCGGGGTGGCGGCCGACCTGGCGGCATCGACGGCACTGGCTGCAGCCGACTTCGCTGCGTCGACCGCACTCGCGGCCGTGTCGGCCGCTTTCGCCGCGCCGTCCTTCGCGGCTTCGACGGCCGCTGCCGCGGTGGCCGGCGCCGTCGCAGGCGCCATTGTGGCTGCCGGTGCCGGTGCCGTGGTTGTCGCCGGTGCGGTAGTGGCCGCCGGTGCGGTGGTGGTCGCTGGTGTGGCGGCCGATCTGGCGGCATCGACGGCGCTGGCCGCGGCCGACTTTGCGGCGTCGGCCGCACTCGCGGCCGTGTCAGCCGCTTTCGCCGCGCTGTCCTTTGCGGCTTCGACGGCCGCTGCCGCGATGCCCGCGGCAGCACCGGTCGCCGGTGCCGCGGCGGTGGCCGGCGCCGCCGCAGGCGCCGGTGCCATGGTAGCTGCCGGTGCCGTGGCGGTCGCCGATGCCGCAGCCGACCTGGCGGCATCGACGGCACTGGCCGCGGCCGATTTTGCGGCGTCGGCCGCACTCGCGGCCGTGTCGGCCGCTTTTGCCGCGCTGTCCTTTGCGGCTTCGACGGCCGCTGCCGCGGTACCCGCGGCAGCACCGGCCACCGCGGCCGCAGCGCCGGCAGCCGCGGGGACCGCGGGGGAGGCCACCGGTGCCGTGGCAGTGGCCGGCGCCGTTGCGGGCGCTGGTGCCATGGTAGCTGCCGGTGCCGTGGCGGTCGCCGGTGCCGTGGTGGTCGCCGGTGCCGTAGCGGTTGCCGGTGCCGTGGCGGTCGCGGCTGCCGGCGCTGCGCCGTGGCTCGGTGCCGCGGTGCCGAGCCAGCCGGTGCCGAGCACCGGCACCAGCAGCAGCGCGACCAGGTTGATGATCTTGATCAGCGGGTTGACCGCCGGGCCGGCGGTGTCCTTGTACGGATCGCCGACCGTGTCGCCCGTGACCGCTGCCTTGTGCGCTTCCGAGCCCTTGCCGCCGTGGTTGCCTTCCTCGATGTATTTCTTGGCGTTGTCCCAGGCGCCGCCGCCGGTGCACATCGAGATCGCGACGAACAGACCGGTGACGATCGTGCCCATCAACAGGCCGCCGAGCGCAGCCGGTCCGAGCAGCAGGCCGACCACGATCGGGATCACGACCGGCAGCAGCGACGGCAGCATCATTTCACGGATCGCAGCGCTGGTCAGCATGTCGACGGCGCGGCCGTACTCCGGCTTGCCGGTGCCTTCCATGATGCCCTTGATCTCGCGGAACTGCCGGCGCACCTCGACCACCACCGAGGCGGCGGCGCGGCCGACCGCCTCCATCGCCATCGCACCGAACAGGAACGGGATCAGGCCGCCGATGAACAGGCCGATGATCACGCTCGGGTTCGACAGGTCGAAGCTGGTCGACAGGCCACGCGCGTCGAGCGCGTGCGTATAGTCGGCGAACAGCACCAGCGCGGCGAGGCCGGCCGAGCCGATCGCGTAGCCTTTGGTGACCGCCTTGGTGGTGTTGCCGACAGCGTCGAGCGGGTCGGTGATCGCGCGGACCGAGTCCGGCATCTCCGACATTTCGGCGATGCCGCCGGCGTTGTCGGTGATCGGGCCGTAGGCGTCGAGCGCGACGATGATGCCGGCCATCGACAGCATCGAGGTTGCGGCGATCGCGACGCCGTAGAGGCCGGCCAGGCCGTACGACAGCAGGATCGCGATGCAGACGAAGATGACCGGCCAGGCGGTCGACTTCATCGAGATCGCGAGCCCGGCGATGATGTTGGTGCCGTGGCCGGTTTCCGACGCCTTCGAGATGTAGCGGACCGGCTTGAACTGGGTGCCGGTGTAGTACTCGGTGATCCAGACCAGCGCGCCGGTCAGGATCAGGCCGATCACCGCAGCGCCGTAGATCCGGATGCCGGCGCCGGTGCCGCCGAGCGCATCGCCCGGGATCATCAGCATCGTGATCGGGAAGAACGCGACCAGCGCGATCAGGCCGGCGACGATCAGGCCGCGATAGAGCGCGGCCATGATGCCCTTGCCGGGCTGCGCCTTGACCGCCATGCAGCCGACGATCGACGCGATGATCGCGATGCCGCCGAGCACCAGCGGGTAGATCACCGCCGCCATCGGCGCCGCGGTCACGACCAGCGCGCCGAGCAGCATCGTCGCGATCAGCGTCACCGCGTAGGTCTCGAACAGGTCGGCGGCCATGCCGGCGCAGTCGCCGACGTTGTCGCCGACGTTATCGGCGATCACCGCCGGATTGCGCGGGTCGTCTTCCGGAATGCCGGCCTCGACCTTGCCGACCAGGTCGGCGCCGACGTCGGCGCCCTTGGTGAAGATGCCGCCGCCCAGCCGCGCGAAGATCGAGATCAGCGACGAGCCGAACGCGAGGCCGATCATCGGCTTCAGCACGTCGTGCGGATGTACGCCGCTGGCCGCCGAGCCCTGCAGGATGTAGAAGAAGCCGGCGACGCCGAGCAGGCCGAGGCCGACCACCAGCAGACCGGTGATCGCACCGCCGCGGAACGCGACCGCGAGCGCCTCGTCGAGACCGCGGGTGGCGGCCTGGGCGGTACGGACGTTGGCACGGACCGAGACGTTCATGCCGATGAAGCCGGTCGCGCCGGACAGGATCGCACCGAGCGCGAAGCCGATCGCGCTCGGCCAGCCGAGCCCCGGCACGAAGCCGATGACCAGGAAGATCACGATCCCGACGATCGCGATCGTCCGGTACTGGCGGTTCAGGTAGGCCTGCGCGCCCTGCTGGACCGCCGCGGCGATCGCCTGCATCCGCGCATTGCCGGAATCGAGCGACAGAATCCACTTGCTCGAATAGAACCCGTAGAGCACGGCCCCGAGGCCGCATAACAGCGCGAACCAGACCGCCGCAGTCATGGCTCCAGTCATCTTGAATCCCTCCAGTACGCTTTTTGGTAGTGCCTGCTTGTGCTGTTCCGCACCCGACGGCTGCGCGAATCGTGCGGACGCGACCCGGGCGGCCCTGCTGTGAAGAAAAACTCGCTATGTTGACCGAATCAGCCGATGGTTGGCAAGCGCGCGACCGCGAGGCGTCGCGACGCCGGCAGCGGGCGGCGAGCAGTCGCGGCCCGCTGCCGAAGCCGGCTCAGTCGCTGAGCGCCGCCAGCACCTTGCGGGTGACTGCTTCGACGGCACCGGTGCCCTCGATGCGCCGGTAGAGCGGGGCAGCGGCGTCGCCGGAGCTGGCCCAGCGGGTATAGAAGTCGACCAGCGGCCGGGTCTGCGCCTGATAGACGGCCAGCCGGTTGCGGACCACTTCCTCGCGGTCGTCGTCGCGCTGGATCAGCGGTTCGCCGGTGACGTCGTCCCGATCGGCGACCTTCGGCGGGTTGAACCGGACGTGGTAGCTGCGGCCGCTGGCGGAGTGGACGCGCCGCCCGCTCATCCGCTCGATGATCTCGGCCTCGGGCACGTCGATCTCGACCACCCGGTCGAGTCCGACGCCGGCGGTCCGCAGCGCTTCGGCCTGCGGGATCGTCCGCGGGAAACCGTCGAACAGGTAGCCGGCGGCGCAGTCGGGCTCGGCGAGCCGTTCACGGACCAGGTTGATGATGATGTCGTCCGACACCAGGCCGCCGGCATCCATCACTTTCTTGGCGGCCAGCCCGAGCGGCGAACCGGCCTTGACCGCGGCACGCAGCATGTCGCCGGTGGAGATCTGCGGGATGCCGTATTGCAACTTGATGACGGCGGCCTGGGTTCCCTTGCCGGCGCCCGGCGGGCCGAGAAGAATCAATCGCATGAAATATCGTCGCGTGAGGCTGCCCGGGAGGCGCGCGCCGATCCGGCAGCCGGTTGGGATGGCCGGCCGCTGACGCCCGGTGGCGCCCGACCGGGCAAGGCCGGAGTGTGGCGGAATCCGGAAGCAGGGTCAACGCGAGGCCGGCCCGGGGAACCGACCCTCCCCGCCGACCCGCTCCGGGATTCGCGCCGCGGGCCTGCCCGGCGCCGGGCTCATGGATCGCCGCGGGCGGCGAAGCGGACGCGGGCTGCCGTCAGATCGGCCGGCGTATCGATCCCGGCCGGCGGTGCTGCGTCGGCCAGTACGACGCCGATCGAATGGCCGTGGTGGAGCGCACGCAATTGCTCCAGCGCTTCGATTCGCTCGAGATCGGTCGGCGTCATTGCCGCGTATTGGGCGAGGAACGCCGCGCGATAGCCGTAGATTCCGATATGGCGCAGCGGCGCGGCGGCTGCCAGCACCGCCGCGAGTCCGGCGGGCGCGGCGGCGCCGGGCGCCCAGCGCGCGGCGGCCAGGCCGTCGCGGTGGAACGGGATCGGTGCTCGCGAGAAGTAGAGCGCGCGGCCGCCGGCATCGACCACGACCTTGACGACGTTCGGATTGAACCAGTCGTCGACCTGCTCGATCCGGTGCGCGGCGGTCGACATCGCGCACCCATCGGCGCCGGCGAGCCGCTCGGCGACCGCGTCGATCAGCGCCGGCGGCAACTCCGGTTCGTCGCCCTGGACGTTGACCACCAGCGTCTGCGGCGCGAGCTGCAGCAATGCCGCGGCTTCGGCGAGCCGGTCGGTGCCCGACGCGTGATCGGCGCGGGTCGCGACCGCCTCGTGGCCGGCCGCGCGCACCGCCGCGAGCACCGCGTCGCTGTCGGTCGCGACGACTACCCGGCGCGCGCCGGAGCGCTGCGCCTGCTCGGCGACGCGCACGATCATCGGCTTGCCGGCAATGTCGGCGAGCGGCTTGTTCGGCAGCCGGGTCGACGCGAGCCGTGCCGGAATCAGTACGACGAACGGCGGGGGCGCAGGTGGCGGTACCGGGCGCGGATCTGCGGCGAGCGGCACGACGACGGACAGCCTCCTAGCGCGGCCGCGCGTCCTTCGCGTCCAGCGGCACCGCTTCGGCCTCGATCATCACCGGGATGCCGTCGCGGATCGGGAACGCCAGCTGGTCGGCCTGGCAGTCGAGCGTGGCGCCGACCTTGTCGTACCGCAGCGGCCCCTTGCAGATCGGGCAGACGAGGATGTCGAGCAGTCGCGAATCCATCGTGGCAGGGGTCGGTTCGGGCCAGGTGCTCTGCAGGCCGGGCGCTCTGCAGATCGGGCGCTCAGGCGAGCGCTCCGGTCAACCATTCTAGCAGTGCCGGATCCGGCTGGGCCGCGACGTCGAGCCGGACGCAGCGGGCCCGCGTCGCGGCCGGCAGGTCGCGGCACTTGACCGCATCCTTTGCGGTCAGCAGCAGCCAGCGCCCCGGCAGTGCGCCGAGCCAGTGCGGGTCGATCCGGGCATGATCGGCCAGCGGTTCGCAGCGCGGCGTCAGTCCGAGCTCGCGCAGCGTCGTGAAGAAGCGTTCGGGCGCCGCGATGCCGGCGATCGCGGTGATCGGCTGATCACGGAACTGCGCGACGAACTCGGCCGGCGACCAGCCCGCCGCGCCGTCGAGCGTCCGGAAGCGCTCGGCGACGAGCCGGCTGGCGAAGCGGCGTGGCCCGGCGGCGGTCAACGCCGGTGCCGGCTCGGCCGAGGCGTTGCCGTCGCTGGATCCGGAGTCGCTGGATCCACTGCCGCTGAATCCGACGCCGCTGGATCCGGCGCCGCCGCCGGTGTCGATCACCGCGTCGACGCTGGCGACGCGGTCGGCCGGCTCGCGCAGCGGCCCGGCCGGCAGGCAGCGGCCGTTGCCGAAGCCGCGCCGGTCGATCGCCAGCAGTTCGAGCCGGCGCGGCAGGCCGGTGTGCTGCAGGCCATCGTCGGCGATCACGACGTCGCGATCCGGATGATGCGTCAACAGCAGCGCCAGCGCCGCGCCGCGGTCGGCGCCGACCGCGAGCGGCAGGCCGGTCTGTTCGGCCAGCAGCACCGCTTCGTCGCCGAGCGTCGCCGGATCGCCGTCGCGGTCGACCAGCGCCGCCGTGGTGCCGGCGCGGTAGCCGCGGGCGAGCAGGCCGGGGCGCCAGCCGCGCGCCGCGAGCCCGGTCGCGATCGCTGCAACCAACGGCGTCTTGCCGGCGCCGCCGGCGACCAGGTTGCCGACCACGACGACCGGCACCGCGCCGTCGCTGCGCTGCTGGCGGCGCAGCGCGGCGCGACGCCGACGGGCAACCGCGGCGACCAGCCAGGAAAGCGGCAGCGCGACCGGCGCCACCAGTGCCGCGAGCAGCCGGTCGCCGGCGGTCGCAGGGCCGAACCAGATCCGCAGCAGCCAGGCCTCGAGCCGGCCCCGCAGGCGTTCGCCGGTCAACGCGGTGCCGACTGCGACGACTGCGCCGCGAAGGTCACCCGTGCCAGGCCGGCGAGCCGCGCCGATTCGAGCACGTTGACGACCGCCTGATGGCTGGCGCCGGCGTCGGCGAAGATCACCACCACCGGCTCGCGGCGGCCGGCGGCGGCCCGCTGCAGGTTCTGCGCCAGGCCGGCCGGATCGCGGAACGGGACCGGCTGCTTGTCGATCGTGTAGCGGTTGTCGGTGGTGACGCCGACGACGATCTCGGCCGGCCGCTCCGGCGTCGGTTCGCCGGTTGCCGACGGCAGGTTGACCTGCAGCTCGCTGAAGCGCGAATAGGTAGTCGTCACCATTAGGAAGATCAGGATCACCAGCAGCAGATCGATCAGCGGGATGAAGTTGATCTCCGGTTCCTCACGCCGGAGCGACCGGCGGAAGTTCACCGGCGGCCTCCCTTGATCGCGTCGACCAGCCGCAGCGACTGCTGCTCCATCTCGACCAGGAAGTCGTCGACGCGAGCGCGGAAGATCCGGTAGGCGATCAGCGCCGGGATGGCGACCGCGATGCCGAGCGCGGTGTTGTAGAGCGCGATCGAGATGCCGTGCGCCAACTGCGCCGGGTTGGTCCCGGTCGGCGTCTGCGAACCGAAGATCTCGATCATGCCGATCACCGTGCCGAACAGTCCCAGCAGCGGCGAGACCGTCGCCAGCGTGCCGAGCGCCGGCAGGTAGCGCTCGAGATCGTGCGCGACCGCGCGGCCGGTTTCCTCCATCGCGTCCTTGACCATGTCGCGCGGCTCGAGCTCGTGGCGCAGGCCGTTGGCGATGATCCGGCCGAGCGCCGACGAGCGCTCCAGCCGCTGGATGATCTCGGGCGTCATCTGGCGGTTCCGGTGCAGTGTGATCAGCTCTTCGAGCAGCCCGGCCGGGAGGATCTTGCGCCGTTGCAGCGTCATCGCGCGTTCGATGATCAACGCGACCGTGACGATCGAGGCGAGAATGAGGAACCAGATCGGCCAGCCTGCGGCCTGAATGATCGAGAACAAGCGTCTGCTCCGGGAGGAAACGCGAATTGTCGGGTTTTTTGACCATCCGGGGCAAGTCGCCGGCACGCCGTTCCGGTCTGTGGACAACCTTGTGGAGACGTCGTCGCGGCCGGCGTAATTACTGGCCGCTTGCCAACCATCGAATTTGTCGCTAGGTGTGAAGGCTCAATAGGTTGTATCCGGTGTTCACCCGGAGAAGTTCTGAGAGACTGGAAGTCGCCAAACAGCCAATCCTCAGAGACTTCGGAGCCCGGATGAACATTCACAAGAATGCCCGACTGAC
>JBFWQR010000173.1:0-14298 GCA_050249335.1 Lautropia sp.
GCGAACGGCCGCCCGAAGCCGGGCTCGCGTCCCAATTGAACCCGAGCGTCGCCGAACGGATCGTCGGCGCGCCGGCGGCGCTGCTGATCGGTCTGGTGCGGGTCTATCGGTTTGCGATCAGCCCGATGTTCGGCCCGCGCTGTCGCTACTGGCCCAGCTGTAGTGAGTACACACTCGAGTCCCTGATGCGCCATGGTGTGCTGCGTGGCGGCTGGCTATCGGTGCGGCGGTTGATCCGCTGCAATCCATGGGCAGCCGGCGGGGTCGATCCGGTCCCGCTGCGCGCCGCTTCGACCAATCCGCGCTGGCACGCTTATCGCGAAGTCACCGATCCGAATCCGGTGGCCTCCGATCCGGCGAGCCCGATTTCGGGCGAGCCCGCCCGCTGCCAGCCCAACGTCATAGGCCCGATCTCGCGATGATGCAGACGCAACGAACCATTCTGTGGATCATCTTCGTGATGTCGCTGTTGTTTCTCTGGGACAACTGGCAGCGCTTCAACGGCCGGCCGTCGATGTTCGGTGGCCCGCCAGCGAGCCAGCAGGCGCCGGGTGCTGCGGGTGGCGCCGGTAGCGGCGCGGGGTCCGGCACCACCGGCACCATCGGCGCCACTGGCAGCTCGACTCCGGTCGATGCGTCGGTGCCGGCGGCTCCTGCCGCGAACCCGGCCGGGCCCGGGGCAGCGCCGCCTGCCGCCAACGCGGCGGCATCGGTCGGTGCCGCCGGCGAGCTGGTTCGGCTGGCCAACGACGTGCTGCAGATCGATGTCGATACCGTCGGCGGACAACTGCGCCGGGTCGAGCTGCTCAAGCATCGCGAAGAGTCGAACAACGACAAGAGCGGCAACCTGGTGATGTTCTCGAGCGACCCGGGCCGGATCTATCTGGCGCAGGTCGGGCTGGTCGGACAGGACGGCGCGCCGAACCATACGACCCGGATGACGGTGGTCAAGCGGCCGGAAGCATCGAGCACATCACCAGAGTTAGTGCTCGCTTCGGAGGGTGGTGGACTGCGCGTCGAATGGACCTATCGGCTATCGCCGGGTTCATACGAGATCGCGGTCAGCAGCCGGGTCACCAACGTCGGCGACAAGCCGGCGGCGCCGACGCTGTACCTGCAACTGACGCGCGACAACCATGCCGCGCCGGGCCAGTCGGGCTTCTACAGCACCTATACCGGGCCGGTCATCTATACCACCGCCGAAAAGTTCCAGAAGGTCTCGTTCGACGACATCGAGAATCGAAAGGCCCGGCACGCGACCAAGGCCGACAACGGCTGGGTCGGCGTGATTCAGCATTACTTCGCGGCGGCCTGGGTGCCGAAGCAGGGGGTGCAGCGCGAGTACTACACGCGCCGGATCGAGAACCAGATGTATTCGGTCGGGCTGCTCGAACCGCTGGCCAGTATCGCGCCGGGCAACACGGAATCGATCGACGCGACGTTGTTCGTCGGGCCGCAGGATCAGCGGGTGCTGGAAAAGCTCGCGCCCGGGCTGGAACTGGTCGTCGACTACGGCTGGCTGACCGCGATCGCGAAACCGCTTTACTGGCTGCTCGAGGTGCTGCACAAGCTGGTCAACAACTGGGGCTGGGCGATCGTGCTGCTGACCATCCTGGTCAAGCTCGCGTTCTTCCCGCTGCAGGCGGCGAGCTACCGCTCGATGGCCAAGATGCGCAAGGTCACGCCGAAGCTGACCGCGATCCGCGAGCGCTACGGCAGCGACCGGGTCAAGATGAACCAGGCGATGATGGAGCTCTACAAGACCGAGAAGATCAACCCGCTCGGCGGCTGCCTGCCGATCGTGGTCCAGATCCCGGTCTTCATCGCGCTGTACTGGGTGCTGCTGGCGTCGGTCGAGATCCGCAACGCGCCGTGGATCGGCTGGATCCGCGACCTGTCGACGCCGGACCCGTGGTTCATCCTGCCGCTGGTGATGGCGGTCACGATGTTCGTGCAGACCAAGCTGAACCCGACGCCGCCGGACCCGCTGCAGGCCAAGATGATGCTGTGGATGCCGGTGATCTTCTCGGTGATGTTCTTCTTCTTCCCGGCCGGGCTGGTGCTGTACTGGGTCGTCAGCAACCTGTTCTCGATCGCACAGCAGTGGGTGATCACGCGGCGGATCGAGGGCAAGCCGGTCTTCGGTCGCGCCCCGGCTTGAGCCGTGACCCCGTCTGATCCGATCGTGGCGGGCAGAGTGGCGCCATGCAGGATCGACGCCCGATCGTCGCGGTAGCGACGGCGCCGGGCAAGGGCGCGATCGGCGTCGTCCGGGTTTCGGCGCCGGAAGCCGCGGCGATCGACGCGATCGCCGATGCGGTGCTCGGCAGGGCGCTGACACCGCGGCGCGCGCACTACGGCCCTTTCCTCGGCGACGACGGCGCGCCGCTCGACGTCGGCCTGGCGCTGCGCTTCCCGGCGCCGCGTTCATATACCGGCGAGCATGTGCTGGAGCTGCAGGGGCACGGCGGGCCGGTGGTCATGCAGCTGCTGCTGCGCCGGGTCCTCGCCGCCGGCGCCGCGCACGAGATCCGGCTGGCCGAGCCCGGCGAGTTCACCGAGCGGGCGTTCTTGAACGACAAGCTCGATCTGGCGCAGGCCGAGGCGGTCGCCGACCTGATCGAGGCCAGCACCGAGCAGGCGGCGCGTTCGGCAACCCGCTCGCTGTCGGGCGTCTTCTCCGAGCGGATCGGCGAGATCGCCGAACGGCTGCTCGAGCTGCGGATGCTGGTCGAAGCGACGCTCGACTTTCCCGAAGAGGAGATCGAGTTCCTCGAGCGGGCCGACGCGCTCGGCCGGCTCGCGGCGATCGACGCGACGCTGCGCGAGGTGCTGGCCACCGCGAAGCAGGGCGCGCTGCTGCGGCAGGGCCTGTCGGTGGTGCTGGTCGGCGCGCCGAACGTCGGCAAGTCGAGCCTGCTCAACGCGCTGGCCGGCGCGGAGGTCGCGATCGTCACGCCGGTCGCTGGGACTACCCGCGATCGAGTCACCCAGACGATCGCGATCGACGGCGTGCCGCTGAACCTGATCGACACCGCCGGGCTGCGCGAGACCGACGACGTGGTCGAGCGGATCGGGATCGAGCGGACCTGGGACGAGATCGGGCGCGCGGACGTGGTCGTGCATCTGGTGGCCGCGGCGCAGGCCGACGCCGGCGACCCGGCGGCGCGCGCCGATGCGGCGCTCTGGCAGCGGATCACCGCGCGGGCGCCGGCCGGCGCGGCGCGGCTGACCGTGATCAACAAGATCGATCTCGTCGGCGCGCGGGCCGCCGCCAGCGACGACACGGTGCGCCTGTCGGCGCTGACCGGCGACGGCGTCGACCTGCTGCGCGCCGCGCTGCTGCGGATCGCCGGCTATCAGCCGGGCGCCGAGAACGTCTTCGCCGCGCGCGAGCGACACCTGCAGGCGCTGCGCGAAGCCGCCGGCCATGTCGCGGCGGCGCGCGCGCATGCGGGGCAGGGCGATGCGGCGCTCGACCTGTTCGCCGAGGAGCTGCGGCTCGCGCATGCGGCGCTCGGCCGGATCACCGGCGCGGTCAGCGCGGACGAGTTGCTCGGAGTGATCTTTTCGCGGTTCTGCATCGGGAAATAATTCCGGGTCCAAGGGAGATGAGCAACTCACAGGTCCCGAGCGCTTCCAGCGCCGGATAGTTGCCCGGCACGTGAGTCCCGGCGCTCATGGGCCCACCCAACGCAGCACCGGATCCAACAGGAAATCTTCGAGCGGCACGCCGTCGCCGCCCACCAGCAGCGTGCGATGCACCTTGAACGCCTGTGCGAATGCGGCGCTGCCGGCATGGGCCAGCGGCGCGCGGCCGCTCTTGACCTCGATCGCGGTGAGCCGCCGGCCGGCTTTCACGACGAAGTCCACTTCGTGGTTGCGCTCGCGCCAGTAGTAGACCTCGCAGTCGCCGGCCGCCGCGGCGTTGGCCAGATGCGCGCCCACGGCCGATTCCGCCAGCCGCCCCCGGAACTCGCGATCCGCGCGCGCCTCGGCGAGCGACAGGCCGGACGTGGCCGTCATCAGCGCCGTGTTGAGCACCTGCAGCTTGGGGCTGGAGCCGCGCTGTCGCGCGGCATCGCCCGCGTACTTGGGCAGTCCGCGCACCATCCCCGCGCCCGCGAGCAGATCCAGATAGTGCGCCAGCGTGGTGGTGTTGCCGGCGTCCTGCAACTGTCCCAGCATTTTGGTGTACGAAAGCACCTGCCCGGAATAGTGGCAGGCCAGGTCGAACAGGCGGCGCAGCAGCGCCGGTTTGTCCACCCGGGAGAGCAGCAGTACGTCGCGGGCGATCGAGGTCTCGATCAGGCTGTCGGCCACGTAGCGCGACCAGCGCGCCGGCTCGCCGATGAGCGGTGCCGCGCCCGGATAGCCGCCATGGAAGAGGTATTGGTCCAGCGACCAGCCGAAGGCCTTGCGCATCTCGGCGAGCGACCAATGCGGCAGGTGCAGCGTCTCGAAGCGCCCGGCAAGGCTTTCCGTCAATCCCGAGGTGATCAGCAGCGGCGCCGACCCGAGCAACACCACCTTGAGCGGGCGTTTCACCCGCGTATCCTCGTCCCACAGGCGCTTGACCGTCTCCGACCACGATGGGATCTTCTGGATCTCGTCGAGTACCAGCAGTGCGCCGCCCTTGCCCGCTTCGAGGCGGGTCGCCTCCCATTGCTGGCCGATCCAGTCCGCCGCGCGCAGCGTGGGCTCGTCCGCGCTGGCATAGCGCACCGGCACGCGCAGCCCCTCCGTGACCTGCTGCACCAGCGTGGACTTGCCCACCTGCCGCGGGCCGGTCACGACCTGCATGAAGCGGCGGGGTTCAGCCAGGCGCTTGGCCAGGGTTCCGGCCTGGGGACGTTGGAAGCGGGGCTCCATTTTACTCATTATATTGAGTAATTTTACTCAATATAATGAGTGTCGCGAGGAGATCATCGGATCATTTTCTTGCCCACTTACACCCATTCATGAGCATTGCATGATCGGACGCGTCGTGATCGGCTTTATCGCTTCTGCAGCCCGATCTGATCCGCCAGCCGCTTCAGCCGCGCCGTGTCCTCGGCGATGAACTTGACGAAGTCGCTGCCGACGATCGTATTCGGCAGCACGCCAATGCTCTCGGCGAACCCGATCAGCTCCTTCGACGCCATCGCCTGGCGGATCTCGCCCTGCAGTTTCTCGATGACGCCCGGCGGCGTTCCTTTCGGCGCCCACAGGCCGATCCAGTTGGTGACCTGCACGCCATCGAGGCCGGCCTCCTTGAAGGTCGGCGTATCCGGCAGCACCTTGACGCGCTCGTCGCCGCTGATCGCCAGCATCCGCAGCCGGCCGCTCTTGACATGCTGCAGCACCGTCGTCGGCGTGACGAACTGCATGTCGATCTGGCCGCCGAGCAGCGCGATCACCGCGTCGGCCGCCCCTTTGTAGGTCACGTGATAGAGCTGGACGCCGGCGGCGCGGGCGAACTGCTCCGAGCCGAGATGCGGTGTCGTGCCCTCGCCGCCGGAGCCGTAGGAGATCTTCTTCGGCTCGGCCTTGGCAGCGCCGATCAGGTCGGCCAGGGTCTGGAAGCGGCTCGACGTCTGCACGACGATCCCGAGCGGCGCGAACATGAAGGCGGCGATCGGCACCAGCTCGTTCGGATCGTAGGGCGGCGTCGTCGCGAGCTGCGGCAGCAGCAGGAAACCCGGATCGTGCGCGAGCAGCGTGTAGCCGTCCGGCCGCTCCCGCATCACGTAGTTGGTCCCGATCGAGCCGCCGGCGCCGATCCGGTTCTCGACCACGAAGCTCTGACCGAGGCGCTCGGTCAGCGCCAGCGCGATCCGGCGGGCGACATTGTCCGAGGACGCGCCAGGCGCATAGGGCACGACGATCTTGACGCTGCGCTGCGGCCAGGCAGCAGCGTCCTGCGCGAACGCTGCACCCGGGTTGAACAGGCTTCCGAGCAGGAAGCCGGCGATCACACCAGCGCGCCCGGCGATCCGGCCAGGCCAGCCGCGCCGCAGAAATGCTCGTTCCATTCGTTCTCCTCCTCCAGGCTGATCGTTGTCGATCGGGTCGATGTCGCTTCGCCGCCGCTCAGCCGGCGAAGCGTGGCTGCGGCAATCCCGAGACGCCGGGATTCGCGGTCAACACGGCGCCCGCCAGCGGCTGCGCATGGAGCGCATCCTCCGGAACGCCGTGACGCAGTGTCGTGATGAACAGGGTCGAGAGATCGCTGCCGCCGAACGCCAGGCTCGAAGGGCGCGTCACCGGCAGCTCGATGACGCGATCCAGGCGCCCTTGCGGCGTATAGCGCGCGGCCCGCGATCCATCGACCTCCGCGACCCACAGGCCCCCGGCGCTGTCGATGGCGCAGCCATCGGGGCGGGACCGGCTGCCCGCATAGTCGAGGAAGACGCGGCGGTTGCCGATCGCGCCGTCGTCCGGATCGAAGTCGTACGCGTAGATCCGGCCCGGGCGGGAGTCCGTGTAGTACATCGTCCGGTCGTCCGGGCTCCAGGCGATGCCGTTCGACATCATGATGCCGGTGTCCATCCGGCGAGCCGAATGGTCGCGGCTCAGACGGTACAGCGAGCCGATCGGCTCGGCGAGCCGGCGATCGAACGTGCCGGCCCAGAACCGTCCGCGCCGGTCGCATGCGCCGTCGTTGAATCGCTGGACGTCGGGGTCGAATCCGTCGGCGTCCAGCCGCGTGCAGGCGGCGGTGCCGTCGCCCAGCGAAACCAGCGCGAGACCGCGGCGCAATGCCATGACGAGACCCGCATCGTCGCGGAACGCGAAGCTGCCGGGAAATTCCGGCAGCTTCCAGCTGCGAACCCGCCCGTCGGCCGGCGTGATCGACGAGAGCCGGGCGCCGATGCAATCGACCCAGTAGAGCGACTGGTCGCGATCGTTCCAGACCGGGCATTCCCCGAGCTCGTCCTTGCTGTCATGTAGGCATTCGACGGAGGCGTTCATCGGCTGTTCCTCGAAGTTGCGGCGGCCGGGGATGAATGCGAGCGTGCGCGGCCGTCAGGCCGGCAACAGATGCTTGGCGATCTTGCCGCTGGCCGTCATCGGCCAGGCGCCCGGCCCGACGACCTCGAACCGGGCCGGCACCTTGAACGGCGCCATCCGTTGACGACACCACTGCCGGATACTCTCCGGATCGCCCTCCCGGCCCGCCCGCCATTCGAGATAAGCGACCGGCACTTCGCCGCGCGCCTCGTCGGGAACGCCGATCACGGCAACGCCGGCGATGTCGGGATGCTCCATCAGCGTGGTCTCGATCTCGGTCGCGGTCGTGTTCTCGCCGCCGACCTTGATCAGATCCTTGGAGCGGCCGACGAACTCGTAGCGGCCGTCGGCGCGCAGCCGCAGCAGGTCGCCGGTGCGGAACCAGCCGTCGCGATCGAACAGCCGGGCCCGATCCTGCTCGGAGACGCCTTCGTAGTCGACCAGCCCGCGGCCTCGGGTCAGCAGTTCGCCGACGACGCCTTGCGGAACCGGTTGTCCGGACGCCGGATCGACCAGCCGCATCTCGATGCCCGGCAACGGCCGGCCGCAGGTCGAGTAGACGACATCGAGCGGATCCGACGGATGGGTACTGGTCGCGAATCCCTCGAGCTCGGTCATGCCGTACGGTTGCAGCAAGTACTGGAAGCCGATCCGCTCCTTGATCCGGCGCAGGTCGTCGAACGAGACCGACGAGCCGCCGAAGTAGCCGAAGCGGACGTTCCGGAACGCGGCGGGATCGCATGCCGGGTCGTTGACCAGACCCTTCAGCAGCAACGGATTGCCGGACAGGATGGTCACGCGTTCGCGGGCGCTCAGCCGCACCATCTCCTCGGGCGTGAAGTACTGACCGATGACGGCCGCGGCGCCGTGCAGCAGCGGACCGAGCAGGCACCAGAAGTTGCCGGCGATGTAGAAATAGGGGCGCGTCACCAGCACCCGGTCGTCGGCGCGGTAGCCGGCCATCGACGTCCAGTTCCATACATTGCGTACCGCCGACTGGACCAGGACCGCGCCCTTCGGCGCGCTGGTGCTGCCGGAGGTCCAGAAGATCCACAGTCGATCGTCGGGCGAGCGCGCCGCGGCGAGCGCCTCGAGATCGGGAGCAGGCCCGCCGGCAGCGACCAGATCGTCGTAGCGGACGGTACCTTCCGCCCCGGGGCCATCGATCAGGACGATCTGGCGCAGGTGCGGCAGCGAGGCGATCCGGGCCTGCGGCCCGCTGCCGAGATCGCCGCCGGCCAATTCGCGCAGCCGATCGAGGTAGTCGTTGGTCAGGAACGCGGGCTGCGTGAACAGCACGCTCGCTCTGGAGAGCGACAGCACGCGGGCGGCCTCGCTCGCGCGATAGCGCGCGTTGACCGGCACGATCAGCAGCCCGAGCAGCGCGGCGGCGCACTGCAGTACCACCCACTCCGGCCGGTTGGGCAGCCAGATGGCGATCCGGTCGCCGGGCGCGAGGCCCATCCGGCACAGGACCGCGACGGCCGTGCCGACCCGCTTCGCGAGCGTGTCGTAGGTGATCACGGCGCCGTCGGCGGTGATCAGCGCCGGATTCGTCTCGAACTGCCGGCAGCTCGCGAGCAACGCCGCTGCGACGGTGTCGGGGCCGCGCGGATTCATGCGGTCGCCGCGCTGTCGGACGGCGTGAAACGCAGCAGCGTCAGGTCGTCGTCGATGCGGTCGAAGTAGGGCTGCACCGGCAGCTTCGATCGCAGCGCGTCGTTGTCGATGCCGACGATATTCGAGATCACCTTGGGTCCGCCGTCGAGCTGCACCTCGGCGACGTTGTACGGCAGCTTGTCGGCCAGCGAGGGATGGAACGCGTGGTGGTAGATGATGTACGAGCAGACGCTTCCTCGGCCGCTCAGTTCGATCCAGTCGAACCCGTCGGACAGGCATGCCGAGCAGCACGGGCCCATCGGGAACTGGACATGGCCGCAGGCCCGGCACCGGGGCATCAGGATCCTGCCTTCGCGAAGGCCGCTCCAGTAGGGCTTGCTGTAGGGATCCGCGATCGGGCGCAGGATGTCCATGGGCGCTGCTCAGTCCGGTGAATTCGAATAGACGAAGGAGAGCGCGAACTCCCGGAATCCGCCGGTGCCGCAGAACTGGGCGACGTTGCAGTTCGGGATCTGGCGGTCACCGCACGCGCCGCGAAGCTGGTGGAACAGCTCGATATGGTGCAGCCAGCCGACCATGTAGCCTTCGGAGAGCTGGCCACCGCTGGTATTAAGCGGCAACGCGCCGCCGAGCTCGATCCGGCCATCCTGGATGAAGTCGAGCGCCTCGCCTTCGCCGCAGAAGCCGTAGTTCTCGAGCGTGACCGGAACGACGGAGGCATGGGCATCCTGGATGTACAGCGCGTCGATATCGCCGGGCCCGAATCCCGACTGCTCGGCGACCTGGCGCGCCGCGCTCTTCATGTGCGGAATCAGCAGGTGATCCTCGTTCTCCAGCAGCCGCAGCGCGTCCTGCCGGCCGAACCCGCGCACATAGACGGGCTTGTCGGTGAGATCCCGCGCACGCTGCGCGTCGGCCAGGATCACGCAGACGCCGCCGTCGGTGATCAGGCAGACATCCGAGCGACGCAGCGGCCAGACGATCCAGCGGTCCTGCAGGTAGTCGTCCCAGGTCATCGGCTCGCGACGGAACGCGATCGGGTTCAGCTGGGCGTAGCGACGGCAGGCGAGCGCGTACGCGCCGAGCTTGTCGCGATCCGCGAGACGCCCGTACTTGTCCAGATAGCGCTGAAAGCCGAAGGCGGCGAACCCGGCCGGGTTCAGGAAACCGTACGGCGCGCTCCATGGGTCCGGGGTCGTCGCGAACTTGTAGCCGCCGGTGCGCTGATTGGTCGCGTAGCAGCACGCGACGACCTCGGCCTGACCCGATTCGATCAATGCGCAGCCGTAAGCCAGCGAGAAGGCCCCGGCACCGTACTTCAGTGATCCGCTGACGCGGGGGTTCAGGCCGACGATCTGCCCGAATCGGGTCGGCTCCATCTGACCGGACCCGTCCTGGCCCATCTGGGTCACGAGGCCGTCGATCCGGGTGCGGTCGAGCCCGGCCTGGTCGAGCGCGCCCTTGAAGGCTTCGACGCCGAGGTCCCAGGCGGTTCGGCCGGGGTGCTTGCCCTGCTGCGTGGCGAAGGCGGCCACCATCGCGACGCGCGGTATCCGTCGGGTTGCTATGGCTCGTCCTCCTGTCGAAGCGCCGCCGGGCGTGTGCCCCACTGCGCGATGATCCGATCGAGCAACGGGTTGTCGCGGCCGATCGGACCCAGTGGCCCGCCGGCCTGCGGCGGCGTGCCGGTCATCAGGAACGGTGTCTCGGGGTGGCGGATTTCGCCGACGACCTCGTCCTGCGCGACCGAGACCGTGCCGGGGAACGCTGCGAACAGGTCCGGATGGAAGCTGCGCTCGACTGCGCGCGCCGGCAGACCGGCGCCGCGCAGCCGCGCGATCGCCTGCCCGGAAGGGATCCGCGACAGCGCATCGTCGACGGCGGCCTGCGGCGGCGTGCCGTCCGCTGCGCCGAGACATTCGAGCGCCTGCCCGACCTCGGCGGCGTCACGGCATTCGAGGCAGACGTAGACGTCATCGGCGCAGCGGAACCAGCCGCCCAGCGGCAGATAGCGGCTCGCTCGCCCTGCCGGCGCGACGCGTCCGGCTGCGGTGCTCGCTACCTCGGGCGCCGCCGCATCGAGCGCGGCGCTGAATTGCGACGTGTCGATCAGCGTTGCCTTGCCGGTCCGGCGCTGCGATGCCAGACCGACCAGCGCGGCTTCGGCCGTCACGAATGCGGATACGAAATCGAGAATCGGCGTGCGCGTCTTCTCGCCTTCGCCGGCCGGATCGCCCGACAGCGACGACAGGCCGCTGATCGCCTGCGACAGCGAGTCCATCGAGCCGGTGGTGCCGAACGGGCCGCGCGTTCCGTAGCCGGAGGCGCGGACATAGATGATGGTCGGCCGGATCGCGCGGACCTGTTCGAAGGACAGGCCCAGCCGCGCATCCGTGCCCGGCTTCCAGTTCTGGATCAGCAGATCCGAGACCGCCAGCAGCCGGTGGACCGCCGCGCGATCCGCCGCCTGCTTGACGTCGAGCGAGACGGTGGCATGGCGGCTGCGGGCGATGCTCAGCATCGGCAACGCGACGCCCTGGCGGAACGGGCCGATGTGGCGCATCAGCTCGCCGCCGGGACGTTCCACCTTGACGACCTCGGCACCGAGATCTCCGAGCAGGCTGGCCGCGAACGGGCCCTGCGCACCTTCGGTGAAGTCGACGATGCGCAGGCCTTCGAGCGGCTTCATCGGACTGCCCCGAGCTGCAGGAACGCCGCCGTATCGGCATGCAGGCCGGGCAGCCGGCCGAGCCGGCTGCGCCGTTCGTCGATCTCCCATGGCGCGGCGAGCCGGGCCGCCGACCCGGCCGAGCTTCGCGGCAGCATCAGGTCGTTCGCCCGGGCCTGATCGCTTTCCGCCGCCGCGGCGACACCCCAGCGCGGCACGGCCATTGCACCGCATTCGCGCAACGTGTTCAGCAGGGCCTCGCGCTGCCACGTCGCGGTGAATGGTGCCAGGCTCGCGCGCAGCGCGCCGGCGTTCTGGCTGCGGCCGCCATAGGTGGCGAACCGGCCGTCGTCGGCCAGCGAACCGGCACCGATCCGCCGGCAGAACGTCCGCCAGCCGTCGTCGCTGCCGGGACCATGGAACAGGATCTCGACGTCGCCGTCCTGCGTCGGAATCCCGAGGTGCGGCGGCCCGGCCCAGCCGCGGGAGAACGATGTGTCCTGGTCGGGCTCCACCGATGCCGTCGTGACATTGTTCAGCAGGCTCGCCGCGACGCGCGAGAACGGTATCCGCAGCCGTTGTCCGAGGCCGTGCGACTGCTTGAGCGGCAGCGCCGCGAGCACCGCCTGCGTTCCGAGCACCGCCGCGGAATAGGTGATCAGATCGAAGCCGACCCGCAGCGGCGCCTCGGCCAGCCGGCCGAGGTATGCCGAGAAGCCGAACGCAGCCTGCGCTTCGAGCTCTCCGAGCTGCGTGCCGTCCGCCTCCTCGAAGCCGAGGCTCAGCGGGCCGAATGGTTCGGCGGGGACGGCCGCGAGCAGCGCCGCGGCATCCGCGCTGGTCGGGTGGGGCCGGATGATCAGGTCGACGCCCTGCCAGGGCGGCGCGCCGGCTGCGCGCGCCGCATCGCCGGAGGCGCTGCGTTTGCCGCGACCGAAGCAGCCGAACAGCAGGTCGTTCCGGCGCAGCCACGATCCATCGGTCGGCTCGAGGATATAGACCCGGGCGCCGAGCAGCGCAAGGCGATACGCGCAGATGGCGCCTGCGACCGAGTCGCCGAACTCGACGACCGTTACATCGGACAGAACGTCGAACGGCTGATCTTGCGTCGGTGCTTGCACGGTCTCCCCAGCCGCCGGTACCTCGCTCGGCTGGCGCAACCGGCGGCCGAAGCAGTCTAGCGATCGGCAGGCGGTCCGGCCAATACTTTCTTCGGCCGCCGCCGTCATGCCAGAATGGCATCACAGAGGAACGGCATCGGAGGAACGGTCTCGCGACCGATTCGAACGGAGGCAGCCCGATGGAGCTTCGCCAGCTTCGGTACTTCGTCTGCGTCGCTCAGCTGCGCAGCTTCACGATGGCGGCCAAGTCGCTTGCGATCGCTCAGCCGGCGTTGTCGCGGCAAGTGCAAAGCCTGGAACGCGAGCTCGGCACGCCGCTATTCCAGCGGCATTCCCGCGGCATCTCTCTGACGTCGGCCGGCGAGCTGCTGCTGCAGCGGGCGCGCAGCATCCTCGCCGAAGTCGAGAACACCAAGGCGGCGATCGGCGACAGCGGCGCGCAGCTCAGCGGCAATCACACGCTCGGCATGCCGATTCCGGTCATGCCGCTGCTGGCCGAGCATCTGTTCCTCACCTGCCCGAGCCGGCATCCCGGCATCTCGCTCAACCTGATCGAAGGATTCAGCGCCCTGCTGCCGCAATGGCTGCTCGGCGGCAGCATCGACCTGGCCATTCTCTATGCCGCCGGGCATCCGGAGATCAGCGTGACGCCGCTGCTGACCGAGCAGCTGTATGTGGTCGGTGCCAACTCGGGGCGTCACGCGGCGGTCGCCGACTATTCGCTGCGCGATCTGGCCAACCTGCCGCTGATCATGCCGCCGCGGCCGCATCCGATGTGGGACACGCTGGATGCGCACGGCGTCCATCCGCGGACGCATCTCGACGCCGGTGCGCTCGGCATCATGCGGCAGCTGGCGCTGGACGGCAAAGGGTTCGTGATGTTCCCGCTATCGACGCTGCATCGTGACATCGCCTCGGGCGCGCTCGCGGCCAAGCCGATCAAGGGACCTTCGCTGACTCGCATCGTCTCGCTCTGCCACTCGCGAGCCCGACCACCGACCGCCTCGCTGCTGGCGATGCATCGCTTCGTCCATCGGGAAGTCCAGGATCTGGTCAACGCCGGCGGCTGGCCCGGGGCGAGCCTGCTGCAGTCGCAGGGCGTGCAGCCGGGGTGACGGCGGCAGGCGCCGGCGCCGGCCGGCCGGCAGAGTGAACCGGCGCTAATTCGGCTCGATGTTCGCCGCGCGCAGGACCTTGCCGACCCGCGCGATCTCCTCGGCCTGAAACGCGGCGAACTTGTCGCCGGACAAGGCGAGCGGGGCGATGCCGCCGTTGCGCAGGAAGGCCTGGACCGGCGCGGACTCCATCGCCTTCACCAGCAGCGCGTCGATCCGCGCAACGATGGCCGGCGGGGTTCCTGCCGGCAACCATGCGCCATACCAGAACGTTGTCACGTAGCCGGCGACCCCGGCTTCGCCGACCGTTGGAACGTCGGACATCGCGACGTTCCGTTCCGGACCCGTCACCGCGAGCAATCGCAGCCGTCCGCCCGGCTTCGCATGCATCGCGACCTGCACCGGATCGACGAAGATGACATCGATCTCCCGGCCGATCAGCGCGTTCACCGACAGCGTGTTGGACTTGTACGGAACGTTCAGCATCTCGACGCCCGCCATCTGCTTGAACATCTCGCCGGCCACGCGCGTCACTGCGGTAGCGCTCGCGAAGGTCAGCTTGCCGGGATCCTTCTTCGCCGCCGCAACGAGCTCCGAAACGGATCGGAACGGCGAGTCGGCATGCACCGTCACCCCGAGCGCGGCCTGTCCGAGCGTTCGCACCGGGATGAAATCCTTGACCGCGTCGTAAGGGAGCTTGCGGTACAGATTCGGATTGAGCGAATGGGTCGAGTTGGAGGAGATCAGGACCACCGAGCCGTCCGCCGGAGCAGTGGCGACG
>JBFWQR010000174.1:0-14213 GCA_050249335.1 Lautropia sp.
CAATCCCGGCAGCGAAAGCAACCGCCCGGGAGCAAGATGAAGCGAATCGCGGTGATCGGCGCCGGCGTGATCGGCGTCACGACCGCCTGGTATCTGCGCCGCCAAGGCTTCGAGGTCACGGTTTACGAGCGCCAGGCGGGCCCGGCGCTCGCCACCAGCGCCGGCAACGCCGGCATCATCGCGCCCGGCTACGTGACACCATGGGCGGCGCCGGGCATGCCGGGCAAGCTCGCCTCGTACCTGCTCGCGCCGGCATCGCCGATCGTGTTCCGGCCGGCGCTGGCGCCGGCGCAATGGCGCTGGATCGCCCGCTGGCTGGCGCAATGCACGCCGCCCCGCTACCGGCGCAATCGCGAGCGGATGCAACGGCTGGCCCGCTACAGCCGGGAATGCCTGCATGCGCTGCGCGCCGAGACCGGCATCGAGGACAACGGCCGCACCGGCTATCTGCAACTGTTCCGCACCGCCGCCGACGTCGAATCGAACGGGCCGGCGCGGCGGATGCTCGACGATCAAGGCGTCCGCTATCAGTTGCTCGACGCCGCCGGTGCCCGCCTGCGCGAGCCGGCGCTGCGCGCCGACACACCGCTCGCCGGCGCGCTCTACCTGCCCGATGACGAATCGGCCGACTGCCAGCTGTTCACCCAGCGGCTCGCCGAGCGCGCCGCGGCTGCCGGCGTCGTGTTCGTCTACGGCCGCGACGTCGCGACGATCCGTCAGGAAGCCGGCCGCGTCACCGGCCTGCTGCTGTCCCGGCAACGGATCGCCGAGCCGAACCGGGTCGCCTGCGACGGCGTCGTGGTCGCCGCCGGTCCGCACGCCGGCACGCTGCTCCAGCGCTTCGGCATCGACCTGCCGATCTATCCGATCAAGGGCTTCTCGGCGACGCTGCCGCTGCTGCCCGGCGCCGAGCCGCCGCGGCAGGCGCTGATGGACGAAACCTACAAGACCGCGATCACGCCGCTCGGCAGCACGCTGCGGATCGCCGGCACCGCCGAGATCGGCAACCGGACGCTGCGGCTGCGTCCGCGCGCGCTCAATACGCTGCGCAAGGTCGCCGGCGACTGGTTCGGCGACCGCTTCGATCTGGCGGCGGCGCGCTACTGGGTCGGCGCCCGGCCGATGACGCCCGACGGTCCTCCGCTGCTCGGCAAGACCGCGATCGGGGGGCTGTTCGTCAACGTCGGCCATGGCTCGACCGGCTGGGCGATGAGCTGCGGCTCGGCCGCCGTGATCGCCGACCTGATCGCCTGCAGGCCGCCCGAGCTCGACCTCGACGGACTGACGCTGGCCCGGCTGGCCGAACGCGCGTGACCGACGACGCAGATCACCGGAGCGACGCCGCCGATCCCGGACAGGTCGGGGCGCGCTCGGCTGGTGCGCTCTACGAGATCACGTCGATCCGACGGATCGAGGCGACGTGGCTGGCGGCGACCGCGCCGGGCGTACTGATGGCGCGCGCCGCTGCTGCGGTCGCCGACGAGGCAACCCGCCGGCTGCGCCGGCTGCCGCCGGCGACGACGGTCTGGCTGCTGGTCGGCCCGGGCAACAACGGCGGCGACGCGCTGCTCGCCGGTGCCCGGTTGCGCGCCGACGGCTTCGCGGTCGAGGCCTTCGCGGTCGCGCCGGTCTGCGCCGGCGCCGCGACCTCGGCCGACGCCGCGATGGCGCGTCGGGCCTGGCTCGACGGCGGCGGCACGCTGGCGCCGCTCGAATCGGCGCTGGCGCGGCTGGTCACGGCCGAGTCCGGTGAGCCGGCCGACGGCGGAACGTGTTCGCCGGATCAGGCCAGCTCGCCGGATCAGGCCGGCTCGCCGCAGCAGTCGATTCCGTCGCTGCCGATGATCCCGCCGCAGCAGGCGCCCGCGCCGCGCTCGCCGCGATTACCGCCGCTGCTCGCGATCGACGGGTTGTTCGGCATCGGCCTGTCGCGACCGCTGGCACCGATGCTGGCCGAGCTGGCCGGAGCACTGGCGCGGCAGCGAGTCCCGGTGGTCGCGATCGACGTGCCGAGCGGGCTCGACGCCGATCGCGGCGCCGCGGTCGGCGACGGCGCGGTGATCTCGGCCGTGGCGACCGTGACGATGCTCGGCGACAAGCCCGGCCTGCACACCGGCGCCGGCTTGCGCCATGCCGGGGTGGTACGCGTCGCGCCGCTGCGCGAGGTCGACCCGGCCACCGGAACCGACCCGGCGGCCCTGCCTGATACGGTCCGGCCCGAGGCGACACGATCCGACACCGCACAGCCCGCAGCGGCGCGATCGGAAGTGACGCGACTCGATGCGGCGCGACCCGACGCAGTCCTGCTGACGCCCGAACGCATCGCCGCGCTGCTGCCGCCGCGCCGCGCCGATGCGCACAAGGGCGACGCCGGCGATGTCCTGGTGCTCGGCGGCCGGCTCGGCATGGCGGGCGCGGCGCGCCTGGCCGCCCGCGGTGCGCTCGCGGCCGGCGCCGGCCGGATCTGGATCGCCACCGAAGCTGCGACCGGCGCTGCAACCGGCGCGGCGGCCAACGCGGCAGACCGGCAAACGCCGATCGACCCGCTTCGGCCCGAGCTGATGCGCTGGCGCTTCGACCGGCGCGACACCGGCCGCTGGCCGGGCCGGGCTCCGGTGCTCGTGATCGGCTGCGGGCTCGGCCACGACCCGACCGCCCTCGCCTGGCTGACAGCGGCATGCGGCAGCGAGGCGCTGCTGGTCTGCGACGCCGACGCGCTGAACCTGCTCGCCGGGCGGCCGGCGCTGACCCGCGACCGCGCCGGCGCGACGATCGTCACGCCGCATCCGCTCGAAGCGGCGCGGCTGCTTGCGACCTCGACCGCGGCGATCGAGCACGACCGGATCGGTGGTGCGATCGCGATCGCGCGCCGCTACCGCGCGGTGGCCGTGCTCAAGGGGGCCGGTACCGTGGTCGCCGACCCGGCCGGCCACTACGCGATCAACACGTCGGGCAACCCGCTGCTGGCCACCGGCGGCACCGGCGACCTGCTCGCCGGCATCATCGGCGCACTCGCCGCCGCAGCCAGCCGCCGGCAGGCCCTGGCAGCGGCAGCAGCCGCTGCCGCCTGCGCCGGTGTCTGGCTGCACGGCGCCGCCGCCGACCGGCTGGCGGCGCGGCACGGCAGCACCGGCATCCCGGCCGGCCGGATCGCCGCGGCCGTCCCGGCGACGCTGCGGGCGCTGCAGGCCGGCGCGCTGCGGGGGTAGCCGGAGCCACCCGCAGCGCCGAAGCCTCGAGGGTGTCTACCCGCCACCGGCCGCCGCGAGCAGCCGGGCGATTTCGGCGTAGCCGCGATCGCGTGCCAGTTGCAGCGCCGTGCGGCCCTGCCGGTCGGTGAGCCGCGTGTTGGCGCCCGCCTCGAGCAAGGTCCGCACCGTCGCCTGGTGGCGCGCGCCGCCGTCGCCGAGGACGACGGCTTCGATCAGTGCGGTCCAGTGCAGATTGTTGACGTGGTCCAACGGGGCGCCGGCGGCGATCAGCTGCCGCACGACGCCGTCGTGGCCCAGGTGCGCCGCGGCGATCAGCGCGGTGCCGTCGTAGCGGCTCGTCACGAGGCGAGCGCTGGCGCCGAGCGCGAGCAGCACGCGCAGCGTGGCCTCGTCGTCGGCCACCGCGGCGATGGTGACGGCGTCGTAGCGGCCCGATTCCAGCGCCGACGTGTCCGCGCCGGCGCGCACCAGCTCCCGCACCGCTTCGGCCTGGCGCGCGAAGGTGGCGACATGCAACGGCGTGCGGCCATGGGCGTCGCGCGCCTCGATCGCCGCCCCGCTCGCGGCCAGGCGGCGGATCGCCTCGATGTCGCCGCCATGCGCCGCCGCGTGCAGGCCGCGGTATGCCGCGGCCTCGGTCCCCGACGGCGGTACCTGCGCGCCGGCCGGCAACGTGACGGCCAGCGCGAGCACGCCGGCCGAAGCCGATCGAATCATCACCGCGAGCAGGCGCGACCAGAGGGGATTACTGGCCCGGCCAGGCGTCCTCGCCCGACCAGAATCCTCGGCCCGACCGGAATCCCCGGCCCGACCGGATTCCTTAGCCCGGCCGGCATGCGTCACCCGGCCGAGAGGCTTCGCTTGGCCGGGACGCGTCACTGGAGCTGCTCCTTCGCCTGCTCGAGCGCCGCCACGGCACACTGCTCGTCGAGGTGACCGCCCGGAGCGCCGCCGACGCCGACGGCGCCGATGACCTCGTTGCCGGCGCGCACCGGCACGCCGCCGCCCAGCAGCAGGAAGCCGGGGATATGGACCAGGTTCGCGGCGGCCGGATTCTTCTGCGCGGTCTCCATCATGGCCAGCGTGTTGTTGCGGGCCGATGCCGACGTGTAGGCCTTGGCACGTGCCGCCTCGATGGTATGGGGGCCGGCATTGTTCGCACGATGCAGCGCGCGCAGCACCCCCGAGCGGTCGACTACTGCGGCCGTGACGGCATGGCCGTTGGCCTGGCAGGCAGCGACAGTGGCCGCGGCGATCTGGTTGGCGAGAGCCAGCGACACGTTGCGCTCGGTGCGGACCGGCTGCGCCTGCGACCAGGAAGCGATCGAGACCAGTGCAGCGCCGGCGACGAGCGCGCTCAGGCGACGGAAGTTGTTCATGGCAGGGTTTCCTCGTTGCTGCGGCCGAATCCCGGCCGTGCCGGCATTGTTCCGGGCCGCCCCCGCCCGCACCATCCGCGCGGCACACGTCCGGCATCCGTAAATCTACGCAGCGACATCCTCGCAGCCCGTCTTCGCCACGCTGCCCGTTGTTCTCTACGCTGCCCGTTCTTCTTCTCTCTACGCCGCCCCGTCTCCTACACCGCCGCGTCTTCGTCCACCAATGCGGCGTACTGCCGGATCATCCGCGCCAGCGAATCCACCTGCAGCTTCTGCGACAGATGCACCCGATGCGTTTCCACCGTGCGCGGCGAGACCGACAGCGCCCGGCCGATCTCCTTGTTGGTGAGCCCGGCCACCACCAGCGCCAGCACCTCGCGCTCGCGCGCGGAGAGCATCGCGAAGCGTTCACGCGCCTCGCGGCCGGCGCTGTCGCGGGCGCGCGAGAGCACGTGCGAACGGACCGCGTTGTGCACCGCTTCCAGCAGCTGCTCGTCGCCGACCGGTTTCTCCAGAAACTCCGCCGCGCCGGACTTGAAGGCGCGCCGGCACATCTCCACCGTGCCGTGCCCGGTCAGCATGATCACCGGCTGGTCGACGCCGCGTTGCCGCAGCAGATCGATCACGGTCAGGCCCGAAAGCCCGGGCATGCGCACGTCCAGCACGATCGCGCCGACCGATTCGCGATCGAAGCGGTCGAGGAAGTCCTGCGGATGCGGCCAGGTCGCCGCCCGCAGCCCGACGGTGCCGAGCAGCAGCGCCAGCGACTGGCGCACCGCCTCGTCGTCGTCGACGATGTGGATCAGCGGCGAAACCGTGCTCACGGGACGACCCTCCGGTCGCGATGCTCATGACTGGCGGCGGGCAGGTCCAGCACGAACTCGGTGCCCGCAGCCGAGGTGCGGCGCAGCTCGACGTGCCCGTCCATGGCCGTCGCCAGCGTCTGGCACAGCGGCAAGCCCAGCCCGAGACCGCCGCGGCGGGTGGTGAAGAACGGCTCGAACAGGCGCGGTACCGCTTCGGGCGCGATGCCCGGGCCATTGTCGCCGACGGCGCAGCGCACCCGGCCCGCCGAACCGGACAGCGTGACGGTGATCCTGCCGCTGCCGCGACGCCCACCCTCGAGCGCCTGCATCGCGTTGCCGAGCAGGTTGTGCAGGATCTGCTCGACCGCCACCGGGTCGGCCAGCGCCGGCGGCGCCCGCCCCTCGATCGCGACCGCGATGCCCGCCTGATCGAGCTCGCGCGCCAGCACGGCGGCGATCCGCCGGGCGATGCCGCCGACATCCGTGGTCACCGCGGCCACCGGCCCGCCGGCGTGCTGGACCAGCCGGCGCAGGCGCGCGACGACTTCCGCCGCGCGGCGTCCCTGCGCGCCGGCCAGCTCCAGCGCCTGCACCACCGTGTCGTCGCGTTCCTCCCGATCGCCGTGCTCGGGACCTTCGCGCAGCAGGCGGAGCGCCGTCTGGGTGCTGGCCAGTACCGCGGTCAGCGGCTGGTTCAACTCATGCGCGACGCCGGCGGCGAGCTCGCCCAGGGTGTTGAGCCGGGATGCCTGCGCGAGGCGCACCTGCTCCTCGGCCCGCCTCTGCTCGGCCCGCACGGCGAGCCAGCGCGTCGCGACCGAGTACAGCGCGGCGCACGCGGCGACCCATAGCGCGAGCCAGGGCCAGGGCCACTGCGCCGGGCCGGTGAACCGCTGCGCCTGCAGGACGAACGGCTGACTCGGACTGGCGAGCGTCTTCGTGAAATCGAAGCCGTCGGTCAGTCCGAAGGGCCGCTCGGACGCCCCGCCCTCGTCCTGCAGCACGATCTGCTGGCCGTCCTGAGTCAGCGTCGCGCGAACCGGCGCGCCGGCGGGCCATGGCCACTCGCCGGCGGGCACCAGTCGCGCGGCATCGATGCGCAGCGCGAAGCTTGCCGGCTCGCCGGCCAGCACGAGCGCGTAGCGCCCGCGGGCGCCGTCGACAGCGGCCACGGCGGCGTGACGCTCGGCCGCTGGCAGCGCACGCGATCGCGATTCGGCGGCGGCCAGCGAAGTGCCAATCTCATCGGGCCACGCTGCCGATGACTCGCGCCGCCAGGCGGCGAGCACCTGTGGATACACGGCCGGCAGCCTGGCGGCGGCGCTCGCTTCCGACGCGTCGCCTTCGGCCGGACGAGCCATCAGCACCAGGGTCCCCAGCACCGCGTCCAGGCGCGACGTGGCCTGGCTGAGCACGCGGTGAGCCATCTGTGCCTCGGCCTGAAAGGCCGAGCGACGCAGAGCGATGTCCGTGCGCACGATCGCCGCAACGCCGATCGCGCCCGCCAGTACGCAGAGCCACGCGATGCGCCTGCGCGCGGACGACCGGCTGCCGCGGACGAGACGTCCGGACTTCATTCGGCGCCGCTCGATGACGGGCGACTCCGGATTCCGCCCCTCCGACGCGCCATGCGGGCGCGCTTCATGTTTGCGCGGGCATGCTAGCACGCCGGCCGCCCTCGGGGCGGCGCGAGCCTGGCCCAGCGGCCGCGCCCCTGCTCGGCTCGGGGTAGCGAGAGCCTGACCGGGCGGGCTACGCCTCTGGCTAGAATCGACGAGCCCGGGGTCTCGCGAAGGAACCTGCATGTCTCCAATCACGCGCTACGCCAAGAGCGGCGATGTTCACATCGCGTATCAAGTCTTCGGCGCTGGACCGATCGATCTGGTCGTCGTTCCGCCGTTCGTCTCCAACATCGAGAACTACTGGGACGAACCGGCATGCGCGCGATGGCTGCAGGGCCTGGGACGCTACGCGCGAGTCGCGATCTTCGACAAGCGCGGCACCGGAATGTCGGATCGCACCAGCGACCTGCCCGGCCTTGACCAACGGATGGACGACGTACGCGCCGTGATGGACGCCGCGGCATGGAAGCGGCCGCGATGCTGGGAATCTCCGAAGGCGGCCCGCTCGCCAGCTTCTTCGCGGCCACCCACCCCGACCGGTGCCGGGGACTGGTTCTCTACGGTGCTTTCGCCCGATTCTCGTCCTGGCTCCCGACCGCGGAAGCCCTCGAGGGTTTTCTGAACTACATCGACCACGACTGGGGCAGCGGCCAGAGCCTGGGCATGTTCGCGCCCAGTCTCCAAGGCGATCCGGTATTCCAGCGATGGTGGGGGCGGTTCGAGCGGCTCGGGGCGAGTCCGTCGGCCGCGATGGCGCTGATGAGGATGAACAGCCAGATCGACATCAGCGAAATCGCCGCGACGATTCGCGTACCCGCCTTGATCATCCACCGGACCGGCGACACGACGATCAACGTCGAGGGGGGCCGCTTTCTGGCGGAAGCGATTCCCAACGCCAAGCTCGTCGAGCTGCCGGGCATCGATCACTTGCCGTTCATCGGCGACAACGCCGAGCGGATCTCCGATCTGATCGAGGAGTTCCTGACCGGCTCGATCGCCTCGGCCAGCATCGATCGAATCCTCGCGACCGTGCTGTTCGCGGACATCGTCGGCTCGACCGAGCTCGCGGTCCGCCTCGGCGATCGCCGCTGGGCCGATCTGCTCAATGGCTATCACGGCGCCGCACGGCGCGAGGTGTCCCGCTTCCGCGGTCGCGAGGTCGATACCGCCGGCGACGGTCTTTTTGCTGCGTTCGATGGCCCGGCTCGCGCAATCCGCTGCGCCTGCCAGATCCAGGACGCCGTCAAACAGATGGGCATCGAGACGAGAACCGGGGTTCACACCGGCGAATGCGAGATCATCGGAGAGAAGATCGGGGGCATCGCGGTGCACATCGGCGCGCGGATCGCCGGGAAGGCATCGCGTGACGAGATCCTGGTCTCGGGAACCGTCAAGGATCTCGTCGCCGGATCCGGCATCGTGTTCCAGGACCGGGGAGTGCATGTGCTGAAGGGGGTTCCGGACGAATGGCGGCTGTTCGCGGTCTCCCGGAGCGGCTAGCCCGTGGCGGATGACGAATCCACGCCGCGCCTCATGCTGCGCCTCATTTATGCCGCCTCGACCCGCGTGCGGTACGCCTCGATGGTTCGCTGCCACGCCGGCCGAGCCAGGCACCGATCCCGATAGGACGCGACTCCGGGATACGGCGCAATCAATCCTTCGTCCTTGATGCCCGCCGACAGCACGTGCGCCATCAGGATATCGGCGACGGTGAAATCGTCGGTCGCGACGAAGTCGCGGTCAGCGAGCCAGCGCTCCAGGTTCGTCAGCACCCGATTCACCCAGCCGACCAGGAACGCGCGATGCTTGCCGCAGCTGCCATCCGCCGTCCAGTCGAGCACCATCAGGCCGAGCAGCGGCGGCTCGACCGAGTTCATCGCGGCGAAGCACCAGCGCACTACCTGCGCCTCGCCGGCGCGGTCGCCGGGGATCAGGCGGCCTGACTTCTTCGCCAGGTACACCAGGATAGCGGCAGATTCGGACAGCACCAACCCGTCGTCGTCGATCGACGGGATCTGCTCGAACGGGCTGAGCCGGCGATAGGCTTCGCTGTTCAGGTCGTGCGCGGGGTGGTCCATGCCGGCCAGCTCGAACGGCAGCTGCATCTCTTCGAGCGCCCACAGCACGCGCAGGTCGCGAGTGTGGCCGCGCGCGACGGCGTTGACCTTCGAAAAGCCGTACAGCTTGAGCATCGTTTCGTTCCTTCGCCGAAGCCGCCCTGCTGCAAAGAAGCGCTGCTGCCCCTCCGCGGAGCGTGCCGACAGTCTAACGCCGGCGCGCCACGCCCCTGACGGGATGGCCCCGTCGCGTGCATGGCGGAGATGCGTAGCGTGCGGTGACCGGGACGGCGCGCCGGCCGGGCTGGAGGGTACTCGTCAACGCGGCCCGGGCGTACGCTTCAGGAGCTCGATCCAACCCTTGCCGACGACTATATGGCCACTCGCCGTCAGATCCTTGAAGACCTTGCTGACCATGCTCCGTGACGAGCCGATCTCGTCCGCGATCGCCTGCTGACTCAGCCCGAAGACACGGGTGCGGCCCTGCGCGGTCCTGGAGCGATCCAGCAGCAACCGTGCGACCCGGCCGCTCACGTCGATCAGCGCGAGACTGTGGACCCGGTCCGTCAGGCATCGCACCCGCTCGATCAGCGTTCCGATGACATGGAGCGCGAGCTCCGGGTGCTCGCGCAGCAAGGCCTCGAACACCGTCTTGCGGATGATGCTGATGCGAGACGGGGTCAGCGTTTGAACCGAGGCCGTTCGCAGCTCATTGGTCAGCATCAACTCGCCGAAGTACTGGCGGGCGCCGAGCGTGTTGACCACGATTTCCTTGCCGTTCTCGGCCGTGATGAAGACCTTGACGCTGCCTGCAACGAGCACGTACAGGAAGTCGGACCGAGCGCCTTGACTGATGACCCGGGCGCCCTTCGGATAAGCCTTCTCCGTGCCGACGCTCAGCAAGCGGTCGATCAGCACGGCCGGCAGCAGCAGTTCGTCTCGATTCATCGGCTGGTAGACGGCTGATAGTGGTAGCGTCGAACGGATCGCGCAACACGGCCGCGACGATATCCAGCAGGCTCCTGGCCGTGCGCCGATCGATTTCGGCGCAGTATCGCAGGGCGGCCGGCAGCCGCTCGGCCTTCGCCGGCGAGCGCAGCAGATGGGCGGTCTCCATCAAGCTGGCCAGTTCGTCGGCAGCGATCATCGCCACCGCGGCGCGATCGCACCGCTTGACGATGATGCCGGGAGCCAGCGCGGTACGTCAAGATTGACTATGCGCACTTGCCGGTCCGCGCTACTTTCGCCTGACCACATCTGCGCAAACGATCGATGAAACTCGGTGTCCATCCACCGATGTCCTTGTCCGATCCCGATCCTTCCTGGGAGGATCTGTTTCACCACGAGCGCCGGCGCCTGAGTGGCAGGACCGGATCGCGTTCCGCGATCTGCTCCGATCGGACCCGGCGCTGCGTGTCGCCTACGAGGCGTTGAAAGTGGACCTCGCGCAGCGCGCGCCGAACCGCGACGCCTATACGGAAGGCAAGGCGCCTTTCATCCGCGAAGCCCTGTCCCGGCAGGCAGCGGTGTCCCGGACCACACCTTCGACGTCGCCTGGGCCGAAGCCTGTCCCATAGCTCGAATATTGGAGGAACGCACCATGTCAGACGATGTTCTCGCCGGTCTTCGGGGATCGCTGCGCGGTCGACTCGTCACGCGAGACAACCAGCAGGAATTCGATGCCGCTCGCTTCCGCGGATGGAACCGGGACCTGAACCGACGCGTCACGCCGCTCGGCTTCGTCGTCGTCTCCGGTGTCCGCGACATCGTGACGACGATCGATTTCTGCCGCCAGCACCGGCTGAAGGTCGCGGTCCGCAGCAAAGGCGCCCATTCGCCGTATGGCATGGCCGACGGCGCCGTCGTCATCGATTTGCAGGACATGGACGCGGTGCGCGTCGACCCGGACCAACGGCTTGCCCATATCCAGGCCGGAGCCGACGGCGGCGACGTCGACCACGAGACCGCGCTGCACGGCCTCGTCTGCATTACCGGCACGATTTCGCACACCGGGTTTGCCGGCGTCGCGCTCGGCGGGGGGATCGGCCACCTGAGCCGATGGCTGGGCGCGGTCGTCGACAGCATCGTCGGCTACCAGATGGTGACGGCACGCGGTGAAGTCATCCGGGTCGACGCCCGAAAGGATCCCGAACTGTTCTGGGGCATGCGCGGCAACGGCGCGAGCTTCGGCATCGTGACTGAGTTCATCCTGAAGCTGCAGCCGATGCCCAATGGTGGAATCGTTCGCAGTGCGCCGATTCTCTGGCCCGACGTCAAGGCGCCCGATGTGATGACTTCGTGGATGAATCGCATCGGTCGTCCGGACCGCGAGGATACGGAGGTATTTCAGTTCGCCTTTCTGCACTCGCCGGATGGACATCCGGTCTGCGGCGTCGTGCCGCTGATCGTCGGCGCGTCGGAAGCGTCCGCCAAGGCGAAATGCGACGAGGTCGCGGCCTATGGCGGCGGCGCGCTGGTACGGCAGGACGCGCAGGTGCCCTACACCGCGCTTCAGGCGGCGCTGGACGGCTGCTTTCCGTACGACCGGAACTACTGGGACAAGGGCGTCTTCATCGACTGGAACCCGAACGATCCCGCCGAGGTCCGTCAGATCGTCGAAGCCGCGACTAAGGCCTGGGCAGACCGGCCACCGTTCGCCTCCAAGTTGTCGACCTTCGTGCTGCTGCTGGAAGTGAACGGCGCGATGGCCAAGGCCGACCCGGCGTCGACTTCATTTTCCGCACGCAGCGGCAGACTCTGGGCGACCGCGCTGATCGGCTGGCCGGACGACGACGATGCGCAACGTGCCGCCAGCAAGCAATGGTGCGACGGGATGGTCGCTGCGCTGAGCCGCTTCCATGTCACGACCTATCTGAACAACGCGATGCCCACCAGCGATAACGAGATGCGGGCGGTCTTCTCCGAGGAAACCATGGCACGCCTGCAGGCGCTCAAACGGCAATACGATCCGGACGGAGTATTCAAGACCGGGGCCTGGGACTACCAGGCCAATCTGTGACATCCTGGTGCCATGCCACTAAGCCTGCACGCCCGCCATCGCCATCATGTGTTCGCGCAAAGCCTCGATCGCCAGACGCACTCGTGCCGGCCGGCGGTCGCGACCCGGTGTCACCGCCCAGACCTTGAGCGGAGGCAGACGCCAGCCGTCGAGCAGAGGCACGAGCCGGCCGGCGTCCAGGTCCTCACGCGCCTCGGCGACGACCAGGTTCGCGATGCCCAGGCCGGCGACGCACAGCTCGCGTAGCGTGACCATGCTGTTGCCGCTGCAGCGGTGCCGCACCTCGACGGCCCGCAGCTCGCCTGCCTGGTTGACCAGCTCGATCGGGCGCGGCGCACCGACCGGTCCGAAGCCGATCCAGTGCCGGTCGGCGAGCGCCTCCGGGTTGGTCGGCACGGAGTCGCCGGCGAGGTAGGCGGGCGCGGCGCACAGCCGCCGCTCGAAACGGAACAGCGGCTGCGCGACCCAGTCCGAGTCCGGCAACTCGCCGACGCGGATCGCGAGGTCGATGCGCGCTTCGACCAGGTCCAGCCATTGGTCGCTCGCCTGCAGATCGAGCCAGAGCCCCGGATGCTCGGTCAGCAGCGGAGCGAGCGCCGGGCCGATGAAACGGGCAAAACCGATCGGCGCCGTGATCCGCAACTCCCCGTCCGGAACCTGCCGGTCGCGCTGCAACTGCGACCGGGCGCGAGCCGCGGCTTCGAGCATCGCTCGGCAGTGCACGGCGAACCGCGATCCCGTGGCCGTCAGCGTGATCTTGCGGGTGGTCCGATGCAGCAGCTTGACCCGATACTCGGCCTCGAGCCCCCGCACTTGCTGACTGACTGCCGAGGGACTGATGCCGAGATACCGGGCGGCTGCCGACATCGAGCCGCAGCGGACCACTTCGGCGAAGGTCGCCAGTCGGTTCAGGTCGTCCATTCTGGGTTCAGGTCGTCCATTCTGAAGTTCAGCTTCAAAGATCTGTCGATCTGCCCAGTCTAATCAAGAGGAATTCCGTGAACTACGCTGTCGACACTGATTAGAGGGTCTTAATACCCGTTGCGTCGACGGGAGCCCGAACGATCGGCAAGGAGCACACACATGACTTCCCAGCGTCCCTCGAATGACGGAGATGACAGCAACGATGACAGCAGCGCTGGCCGGCAGCCCCAGGGCACGATCCTCGTGGTCGGCGCGACCGGCACCATCGGTTGCTCGCTGGTACCGGCGCTGGCCGCCGCGTCGCAACCGGTGCGGGCCGCGTCCCGTTCGGGCCGGTTGCCGGCCGCGCTGGCGCTGGCCGGCGTCGAGCCGGTGGCCCTGGACCTCGCCGCGCCGACGCAGCTCGCGGCGGCTCTGGACGGCATCGACCGGATGTTCCTGGTCAACCCGGCCGAGATCCTCGATGTCGAGGGCACGCTGGCGCCAGTGATCGACGCGGCCGCCGCCCGCGACATCAAGGTGGTGCTGCTGTCGCAGCATCTCGCCGGCGAAGACCCGGATGGTCCCTACGGGCGCAGCGAACGGCGGCTGCAGGGCTCCGGTGCGCGCCACGTGATCCTGCGGCCGAACTGGTTCATCGACAACTTCCACACCTTCTGGGCCGAAGGCGTCGCCAGCGGCACGCTCGAGCTGCCCGCCGGTGATGGCCGGATCAGCCTGATCGATAGCCGCGATATCGCGGCGGCCGCGGCGGCTGCACTCCGCAGCGACCGCTTCGATGGCCAGGGAATCGAGCTGACCGGCCCGCAGGCGTTCGACCTGCACGAAGCGACCGCACTGCTGTCGGCAGCCTCGGGACGCCCGCTGCGCTATCAGCCGATCAGCCACGAGCGCTATCTGGCGCTGCTGACACGGAGCGGCGTCCCGGACGACTATGCGCAGATGCTGGCCAGCCTGTTCGTCCTGGTCCGCGACGGACATGCCGGCACGGTGACCGACGGAGTGCGGCAGATGACGGGTCAGGCGCCACGCTCGCTGGCCGGGTACGCGCGGGAGCAGGCACGACGCTAGTGTTCCGTTCCGGAAATAACCTTACTAATTCTAGTGAGCTTTTCAAGGATGGAATCGGCAGTGGCGGTCCATTGGAAGGGTGATGGGTGCTGGTTGTAGTGGGAGACGAAGTCGTTGATCTTG
>JBFWQR010000175.1:0-14191 GCA_050249335.1 Lautropia sp.
GAGCCCCTGGTGCTCGCTGGCCTGGGTCGTCATCTTGACCTTGCCGAACGACTGCGCGCGATAGAGACCGGAGACGCCATGATCGGCGAGCATCCGTCCCCAGCGGGTGTTGGCGAGGATCATCAGTTCGGCGACGATCCGGTCGATCGGCGCATCACGGCGGCGCCGGCGGATCTCGACCTGTTCGCCCTGGACATAGAACGCGAAGTCGGCGCGCTGGCGGATCTCGGGCTTGCCGCGGACCCGGTCACGCTCGGCCGACAATGCCAGCGTGAAGCGCCAGAGCAGCGCCATCTCGCGGCCGTGCGGCAGCATGCCGAGCGCGTCCGCCGACAGCAGCGCCTCGTCCTGATAGCCGTCGATCGCGTTGTGCCGCAGGTTGGCGGCGACCCGGATCCGATCGACCCGCGAGAACTGCTCGCGGACCTGCAGCGTCTTCGGATCGACGTCGATGTAGAGCGACAGCGCCGGCCGCTCGTGTCCTTGGTCGAGCGAGAACGCGCGGACCACCGGCTCCGGCAGCATCGTGATCTTCGCGCCCGGGCTGTAGACCGTGGTCATCCGCTCGCGCGCCGCCTGATCGAGCGGGGTGCCGGCAGCGATCGCCAGCGCCGGCGCCGCGATATGGATGCCGATCCGGGCGACGCCGTCCGGCAGCCACTGGACCGACAGGCAGTCGTCGATCTCGGTGGTGGTCTCGTCGTCGACCGAGAACGCCTCGACCGCCGCGTCCGGCAACGCGGCGAGCGCCGGCGGCACGAAGTCGCGGGTCGCCGACGGCGGGAACGCGGTGCCGTGCGGGAAATGGATCCGGCGAAAGCGCAGCTCATGGACCTGCCGCGGCCCCGGCAGCGCACCGACCTTGAGCAGCAGCCGCTCCGGCGACAGGCCGGTGCGCTGGCAGGCCGCGTCGAGCCCGCGGTCGACCAGGCTCTGCCGGTCAGTCCGCGCCAGCAGGTCCGGTACCGCCGCGGCGACCGCCGGCGGCAGCCGGCCGGCGGCCAGCTCGTCGGCGATCTCGGCGATCTCGGCCTCCTGGCGGCGCTTGCGCTCGATCGCCGCCAGCGCGGCGCGCAGCGTCTCGGGTTGCGCCGGCCGGTAGCGGCCCTTGCCCTTGCGGTAGAAATAGACCGGCGCGCCATGCAGCTTCAGCAGCAGGGCCGCCGATTGATCGGTGGTCGCGGCCGCGCCGTAGTATTCGGCGGCGAGCTGCTGGAAGTCGAACTCGTCCTGCGGCGCGCACTCCCACAGGAAATCGACATCGATCCCGTCGGCGGCGCGGACCGCCCGATCCATCAGCTCGGCCGGCGACGGCGACGCGAAGCGCAGCATCACGCTCGCCTGCTTGACCTTGGTCCGCTTGCCGGTCGCGAGCTCGACCTGCAGGCTCTGCCCGCTGTCCTGCAGAATGGTCCCGGTCTTGAACTGGCCGGCCTCCTCGAAGAGCACGTGCTGGCTGGACATGTCGACCGATAGGGACCGCTTCGGAGGGCCGCGGGGAAACGAACGGCCGGCAATTATACCGGCGAGGGTCGTTCCGGATACCGCCAGGGGTCATCCCCGGGGGACCCGCTCCGGGCGCGGCGGGTCGTCCGGCCCGGGTCACGACCTCGTCGCGCGGCACCCGGCGGGCCCGGAACCGGTCGGCCGGCTGCGGATCGATCAGACGTTGCGGATCAACCAGGCGTACGGCGAGCGCGCGATCCGCCTGACGATGGTGTCGCGGATGATCGTCTCGAACTGCGCCGCGGCGCGCGAGCGCGGCCGTTCGCGCGGCCGGATCAGCCGCAACCGGTTCGGAAACGACGGCCGGAACGGAATCGCGACCAGCGACGGCCGCGGACTGGCGACCATCAGATAGGGATCCATCACCGCGAGCCCGACGCCGGCATCGACCAGATCGATGCCCTGCTGCGAATGGTTGATGACGATGTCGACTTCGCGGCGGCCGCCGGTGGCGGCCAGCGCCTTGCGGACCAGTGCACCGACCGCGGTGTCATCGCGGTAGCAGATCAACGGCTCCTTCTGCAGATCGCGGACACCGAGCGTCCGCCGGCCGGCGAGCGGATGACGGCGCGGGACCACGCAGATGCCCTCGCCTTCGCAGATCACGTCGCCGCCGACGTACGGATTGTCGGTCGGCTGGTGGACGACGCCGAAATCGGCTTCGCTGGCGGCAACGCATTCGGCGATCCCGGTGGTGGTCAGGATCATCACCTCGACGCGGATCTCGGGATGCAGCCGGGTGAAGCGGGCGATCGCCGGCGTGATGAACGGATGCGCGATCGACCCCGGCGCCGCGACGGTGACCCGGCCGGCGCCGCCATCGCGCAACTGCCGGATCAGCCGGCCGACCGCTTCGAGCTCGCCGCGGACCCGCGCGACCTGCGGCAGCAGCGTCTCGGCCTCGGTGCTCGGGAACAGCCGGCCGCGGACGCGGCGGAACAGCACGAAGCCGGCCGACTGTTCGGCCAGCCGCAGCGCCTTGCTGATTGCCGGCTGCGAGACGCCGAGCGCGCGCGCCGCGGTGGCGAGCGAGCCGGTCCGCATGATCGCTTCGAACACCTCGAGCTGGCGTGCGTTCATCGATAACCTGCAGTTCCGTTTGACAGTACCACGAGTTACGGTCACGATCCCATAATCGGCTCGATCAGGCGGCGGCGGCAGCGGCGTCCGACAGCATCAACGTCAGGAACGACACACGGCATGGTCCAGATCGGCGTCGACATCGGCGGCACCTTCACCGACGTGGTCGCGGTCGGCGCCGACGGCCGGCGGCTGATCGCCAAGGTGCCGTCGTCGCGCACCGATCCGAGCGAACCGGTACGAACCGTGCTGGCGCAGCTGCTGCCGCAATGGCGGATCGCGGCGGCCGAGGTCGGCCGGTTCGTCCACGGCACCACCGTCGCGACCAATGCGGTGCTGGAACGCCGGGGCGCCCGCCTCGGCCTGCTGACCACCGCCGGCTTCGAGGACGTGATCGAGATCGGCCGGCAGAACCGGCGGCAGATCTACCAGCTGCTGCTGCGCCCCGAAACGCCCGGCTTCCTCGCGCCGGGCGCACGCCGCCAGGGCGTCGTCGAGTCGATCGGACCGGATGGCCGGGTCGCGACGCCGCTCGATCCGGAATCGCTCGCAGCCGCGGTCGACCGGCTGGTCGCCGAGCAGGTCGACGCGATCGCGATCTGCTTCCTGTTCTCGTTCGTCAATCCGGCGCACGAGCAGGCGGCGGCGGCATTCATCCGCGAGCGTCATCCCGAGCTGGTGGTCTCGCTGTCGTCCGAAGTCGATCCTTCGTTCCGCGAATACGAGCGCACCGTCGTCACCGCGTTCGACGCCTACGTCAAGTCGCGGCTGGACCGCTACCTCGACACGATGGAGCGTGACCTCGCCGGCGCCGGCGTGCCGGCCGGCCTGCAACTGATGCAGTCGCGCGGGGGCGTCTGCTCGGCACGGATCGCGCGGCAGCGGCCGATCCGGCTGTTCCTGTCCGGGCCGGCGGCCGGCGTCGTCGGCGCGCTCGAGGTCGGCCGCTCGATCGGCCAAGCCGACGTGATCACCGTCGATATCGGCGGCACCAGTTCCGACATCGCGCTGATCGCGACCGGCCGGCCGGTGATCCGCCCCGACGGCCTGCTCGACGGCTACCGGATCCGGGTGCCGATGGTCGACGTCAACTCGATCGGCGCCGGCGGCGGCAGCATCGCCTGGATCGACGCCGGCGGCGGGCTGCGGGTCGGTCCGCAGTCGGCCGGCGCCGAACCCGGGCCGGCCTGCTACGGCCGCGGCGGCACCGAGGCGACCGTCACCGACGCGTCGATCGTGCTCGGCTACCTCGACCCGGCCTACTTCGCCGGCGGCACGCTCGGGCTGAATCCGGACCTGGCGGTGCGCGCGGTCAAGGAACGCGTCGCCGATCCGCTCGGGCTGTCGATCCGGGAAGCCGCGCTCGGCATCCATCGGGTCGTCAATGTCCAGATGGCCGAAGGCATCCGGCTGGTCTCAATCAGCCGCGGCGTCGATCCGCGCAGCTTCGCGCTGATGCCGTTCGGCGGCGGCGGCCCGTTGCACGCGACCGCGCTGGCGCGCGAGCTCGGCATGAGCCGGATCGTCGTGCCGCGCCACCCGGGCGTGCTCTGCGCCGCCGGTCTGCTGTCGGCGGCAACCGAGCACGAGGCGGCGGCCGGCTACGTGCGCCGCTTCGACGACGTCGACCCCGCCGACGTCATCGCCCGCTGTGCCCGGCTCGCCGCCGAATGCGCGGCCCGGATGCGCGCCGAAGGCGTCGCCGAGACCGCGGTCGAGACCACCTGCTACGCCGACGTCTGCTACGTCGGCCAGGCCCATCATATCGAGGTGCCGCTCGACGTCGCGGCCCCCGACCGGCTGCTGGCGCAGGCCTACCAGCAGTTCTGTACGCTGCACGATCGCGTCTACGGCCACAGCACGCGGTCGCCGGCACGCTTCGTCAACCTGCGGGTCGTCCAGCGCGCGGCCAACGCGGCACCCGAGAGCGCCGCGCCGGCCGGCAGCGTCCGGCCGCCGGCGGCGCGCGGCGACGCCCGTAAGGGCAGCCGCGAGATCCTGCTCGCCGGCGCCGCCGACTACGTCGCCGCGGCGGTCTACGATCGCGACGCGCTGGCGCCCGGCGATCTGGTCGACGGACCGGCGATCGTCGAGCAGGCCGACACCACCACGCTGATCGAGCCGGGGTGGCAGGCCCGCGTCGCCGGCAACGGCGTGCTGCTGGTCGCCATCACCGGCAGCCTCGGCAGCAGCGCGACATGAAGCCAGACGATACCCGGAAGCCGGACGATGCGCAGGCCCCGGCGCGGATCGATCCGATCACGCTCGAAGTCGTCCGCAACAAGCTCGAAGGCATCGCCAACGAGATGCAGACGACGCTGCTGCACAGCGCGTTCTCGCCGATCGTCAAGGAAGGGATGGACTGCTCGGCGTCGCTGTTCACCGCCGACGCGCAGACCATCGCGCAGGCGACCGCGATCCCGATCCATCTGGCGACGATGATCCCGGCGCTCGAAGCGGTGATCGCCAAGTTCGGCATCGCCGCGATGGCGCCCGGCGACGTCTATATCCTGAACGATCCGTACTGCGGCGGCACCCATCTGCCCGACATCACGCTGTTCGTGCCGGTATTCGCCGACGACGTGGTGGTCGCATTCAGCGTCGCGACCGTCCATCATCAGGACGTCGGCGGCATGGCACCGGGCTCGATCCCGACCAACGCCACCGAGATCTACCAGGAAGGGCTGCGGATCCCGCCGCTGCGCTATATCCGCGACGGCGTCGTCGATCCGGCGCTCGAAGCACTGCTGCGCTACAACATCCGGTTGCCGGACACGTTCATCGGCGACCTGAACGCGCAGCTGGCCGCCTGCCGCGTCGGCGCGCGCCGGCTCGGCGAGCTGTGCGCGGCGTACGGCAGCGCGACCATCGTGCGGATCTTCGCCGAGCTGCTCGACCGCTCGGAGGCGATGACGCGCGCCGCGCTGCGCCGGCTGCCGGCGGGCACCTACCGCTACGTCGACTGGCTCGACAACGACGGCATCGAGCTCGACCGCCGGGTCCGGATCGAGGTCGCCGCGACGGTCCGCGACGGCACGATCCATTTCGACTTCACCGGCACCGAGGGTCAGCTGCGCGGTCCGCTGAACTGCGTGCCGTCGGGCGCCTATGCGGCGGCGTACTATGCGGTCCGGGCGCTGACCGACGCGCAGATCCCGACCAACGGCGGCTGCTTCCGGCCGGTGACCCTGCATCTGCCGGTCGGCTCGCTGGTCAACCCGCAGCCGCCGGCGGCGGTCAATGCGCGGACCGCGACGATCAAGCGGATCTGCGGCGCGATGATCGGCGCGTTCGCCGAAGCGGTGCCCGACCGCGTGCCGGCGGCGCCGGCCGGATTGTCGGTGATGCTGGCATTCGGCGGCCGGCGCGCCGACGGCACGTCGTTCATCGTCTCCGAGCTGGTCTGCGGCGGTACCGGCGCGAGCGCGCGGGCCGACGGCGTCGACTGCCTGCAGACCGACGGCACCAACAGCATGAACCTGCCGGTCGAGGCGCTGTCGATCGACGCGCCGATCCGGGTGCTGCGCTTCGGGCTGCGGCCGGACTCGGGCGGCGCCGGGCGGCAGCGCGGCGGCCTCGGCGTGATCCGGGAATATATGTTCGACGCCGACGACATCCGCTTCACGTTCCGCGGCGAACGCCATTTCACCGCGGCGCGCGGCTCGGCCGGCGGCGGCGACGGCGCGATGACGCGGGCGACCATCCACCGCGCCGACGGCCGCGTCGAACCGATCTCGAAATGCGTGACCACGGTTTCACGCGGCGACCGGCTGGTGCTCGAGACCGCCGGCGGCGGCGGCTACGGCAACCCGGCCGAACGCGCCGCCGCCGCCGCTGCCGAAGATCGGGCCAACCGCAAGGTCGGCGGCGGCGATCGCACCGGCCACGACCGGAATGATGACGGCTCCCACGGAGGTTCACGATGAAACGAAGGACCCTGCTGACCGCACTGCTGTCGACTGCCGCCGCCGGCCTGGCCACCGCGCAGTCGTATCCGACCCGGCCGGTCCGGATCGTGCTGCCGTTCGGGCCGGGCTCGGCGACCGACTCGGTGATGCGCGTGATCGCGCCGGCGCTGTCGGCCGAGCTCGGCCAGCCGGTCGTCATCGATCCGAAACCGGGCGGCGACGGTGCGGTGTCGGCGCTCGAAGTGGTCCGCGCCGCGCCCGACGGCTACACGCTCGCGGTCGGCAGCGGCGGACCGCTCGCGTCGGTGCCGGCGTTGCGCAAGAACCCGCCGTACGACGTCGCCCGCGATTTCACGCCGATCACCGACATCGGCCGCTATACGGTGTTCCTCTACGTCAACAGCGAGGTGCCGGTCAAGACCTTCAAGGAGTTCGTCGACTACGTCCGTGCGAACCCCGGCAAGCTCGCCTACGGCACCGGCAACCCGAGCGGCATCGTCGCGTTCGCGCAGATGAACTCGATGCTCGGCTTGCAGATGCTGCACGTGCCGTACAAGTCGGCGCCGCTGGTGATGCCGGACCTGCTCGCCAACCGGGTGCAGGTGCTGATGGACCCGCCGGCGGTCGCGCTGCCGCATGTCCGGAGCGGCAAGCTGCGCGCGCTGGTGACCACGCTCGAGCGCCGCTCGCCGCTGTTGCCGGACGTGCCGACCATTCACGAGGCCGGCCTGCCCGACTACACGATCTCGAACTGGATGGGGCTGGTCGGGCCGGCGCACCTGCCGCGGCCGATCGTCGACCGGATCAACGCCGCGTTCGCCAGCACGCTGAAGAAGCCCGAGGTCGTCGAGGCGCTCGGCCGCCAGGCGTTCATGCCGAACCCGTCGTCGCCGGAGCAGTTCACCGCATTCATCGCCGAGCAGGTCAAGTCCTACGGCAATCTGCTACGCGCCGCCGGCGTGCAACCCGACTGAAGGGGCGCATGAAGCTACTGCGCGACCCGATCTCGACGCTGCGTTGCTCGCTTGGCGGGAGCCAAGCTGCGCTACTCCCGTCGACCTCGGGCCGCTCGCTACGCTTCCTGCACCCCTTCAGCAGCGCGAGAGTCGGCGCCCTCTGAAGCAGCCGCAGATCATGATCATCGATTACGCCAGCAAGCCGCCGACGCCGGCGTTCGAGCCGCCGCAGACCGGCCACCTGGCCAACTACCGCCGGGTCTACGCGGCGAGCGAGGCGCGGGTCGAGCGGCCGGCCGATCCGGCGGCAGCGCTGGCCGGCTACCTCGCTGCCTATGATGCGCTCGGTGCCGCGCATGTCGTCGTCAAGGCGCGCGACAACGAGACGACGTTCGGGCTCAAGGTCCGCAACGAAGACGTCGCGGCGTTCTGCCGCGAGCAAGGTCCGCGCTTCGTCGGCTTCGCCGGCGTCGATCCGCACAAGGGCATGGCGGCGGTCCGCGAGCTCGAGACCGCGGTCCGCGAACACGGGCTGCGCGGGTTGAACCTGCAGTGCTTCGAGCTGAAGCTCGCGATCAACGACAAGCGGATGTATCCGCTCTATGCCAAGTGCGTCGAGCTCGACATCCCGGTCAATATCCACTGCGGCATCAATTTCTCGACCGCGTCGCAGATGGACTACGGCCGGCCGGCGTATCTCGACGAGGTGATGCAGCACTTCCCGGAGCTGCGCGTCTGCGCGTCGCCGCCGGGCTGGCCGTGGGTCGAGGAGCTGATCGGCGTCGCCTGGCGCCATCCGAACGTCCATATCGGCATTGTCGCGGTGCGGCCCAAGCTGCTGTCGCAACCCGACGCTGGCTACCGGCCGCTGCTCGCCTACGGCACCCGGCTGCTGCAGGACCGGATCCTGACCGGCACTTCGTACCCGATGCAGCCGGTCGCGCAAGCGTACGCCGAGTTCGATGCGCTGGAGCTGCCCGACGCGGTCCGGCGCAAATGGCTCGGCGAGAACGCCGCGCGTTTCCTTCGCCTCGCCTGAATGCAGAAACCGATCCGTCCCGAATGGCGCCTCGCGCGCTACAGCGCCGACCCCGCCGAGCGCCGCCGCCAGCTCGAGGCCGAGCCGCTGCCCGCCTGCGTCGACGCGCTGCTCGACGCCGCAGCGGCGGAGGTGCCGGAGCGGCTCGCCTGGCGCTTCATCGACAGCGGCGAGACCGCGAGCTATCGCGAGGTCCGCGCGCTGGTCAACCGGTTCGCCTCGGGCCTCGCGGCGCACGGCGTCGCCAAGGGCACCCACGTCGCGGTGATGGTGCCGAACCTGCCGCAGTTCCCGGTCACCTGGCTTGCCATCGCCAAGCTCGGCGCGGTGATGGTGCCGGTCAACGTCGGCTACACGCCGCGCGAGCTCGACTACCTGCTGAACGACGGCGCCGCCGACTACCTGGTGATCGCCGACCAGTTCCTGCCGGTGCTCGCCGGGCTGACACGCCGGCCGGAGCGGCTGACCGATGCACGGATCATCGTCGTCGGCACGCCGCAGCCGGGCCAGCACGCGTGGCAGGCACTGCTCGACGGCGGCGATCCGGCGTTCGCCGCGCCGGCGCCGGTCGGGCTCGACGACCTGCTGAACATCCAGTACACGTCGGGCACCACCGGCTTTCCGAAGGGCGTGCTGCAGGCGCAGCGCTACTGGATCACGCAGAGCAGGGTCAATGCGTTCCGCGACGGCCTCGCCTACGAGCGGATCCTGATCTCGACGCCGTTCTACTACATGGACCCGCAGTGGCTGCTGCTGATGACGTTCCATCAGCGCGCCACCGCCTTCATCGCCGCCAAACAGAGCACCAGCCGCTACACCGAATGGCTGCGCACCTGGCGGATCCAGTTCTCGTTGATGCCGGCCGAGCTGATGTTCAAGAACCCGCCGTCGCCCGACGACGGCGACAACGACATCCGCCGCGTCAACGTCTACGGGCTGCGCAAGGAGATCCACGCCGCGGTCGAGGCGCGCTTCAACGTCAACGCCCGCGAGGCGTTCGGCATGACCGAGCTCGGCTCGGCGACCTATCTGCCGCTCGAGGCCGACGACATGATCGGCTCGGGCACCTGCGGCATCGCCGGGCCGTTTCGCGAATGCAAGGTCGTCGACGCCGACGGCAACGAGGTGCCGCGCGGCGAGATCGGCGAACTGGTGGTCCGCGGCAGCGGCATCATCCAGGGCTACTTCGGCAAGCCCGAGGCGACTCGCGAGGCGTTCTTCGGCGACTGGTTCCGCACCGGCGACCTGTTCCGCCAGGACTCGCGCGGCTACTTCTACATCGTCGGCCGGTTGAAGGAGATGATTCGGCGCAGCTCGGAGAACATCCCGGCGCGCGAGGTCGAATCGGTGCTCAAGGACATGCCGGAGATCTTCGACGCCGCGGTGATCCCGGTGCCCGACGAGCGCCGCAAGGAAGAGGTCAAGGCCTGCGTGATCCTGCAGCCGGGGCTGACCAGGGCGGACGTGCCGCCCGAAGCGATCATCGCCCATGCGGCGCGCCAGCTCGCGCCGTTCAAGGTACCGCGCTACATCGAGTACCGGGACGAGTTCCCGCGGACGCCGTCGAACAAGGTCAGGAAGCCGGCGCTGCTCGCCGAGAAGCCGGACCTGCGCGCCGACAGCTGGGACCGGGTCGACGGAGTCTGGCGATGAATGATGAGGTCAACCCCCCTTGGGCCTGCGGCCCTACCCCCCTTGATAGGGGGGCGCCGCCAACGGACCGGCGAAGCCGGATCCGCGGCGACTGCTTGGTTCGGCCGCTTTCAGTGCGACGCGGGTAGCGCTCCGCGGGAAGGACAACGAGGATGACCGCGCTATTTTCGCCGTTCACGATGCGTGGCCTGACGCTGCCGAACCGGATCGTCGTTTCGCCGATGTGCGAGTACAGCGCGGTCGACGGCTGCGCGACCGACTGGCATCTGATCCACCTCGGCCACCTGGCATTGTCGGGCGCGGGCCTGCTGATCATCGAAGCGACCGCGGTCGAGCCGCGCGGCCGGATCAGCCGCGAATGTCTCGGCCTCTACTCCGACGCAAGCGAAGCCGCGCTCGCCCGGGTGCTCGCGGTGGTCCGCCGCTACAGCGACATGCCGATCGGCATCCAGCTTTCGCACGCCGGCCGCAAGGCCTCGACGCTGAAGCCGGCAGACGGCCGCGGCCCGATCCCGCCGGGCCGCGGCGGCTGGCAGACCGACGGCCCGTCGGCGCTGCCGTTCCTGCCGGACTGGCCGGCGCCGGCGGCGCTCGACCGCGCCGGCATGGAGCGCATCATCGCCGCGTTCGTCCAGGCGACCGAGCGCTGCGTCCGGCTCGGGCTGCAGATGATCGAGGTCCATGCGGCACACGGCTATCTGCTCAGCTCGTTCCTGTCGCCGATCGCGAACCGGCGCGAAGACGACTGGGGCGGCAGCCGCGAGAACCGGATGCGCTTTCCGCTCGAAGTGTTGACCGCGATGCGACGCGCCTGGCCGGCCGACCGGCCGCTCGGCGTCCGTCTGAACGGCACCGACTGGGATCCCGCCGGCCTGACGCCGGACGACGCGGTCGCGTTCGCCGGGCGCCTGCGCATGCTCGGCTGCGATTACGTCGACGCCTCGTCCGGCGGCAACAGCATCGCCGCGATCCCGCTCGCCCCCGGCTATCAGGTGCCGTTCGCCGAGCGGATCCGCCGCGAAGCCGGCATCGCGACGATGGCGGTCGGCCTGATCCGCGAACCGAATCATGCCGAGGCCATCGTCGCGAACGGCCAGGCCGATCTGGTCGCGCTCGCCCGCGGCATGCTGAACGATCCACGCTGGCCTTGGCACGCTGCCGAGGATCTCGGCGCGACGGTCAGTGTGCCGGTACCGTATGCGCGCGGCGCGACCCGCGCCGGTGTCCGCCAGGCATTCGCGCTGCCGGTCGCCGGCGAAGCATCGACGCCCTCCGCCCGCTGACCCGCTCCTGCACGCCGACACGCCCCTGCCCGCCGACACGCCCACTCACGGAGGAACCACCATGCCACGGCTGACCCGCTCGCATCCCTTGCAATTGCTGGCACTTGCCGGCGCGCTGCTGCTGGCACCGGCCGGCGCCGCACTGGCGCAGGCCCAGGATTATCCGAAGCGGCCGGTCCGTATCGTCGTGCCCTACCCGGCCGGCGGCTACACCGATCTGCTGGCGCGGCAGCTCGGTGCCGGCCTGCAGGCACGGCTCGGCCAGCCGTTCGTCATCGACAACAAGCCGGGCGCCGCGACCGCGATCGCCGCCGAGTTCGTCGCCGCGTCGCCGCCGGACGGCCATACGCTGCTGATGACGACGGTGACGACGCTGGCGCTGAACCCGCTGACGCTGAAGGAGATGCGCTACCGGGTCGACCAGTTCCAGCCGGTCGCGCTGGTCGCGCGGCAGCCGTTCATGCTGGTCGCGTCGCACCAGTTCGCGCCGAACACGCCGCAGGAGCTGATCGCCTACGCCAAGGCCAATCCCGGCAAGATCAACTGGGCGACCCAGGGCCTGGCCGGCTCGTCGCAGCTGGTCGGCGAGCTGCTGAAGTCGCTGACCGGCATCGAGCTGACTGCGATCCACTACAAGGGCAGCGCGCCGGCCAATATCGACATCATGGGCGGCCGGGTCGACATCCATTTCGACGGCGTCGGCACGTCGCTGCACAACGTCGAGAACAAGCGCGTCAAGGCGATCGGCATCACGTCGGAGCAGCGGCTCGCGGTCGCGCCGCAGATCCCGACCTTCGTCGAATCGGGCGTACCCGGCATGGTCGCCTACTCGTGGTACGGCATCGTGACGCCGACCGGGACGCCGACCGCGATCATCGACAAGCTGAACGCCGAGATCATCCGCTGGGCGCACGAGAAGGAGCCGGCCGAACGGCTGATCAAGGACGGCTCCGAGTCCAGCCGGATGACCCCGGCCGAGTTCGGCAAGATGATCGCCGACGAAACCGAGACCTGGCGCAAGGTGCTGGCGCCGCTGAATCTGAAACTCGAATGACGAACCCTGACAGGCTGGTGCAGCAGCCTGCCGACGATTCACAGGAGCCGAGATGCGCGTAGGCGTCGAGGTCGGTGGCACGTTCACCGATCTGATCGCGATCGACGGGACCGAGGTCCGCGTCACCAAGGTACCGAGCGTGCCGAGCAGCCCTGAGCAGGGCGTGTTCGCCGCCCTCGCAGCGGCGAAGATCCCGCTCGCCCGGATCACCGACCTGGTCCACGGCTCAACCGTCGCGACCAACGCGGTGCTCGAGCGCAAGGGCGGATTGACCGCGTTCGTCACCACTGCGGGCTTCCGCGACCTGCTGCTGATCCAGCGCCAGGACCGTCCGAAGATCTACCAGCTCGACTACCAGAAGCCGGTCGCGGTGGTCGAACGCCGGGACGTGATCGAGATCGAGGAGCGGATGCTCGCCGACGGATCGGTCGCGGTGCCGCTCGACCTCGATGCCGCGGCGCAGGCACTGGCCACGGCGCTCGCGGCGCGGCCGTTCCGGGCGGTCGCGATCTGCCTGTTGAACGGCTATGCGAACCCGGCGCACGAGCGTGCGCTCGCCGGCGTGATCCGCGCGCGCTTCCCGACGCTGCACGTCAGCTGCTCGCACGAGATCAGCCGCGAGTTCCGCGAGTACGAGCGGGCATCGACGACCGCGCTGTCGGCCTACGTGCAGCCGATCATCGACGGCTATCTCGGCCGCTTCGAGGAGCGGCTCGCCGCCGAAGGCTTCACCGGCCGGCTCAGCATCATGCAGAGCAACGGCGGCCGGCTGCCGGCCGCCGCGATCCGCCGCAACGCGATCACCGCGCTGTTCTCCGGCCCGGCGGCCGGCGTCGTCGGCGCGATCCGCCAGGCCGGCGCGTCGGATGTCGCCGATCTGATCACGTTCGACATGGGCGGCACCAGCACCGACGTCTGCCTGGTGTCCGGCGGGCAGCCGATCATCGCGCCCGAGACCAGCGTCGACGGCCTGCCGATCCGCACGCCGGTGGTCGACATCGCGTCGGTCGGTGCCGGCGGCGGCAGCATCGTCTGGCGCGATTCCGGCGGCATGCTGCGGGTCGGGCCGCGCTCGGCCGGAGCCGACCCCGGCCCGGCCTGCTACGGCCGCGGCGGCCGCGCGCCGACCATCACCGATGCGCATGTGCTGCGCGGCACGATCGTCGCCGCGTCGTTCCTCGGTGGCCGGATGAAGCTCGACATCGAGGCGGCGCGGCAGGCATTCGCGCCGCTCGCCGACGAGCTCGGCATGAGCCTCGAGGCGGTCGCGGACAGCGCGATCCGGCTCGCCGATGCCAACGTGGTCCGCGCGATCCAGCTGATCTCGACCGAGCTCGGCCGCGATCCGCGCGACTACGCGCTGGTGCCGTTCGGCGGTGCCGGCCCGCTGCACGCCGGCAGGATCGCCGAGGATCTCGGCATCGCGACCATCGTCGTGCCGCAGAACGCCGGCGTGCTGTCGGCATTCGGCCTGCTCGCGTCCGACTATACCCAGTACGAGACCGAGACGCGGCGCATCCTGCTCGACGCCGCGGCGCCGTCCGCGGTCCGCGCCGCGCTCGCCGCGCTGCGCGAGGCGCTCGATGCGCGGCTGCGCGCCGCCGGCATGACCGGCACGCTCACCCACGCGTTCACGCTGCAGATGCGCTTCGTCGGCCAGGCATTCGAGGTCGACGTGCCGGTCGCCGAGGACGAACTGGCGTCGCTGACCA
>JBFWQR010000176.1:0-14005 GCA_050249335.1 Lautropia sp.
GCAGTCACCGACCCGGCGCAGCCGGATCGTCAGGCCGAATGGAGCATCCCGAGCGCGGCGCGCACGCCGGCGAAATCGCGCCGCGCGACGGCGACCAGCGCGCGCGCGATGATCACGGCGGCCGCCGGCATCCAGATGCGCAGCGTCACCCAGTAAAGCAATGCGCCGAGTGCCATCAGGATCGCGAGCGCCGGCAACGGCGGCAGCTGCTCGGCCAGCGGCGGCAGCGCCGCCAGCACGCCGAGCGCCATCGCCAGGCCGGCCAGCGACGCGCGTGCCAGCGGTGCGGCCTGGTCGACGATAGCGAGGCCGCTGGCGCGTCGCACGAAGATCGCGTCGAGCGGAAACACCAGGAACCCCGACAAGGCGAAAGCCGCCGACGCGGCAACCACGCCGTACGGCAGCGCGAGGCCGATCAGTGCGCCGGCGAGCGCGACGCTGAGCATCGCGCTGACCAGTTCCAGCTGCGGCTTGCCCATGCTGCGCAGCGTCGATGCCTGCACCGTCGTCACCGCGATCCGGACACCGACCAGCATCAGGCATTGCACGACCGGCACCGCCTCGATCCAGCCGCTGCCGAACATCGTCGGTACCAGCAACGGCGCGATCGCGGCCAGCCCGAAGAACAACGGGCATGCAATCACCGAGGTGATCCGCAGGATGCCGCCGGCAATCTGGCGAACCGCCGGCAGATCGTCCTGCACGCGCGCGACGCCGGCCTGCACCACGTTGTACGCCGGAACCATGACGATATCGGCGATCTGCTCGTACAGCCGCTGCGCCAGCGCGAAATAGCCGACCGCGGTCGGCCCGAGCGTCGAGCCGATCAGCTGGCGCGGCAGCTGGCTGCGGACGAATGCGAGGCCCCAGGACCCCCAGGTGCCAACGTTGAACGCGAGCAGATCGCGCAGGTCGGACCAGCACATCCGCAGGCCGGGCCGCCAGCCGGTCATGCCGTAGGCAGCGGCGGTGACGATCGCGCCGCGGGTCAGCTCCATGCCGACCAGGCTCCAGATGCCGCAACCGGCGAACGCCATGGCGATGCCGACGATGTTCGACAGCGCCGATGCGACCATCTCGGCCTGCGCGACCGAGCGAAAGCGCGATTCGCGCATCAGCTGCGCCGCCGGCCCGACGCCGAGCGCCCGGAACACGAACCCCAGCGCCCGCACCGGCAGCAACGCGGCCAGCACCGCACCGCCGGTCAGCCACTGCGAAACGGTCGGCGCGCTGACCCAGACCAGCAGCCAGCCGACGACGGCCAGCAGCAGCGTCGCCCAGAAGGTCGCGTTGAAATGCCCGGCGGTCGCGACCTTCCGCTGGACCAGCGTTTCGGTCGGCGCGCCGCCGAGCAGGATGTCGAAAATGCCGAGCGCGAGCCAACTCAGCGCATAGATCCCGTAGCTTTCCGGACCGACCAGCCGGGCGACCACGGCGAGCGTGCCCAGACCCAGCAGGAACTGCAGGATCTTGCCGCCGACCGCCCAGGCGGCGCCGCTGATCAGGTGTCCGAATTGGCCCATGGCTGGCCGGAATATTCCGCGCCGCAGCGGCCGGCGGCCACTGCCAGGGTCATGGTCGTGCCGGGCCGACCGACCAGCGGACGGTGGCCGCGGCCACCGCCTCGACCGGTCTGCGGTTCACTCGGTCCCCGGTCACTCGGTCCCCGGGTCACTCGGCCGCCGGTTCACTCGGTGGCCGGTAGCGCGTCGAGCTCGAGCGGCAGCAGCTCGCCCATCCAGATCGCCCGGTCGCGATGGTCGGCCAGCGGCTGCCCGGTCTGCGGATGGGTGAACACCGTCAGGTCGCCGCGGTTCAGCGCGAGCCAGCCGATCACCGCGGCGAATCGCTCCGGCGGATAGGCGAGCTGGCAGCTCCAGCGCAGATGCGGGCCGACCGGACGGTGGTGCATCCGTCCGACCTCGACCGGCAGCTCGACCCGGGCCCGGGCGATCAGCGCCTCGGCCGCCGGCAGGCTGGCGGCGTCGTAGTAGACATGCGAATGCCAGCCGCGGATCGCCGGTGCCGGATTCATCGCGCCACCAGGGTCATGGCGTCGCCCCCGCGCCAGCGTGCACGGCGGCCAGCCGGGCCGCCAGCGCACGCACTTCGGCGTCGTCGGCAACCGGCTGGGGGCCGTTTTCGTCGAGCGCGCGCAGCAGCCGCCGCAATCCGTCGGTATCGGGCAGCACCGGCCCGTAGAACAGGATCCGCGTGCCGTCCTGGATCAGCATGGTCGGAAACGTCTCGACGTCGATTTCGCCGGCGAGATCCGGTTGCTCCTCGATGTCGAGCCAGGCGAACGCGTGCGCCGGCAATTGCGCCGCGAGCCGCGCCAGCGGCGCACGGAAGTCGCGGCAGGTACCGCACCATTCGGCGCACAGGCACGCGACCAGCCAGCGCGACGCGCCGGACGGGGGATGACAGTAGCTGAGCGGCACGACGGTGGCAGACGGATGGCGAAAGCGAAGGCAAAGGCGGGCGGCGCGACGGACCGCCCCGCGGCTGTGGCCCGATCAGTGTGCCATGTCACAGGCTGGCTGGCAGCCGCGGTCTTCGCCTGGCGCCGAACGTGACGTTTTAGGCAGACAGCCCCGCCCGGCCGCAACATGATCGGTACATATTGGTTCCGCGGGTTCGAGCATGGCCGATCAGTCCGACAATCTGTTCATGACCCCGCCGCTGCTGGTCGACGGCAGCCGGCTCGCCTTCATCGGAACCTTCGAATCCGGCCGCGAGACCGAGGCGTTCGCGACGCTGCTGACCTTCGCGACCTTCTCCGAGAAGACCGCCGAAGTCGTCGACGAGGTTTACACCAGCGAATGCACCCGGACCGGAGCCGCGTCCCGGCTCGACGAGGACCGCTGGTACCAGGTCGCCAAGGAGTACTTCGACGAGTTCGCCGTCAAGCTGCGCGAGGCGACGCCCGACGTGCTGCTCGGCCACTACCTGTGGCTGGAACGGCACTTCTTCGCCAAGTACCGCGGCTATGAATCGCTGCGTCTGTTGATCGAACGCATGCTGGCGACGCGCAACGCGATCACGCTGCACTGACTGACGATCACGCGCCGGCCATCACGTACCGGCGATCACACGCTGGCCATCACGCACCGACACTCACGCGCCGACGATCACGCCGTACCGAGCCCCGCAGCGACCGCCTCGGATGCCCGGCCCGCACGGCGGGCCTGGACACTGGCGAGCAGGTGCCGCAGCCGTGCGGCACTGCAGGGTTTGACGATGTGATCGTAGAAGCCGGCGACCGTCGACCGGCGGACATCGCGTTCGCTACCGCAGCCGGTCAGCGCGATGACCGGCATCGCGCGCTCGCCGAGCAACGTCAGCCGGCGCACGACTTCATAGCCGTCGATGTCCGGCAGCCCGATGTCGAGCAGCAGCAGATCGATCGGCAGGTCCCGAACCGCCCGCACCGCGTCACGGCCGCTGCTGGCCGTCGTCACCCGGTGTCCGAGCGTCATGATCAGCGTCGCGGTCGCGGCCAGCGTCTCGACATCGTCGTCGACCACCAGTACGCTCAGCACCGCCGCCTTTGCCGCCGGATCGAGCCGGCCGGTTTCCTGTGCCCCTAGCACCTTCGCCTCCATGGCTGCCGTCGACGGCAGTCTGCGCCGCCTCAGCAAGAAACGATCCCGACTGCGCCGAAGCGGCCCGGGTTCGACAGTGGCGATGCGCCGTGCTATAAAAACGTCCTTCTCCAACGCGCACCACGCCGGATGCATAACAACAAGCCATCGCCAGCCGGCGCTTCGCCAGCCGGTACTCCGGCCAAGCCGGGCCGCCCGGGCGGTGGCAAGACGGCAGTGCAGGTGCTGGAGCGGATGGTTTCGCTGCTCGACGGGCTCGCCCAGCAGCCGGATCCGGTCAGCCTGAAGGAGTTGTCGGCGCGGACCGGCCTGCATCCTTCGACCGCACATCGGATCCTCAACGATCTGGTCTGGGCGCGCTTCGTCGACCGGGTCGAGCCGGGCACCTATCAGCTCGGCATGCGGCTGCTCGAACTCGGCAATCTGGTCAAGGCGCGCCTCAACGTCCGCGACGCCGCGATGGGACCGATGCGCGATCTGCACCGCGTCACCGCGCAGCCGGTCAACCTGTCGATCCGTCAGGCCGACGAGATCGTCTACATCGAGCGTGCGGTTTCCGAGCGCAGCGGCATGCAGGTCGTCCGGGCAGTCGGGGGCCGGGCGCCATTGCACCTGACGTCGGTCGGCAAGCTGTTCCTGGCGGCCGACTCGGCCCGCGCGATCCAGGGCTACATCGCGCGGACCGGACTGGCCGGCCATACCCGCAACAGCATCACCGATCCGGCGATCCTAGAGCGCGAACTGGCGCTGGTCCGCGCCCGCGGCTACGCACGCGACAACGAGGAACTCGAGCTTGGCGTCCGCTGCATCGCCGCCGGGATCCGCGACGATTCGGGCCAGCTGATCGCCGGCCTGTCGATCTCGGCGCCGGCCGATTTCGTCCAGGACGGCTGGATCGAGCAGCTCTGCAAGACCGCGAACCAGATCTCGAGCGCGCTCGGTTTCGACGCCAGCTAGATCACCCTTCCAGGTATCTGCGCAGCCGCATCGCATCGCCGAGCCGCGAATAGCGGCCCTGCGAATCGAGCAGCACCATGATCAGCGAACGGCCGTCGAGATTGCCCTGGATCACCAGGCAGTTGCCGGCCTCGTTGATGTAGCCGGTCTTCTGCAGCGCCAGATCCCAGCCCGGGCTCGCGACCATCCGATTGGTGGTCCGGAACACGCGGGCGCCGTACGAGGTCTGCACGTTAAGCATCGATGCGGTCGAGTAGCTGCGGATCATCGGGTAGCGCGCGGCCGCGGCGACCATCACTGCGAGGTCGCGCGCGGTCGAGACATTCGACGACGACAGCCCGGTACCGTCCATGAACACCGAGTCGCGCATGCCGATCTCGACGGCCTTGCGGTTGGCCGCAGCGACGAAGGCAGTGAAGCCGCCCGGATACTGGCGTGCCAGCGCGCTGGCGGCGCGGTTCTCGGACGACATCAGTGCGAGCTGCAGCAATTCGGCGCGGGTCAGCGTCGAACCCATCGGCAGCCGCGACAGGCTGGCGCGCTCGGTGTCGCGATCGCCTTCGTCGATGGTGATGCGCTCGTTCAGCGGCTGGCCGGCATCGATCACCACCATCGCCGTCATCAGCTTCGTGATCGACGCAATCGGCAGCACCGCGCGCGAATTCTTTTCGTACAGGATCTCGCCGGTGACCGGGTCGACCACCAGCGCGACGCCGGAACGCAGCGCGAGCGGATCGGGTATCTGATGCAGGCCGATCGCCTCGCCGATCGAGACATGACCGGCGGCCGGCGGCACGCTGCCGGGCACCGTCGTCGGTTCGGCCGCCGCGCCGCCCGGACCGTCCACGCCTCTCGCCGCCGAGACCAGCCGCAGCGAGCCGTTGCTGCCGAGCGCCTGGACGTGTTTCAGGTCAGGCCCGTAGGCGGCTTTCGCCGTCGCCGTTGCCGTCGTCGTGGCCGTAGTCGTCGCTGTCGCCTTCGCCTTCGCCGGGGCCGCCCTGCCGCGCGTCGTGGCACGGCGCCCCGGTTTCACCGCCGCGATCGCGAGCGCGGCCGGTCGCGCCCTGGCAGCAGGCGAGCGAGCAGCGGCAGCGGCCGATCGCGGCTTGACCGCAGCCGACCGTGCACCGCCGACCGCCGACCGGGAATTGCGGGCTGACGGGCCGGATTTCACGGCAGCCGGCCGTGACTTGGCCGCAGCCGGTCGGGCAGCGGCAGCGATCGACCGTGATTTGGCGCCGGTTGGCCGATCCTTGGCGATCGTCGGGCGCACTTTGACGGCTGTTTTCTGCTGTTTGCCGTTTGCGCCGGGCTGTCTCGCCGCGTCGGCCGGGGCCGCCTGGGTCAGCCCGAACCCCAGGACAGTTGCCAGAACACAGGCTGCGAGTCGCGTCCGCTTCATCGATCCCCTCATGCGAAGGGGCCGATTCTATGCAGAAATCCGCTTAGCTATCAGCAAGTTACAATTCGGTCCCTACAAGCCACGCGAAGTTTGACCGGCGGCGCCGTTCATGCTCAGCGGCTCGAGCACCCGCCGCAGCCCCGGCGGCAGGGATACCGGCCGGCGCGACTCGCGGTCGACATAGACATGCACGAACCGCCCTTGGGCCGCCGGATCGGGATCCTCACCGCGGAACAGCCCGATCCGGTAGATCACCGAACTGTTGCCGAGCCGTTCGACCGCGAGCCCGGCGTGCACCAGGTCCGGGAACTGCAGCGGCTGGAAATAGCGGCAGGCGTTATCGACTACCAGGCCGATCACCGCGCCGCCGGCGATGTCGAGCACGCCGCGTTCGATCAGGTACTGGTTGACCACGGTATCGAAGTACGAGAAGTAGACGACGTTGTTGACGTGGCCGTAGACGTCGTTGTCGGCCCATCGCGTCGTGATCAGCCGCAAGTGCGGATACGCGGCCCGGGGAGACGGCGGTGCCGGCACGCTCGCGGCCGTCACCCGGGTGCCCTTCGAATGATTCCGATCATCGCCATCGCCCCGATCGCCGAATTTGACAATTGCTGCACCGCAAGATTACACTTCATTGGTGCACTGCATCATCGTTCTGCCGCGACTCAGTGCACCGGTGCGGAGATTCCGCGCCGCAGCATGATCGCACTCCCCTCCCACTGAATCGTCCGGCAAGGAGATCCCGATGTTCGCAGTTCCCGAGCAGTTTATTGCCATTCAACGTCAATCGCTCGAGTCGGCCCGCGCGGTCGCCCTCGCATCGATCACCGGCTTCGAGAAATTCACCCAGCTCAACGCGCAGGCCGCCAAGGCCTCGTTCGAGGAAGGCGTCGAGAAGACCGTCGCGCTGCTCGACACCAGGGACGTGCAGGCGTTCGCCGCCACGCTGTCCGATTCGTCGCATCCGGACGCCGACAAATTCTCGGCCTACGCCAAGCATGTCTACGCGATCGCGCAGGAAACCGGCACCGAGATCCAGAAGGTCGTCGAGAAGCACTTCGCCGAAGGCAACCGCGCGCTGTCGGCCGCGATCGAATCGTTCGCCAAGAACGCACCGGCCGGTTCGGAAGGTGTCGTGACGCTGGTCAAGTCGGCGGTGACCGCCGCCAACTCGGCCTGGGATCAGGTCAACAAGGCGACCCGCCAGGCCGTCGAGCTGACCGAAGCCAACGTCGCGAGCGCGACCGACGCGACCCGCGCCGCGAGCAAGCGCAAGGCCGCCTGACGGCTCGCTTCGTCCCACCCGACCGCTCGATCGGCGGGCCCACCCGGCCCGCCCCGGTCGGCCCGGACCCATCCGGCGCCGATCGCCGCCCGCCTCCCGCGGGCAGCGCGCCGGCAGGCCGGATCGCCCCGGTCAGGCTTGCCTTGGTCAGGCTTGCATCAGTTCCGGCGCGCGCAGCGTACGCAGCACTGCCATATTGCAGTCGGCGAGCGTCAGCAGGCAGTCGTCGAGCGCGCCCTGCAGCTGCGGATCGGGTCCCTGCTCGATCGCCTCGACGATCCGCAGATACGGCGCATAGGTCCCGCTACCGGTGACCAGCGTCTCGTGGACCCGTTCCGGCACTGCCAGCGAGTCGAACAGCTGATCGAACGGCTTCTTCATCAGCTTGTCGAGCAGCGAGAACACGCCGAGGATGAATACTTCGTCGCGCATCGCGTCGTCCTGATCCTGCCCGAGCAGCTGCTCGAGGAACAGACCGCGGCGGAACGACGCGAGCATCACCGGCCGCATGTTGGCGTCCTTCGACGAAGTCGCCAGCAGCAGCGCCAGCCAGCGCTTGAGCTTCTGGTAGCCGAGCATCATGATCGCGTGCCGGAAGCTCTGCACCTGCACCTGCAGCCCGAAGCCGACCGAGTTGATGTAGCGCAGCAGCCGGTAGGCGATCGCCGGGTCGCGGCGGATCACCGCCTCCATCTTCGGCGGATCCTCGTTGCGGTCGGTCATCGCGATCAACTGCATGATCGCGACGTAGTCTGGCTGCGAGCTCGGCCGTTCACGATAGGTGATCGCGTCCTCCATCGGCCAGCCGAGCACCGCCTGCGCACCGGTATCGAAGCAGCGCTCCATCAGTTCGATCGACCTGACGCCGTCCTGAGCGTAGCCGATCGAGCGCTTGACGCCGGCCGGCAGCGGTGTCTGGTCCTTGGCGAACAGCCGGCGATCCTCGTCGACGTGGATGATCGACAGCCGGAACGCCGCCAGCAGATGCGGCGGCAGCGGGATCGGCGTGCGGCCGCGCAGCACCATCGGAAAGCCGAGCCGGTGCAGCTCGGCGAGCAGCTGCTGCATCTCCGGCAGGCAGGTCAGCTCGGCCGGGATCTCGAGCCAGACATTCGGATTCGGCGCGACCTCGAGCAGGCTGCCGTCGATGATCGCCTCACGCGCCGACAGCAGCACCGAATGGCTCTGCGCCGGCCAGTCGCGGCCGAATTCGGCATAGAGCGCAGCCATCGGATGCCGTGCCTCGCCGGCCGGCTTCAACTGGACGCGCAGTCCCATGACGCCGCGCTTGCGATCGATGATCGGCTCGTAGCCGATCAGCGACTGCAGAATGTGATTGGGTTGCATCGGAGCTTCCTGGCTGCCACCGCCGGCGGCTGCAGGCTTTCCTGCCCGCTGCGGTGGATTGATGTTGGTCATAGGTAGTCGAACAGCGACAGGCGGGCGATCTGGGCGTAGGTCTGCATCGCCGCGTTGATCGCGAGCTGATGCGTCTGCATCTCTGAGATCGCTGCCGCGTAGTCGGTATCGGCGATCTCCGACAAGCGTCCGGTCGCGCGCAGCTCGCCGGATTCGATCAGCCGGCCGCGCGACTCGAGCGCGCGCAGCTGCTCGCCGACCTCGGTCCGGGCGGTCGAGACCCGGCCGAGCGATGCATCGGTCGCGGCCAGCGCGGTATCGAGCGCGGTGCGCAGCGTCGCGTTGTCGAGAGCCGGGTCGCGCAGCTGGCCGATGATCGTGTCGAGCGACGCGAAGATCGAGCCGGTGGTCGCGCCGGCACCGTCACCGATGAAGACGCGGCTGCCGTCGACCGTGGTGTCGAACGACATGCCGATGCCGGTCTGCTGGGTACCGGCGTTGGCCTGGTAGAGCGGCGTACCGGCGGTCGTGAACGGCGGCGTCGCGCTGCCCTGCCCGCCGAACACGTAGCCGCCGGCGCCGTCCGACTGATTGGCGACCGACAGCAGCTCGTCGCGGATGCCGGTGAGCTGGAGCGCGATGATCGCCCGATCCTCGGGGCCGTAGCTGCCGTTGCCGGCGCCGACCAGCAGCTCGCGCGCCGATTGCAGCAGTTCGGCGCCGCTCGCCAGCGCGCCGTCGGCCTGGCCGAGCATGGCGGTCGCATGCGTCATCATCCGCTGCTCGATGCCGAGCGTCACGAGCGTCGAGCGGATCCGCTCGGACTCGGCCGCCGCGACCGGATCGTCGCTCGCCTGGTTGATCCGCTTGCCGGTGGTGATCTGCTGCTGCAACCGCTGCAGCGCCTCGGTGCGGCGGTTGATGCCGTCGATCGCCTGCTGGGTGAACTGTCCGGTCGCGACTCTCATCGGGCTTACCTCGAGACCACCGACAGGATGGTGTCGAACATCGAATTCGCCGCCGCGATCACGCGCGCCGACGCCTGGTACGCCTGCTGATACTGCAGCAGCCGCGCCGCCTCCTCGTCGAGGTTGACACCGCTCGACGCCGCCTGCGCTCCCTGGGCGCGACCGAGCATCGCTGCCGAGGTCTCGGCCGAGGTCTGGCTGTGCGCGGTCCGGCTGCCGACGTCGGCGACCAGTTCCGCGAACGCATCGACGAAGCGGCGGCCGTCGACCAGCTGCCGGTCGCCGAGCGCGACCATCGCGCGGGCGTTGCGGTTGTCGACCGCCGGGTTCGCGGTCGGCGCGATGCCGACCGTGTCGCCGGCTGCCGGCGTACCGGTCAGCGTCAGCCGCCAGCCGTTGAACTCGATCGGCTGGCCCGGCACGTAGCCGACGCCGGTCGGATCGCCGGTGCCGGGACCGGTGACGTCGAACGTCGTCGCCGAGGTGAACGTGATCGTGACGCCGGCGGCGGCGTTGCCGTCGACGGTCTGCTGCTCGAACCCGGCCACCGCGACGCTGCCGGCATTGGCCGCGCCGGCCTGGGCACTGCCGGCGAGCCCGGTCGCGAGCCCGGCGCCGTTGTTGAGGGTCAGCGCCATGCCGCTGGCGAACTGCGATGCGCCCTTGATCGTGAACTTGTCACCGATCGTCATCGAGCCGTGGGCCAGCTCGATCTGCATCCCGTCGATCGTCGCCGGGAAGCCCGGCAGCGTCCGCATCGAGCCGTCGACCAGGTTCTCGAGCTGGTAGTTGACGCCGTCGAAATGCAGCCGGTAGTCGGTCGCCGCGAGCTGCGCCGGATCGGTGACGGTGACGCTGAATTCGGCACCGCCCTGGTTGGAGTGCGCCGCGGCGACCTGCACGCCGGCGACGCCGAACAGCGCCGCGCCAGCGCCGCCGTTGGCGTCGATGCCGAGCGCCTGCTGCTGGTTGTAGGCACTCGCGATCGCGGCGGCGAGCTGGCCGACCCGGCCCTGCGCGGCCGCGAGGTCCTGATCGCGGAAGCGCAGCAGGCCGGCGATCTCGCCGCTGCCGACATGCGACGCGTCGACCCCGATCGTGGTGCCGCTGATCCGGAACGCGAGCTGCATCTTCGCCGGGTCGACCGGGTCCTGGCGGGTCAGGACCTGCGACGCCGAGCCGCTGAGCACCAGGGTGTGCCCCGACGCCGAGAACAGGCTGACGCTGCCGTCGGGTTCGTTGCGCCGCGACAGCTGCAGTTTCGCTGCGACCTCGTCGATCAGCCGGTCGCGCTGATCCATCAGGTCGGCCGGAGTCCGGCCGGTCGCCGTCTGCAGCGTGATCCGCGAGTTCAGGGCGGCGATCGACTCGAGCCGGGTATTGACGTAGCCGGCGTCGTCGGCGATCCGCTGGTCGGTATTGACGGCGAGCCGCGACATCTGGTCCGCGGTCGAACGGAACCGCTCGGCGAGCGCGTCGGCACGGCGGATCGCCACTTCGCGGGCGCTCGGATCGTTCGGCTGGTTGACCAGGTCGCCGAACGCGGCGCGCAGATCGTCGATCGCGACACCGAGGCCGTCGTTGGTATCGGCCAGCAGCGAGTCGAGCCGGCCGAGCGAATCCGCCCGTGCGCGATCGGCACCGGCCAGCGCGGCATTGACCGTGACCTCGCGGCCGAGGTAGTGATCGTAGTTGCGGCGGATGTCGGCGACCTGGACGCCGCGGGCGAGCGAACCGGCGCCGGAATATTGTTCCGGCGCCGGCTCGAGCACGACTTCCTGGCGGACGTAGCCGGGCGTGTTGACGTTGGCGATATTGTTGCCGGTGGTCTGCAGCTGCGCGTAGGCTGCCGCGAGTCCGCTCTGGCCGATACTGATCAGTGACATCGCCGTACCCTGTTACCGGTCGCGACGTGCATGCTGCAGCGTCTGATTGATGGTCCGCTCGAGCTTGTCGCCGTAGCGCGGGTCGGTGGCATAGCCGGAACGGCCGAGCGCCTGCGCGAACTCGCTGGCGCTGTCGGCCCTCAGCACGCCGGCATAGCGGGCGCTGCGGTTCATCAGATCGGCCCAGTCGGTGAACGCCTGTTCATACGATTCGTAGCGACGGAACTGCTCGACCGACTTGCGCGCCTCGCCGTCGACGTACTCGGTGGTCAGCGTCGCGATCGTCCGGCCCTGCCAGCCGCCAGTCGCCTTGATGCCGAACAGGTTGTACGACGGATTGCCGTCGGCATCACGGATGTCGCGCCGGCCCCAGCCCGATTCGAGCGCGGCCTGACCGATCACATAGGCCGCCGGCACGCCGGTCTTGCGCTCGGCAGCCCTGGCATGCGGCCACATCCGTTCGACGAACGCGGCCTGTACCGGGTTCAGCGGCCGTGCCTCGACGGCCGCGTCGGCGGCACCGGGCACGCGGGCGGCCTCGGCCCCGATCGCTTCGGTCGCCGCTGCGCCCGGCCCGGCGGCTCCGCCGCGGCCGATCGTGATCCGGCCGTAGCCCGGATCGGTGCCGGACGCCGGATCGGCCGGGTTCGGCGGCACCGCGTCGGCGGCACCGTTGCCGCGATTCATGTGCCGGGTGATCTGGCGGGCGATGATGTCGGCGAGGCCGCCGGATTTGCCGGCCATCGTCTGCGCCAGCTGGCTGTCGAGCATGCTGGTGTAGGTCTCGGCGCCCGGGCCGTCGAACATCCCGCTCTTGGGCACCGCGGCGCGCATGCTCTTCATCAGCTGCTGCATGAACAGCGCCTCGAACTGCTGCGCCGCCTGACGGGCGGCGGCTTCCGGGTCACGATCGGCGTCGCGCCTGAGCGCATCGAGCGCACGCGCATCGAGCGCGAGCCCCGGGGATCCGGGGCCGGCGACAGGCGGCGTCAATGCGGGCGACAGCGACACTTAGATGATCTCCAGCTCAGCCTTCAGACTGCCGGCAACCTTCAACGCCTGCAGGATCGCGATCAGATCCTGCGGCGTCGCGCCGAGAGAATTCAGCGCGCTGACCACCTCGGCGAGCTTGGCCGACGCGGGCAGCAGCATCACGGCACCGCCTTCCTGGCGGATGGTGATATCTGCCCTTTCGGCGGCGACCGTCGAACCTTGAGAAAACGGCTGCGGCTGGCTGACGAGCGGTGTCGCAGCGACCGTGACCGACAGATTGCCGTGCGCGACCGCCGATGGCGACAGCATGACCGCCTGATTCATCACCACCGAGCCGGTCCGGGCGTTGACGATCACGCGGGCCGCAGCGATCGGCAGCGCCACCTCGAGCGTCTCGAGCTCGGCCAGGAACGCGACCCGGCGCGCCGGGTCCTGCGGCAGCGGCACCTGGATCACCCGCGCGTCGCGCGCCTGGGCGCCGCGGCCGTCGGCGCCGCCGCTGGCGGCGAGTTGCCGGTTGATGGCGTCGGTCACCACCCGGACGTTGCCGAAATCGGTCTGGTTCAGTTCGATCTGGATCGAGTCGCCGGCCAGCGAATCGTTCGGGACCACGCGCTCGACGGTCGCCCCGGCCGGCACCCGGCCGGCGCTCAGATGGTTGATCTGGACCTTGCTGCCGGCCGCCGAGGCGCCGGCGCCGCCGACCACGACATTGCCCTGCGCCATCGCGTAGATCTGGCCATCGGCACCGCGCAGCGGCGTCAACAGCAGCGTGCCGCCGCGCAGGCTCTTGGCGTTGCCGACCGACGAGACCGTGACGTCGATCTGCTGGCCCTGCTGGGCGAACGCCGGCAGCTGCGCCGTGACGATGACCGCGGCCGAATTCTTCAGCTGCGGCGTGACGCCCGGCGGCAGCTGGATGCCGAGCTGCGACAGCAGCGACTGCATGCTTTGCGCGGTGAACGGCGCCTGCGTGGTCTGGTCACCGCTGCCGTCGAGACCGACGATCAGGCCATAGCCGAGCAGCTGGTTGTTGCGAACCCCCTGGATGCTGGCGATCTCCTTCAGGCGCTCGGCCGCGGCCGGCCGCGGCAGCGCCGCCGCCAATGCCGCCGTGGCGAGCACCGCGAGCGCCGATAGCACCAGCGCCGATCGCCACCCCGAACCGTTCACCGCCGCTGCCGCACCACTCCGATCGCGCCGATCGCCAGACCCTGTCATCCCGGATACCCCGCTCACGAAACGCCGCTCAGATCGGCAGGAAGGAAAGGAAGAACCGCGTCAGCCAGCCGGTGGTCTGCGCCTTGTCGATATCGCCGCGGCCGCGCACCTGCATCCGCGCGTCGGCGACCTGCGTCGAGCTGACGATGTTGTTCGGCCGGATCGTCGCCGGGTTGACGACGCCGGCGAAGCGCAGCGACTCGAGGTTCTGATTGATACCGACCTGTTTCTCGCCGGCGACCACCAGATTGCCGTTGGGCAGCACCTCGACCACGGTGACGGTGATCGTGCCGGCGAACTGGTTGTCGCTGCCGGTCGCACCCTTG
>JBFWQR010000177.1:0-13511 GCA_050249335.1 Lautropia sp.
CCTGACCGCCGCCGGGCCGCCCCAAGGCGTTCGGTCCCGCAGTCCGAAGGACGGAGGGGTAGTCTCATGATCGCCGCCCGGTCGCCCCCGGTCGCCATTTCCCGCGCGTCGGCGGCTGCGGGCTCGGCGGCTGCAGACTCAGCCGCCGGCGGCTCGCGTGCCGTAGGCCACCAATGCATCGATCAGGGTCTGCGCGAACGACGGCGGCGCTTCTCCTTCGCGTATCAACGCATAGCGCTCGCGCCTGCGCCAGGCATCCGAGAGTTCCACCTGGACGATCGGCAATTCCGCCAGGTGCCGACGGGCGCTGATCGCCGGCACCACGCCGATCCCCACACCCGCGGCGACCATCCGGCACACTGCGTCGAAACTCGCGAGCTCGACGCGCAGGCGCAGCGGCCGGCCGAGTTGCGTCGTCACGGTCGACAGCTGGTCCCGGATCGTGCTGCCGGCAAGCATGCCGACGTGCGCGTCGTCCAGCGTCTCCGCGAACGAGACGACCTTCCGGCTCGCGAAGCGGTGCTCCCGAGGCACCACCAGCACCAGGTCGTCGGTGCTGAAATGAATCGCACGCAGTCCCGGTGCATCCATCCGGGTCGAAACGATGCCGACGTCGGCATGCCCGTCCAGGACGCCGAGCACGATTTCCCGGTTCTGCCGCTCCTGGAGTTCGACATTGACCTGCGGATTGGCCTGCAGGAAGCCGGGCAGCACCGCCGGCAGGATGTCGGTGACCGCGGTCGTGTTGGCATGGATCCGAACCTGGCCGCGCAATCCACGCGCGTACTCCTGCAGATCGGCGCGCAGATCGTCGGTCTGTCGCAGGATCGCGCGGGCATGATGAAGGAATGCCTCGCCGGCCGGCGTCAGGCTGACGCCGCGGGCTTCGCGTTGCAGCAGGGCGACGCCGGCATGCGCTTCCAGCGCGCGTACCCGGGCGCTGGCCGCCGGCAGCGACAGATGCTGCGATCGCGCAGCCCGCGTGATGTTGGAAAGGCGCGCGACCGCCTGGAAGAGCCGCAGGTCCAGCTGATCGAAATCCACGGCGCTATTAGGCCGCAGCCTACGGAAAAACAAAAGGGTTGGTCTCGAAATCGCGCATTGTCCAGCCTGCCCGCACACGGCACGATCGGTCATCACCATGCAACCGGACACTGAAGCTGCCATCACGGCGGACCTGCTGACGCACCTGCGCAGCTGGGAGGGACGCACCGATGTGCAGCAGGACGACCTGACGATTTCGCCGATGCGAAGGCTCGCAGCCACGCTCGATTGCGAAACCGTCGCCGCGTCCAGCAGCGCGGAACTGCCGGCCCTCTGGCACTGGCTCTATTTCCTGCCGCAGGCGCCGCAGCGCGAGTTGGGCGACGATGGCCATCCGCGGCGCGGCGGCTTCCTGCCGCCGGTGCCGCTGCCGCGTCGGATGTGGGCTGGCGGCCGGTTGCAGTGGCATGCCGCCCTGCGCGCGGGCGACCGGTTGCGGCGGGTTTCCCGTATCGTGTCGGTCGCCCACAAGGCGGGTCGCAGCGGCGAACTGGTGTTCGTCCTGGTCCGGCACGAGTTCTCGCGTGACGGCACGCTGCTGCTGACCGAGGAGCAGGATCTCGTCTACCGGGCACCGCCCCGCAGCGAGGAAACAGCGCGACCCGCGCCGGTCGCGGACACTGCGCCGCCCGAACAGGCCGCGTCGGCACCGGCGACCTGGTCACGGACGATCGTGCCCGATCCCGTGCTGCTGTTCCGCTATTCGGCGTTGACGTTCAACAGCCATCGGATCCACTACGACCGGCCGTATGCGACCGGCGAAGAGGGCTATCCGGGCCTCGTCGTGCACGGCCCGCTGATCGCCACGCTGCTGGCCGACCTGGCGCGGCGGGCAACGCCGGAAGCGCGGGTGACCGGCTTCAGCTTCAAGGCGCTGCGGCCGGCGATCGACCGGAATCCGCTGCGCCTCTGCGGCGAGCCGGCAGCGGACGGCAAGAGCGCGCAGCTCCGGGCGGAAGACCACGAAGGCCGGGTCGCGATGCAGGGCCGGATCGAGTTCGATTGAAGGAAAGAACATGGCCGTCGAAATCCCGCCGCCCGATGCCTACCAGGAGATCCGCGAGGCGATGCGCGACCTGTGCCGTCGCTACGATTCCGCGTACTGGCAGCGGATCGACGCGGAGCGCGGTTATCCGGAAGCCTTCGTCGATGCGTTGACCGAAGCCGGCTGGATGGCGGCGCTGATCCCGGCGGACTACGGCGGTTCCGGGCTGGGGCTGGCCGAAGCCTCGGTGATCATGGAGGAGATCAACTTCTCCGGCGGCAATTCGGGCGCGCTGCACGGGCAGATGTACAACATGAACACGCTGCTGCGTCACGGCTCGCCGGAGCAGAAGCAGCAGTACCTGCCGGGCATCGCCAGCGGCAAGCTGCGGCTGCAGTCGATGGCGGTCACCGAGCCGACCACCGGCACCGACACCACGCAACTGAAGACCATCGCGGCCAGGAAGGGCGACCGCTACGTCGTCAACGGCCAGAAGGTGTGGATTTCGCGGATCCAGCACTCGGACCTGATGATCCTGCTGGCGCGGACCACGCCGCTCGCCGAGGTGAAGAAGAAGAGCGAGGGCATGAGCATCTTCGTGGTCGATCTGCACCAGGCGATCGGACGCGGCATGACCGTGCGGCCGATCATGAACATGGTCAATCACGAGACCAACGAGGTGTTCTTCGACAATCTGGAGATCCCCGCAGAGAACCTGATCGGGCAGGAAGGGCAGGGCTTCAGGTACATCCTGGACGGCCTCAACGCCGAACGCACGCTGATCGCGGCGGAATGCATCGGCGATGCCTACTGGTTCATCGACAAGGCGCGCCGGTACGCCTGCGAACGCGTCGTGTTCGACCGCCCGATCGGGAAGAATCAGGGGATCGCATTTCCGATCGCCGACGCCTACATCGAGACCGAGGCGGCCAACCTGATGCGATTCAAGGCCTGCTCGCTGTTCGATGCCCATCAGCCGTGCGGCGCCGAGGCCAACATGGCGAAGTACCTGGCGGCCAAGGCTTCATGGGAGGCCGCCAACGTCTGCTTGCAGACGCACGGCGGCTTCGGCTTTGCGCACGAGTACGACGTCGAGCGCAAGTTCCGCGAGACGCGGCTCTACCAGGTGGCGCCGATCTCGACCAATCTGATCTATTCCTATGTCGCCGAGCACCTGCTCGGGTTGCCGCGGAGCTTCTGATCACGGTCTACCGAGGCACGGAACGAGCCGTTCGCCACCGTGCCGGAGATGATCGAGACGCCGTAACGATTGCGTGACCCCGGCGCAAGCTCGTTCTCAAACCGCATTTCCCACGGCATGGCCTTCTGCAGTCGCGGCCAGCAGGCCGCGCGCCGATCGGCAGTCGCCTACGACGCGAAAGGGAATACCCAGCTCGCGTAGCGGCTCCGAGAAGGCGTCGAGCGGCGTACGGGGCGTCGCCCAGGAGAGGAACGCGACGTCATCGACGCGGCCGATATCGCCGTTGTAGACGTTCGCGTATTCCAGCGATCCGTTCTCCTCGAAGGTGTCGCTCCAGCGCGGCTCGGCCAGCGTGACAAGTCCGATACGCTGCTCGTGCATCCGTCGCAAGATGCCCTGGCGCACCACCACTGCGATGTCGTCGGCAATGGAGTCGCGTGGCGTGATGATGACTGCGCGCTCGAACGTGGCATGCAAGGCCAGCGCGGCGGCATACGTGCCCTCGGAATGGTCCATGTCGTAGACCACCGCCGTACCCGCCTGCAGGCCTTTCAGGCGCAGTACATCCTGGATCGCTGTGCGCAGGTCGGGCACCAGACCCTCGGTCTGCACCGCCGTGGGCAGCCAGGGCGGCGGCACCATGATCGAGCCGGTGGCGATCACCACCTCGTCGGGCCGCGTGGCCAGCACATCCGCGAGCGTCGCCACATGGCCGAGCTCGAAGCGCACGCCCACTTTCATCGCGGCGGCCAATTGGTAGTCGAACACGCTGCTCACGTCCTCGCCACCGGGCAGCAGCGAACGCAGCCTGGCCTTGCCACCGACCTCGCCGGAGCGCCCGAAAACGATGACCTGGTGGCCGCGAGCCGCCGCCACCCAGGCTGCTTCCATGCCGGCCACGCCGGCGCCGATCACCACGATGCGCTTGGGCACTCTGGCCCTGGCCGGCCAGAAGTCCACTTCGTCGGGCTCCGCGACGCGCGGATTATTGTCGCAGGCAAGCGGAAGCTGTAGGCCGGAGATGCGGTCCCAGCAAGTGTTGCAGCCCACGCAGTAGCGGATTTCGTGTGTCCGGTTTGCGGCCGCCTTCATCACCCAGGCCGGGTCCGTGACCAGAGGGCGGCCGAGTGCCACCAGTTCGGCGTCGCCGCGCGCGACGATGGCCTCGGCCTCCGCCGGGTCGGTGATACGGCCGAGCGCGGCGACAGGCACCCCCGGGACGGCGCGGCGCAGCTCGCGCACCAGTGGCAGATAGGGAACGCGCGCGCTGAAGCCGTCGGGCACGTGACGCTCCAGCGAGCGCGCATGGCTACCCTGGGCAAAGCACAGGTAGTCCGCAACGCCCGGAGCTGCGAGCCGGGCCGCGATCAGCGCTGCCTCGCGTATGTCCACGCCGCCCGGTACACCATCGTCGCCGGGCAGCTTGAGACCGATGATGAAGTCCGTGCCGCACTCGGCGCGTATGGCAGCGATCAGCTCCCTCAGCAGCCGGGTGCGGCCCTCGACGCTGCCGCCGTAGCCGTCCGTGCGCACGTTGGACCAAGGCGAAAGGAACTGGTGGAAGAAATGTCCATGCGCCGCCGAGATTTCGATGCCGCTGAAGCCGCAGCGTTTCACACGGCGCGACGATTGCGCGAACTCCTCGACCAGCCGGTCGATTTCATCAGCGCGCAACTCGCGTGGCATCGTCCAACTCAGGTCGTCCGGCAGCGCCGAGGCGCCGATGGCGTCGAACGAACGGCCCCGCAGGTTGCGCCCGCGGCCGCGCTCCATCAGCTGGCAGACGAGGCGGCAGTCCAGGCTTTCCACGGCGTCCGCCAGGCGGCTCAGGCCATCCAGATCGTCGTCGTCGAACACCCGGATGCGGCTGGGCAGGTCCTGATGCCTGGCGAAGCTCATCGGCTCGGTGACGATCAACGCGGCACCGCCGCGCGCACGGTTCGCGTTGTACTGAATGAAGCGGTCGGTGACTCGTCCGCCATGCGCCAGCCGCGTCGTCATCGAGGCGTGGATGACGCGGTTGCGCAGCGGTCGGCCGGCCAGCGTAAACGGCGATAGCAGCGGATAGGCAGGCGAAGCGGTCTGCATGGAGCTGCAGACTAACACCGAATCTTCTCCGGTCCGATCGTTTGGGTCCTATATATGGACCTTCAGATCATCCAGATATGCCTGGGAAAACTCCGGTTGACACTAACAAAGTCGTCTCTACAATTAATGCTAAGGTCCATATACCGTAACTCTTTAACGGAACCCGTCCGTCATGATCAAGGTGTTCGACCTCCTGTCAGGCGCTCTGATGACTCCTCAGTACATCGACGATGCGCTCAGGAATGGCATCTCGGCGGTCAACATCACCGTCCACAACTTCTCCAACATCAACCCCAGCCCGTCGATGAGCGACTTCCTGCGCGACTTCGCCGCCGTGCGCGCGCACTACGCCGGCCTGTCCGGGCGGGTACGGGTGGTGGAGAGCTATGCCGACTTCGGGCGCGCGGACGAGGAAAGCAAGCTGGCCGTGGTGTTCGGCTGCCAGAACGTTCCCGAGGTCGGCAAGGATCTCAAGGTGCTGGAACTCTTCCACGGACTGGGTGTGCGCATCATGCAGATCAGCCATAACCACCGGGGGCTGTATGCGGATGGTTGCTCCGAGCCCAATCCCGGCGGGCTGTCGCAGCTCGGGCGCGAGCTCGTTGCCACCATGAACGACCTGCGCATCGTGGTGGACCTGTCGCACACGGGCGAGCCCAGCAGCGTGGAAGCCATCGAGTTGTCCAAGTACCCGGTGGCGATCAGCCACGCGAACGTGCAGGGCGTGCACATGAGCGTGCGCAACAAGAGCGACGAGACGCTGGACGCGCTGAAGAAGAACAGGGGGGTGATCGGCATCTGCTACCTGCCGCCCACGGTACGAGGCGGTGACGTGAAGCCGACGCACGACGAGGTGGCGGCGCACGTACGCTACGTACGCGACCGCATCGGCATCGATCACGTGGCCATCGGTTCGGACTTCATCACGGGCCAGCCAGCTTCGCGTTATCAGCAGTTCGTGAGCCGTCCGGAGGTCTACGGCACCTGGCCCTGGCAGTATCCGGTCACGGGGCCGGAGGACCAGCAGCGCTTCCTGAGCTCGCTGGCCGGCAGCAATCTGTCTCCCGCGGACATCCAGGCAGTGGCACGGGGCAACGCACTGCGCGTGTTCAAGGCCGTGATGGGCTGAAGGCGTGGCTATGAAAGCCCTGAGACTGGTACTGGCGCTGCTGGGCGCCCTTGCCACGGCGTTCTCGCCGGCATTCGCCGAGCCGGAGTGGCCGGCCAGACCGATTCGCCTGTTCGTGCCCTTCGCCGCCGGCGGCGGCGTCGATCTCATGGCGCGTATCACGGCCCAGCGGCTGGCCGAGCAGATCGGCCAGCCGGTCGTGGTGGTCAACCAGGGCGGCGGCGGCGGCACGATCGCCTCGGCCACCGTCGCGCAGTCTGCACCGGACGGCTACACCTTCATCTTCCATTCGGTTTCGTCGGCGGTGGTGAATGCGGTCGTCTTCAGCGGGCTGAACTACGACCCGGTGGCAGGCTTCGCGCCGGTAAGCCTGGTAGCGAGGTTTCCGCTGGTACTGGTGGTCCACCCCGCATTCCCTGCGAAGGACATGCGCGAGATGGTGGCGCTGCTCGAGGCCAATCCCAACAAGTACAGCTACGGCACGGGCGGCGTCGGTACCAGTGTCCACCTGGGCATGGAGATGTTCACGGGTAGCGCCAAGGTCCAGGTGCAGCACGTTCCGTACCGGGGCAATTCACCGGCCACGCTGGATCTGCTCGCTGGCAACGTCCACATGATGCTCGACGGCGTGCCGGCGCAGATCGGTCACATCAATGCCGGCAAGGTCCGGGCGATGGCGGTGTCGACGTCGACCCGCTCGGCCGTCCTGCCCGACGTGCCGACCATGAAGGAGAGTGGATTCCCGGACTACGACGTACCGTTCTGGACGGGCATCTTCGCGCCTGCCAACACGCCCAGGACCATCATCGACCGCATGGCGTCCGAGACCGCGCACGCCATGAAGCACCCGGCGACCGCGCAGCGCTTGACCGAACTGGGCGCAGAGGGCGTGGGCTCGACGCCGGAAGCGCTCGACGCCTTCTGGCGCCAGCAACTGCAAACCTACGGGAAGACCGTCAGAGATGCCGGCATCCGAGTGGAACTCAGGAAGTAGCGGCGGCCAGCCGTCGCTCGATCTGCGCACGGCTGGCTGCCAGCGCGGCTACCAAGGTCTTCACCCTTGCCGGCGACATGCGTTCGCGAATGGCAGCGAGTCCCAGCGCGCCGACTACCACACCGCCGCGCGTCGTGAACACCGTGCCGATGCCGCGCACCGCCGGCAGGACATGGCCATCGCTGTAGGCGTAGCCGTCCACGCGTGCCCGCTTGACCGCAGCGCGGATCGCCGGCTCGTCGACGTTCGAGTAGTGCGACAGGCGCCGGCGCACCGAGGCGTAGACCTGCTCTTCGGCCACCGGATCCAGCTTCGCCAGCAAGGCGATGCCGGTGGCGCCGATGCCCAGCGGCCTTCTCGTGCCTACGTCCACCGTGAAAGCCTTGATCGGATAGGAGCCGGTCTTGCGGTCCACGCAGACCGAGTCATGGCCCGACGGGACGGCGAGGAACACGGTGTCGCCCGATTCCTCGGCCAGCCGCTCCATGGCGGGCCGGCACAGCTCGCGCAGATCGGGCGAATACCTGGCCGCCATCCAGCCGAGGATCGCGATCTCGCCGCCCAGGCGGTAGCGTTTGGTGGCGGTGTCCTGGGACACCATGCCATTGCGTGCAAGCGAGCTGAGGATGCGGTGCACCGTCGGCTTGGACAGTTGAGTCAAGCCCTGCAGGTCCACCAGCCGCAGGCCGGCCTCTCCCCCGGCGGCCAGGTGGCGCAGGACGGCGACAGCACGGTCGACGGTCTGCGCGCCGTGGTGGTCCGGCTCGGCCGAGCCGGTCAGCGCCTTCGTGGCCATGGTTTCATGAAATTCGTCATGCCGGGGGCTTTTAGCACAGAACACTTCACCACGGAAGACAGGCCCTTCCATGAATGTCTCGACCGGTCGATGGCGCACGCCTGAGAACGACGCGATCCGCGACATCGCGCGCAATGTGATCGACACCGATTTCGCGCGCCTGCCGCCCGCTGCCGTCGCGGCTGCCAAGGCCGGCATCCTGGACACCCTGGGCATCGCGATCGCCGGCACCACGGCTGCCGGCTGCCAGCAGGTGATTGCGCAGCTGCGCGAGTGGGGCGGCAAGCCGGAGAGCGGCATCTGGGGCCAGGGCGTCAATGTGCCCGCGCCGTCGGCCGCGATGGCCAACGCAATGACGGCGCACGCGCTGGACTTCGACGACACGCACGACGTCGCGGTGGTGCACAGCTATGCGCCGGTGCTGCCCGCGGCATTGGCGCTGACGCAGTCGCTGGAGCGGCCGGTGTCCGGCAGGGAGCTGATCTGCGCGGTGGCGCTCGGGGTCGACCTTCACTGCCGCCTGGGTCTGGCGGCCAAGCTGTCGATGGCCGAGACCGGCTGGCAGTTCACGGCGACAGCCGGAGGGCTGGCGGCAGTCTCGGCCTGCGGCAAGCTGCTGGGCCTCGACCAATCGGCGCTCGTCAATGCCTTCGGTATCGCTTACAGCCAGGCCTCGGGCAACGGGCAGGCGGTGGACGATGGCGCCATGTCCAAGCGGCTGCAGGTGGGCTTCTGCTCCAAGGCGGCAGTGGTGGCGTCGCACTATGCGAGGCGCGGCCTCACCGGCGCGCGTGCCGTGCTCGAGGGGCGCGCCGGCTTTTTTCGGGTGTACGAACAGGGCATGTACGACCGGGACGAGCTGCTGCGCGAACTGGGCACGCGCTTCGAGGGCGTGGGCACCGGATTCAAGCCCTATCCCTGCTGCCGCTATACGCATCCGGCAATCGACGCGGCGATCGGGCTGAGAGAGGACCACACGATCAACGCGGATGACATCGAGGTCGTCGACGTGACCGCCTCGATGGCGGCGCTGACTCTGGTGGGCAGGCCGTACAAGGCTGCCGGCAACAGCGAGGTGGACGGGCAGTTCAGCATTCCCTATACCGTCGCGACGGCGCTGCTCAACGGCGAGGTTGGCATTGCCGACTTCACGCGTGAAAGCGTCAACCTGCCGGCGCGCACGGCCCTCGCCGGCAGGGTCCGCGTCACGCATGGCCAGGACTTCGACGTCGGCAAGGGGCTGGTGCCGCTGGTGCTGGATATCCGTACCCACTCGGGCGGCCGATGGACGCGGCGCATCGATGCGATCAAGGGCTCGCCTGAGAACCCGCTGACGGAAGACGAGCAAGCCCGCAAGTTCCTCAAGTGCCTGGAGCACGGAGTACTGCCGATCGACGAAGCCAGGGCGCAACGCGTCATCGAGATGGTGGCGCGCCTGGAAGATGTACCAGACGCCGGCGTCATTGCGCGATTGCTTGCATGACGAGATTCAACCCCAACGATCCGAGGTACACACCCATGAACAAGGCCAAGATCTGGTTGCTGGCGTGCGGGCTGTGCCTGGCCTGCCTCACGGCGAGCGCGCAGACCTATCCTGCCAAGGTGGTGAAGATGGTCGTGCCCAATGCTCCCGGCGGTCCGTCGGACGTGGTCGGCCGTTTGCTGGCGCAGAAGTTCACCGAGGCTTGGGGAGTTCCGGTCATCGTGGACAACAAGCCGGGCGCGGGCGGCAACATCGGTGCGAGCACGGTGGCCAAATCGACACCGGACGGCTACACGCTGCTGGTGACGAACTCCGCGCCGATCTCGATCAACAAGAGCCTGTACACGAAGATGTCGTTCGATCCGGAGACCGAACTGGCCCCGATATCTCTGGTGGCCAGTTCACCGCTCCTGCTGCTGGTGCCACCGAATTCGCGCTATCGCTCGGTCGCGGACCTGGTGGCGGCGGCCAAGGCGGAGCCGGGCCGGCTCAGTTACGGCAGCATCGGCACCGGCACGGCGCCGCACCTGGCGGCCGAGATGTTCCGTTCCCATGCCGGGGTGGACCTGCTGCATGTGCCTTACAGCACGGTACCGCAGGCGTTGATGGCCGTCATGAACGGCGAGGTCTCGATGATCTTCCTGACCACCGACAGTTCACTGGCGGTCGCGACTTCTGGCCGTGCCCAGGCGCTGGCGGTGACGAGCAGGGCGCGCTCGCCGGTCCTTCCCAGCGTGCCGACGCTTGTCGAGTCGGGTCTACGGGACTACGAAGTGTTGGGCTGGTACGGAATCTTCGCGCCGGCAGGGACGAGCCAGGAAATCCTCTCGCGCGTGAACGCCGAAACGCGACAGGCGCTGGCTCAGCCGGACATCAAGCAGAAGCTCAATGCCATCGGTTTCGAGATCGTGGGCAACGCGCCGGCCGATTTCACGACGTTCATTGCTACCGAAAGCGACCGCTGGGCGAGATTGCTCGAGGCGGCGAAGGTCCGGCTCGACTAACCCGAACGAGTGGTGATGGGCGGCATCGACGAACCGCGTCGAGATCGCTGCAAGCCATCACGAGATCGCTCCGGTCGATCGCAACCGGCGCGCTCGAGGTCAGGTCATAGGCCGGCGCAAGGTGCCAGTCGGTGCCACGCGCAATCAGCGTATTTCCGAAACGCCAGGTACGGCGCAGACGCGGATAAGCGACAATAGCGTCGAAACCCCTCCCTATGGGCGGAGCATCCCGCGCAGGCGCGTCGACGACTGCGTACCCAACCGGAACCGCGACGCATGGCGTCCCCCGAAATCACCCGAGAAGTTTCCCGCCGCCGCACGTTCGCGATAATTTCCCACCCTGACGCCGGCAAGACCACGCTGACCGAAAAGCTCCTGCTCTACGCCGGCGCGATCCAGATCGCCGGCAGCGTCAAGGCGCGCAAGGCGGCGCGGCATGCGACCTCGGACTGGATGGAGATCGAGAAGCAGCGCGGCATCTCGGTGGCGAGCTCGGTGATGCAGATGGAATACCGCGACTGCGTCATCAACCTGCTCGATACGCCCGGCCACCAGGACTTCTCGGAGGACACCTACCGGGTGCTGACCGCGGTCGACGCGGCGCTGATGGTGATCGACGCGGCCAACGGCGTCGAGCCGCAGACGCTGCGGCTGCTGTCGGTCTGCCGGGCACGCAGCACGCCGATCATCACCTTCATCAACAAGATGGACCGGGAGGTCCGCGAGCCGCTGGTGATCCTCGACGAGATCGAGCGGGTGCTCGAGATGCCGACCGTGCCGTTCTCGTGGCCGATCGGGATGGGCAAGCGCTTCGGCGGCGTGTTCGACCTGCAGAAGCAGCGGCTGCGGGTGTTCCGCGCCGGCGAGGATCGCGCCGGCGAGAGCGACGACGAGCTGCTCGACGGCCTCGACAATCCGGAGACCGTCCGCCGCTTCGGCGACGTGTGGGCGCAGGCGAAGGACGAGATCGAGCTGGTCGCCGGCGCGTCGCCCGAGTTCGACGAGGATGCGTTCCGGCGCGGCGCCCAGACGCCGGTGTTCTTCGGCTCGGCGATCAACAACTTCGGCGTCCGCGAGGTGCTCGACGCGCTGGTGGACCTGGCGCCGCCGCCCGGTTCACGCCGCGCGCTGCAACGCGAGGTGGCGCCGGCCGAGCCGAAGTTCAGCGGCGTGGTGTTCAAGATCCAGGCGAACATGGATCCGGCGCACCGCGACCGGATCGCGTTCCTGCGGGTCGCCTCCGGCCGCTTCGAGCGCGGCATGCGGCTCAAGGTGTGCCGCAACGGCAAGGATCTGAAGACCAACAATGTCGTGTCGTTCCTGTCGCAGCGGCGCGAGCTGCTCGAGGAGGCGTACGCCGGCGACATCATCGGCATCCCGAACCACGGCGTGCTGCAGCTCGGCGATACGCTGTCCGAAGGGGAGGCGCTGCAGTTCACCGGGCTGCCGTTCTTCGCGCCGGAGCTGTTCCAGAGCGTCGAGCTGGCCGACCCGCTGAAGAGCAAGCAGCTGCGGATCGGGCTGACGCAGCTCGGCGAGGAGGGCGCAATCCAGGTGTTCCGGCCGCATCTCGGCGGCGCGCTGCTGCTCGGCGCGATCGGCACGCTGCAGTTCGACGTGGTCGCGCACCGGCTCGAGCACGAGTACGGCGTCAAGGCGCGATTCGCGCCGTCGCGCTACAAGATGGCGCGCTGGGTCACCTGCGACGATCCGGCCGAGCTGCGCCGGTTCATCGACGCCAACGCCGACCGGATCGCCTACGATTCGGTCGACGCGCCGACCTTCATGGTCGCGTACCGGACCGACCTGACGGTGGCCGAGGAGCGCTGGAAGGCGCTGAAGTTCCATGCGCTGCGCGAGCACGCCGGGCTGGTGTTCCAGAGCAAGGCGGCTTGACATCCTACCCCGCCTAAAGGCGAGGGATTCCTGCTACCAGACGGCCATGCCCGACCGCGAGAATGTTCCGAGCCGCGTTGACGTCACGATCATGCGTCGTGGCGCAGCCGCAGCACGTCCATTCTCTGATTCCAAGACCCGCGATACCTTTCGGCCGCTCCGGCGGCAACGCGCCGCACGAAGAGCAGGTCTGGGTGGAAAATGCTTCGTCGACGTCCTCGAACCATACGCCTGCGCGATCGCACTTGTACTGGAGCAGGGTTCGCAACGACGACCAACCCGCATCGAGCACGGACTTGGCCATCCGTGTCCGGGCCAGGGCCCTGGCGTTGACGTTGCCGACGAAGATCGCCCGATGCTCGCGCACCAGACGGTTGGAGAACTGGTGCAGGTGATCCTTCCTGCGGTTGGCGATCCGGGCGTGGATCGCCTTGATTCGTTGCTTCTTGCGCGCCCGTTGCGCGACGGCCAGCGCGGGCTCCAGATCGCGGATTGGCATTTCGTACAGTGTATGTTTGTACAGTATACGAGATTCGAGCGAACCGTACACCAAGACGAGCGCTTCGCGCTCGACGCTCTGCCTCCCCGTCCTGAAGGACGGGGTCTCTCGCGAGGAACCTGATGAAGTGAAACGCCCCCCACGCTCACTACGTTCGCTGCAGGCCCGGGCCGGAGTCCCGGGCCGCTGCGCAGGCGAGATCAGTCCGCAGGGACTGATCTCGTCCGGCTCCGCCCCCGAGGGGGCGCCTCGTCCGGGGCATGCCCCGGGCCATCGGGGTGAGCCGGACATGGACCGTCCCTGCGGACTGTCCATGCCTGGCGTACGCCGCCGGCCTCCGGCCGGCGGCGGGCCGGGCGGCACTGAGATGCCGCGGGCCGTATCCCGGTCTA
>JBFWQR010000178.1:0-13295 GCA_050249335.1 Lautropia sp.
ACGGCGCCGGGCTGCTGACGATGTACTGCCACCTCGACTCGATCGCGGTCAGGACCGGCGACCGGCTCGCCGCCGGCGCCGCGATCGGCACCGTCGGCAAGACCGGCCGCGTCACCGGCCCGCACCTGCACTGGTCGGTGAGCCTCAACCGGACGATGGTCGACCCCGCGCTGTTCCTGGCGGACGGCGGCAACTGACCCGTTGACGCCCGCAGGGCGTCAACGGGGGCTACACGATCTTCTCGCCCGGGTGCGTGATCTTGCGCATCGGCGCGTACCGCGCCGACGGCGTGCACAGCGGGTTGGCGGCGTCACCGCCGTTCCACTGCGGATCGTCGATCGACTCGAACACCTGCCGCAGCCGCTGGCCCCAAGTATCGCGGATCGACTGGAAATACGGATTCTGCTCGTCGATGACGACGATCTTCCGGGTCTGCAGCGCGTCGACCTCGTAGACCAGCAGGTCGAGCGGCAGGCCGACCGACAGATTCGACTTCAGCGTCGAGTCCATCGAAACCAGCGTGCACTTGGCGGCTTCGGCGAGCGAGGTCTGCGGCGTCAGCACGCGGTCGAGGATCGGTTTGCCGTACTTGCTCTCGCCGACCTGGAAGAAGCAGGTCTCGCGGGTCGCCTCGATGAAATTGCCGGCCGAGTAGACCAGGAACAGGCGCATCGCCTCGCCCTTGATCTGGCCGCCGAAGATCATCGTCGCATTGAATTCGATGCCGGACGCCTTCAGCGACGGACCGTCCTGATCGAACACCCGGCGTACCGTGGCGCCGAGCACGCGGGCGGCGTCGTACATGCTGGTCGCGTTCCAGATCGTCAGCGGCTCGTGGTTGCCGTTGTCGATCTTTTCGACCTGCAGGACCTCGCGGATGGATTGCGCGACCGACAGGTTGCCCGCCGACAGCAGCACCATGAAGCGGTCGCCGGGCTGTTCGTAGATGATCATCTTGCGGAACGTGCTGATTCGGTCGAGACCGGCATTGGTCCGCGAATCGGACAGGAACACCAACCCGGCGTCGAGCTTGACACCCACGCAGTACGTCATGACGGAGACCTTGGCAATGAACGGAACCGCGGCCGGCGGCCGCCGGTTGCCGCGGGCGCCCGGGGGCAGGCCGCGGCAGCGCGTCGAGTCTACCAAGGACCGGTCTCGGTCGCGCAGCCGCAGACGGCGCGGCCGCCGCCGCGCCGCTAGAATGCCGTGATGGCACTCCCGAAGGTCGGCCTGCTGGCGCAGGTGTCCGGCGTCCATCTGGTCAGTCACCTGCACCTGATGGCGCTGCCGGCGCTGCTGCCGCTGCTGCCGGCGGCGCTCGGCGTTTCGTTCGTCGAGCTCGGGATCGCGGTCGCCGTCTTCAACGTCGTTTCCGCGGTGGTGCAGGCGCCGCTCGGCTTCGCGGTCGATCGCTTCGGCGCCTGGCCGGTGCTGCTCGCCGGGCTTGCGCTCGGCAGCGCCGCATTCCTGTCGCTGGTGGTCGGCGGCAGCTATCCGTGGCTGCTGGCCGCGATGGCGCTGGCGGGATTCGCCAACGGGGTCTACCACCCGGCCGACTACACGCTGCTGACCACGGGCATCGATGGCTCGCGGATCGGCCGCGCGTTCTCGGTCCATACCTTCGCCGGCTACCTCGGCAATGCGCTGGCGCCGCCGCTGTTCATCTTCGTCGCGCTGCAGACCGACGTCCGCTGGGCGTTCGCCGCGGCCGGTCTCGCCGGCGTGGCGGCACTGGTGCTGCTGGCCTGGCCGGGCGGGGCGGCCGCTGCGGTCAGCGGCGCCCGCCATCGCCGGACGCGCCGTGCGCAGGAAGGCGCGGCGGGCATGGCGGGGCGCGCCGGCGTCGCCAGGCGACCGGCCGCGTTGTCGGTGCTGACGCCGGCGGTTGCCGTGCTGACGCTGCTCTACGTGCTGCTCAATCTGAGCACCGGCGCGATCGAGAAGTTCTCGGTCTCGGCATTGGTCGGAGGTTTCGGCGTGCCGCTGTCGATGGCCAACGCCGGTCTGACCGCGTTTCTGTTCGCCAGCGCGTTCGGCGTGCTCGCCGGCGGCGCGCTGGCCGATCGGACCCGGCGTCACGGCCTGGTGGCGGCGGCGTCGTTCGCGCTCGCGGCATTGCTGATGGCGCTGATCGCGACGGTGCCGCTGCCGCCGCTGCTGCTGGTGGCGGTGCTCGGCAGCGCCGGCTTCCTGACCGGCCTGATCGCGCCGTCGCGCGACATGCTGGTCCGCGCCGCCGCGCCGGTCGGTGCCGAAGGCAAGACCTTCGGCATCGTCTCGACCGGTTTCAACATCGGCGGCGCGGCCGGGCCGGTGTTGTTCGGCTGGCTGCTCGACCACGGCCGCTTCGCCGGCATCTTCTGGGCATCGGTCGGCTTCATGACGCTGACCGTCGCGCTGACCTTGCTGCAGGAACGCCGGGCGGCGCAACGGCGCAGCGCTGCGCCGGTCGCGGTGTCGGCCGAGCCGCTTGCCCGCTGATCGTCCGGTCACCGGCGCCGTACCGGCGGCCGCCGCCGCGGCGCCGCTGCTGACGCTGGTTACGCAGCCGCAGTTCCGCACCGGTATCCGCGACATGGCCGTGGTGATGCCCGGCATCGGCGCCTGGGGCGTGATGACCGGGGTCGCGATGGTCGAGGCCGGGCTGAGCCACTTCGAGGCGGTGCTGATGGGTCTGCTGGTATTCGCCGGCAGTTCGCAACTGGCGGCGCTGCCGCTGCTCGCGGCCGGCGCGCCGATGTGGGTGATCGTGGCCACTGCGTGCTGCGTCAATCTGCGCTTCATCGTCTTCAGCGCGCACCTGCGTCCCTACGTGATGCACCAGCCGCTCGCACGGCGGCTGCTCGGTGCCTACCTGTTCGCCGACATCAACTACGTGATGTTCATGCGCCGCTATCCCCAGCCGGCACGCGAACCGGTCGTGATCGTCGCGCAGGACGCCTACTGGCTCGGCAACGGCCTCGCCGGCTGGTGCGTGTGGGCGGCGACCAACCTGCTCGGCATCGCGCTCGGCAGCTCGGTTCCCCAGTCCTGGGGCCTGTCGTTCGCCGCGATCCTGGCGCTGCTCGGCGTCGGCGGCTCGCTGGTGACGTCGCGGTTGCAGGCCGTCTCGGCGACGGTCGCCGGCGTCGTCGCGATTGCCGCCTACGCGCTGCCGCTGAAGCTCAATATCGTCGTCGCGATCGGCCTCGCGGTGCTGGTCTGTGTCGGGCTCGAGCGGCTGCTCGGGCGGGGCCCGGCCGACGATGGCGGTGACCCGACGGCCGACGCCGGCGACGGCGGCCGTGAATGAACGGCATCGGTGGCTGCGGATGAACGACATCGGCGGCTCCGACGCGTGGACGATCGCGACGATCGTCGGCATGACGGTGATGACGGTTCTGACCCGGGCGGCGTTCTTCGTGTCGAGCCGGCCGTGGCTGCTGCCGGCCTGGGCGCGCCGCGGACTGCGATATGCGCCAGTGGCGGCGCTGGCGGCAGTACTGGTTCCGGAGATCGTCACGACCGGCGGCCAGCTGGTCGCGACCTGGCAGGATGCCCGGCTGTTCGGTGCGCTCGCCGGGGTCGCCTGGTTCGCCTGGCGGCGCGGCGTGCTCGGCACGATCGTCGCGGGCATGGTGGTCTACCTGCCGTTGCACATCGGGCTCGGCTGGTAGCCCGTTGCCGCCGTGCGGATCCAGGCCCGGCGGCAGAACGGTCCGGGGACCGGCGGAAGAACGATCGGTGCCGGCGGCAGAACGGTCGAGGCCGGCGACGGGCGGCGGCCAGTGCCGCAGCCGGCCCGGCCGGCGCAGGCACGGCGGCGCAGGCGGGGCGGATCAGCAGCCGGCGGCGGACCGCTGCGGCAGTGCAATATCGGACCCGCGGCGGGTCGCGATGCCCTTCAGTGCTGCGACGGCGCTCTGCAAGTAGCGGGCGCCTTCGAGAACACGCGTCTGGCGGACCAGCCGAGGATTCTGTTCCACCAGTCTCAGCAACTCGTCCTCGGCGTCCTCGAGCTGCTGCACGACTTGATCGAGCGCTATGTCCACTGTCATCTCCAGGTCGGTGCGACCGACAAGAATCCGATATCGGGCACTGTGAGCAATCGCCGTGCCTGGAATTCGTCGCGTGATTGCACCATCCGGGCGACAGCCGCCGTTCAGGCAAAGACGGCCGGCGGTGACCCGGCCGGCGGCGGTCCGGCCAGGGGGCGTCGCGGCAGCCGCACCGTGAAGACGGCCGATCCGTCGGAATTTCGAGCCTCGATCGCGCCGCCGTGAGCGGCGACGAATCGTTGTGCAATGAACAATCCGAGCCCGAGACCGTCGCCCGAGCCGCCGGCCGAACGCCGGCGAGCGAACGGTTCGAACAGCGCTGCGGATTCGGCCGGCAGCATGCCGGCATTGATCGCGGTGAACGTGATCCACGCCGGATCACGACCGTCGAGCGCGGCGCGCACGTCGTCGGCGGTGCCGTGCTCGAGCGCGTTGCCGAGCAGGTTGGCAAAGACCTGCGCGATCCGTCCGTGGTCGAACTCGCCGTCGAGGTCGCCGCTGCAGTCGATCGCGATCCGCCGGTCCGGCCGGCTCGCGGTCAGTTCGTCGGCCACCGCATGCAGCGTGGCGGACAGATCGCCGCGGCGCGGCTGCAGCGTCAGGGTGCCGGAGCGGATCCGCGAGAAGTCGAGCAGATCGGTGACCATGCGCGCCATCCTGCCGCTGGCCCGGCGGATCCGTTCGATCGCGCCGTGCATCTGGTCGTTGCCGGCCGGCGCGGTGGCGCCGATGATGTCGGCCGCCGTGGTCACCGCCGCGAGCGGTGCCCGCAGGTCGTGGGCGAGCACGGCGGTCAGCGTCTCGTTGACCTCGATCGCACGCTGCAGATCGGCATTGCGCTGCGCCAGCAGCCGCCGGTGCCGATCCATCTCGACGAACGCGGCGACCTTGCTGCGGACGATCCGGGGGTCGACCGGCTTGAACAGGAAATCGACCGCACCGGCTTCGTAGCCGCGGAACTGGCGCGGCGCGTCGCGCGACATCGCGGTGATGAAGATGATCGGTATGCTCCGGGTCCGCTCGGTCCCGCGCATCAGTTCGGCAAGTTCGAAGCCGTCGATGCCGGGCATCTGGACATCGAGCAATGCCAGCGCGACGTCGTGGCGCAGCAGCAGTTCCAGCGCTTCGTCGCCGGAAGTAGCGGTCAGCACGACGAGGCCGGGCCGCGCCAGCAGCGCGCGCATCGCCAGCAGGTTCTCCTCGATGTCGTCGACCACCAGCAGCGCAGGTTCGGGCAGCGGTTGCGACGATGGTGCGGTATTCATCCGGTCAGGCCCCCGCAGCGGCGAGCCGGCTGCAGATCTGTTGCAAGGTGAGGATCGCATCGGCACCGGCATGGCGGACCGCGGCAGCCGGCATGGTCGGCTCCCGTGCGTCGCTCGGCCGTTGCACCCAGGCGTTGCCGCCGTGCCGGCGGACCGCGGCGACGCCGGCGCTGCCGTCGTTGCTCGCGCCGGTCAGCAGGATCGCGAGCAGCCGCTCGCGCCAGACGGTCGCAGCGGTCTCGAACAGCGGGTCGATCGCCGGACGCGAGAACAGCACCGGCGGATCGCATGACAGCGCCAGCGTTCGCGTCGGCTCGACCAGCAGGTGATAGTCGGGCGGCGCGACCACCACGGTGCCGCCGGCGACCGGCTGCTTGTCGAGTGCCTCGCCGACCGGCAGCACGCAGCGGCCGGCGAGCAGCGGCGCCAGTTCGCTGCGCCGGTCGGGTGGCAGGTGCAGCACGATCAGCACCGCCGGCGCGAAGCGCGGCGGCAGCACCGCGCTGATCGCCAGCAGCGCCTCGATGCCGCCGGCCGAGGCACCGATGACGATCGCATCGATGTCGCGCGCGAGGTCGGGTCCGCTCTCGGTCATCTTCAGAGGCGCCGGTAGATGCGCGGCGCGCCGGCCGTCGCCTGGAAGCGTCCGGCGTGGGCCCCGAACTGCAGCGTTTCGTGGCTGCCGAGGCCAAGGAAGCCGCGGTGCACCAGCGCTTCATGGAACAGGCCGACCGCGCGGTCCTGCAGCGCAGGCTTGAAATAGATCAGCACGTTGCGGCACGACACCAGATGCACCTCGGAGAACACGCTGTCGGTCGCGAGGCTGTGATCGGCGAACACGATCTGCGCCTTCAGCGAACGGTCGAACAGCGCGCCGTCGTAGGCACTCGAATAGTAGTCGGCGAGCGAGCCCTTGCCGCCGGCGGCGAGATAATTGCGGCTGAACTGCGCGATCCGGTCGAGCGCGAAGACGCCGGACTCGGCGCGGCGCAACGAGCCCGGATGGATATCGGTCGCGTAGACGATCGTGCGCTCGAGCAGGCCCTCCTCGCGCAGCAGGATCGCCAGCGACCAGACTTCCTCTCCGGTGCTGCAGCCGGCGACCCAGACCTTCAGCGACGGGTAGGTTCGCAATACCGGCAGCACTTCGCGACGCAGCGCCAGGAAGTATTCCGGGTCGCGGAACAGGTCCGACACCTGGACCGTCAGGTACTGCATCAGGCGGGCCAGCGCGTCGCCGTCGTGCAGGATCCGATGCTGCAGCTCCGCCAGCCGCGTGCAGCCGAACGCGGCCATCGCCTCGCGCAGCCGGCGGTACAGCGACGCGGTCGCATAGTCGCGGAAATCGTGCTGATAGCGCAGATAGATCGCTTCGAGCAGCAGCCTCGCCTCGATCTCGAACAGCGCCTCGTCGTCGGCCGGCGGTCGTGGTGCGTTCATTTCGGGCACCAGACGCGGGTCAGCGAGATCAGCTTGTCGATGTCGATCGGCTTGGCGATGTAGTCGTTGGCGCCGGCGGCGAGGCAGCGGTCGCGGTCGTCGGGCATCGCCTTCGCGGTCAGCGCGATGATCGGCAGCTGCTGCCATTCGGGTCGCGCCCGGATCCGCCGCGTCGCCTCGAGGCCGTCCATCTCCGGCATCATCACGTCCATCAGCACCAGGTCGACGTCGAGGCGTTCGAGCCGCTCGAGCACCTCGCGGCCGTTGCGCGCGATTTCGAGCCTGACGCCGAGCGGCTCGAACACGCTGGTCAGCGCGAAGACGTTGCGGACGTCGTCCTCGGCGAGCAGTATGCGTCGGCCTTCGAGCACCGCGTCGCGCCGCGCGGCCTGGCGCAGCATCCGCTGCTGATCTGCCGGCAGCATCGCCTCGACCCGATGCAGGAACAGCGTGACCTCGTCGAGCAGCCGTTCCGGCGAACGGGCGCCCTTGATGATGATCGAGCGCGAATAGCGGCGCAGCCGCTGTTCGTCGTCGCGGGTCAGCGCACGGCCGGTATAGACGATCACCGGCGGCAGGCTGGACTGCTCCGAACCGGCAAGGCGCTCGAGCAGGTCGTAGCCGGTGCCGTCGGGCAGCGCGAGGTCCATCACGATGCAGTCGAAGCTGCCGGCCGCGAGCTGCGCGACCGCATCGGCGACGCGACCGACGGTGACGACCTCGACATGCTCGCCCCCGAGCAGCGTCTTCAGGTTCTCGCGCAGCGACGGATCGTCCTCGACCACTAGCACCCGGCAGGCCTGCTGCTGCAGCCGGCGCTCGAGCCGGACGATCGCCTGCTGGACCTGGTCGCGCTCGGCCGGCTTGACCACGTAGCCGATCGCGCCGAGTTCGAGCGCGGTCCGCACCCGGTCGTGCGCCGAGATCACGTGGACCGGAATATGCCGGGTCTGCGGATCGCGCTTCAGCTGCTCGAGCACCGTCAGGCCCGATGCGTCGGGCAGGCCGATGTCGAGCAGCACGGCGCTCGGCGACCGCTCGCGCGCGAGCCGCAGCGCATCGGCCGCCGTGGTCGCGACGACGGTCTCGAACTGCAGTTCCTTCGACAGCTCGGCCAGGATCGCTGCGAACGCCGGGTCGTCCTCGACGGCGAGGATCAATCGCGATGAAGCCGCTGCCGCGGGCGCACCCGGCCGTACTGCATCGCCATCGGCCGTGGAAGCGCCGGAGGCGGCAGCAGTGGCAGCGGCACCAGGGGGCCGGGCGCCAGTGGAGGAGGCGGGAGCGGTGGCAGCGGCATCGGCGGAGACGGGAGCGGCCGAACCGGCACCCGCGCGGCCGGTACCGGCCGAGGCGGCGACCTCGGCGGTGGCGATCGCCGCGGTGCGGGTGGCGGCGATCGCGCTCCCGGCCGGGCGGCTGCCGCTGTCCGGGCCGGTGCCGCCGCCGCTCGCCGCTGCGGCGGCACGCACCGATGCGCCGCCGGCGCCTTCGGGCGGCTGCGCGGCGACCATCAGCGTCGTCGGCAAGCGCAGCGAAAAGACGCTGCCGCGACCGGGTTCGCTGTCGACGGTGATGTCGCCGCCGAGGCGACGCGCCAGCTCGCGCGAGATCGACAGACCGAGGCCGGTGCCGCCGTAACGCCGGCTGGTGCTGCCGTCGGCCTGGCGGAACGCCTCGAAGATCACCGCGTGCTGCGAGGTCGGGATGCCGATGCCGGTATCGCTGACGTCGAAGCGGACGCCGTCGCCGTCGGCGACGACGCGCAGCACGATCGAGCCGGCGTCGGTGAACTTGATCGCGTTGGCCAGCAGGTTCTTCAGCACCTGCTGCAGCCGCTGGCGATCGGTGACGAGGCCGATCGGCGCGTCGCCGTCGGTGGCCAGCTCGAGCCGCAGCGATTTCTGCGCGGCGAGCGGCTCGAACTGGACCCGCAGGCCGTCGAGCAGGGCGGCCAGCGCGACCGGCTCGGGGACCAGATCGGCGTGACCGGCCTCGATCTTGGACAGGTCGAGAATGTCGTTGATCAACGTCAGCAGGTCGTTGTTGGACGCGTGGATCGCCTGGGCGTAGCGGACCTGCTCGTCGCTCAGCGTGCCTTCGGCGTTGTCGGCGAGCAGCTTCGCCAGGATCAGCGCGCTGTTGAGCGGCGTGCGCAGCTCGTGCGACATGTTGGCGAGAAACTCGGACTTGTAGCGGCTCGCTGCCGCCAGTTCCTGCGCGGTGGTCTCGAGATCGGTCTTGGCCGCCTGCAGGTCGGCCGCCTGGCGGCGCAGCGCATCGCCCTGCTCCTCGAGCCGGGCGTTGGTCTGTTCCAGCGATTGCTGTTGCGTCTCGAGGCGCACCTGCGACGCTTCGAGCGCCCGGGCCTGCTCCTCGAGCTCCTCGTTGGTGACCCGCAGCTCTTCCTGCTGGGCCTGCAGCTCGGCGCTCTGGCGTTGCGTCTGCTCGAGCAGCCCGACCAGCCGCTGGCGGTACAACGCCGCCTGCACCGCGGTTCCGATGTTGCTGCCGACCGCCTCGAGCAGCTCGCGCGCGGCATTGCCGTCGACCAGACGTCCGACGAAGCCGAGCTCGACGATGCCGCAGGTCCGGCCTTCGGCCTGGATCGGTGCGATCAGCAGCGCCTGCGGCGCGCTGGTGCCGAGCGCGGATGCGATCGGCAGATGCCCGGCCGGCACCGGGTCGAGCAAGCGCGCGGTGCCGCGTCGCGCGACTTCGCCGGCGACGCCGTGATCGAGCGACAGGGTCGCCGGGATCGTCGCGGGATCGACCGCATGGGTACCGGCGAGCGCCAGCTGCGGTCCGTCCTGGTAGTAGACGGCGGCGACCTGCGCGCCGAGGTAGCCGGCGAGCGCACCCGCCGCCGAACGGCCGACGGTGCCGACGTCGGCTTCGCCGAGCAGCGCTGCCGAGAGCTCCGATTCGCCGCGCTGCAGCCACAGCAGCCGCCGCGCGGTCGCCCGCTGCACCAGCGCACCATGGACGACGAACGCCAGCGCCCAGGCTGCGAGCAGGCCGATGCCGCGGTTCACCGCCGACAGCGACGCACTGGTGCCGACCGGCGACAACAGCCAGCCGATCGCGCTGAGCACCGTACAGACCGCCGCGACCGCGAACGGCAGCGCAGGCCGGCGCTGGGGCAGCGACAGCGCGACCGGCACCAGGTACAACACCCATTCGGTGTAGCCGCGCGGGGCCAGCAGGTCGATCACCAGCACGACCGCGGCCAGCACGAACGGCACGAAAGCGGGCAGCGAACGGCCGCGATCGGCGGGCCGGGCTTCGGGCATGCAGCGATCCTGGGGGCGCGGTGAGGCCGCGGAACCGGCCGGCGAGCCGGATTGCCCGGGCCGGCGCTATTGTGTCATTTCATCGCATCGCGGATCGCCGGATGCCAGACCAGCCAGCACGGTCGTTCGCCATCGATGCGGACCGCAGCGTTCTGTCGGAACGTCCGCAGCCAGTCGTCGACCAGCGCGTCCGATGCGTCGAGAACGCAGAAGCCGGGCTCCGGCGCCCACAGCCCGCGCGGGTCCTCGCCCGAAGCCGGCAGCGACCGCAGGCCGCTGGCGGCGATCGCGGCCTGCAGCCGCGACTGCGCCGCGTCATTTTGCGCCGCATCGAGTTCCTCGCCGAACGGATTCCATGCAGTCAGGATGGTGGCCGACGTGGCGGCGTTGCCGGCAAGCCATCCGGCGTGGCGCGCGGCCGGGTCGCCGATGCGCAGGTGCAGCCGCGGCACGCCGTGCGCGAAGTAGTCGGTCGCCTCGTAGGCCGCGATGGTCGCGGCCGAAGGCGGTTCCGGTCGCTCGGGCTGTGCCGGTCGCGCAGGCACCGCGGATCGTTCAGGCACCACGCTCGACCCGGAATGGCCGCGGCGCGGCGGTCGCGTCGGCGGCACTGCGTTCGATGGCGTCGACCCGCGCCGCCCGCGGTCCGCAGGCGACGGCCGCGACCAGTTGTTCGAGCACCTCGGCGTCGCCGGCGAGCACCGCCTCGACGCGACCGTCGGCGCGGTTGCGGACCCAGCCGCCGACGCCGAGTGCGTCGGCCCGGCGGCGGACGAACTCGCGGAATCCGACGCCCTGGACCCGGCCCGAGACGACGATGCGCAGCGCAGTGTCCGGCATCCCGGGCTACCCTCCGCCAGCCGGATCGGCCGCCGGCAGCACCAGGTCGCCGGTCACGGGCAGCAGCCAGCGCGGGCACTCGCGGGTGGTGTCGATGCAGCCGCCGTCGCGATAGACGCCGCTCGGTTCGCGGTAGCGCTGCATACGCGCCTGGATCGCGGCGACGCGCGCCGGATCGCGCAGGGTCTCGGCGACGCGCGCCGCGACGATCGCCTCGTCCATTCGCAGCCCGCCGTCGTCGCCGGTCACCGCGCCATCGGCCCAGTGATACAGTTCGAGGCACTTGGACTCGAGCGTGAACGGCCGGTCGCGTTGCCAGAAATTGCCGAACCGGCCGCCGCCGAGGTAGATGACCCAGGAACCTTCGAAGCCCTCGATGTCCGACGAGCGGCTGTCGGGGTTGCGGAACCAGCAGCGGTCGCCGGGGATGTAGAAGCGCGGCGGCAGTGGCGCTGCCATCGAACCGAATTCGCGCAGGTAGACGTCGTGGAACTCGCCCGAGACGACCGCACGCTGTTCGGACAGCCGCTGCTGCGCGGCCAGCAGCGCCGGATTGGCGCTGGCGAGCTCCTCGACGATGCCGAGCAGGATCACGTATTCGGTCGCGCGGTAGCACGAGAACGAGAACAGCCGGCCGGTGGCATCGGGCTGGGTCGCTCGGCGCAAGGCATCGGCGAGCGCGACGCCCGGCACCACCGTGAAGCCGCGCTCCGGATCGTAGCGCCAGCAGTCCTGAGGCCGTTCGGCCGCGACGGTATCGAACGCGAGCATGGTCCGCGCCGCAGCCAGCGCGATCCGGCGCCGGACCCGGACCGCGGCGGCGAATTCGGCGGCGCTCGGGAACTCGAACGCGAGCGGCGACGCGAGCTGCGCGACCACGATCTCGCGCTCGAGCGCGGCCTCGACGCCGAGTTCGCCTCGGTCGCGGCGCAGCGCCGCCGCGAGCGCCAGCGTGTCGGCGCCGGGCACCCAGCGTTCGGCGAGCTCGGCGCGCAGCGCGAGCGTCAGCACGCCGGCTGCACCGGCCGCGCCAGCTGCGCCAACCACGCCAGTCGCGCCGATCACGCCAGTCGCGCCGATCACGCCAGTCGCGCCAGCCGGTGCCACCGCGACTTCGACCGCGTCGGCGAGTCCGAGCGGCTGCAACAACGCGGCGAGGCGCTGACGCTGGACCGTCAGGCCGGCCGCGTCGCCGTCGCCGATCAGGCAGCCGGCCGGCGCCGTCGCGGCCGGATGGCTGGCCGGCACGGCATGGTCGATCGGCGCGGGATGGTCGATCGGCGCTGAGCGGTCGACCGGTGCAGGGCCAGGATCGTTCACGGCGGGTCCGTTCGAATGATCCGTTACTATGACCGATCGATCCGGCGCCGACAATCGCCGCGAGCGGGCCGTCTTCAGTCGCCGGCGATCGCGGTCCACAGCAGCCGCAGCGCCAGCGCCGTCAGCAGCCACTTGAAGCCGAACTCGAAGACCCGTTCCGGCAGCCGCTGCAGGATCCGTGCGCCGAGCTGGGTGCCGAGCTGGCCGGCGATCAGCAGCGCGGCGAGCAGCGGCAGCCAGGCGGTGTAGCCGAAGCCGAGCGCGCCGAACGCGATCACCTTGGCCGCATGCTGCACGACCATCGCGGCGGCATGGGTCGCGACGACGCCGAGCTTGCCGAGCTCGCGGACGTTCCAGAACGCACCGACCATCGGCCCGGTCGCACCGACGAACATCGTGCAGAAGCTCGCGACCGCGCCGACCGCGACGAAGCTGCGGTCGCTGATCGGCCGTTTCGACAGCGTCGGACCCCACAACACCCAGAGGATGAACCCGCCGAGCACGATCGCCAGCGTCCGGGTCGGCAGCGCGACGAACACGAAGCTCGCGGCGACGATGCCGACGACGGTTCCGGCGGTGAACCAGCCGAGCGCGGCGCGCCTGACGTGCCGCAGCAGCGTGACTGCACGCCCGGCATTCGAGCCGGTCTGCACGACGCCGTGCAGCGGCAGCACGATCGCCGGCGGCAGCAGCGCCAGCATCACGACCAGCATCGCGACGCCGCCGCCGATGCCGAATGTTGCCGACACCGCGGCGGTGACGAACGACGCCGCGACCAGCGCCAGCGCGGCGGCGATCGAGAGGCCATCGGGAAGCCAGGATTCCATGCGGGGCGGTCGTTGATGGTGAAGGAGGATGGCGAAGGCGGCGCGGCAGCTTATCATCGTGACCGATGGAGACCACCTTCGACTATGTGATCGTCGGCGCCGGCACCGCAGGCTGCCTGCTCGCCAACCGGCTGTCGGCCGACCGGTCGCGGCGCGTGCTGCTGATCGAGGCCGGTGGCCGCGACGACTACCACTGGATCCACCTCCCGGTCGGCTACCTGTACTGCATCGGCAACCCGCGGACCGTCTGGCTCTTCCAGACCGAGCCCG
>JBFWQR010000179.1:0-13155 GCA_050249335.1 Lautropia sp.
CGATCTGCTGCGGCTGGCCAGCCAGGAGCGCATCGCCCAGATGGATCGCAAGGCCGACAAGATTGTCGAGGAACTCCGGCAATCGATTGCCGACCTGGCATCCGAGGTCGACGGCGAGTTCGAGGCACTGAAGCGCGACGCCGCAACGGCGAAGGTCAAGGAGGACGCCGACCGCAAGGTCCGCGAGACGAAGACCGTGGCGGCGATCGAGAAGAAGATCGCCAGTGTCGCGCGCAAGACGAAGCCGGTGGCAGCCAAGCCGGCGTAGTCGCGATTCCGTGCAACCGGGATTTCCCGGTTGCCGACCACCAATGAGGCGCGCCGTACCGTGCGCAGCCATGCGTGCGGTGCTCGTTTGTTCCCCATCGCTCCTGCGATTCGATGCAGGCGGCGCTCGCACGCACTCCCGCGGCTACGGCGATACGTGGCGCCAATTCGGACCCATCCGACAACTGGGAGTGTGTGAGTGAGTACAGACGGATACGTCGACCCGCTGTCGATGACCGATGAACAGATCGCGCAGCTGACCCGCGGTGAAACCGACTGGGCGGATGACGACGAGAAGACGGCCGAAGAGGGCGCCCCGGCCGGCGCCGATGCGGACACCGAGCAGCAGCCCGAGAAGGCAGACCCCAAGCCGGAGCCGAAGGATGAGCCGAAAGGCGAACCGGAGGAAAAGCAGAAGGGTGAGCCCGACGAGCCGAAGGGCGATGTAGCGACACCGGACGGCAAGAACACGATCCCGTATGCCGTGCTGCAGGCGGCGCGCACCAGCGCGCAGACCGAGCGGCAGGCACGGCTGGCTGCCGAGGAACTGGTCGCGACCGAGAAGGGTCAGCGCCAGGTGCTCGAACAGCAGTTGAGGGACATGCAGGCTGCGCTCGACGCCGCGAAAGCGATGCCGGGCAAGACCCAGAACGACCCGGCCACGGTCATCGGCCCCGAGGAGCTCTCAGCCCTCGAAGAGTCGGCGCCGGAGATCGCGAAGATCTTCCGGACGATGACGGCCAAGATCGTCGACCTCCAAGGCCGCGTCGAAACGGCCACGGAGCGCGCGGAGCGCCTCGAGCGCGAGCGGTCGATCGACCGCGAAGCCGAGGGCCAGCGCAGGGTCGAAGCTGCGATCGCGAACCAGCCGAAGATCGTGTATCTGCGGGAAGCCCAACCCGAGGCCTTCAATCGGGTTGCCGAGATCGACCACTTTCTGCTCCAGCAACCGCGCTGGCAGAAGGCGGCGGTCGAGGACCGCATCGCCAAGTCGCTCCAGATGTACGAAGCGGAGAACGGACCGATCAATCTGCCGGCGTCCGCCAATGCGGCAGAGAAGACCGCTCCGAAGACCGCAGCGGCCCCCGCGGGCGCGCCTCACACGCTGTCCGACATGCCTGGCGGAGCCCTGCCGCGAACCAACGAAGCCGACGGCCTGCTGGAGCTACCAGCGGCCGTGCTGAACCAGCGGTTCATGGATATGGATCCCGAGGCCATCGAAAAGACATTGGCGCGTATGACGCTTTGATGCGGGGCTCTCATGTCTCAGACCCAAGTAGCCGCGGGTGATCCGCGCGCTCAGAAGGCGTACTCGGTCGCGATGTTCGCGACCGCCCAACGCCAACCGACGTTCACGAACCGGATGACCGGCCCGGCGCCGCAGCAAGCCTCTGCCGAAGCGAAGCTGCGCGCCCAGACATCTCCGAACTACCCGATCGTCCGCGTCACCGACCTGCAGCGCAAGGCCGGTGACTCGGTGACCGTCGACCTGTACCACACCACGAACGGCAAGCCGATCGTCGGCGATCGCAACGCCGAGGGCAAGGGTGTGCCGCTCACGTCGAGCACGCAGGAGATCAAGATCGACCTGCTGACGCACGTCATCGACGTTGGCGGGAAGATGGCCCAGAAGCGGACCTCGAACCAGCTTCGCGGCATCGCGCTCGCGAACATGTCGAACTACTGGCCGCGGCTCAACGACCAACTGTCGCTGATCCACATGTCCGGTGCGCGGGGCGACCAGGCAGGAACCGACTGGATCGTTCCGCTGCCGACGGATCCGGACTTCGGTGACATCGTCGTCAACGCGCTCAAGGCTCCGACCTACAACCGGCACTATGTCGCCTCGGGGCTCACGCTCGAGCAGGGCGGGCTGGCCGTCGCCTCGATGGCGTCGACGGACGTTCTGGCGCTCGAGCACATCGACGCGCTGGGCGCGATCCAGAGCGAGGCGGAGTTCAAGCTCAACCCGATCAAGATCACCGACGATCCAATGGCCGAGGACGAGCCGATGTACGCACTGTTCGTGTCGTACAAGGCCTGGAACGACCTGCAGTCGAAGACGACCGGTCAGAACTGGCGGACGTTCATTCAGAACGCCTGGAATCGGGCGAGCTATGGGTCGAAGCATCCGCTCTTCAAGGGCGCGACCGGCATGTGGGGCAACATCCTGGTCAAGCGGATGGATCGGGTGGTCCGCTTCAATCCGGGGTCGAGCTACAAGTACGTCGCTGCGGCCGACCGGCTGACCGCGACCGAAACCACCGGCACGATCCCGGCGTTCGGTTCGGGCAATACGGTCGATCGCTGCATCCTGCTCGGCGGCCAGGCGATGGCCCACGTCTACGGCGAGTCGGGCGACAGCGGCTTCTACGCCAACTGGCAGGAGCGCCCCTACAACTTCAAGCGTGCGATGGAAGTGATGGGGGACATGATGACCGGCAAGGCGAAGCTGCGGTTCGACTACATCAACGAGGACGGCCAGAAGGAGCCGACTGACCACGGTGTGGTCGTGCTCGATGTGGCCGCTACCAAACTGTCCACGCCGGCGACCTGATGGTTCCAGCCCTTCGGGGCTGGAACAACCCACTGAATTCGGAGAATTTTCATGGCAGACATCCTTGCGCCGGACCTGTTCAACCGTGTCTTCCACATGGACGACCACGGGGACGCGATCAGCGAGGCGTACAAGCTCACGGCGACCCCTTCGGTGGCCGACAAGCTCTACTTCGGCATCATCCCGGCCGGACTCGAGGTTCACCTCGTGCGGCTTCAGCGGGAAGCGACCGCCGCGAGCGTCACGATGAGCCTCGGCTACGAGCCGGTCGACGCGACCAAGGGCCCGACGGCGAACACCACGTACTGGTTCAGCGCTCTGGCGGTGAACGCGGCGGGCGGTGACTTCTCGCTCGGCAACCCGGTCCGCTTCGAGCATCCCGTCAAGCTCGTCGGAACCGTGGGTGGCGCTGGCTATACCGCGAAGCGGGTCGATGTCATCGTCCAGGGCAAGGCGATCGGCGTCAAGTGACGACCCGGGCGATAGGAGGCCGGCATGGCGAGATTCCGATACATCCACCCTCGGGAGTCGATGGTGGATCCGAATGGCGGGCGCAACTGGTCGGCCGGCGAGGTACGGGAGGTCTCCGGAGACTGGGCCCAGCGGCTGCGCAAGCATCCGGACTGCTTCGAGGAGTCACTCGCCGAGCCGACGACCGAGGACGCGGCGTTGCGCGCCGAGCTCGAGCGCGACATGAACGAGCAGATCGAGAAGCGCATCGAGGAGGATATCGATCTCGACGAGTCGGCCGGGCAACTGCCGAACCTCAACACGATGACGAAGGCCAACATGCAGGAACTGGCCATGCGCACCTGGGGCAAGGAATTGCCGCAAACCATGAAGGCCAAAGAGATGCGCGACGCGATCCGCGCCATGGCGAACGGCACCAGGCGGTGAGCAATGGCCGAGGCGCGCCTCGACGACTGGGAGAACATCGTCTCGGCGCACATCAACGGCGCGCCGCAGCCGGTGATGATGGACGCCGTCCGGGATGCGGCGATCACGTTCTGCCGAGACTCTCGTATCGACAGGCGGTGGGTTCGGACGCTGCCGTATGATGCGGCCCGGCCGGATACGCTGATTCCGGACGGAGACGACGGCGCCTTTCCGGGCACGGTGATCGAGGTCTGGTCGCGCTGCGGCCAGGTCCACGCACGAACGATGGTCGACATTCGTAGCCGGTATCCGGACGGCTACATGCGCGAGCTGGCGGACACGCCGCGTGACATCTGGGGCTGGATCAGCCTGCGGCCCGGCCAGATCACACTGGTCCCAACACCGCGCTACAGCCTGCCTGACGAATTCGCCATCGTCGCGGCTTATCAGCCGAAGCGCAATGCGGTTTCGGTACCGCATTTCCTCTACGAGATGTACGCGCACGAGATCGGATGGGGCGCGCTGGCAATCCTGCATGCGCATGACCAGGCGCCGTACGCCACACCGAGCAAGGCGGGCGGCTTCATGACCATGTTCCGCGAATCGATCATGCTGGCCGCTCACCGTGGCGATGGCGGCTTCGGAAAGCAGCGGTTGCGCACCGTTGGTGAGCGAGTGGCGCGGCGATGATCAGTCTCGTCGAGATCGTTCGTCAGGTTCGGGTCGCGCTCTTCGACCAACTGGCGCGGTACTGGACGGACCAGGAGATCATCGACGGGCTGAACAGCGGCCGAGTCACGCTCTACGCGATGAAGCCTCGGACCTACGAGGTCACGGAGGTCGTGACCTTGGTGGCGGGTTATCGGCAGACGCTGCCGAATGACTCCAGCTACCTCTTCCGGCCGATCGAGAACGTGACAGCGTCATCGAAGCGCGGCATCACGATCGCGACTCTCGAACTGGTCACGCGCGGCCGCCCGCGCTGGCGGACCGAGAGCCAGTCGAACGAGATCATGCACGTCATGTATGTCGACTCCTCGCCGAAGGAGTACGAGGTCTACCCCCCTGCGCGCGAAGGTACACAGATCCGAATCAGCTACGCGAAGATGCCGGCCGCAATCCAGCTGGCGGACATCGAGGCAAGCGAACCGGTGCTCCTTGCGGCGGAGCTCGAGCAGGCCGACCCGCTGATCGACTGGACGGTGCATCGTTGCCTGCTGAAGGAGTCCGATTCCTCGCCGCAGGCCGCGGCCCGATCGGCGCAGTATCTGCAGCTCGCAATCAGCAAGTTCACCGGCGAAAGCTCGGGGAAGGCCAAGAGCAATCCGAACACCACGCCCATCGGCAACGCGCCGCCGCGCGTGCAGCAGTAGCGATGCGACTGGTCTGGAGAGCCATGCTCGGCATCATGCCGAGAATCGAGCCGCACCTGCTGCCTGACATGGCGGCCCAGGTGGCGCGAAACGTGAGGTTGTGGACTGGCGGGATCGAGCCGCTACGGAGGGAGTCCTTCGTTGCGTACGACCTGAAGGTAGGCGCCAAGAAGACGATCTACCGGGACGGCCAGCATCTCGACATCGATACGAAGTACTGGTACACGTTCACGGCTGACGTGGACATCACGCGAGGCCCGATTCTCGACGACAACCTCGGTCGGCTCTACTACACCGGCGACGGACCTCCGAAGTACACCAACAGCGCGATTGGCTGGGCAGACCCGGGCACAATGCCGCTCGCGTTTCGCCTGCTTGGGCTTCCAGCGCCATCGGCGCCGTCCGTTGCCGTGGGCGGTGCGCCGACCGAGGGCGCGGAGCCGGTTACCGTGCTAGTGGCCTACGCGTTCGTCACATCGGACGGGTTCGTCGGTCCGCCGTCGCCCGTCTCGACCCCGATTCAGTATCGCGACGGCATGGATCTGCAGATCGAAGGGCTGGACACTGCTCCGTCCGGGGCCTACGACATCGAGAAGAAGTACATCTATATCGCCCAGACGGACGCCAGTGGTTCGACGGCTTTGCGATTCTGGAGAGAGGTTCCGGCCTGGGACACGGCCGAGAACGGGACGGTCGACTTCACGACACTCGGCGAGAGCGTCGATTCGCCGTCGCTGATTGCGCCTCCATCCGATCTGTTCGGTCTCATGCTGCACCCGAATGGCTTCATGGTCGGGTTCACGCAGCGCAAGTTCTTGCGCTCGGAGGTGTTCAAGCCCCATGGCTGGCCGGACGTGTACCAGGATCCGCTCGGCGACGACATCGTGGGCGGTGCCATCATCGGGCAGCAGACGATCATCTGCACGCGAGGAAAGACGTACTCGGCGATCGGCTCCGATCCGCTCAATCAGTCGATCGTCGATCTGTCCGGGATGCAGCCGTGCGTGTCGAAGCGGTCGATCCGCGCAATGCCATTCGGCGTGCTCTATGCCGGGCCCGATGGCCTGGTGCTGGCGGGCGGTCTCAATCCGCTGAGTGTCGTCTCCGAGACGCACTTCACTCGGGATCAGTGGCAAGCCTACAAGCCCGAGTCGATGCATGCGGCTGTCCACGATCGGCGCTACTACCTGTTCTGGGACACGGGGTCGCGCAAGGGATGCCTGATCTTCGAGTTCAATGCGGCCGGCGGGCTGCATCTCGTTGTTGAGTCGGACCAGTGGTTCGCGGCCGCCCACGTAGATCCGCGCAGGGATCATCTGTATGTCTGGGAGGCGAACGAGATTCGTCGATGGGATGATGGCGACCCCCTGAAGGCGGTCTGGCGCAGCAAGGAAATTCGGCTGTCGCGAGCGGAGAACATCGGTGCGGTGCGCATCCATGCCGAACGGTACCCGGTCACGTTCCGGCTGCTGGATCACGGCGCGATCGCCTCCGAAGTCAGCGTCGCATCAAGCCGGCCGGAGCGGATGGACGGGCGCGACCGATACGAGCGCGTCTGCTGGGAAGTCGAGACGACGGGAAAGGTTACGCAGGTCGAGATCGGCTCGGCGATCAGCGACCTGTTGCGCGATGGCTGATCTGCGCGCAGCCGTCGTTCCGAATCCTTCCCGAACACGGTTCCCGGGCGGCTTCGCTGGCGTCACAATCCCTGGCAACGCGCAGGCGACGCAGTTCGCGCAGTCGGTCAACGAGATCCTTGAGCGCCGCTTCGGCAACCGCGGCAGCCTCGCCGAGCGGGCGGTGACCTGGCACGACCTGGCGAGCGCTGGCATCGTGACGCTTCTGCTGGGCGGCGGCCAGGTGTACGAGGGCGTGAAGGACGATGGACGGTTCATCACGCCGCTTCCGCTGCCCTCCAGGCCCGAGAAGCCGCACCTGCCGACAGGGCTGGTGGGGTATGGAGCAGAGACGACCGTCATCCTGACGTGGGATGCGCCGACGTATTCGGGCCACGCGGCAACCGAGATCTACAAATCGGCGAGCAGCGTGCTGGCCGATGCCGTGCTTGCGGGACGATCGACTTCGCGCGTGTACGCCGACCGGATCGGAGCTGGTGCGTCGTTCTACTACTGGATACGGTTCGTCAACGAAGCCGGCGAGACCGGCCCGTTCACCGCCGTCGGACTGCAGGTTACCGCTGGTACTGCGAGCCCTGGCGATCAACAGACGGCCTACGATCTGCTGGTGATTGACCGCGGCATCATCGTGGAGGCGTTGATCGGCGAAGCAGAGATCGGTGGCGCGAAGATCAAGACCGCGACGATCGATTCGGCGAAGATCATTTCGTTGGCCGCCAGCAAGATCAGTGCTGGCGCGCTACAGGTCGGCAGCTACATCCAGTCGGCAAACTATGCTCCAGGCGTCACCGGGTTCCGGATCAACGCCGACGGTTCCTGCGAATTCAACGAGGTCAGCATTGTCGGCGACCTGGAGGCAGGCTCGACGATCACTGCTCCGGTCATTTCTGGCGGCTCGATCACCGGCGCAAGCGTGTCGGCCGGAAGCGTCTCCGGCGCGGCCATTAGCGGCGGGACGATCAACGGAACGACGATGACCGCCAGCACTTTCCGCGGCAATGTCTACTTCTCGAATGACAGCTCGCGATGGCTTGACTTCGATCCGGCCTCGGGCGGGCTCTACCTCAATACGCCGAACGCCAAGATCTGGCAGGACGGCAGGACCGACTTCAACAACAGCGTCGCCAGCGGCACGTGGTCGACGGGTCTTGCAGCGAGTGCGCAGCTGTGGGTCCGGGATGACCCTGGCGGCGGCAACAGCTTCGCGGGCGCCTGAATGCCTTGGAGTGGAGGCTATCGCGGGTCCGCTGCCACCTCCGTTGTCGGAGTGGTGGAGTTCATGGGTTCCGAGCCGGGTGGCTGGTTGCGGTATCTGATCGAGACGGGCACCGACATCCCAGCCGGCATTGCCCACAAGGGCATCTATGCGGCGCGGCTCGAGGTGACCGACATGGGCATGACCGGCGGCGCGCCGGGTGCTGGCAACTACATGATGGACTTGGAATACACGGCAGACGTGGTGTTCTCGCAGCCATTCTTCCAGGCCGGTGCGCCGAGCAACTACGGGACCGATCCATACGGCCGCGGCGGCTTCTTCTCCAGAATGCGGATCTTGGCACGCATCCGTCCGGTCAGGGTTCCGGATGCCGCTACAGCTGTTTCGCTTGTATCGGCCAACTGGTCGATCTACCGAATCACCTGATTGCCGTTCGCCTACAGCCACGGACATACCCTCGCGCCAGCCCGGAGGCGCAATGTCGGACGAAGCGAAGACCCGATTCCTGGACCACATGGCTGACGTGCTCAATGCGAACGTCGGGAACCGGATCACCGTTCAACTCGGCAACGGCCTGATGGCCGAGCTGCGCGGGCTGCTGGCGCAGCACTTCCCGGATGCTGAGAAGCGGCAGGTTCATGTCGTCCAGCAGCCGGAGCCGCTGACACGGATCAATCCGCAGGTACCAGTGCGATCGCTGGGCGACGGTATCGTGGCCTGCGTCATGACACTGGACGACGCCATCTGCTACGGGCTGAAGCGCGTTCACGAACTTCACTGGCAAGAGACGGAGGGGTACCGGAACGCCGTCCCGTTGAATGTCGACTACGACCTCATGCGCCGAAGCGAGCTCGCGGGTCGCTTCGCTGTATTCGCGATGCTCGAGATGAAGACCGGCCAGATCGTGCGCGTTGTCGGCAATTTCATGTGCTACTTCACGGAGTCGACGCACACCGGTGAACTGGTGGCCACCGAGGATTCGCTATTCGTCATGGAGGAGTTCCGCCGCAACAACCTCGCGAACCATTTCATCGAGTACGTGCACGACGTGCTCCGTGACCACGGCATCAAGGAAATCCGAGTCACCACGAAGGCAGTGAACAAGGTCGGCGAGTTGCTGCGGCGGCGATTCGGCTACGAACACGTCGGCACGCTGCTGGTGAAGCGGTTCGAGCCGGCTCAGCGGGCGGCGGCATGAGCCGACGCATTCTCGGTCGGCGTGGTAGCGAGTTCACGCCCGGGGCGTTGTGCTCGTGCTACGACGCTCCCCGTCAGGATCCAGCAATCGCTGAAGCGACCCGTGCCAATACGGAGATCGCACGCGAGCAGCTTGACCTCGCGCGAGAGCAGGCACAGCGCGGCAATGCGCTGGTCGATCGGTTCGCGCCGTACTACGAGCAGATCGTGCAGGATCAGCTCGGCGACGCCGCAACGGCACGCGAGCGGTCACGGGTCGCCTGGGACAGCTACCAGCAGAACTTCCTGCCGATCGAGCGCCAGGTCGCCCAGGATGCTGCGACCTACGACTCCGAGGGCGAGATTGCGCGGCGCACGGGCCTTGCCGCGGGAACGGTGCAGACGCAGTTCGACGCCGCGCAGGATCAGAACGCTCGGCGCATGGCATCGATGGGCATCTCGCCTACGTCTGGCCGCTCCACGCAGACGGGAATCGACCAAGCCAACGCGCTCGCGCTCGCCAAGGCCGGGGCGATCAATACCGAGCGCAACAACACGAAGATGACCGGGATTGCGCTTCGGCGAGACGCGGCGCAGATCGGTCGTGGCGGAGCGGCGACGAGCCTGACGGCCGCCGGACAGGGCGTCGGCGCTGGACAGGCCGCCACGTCGACAATGGGCGCACAGACCAGCCAAGCGGCCGGCGCGCTGGCGCCTGCGCAGAGCTTCTACAGCGGGGCGATGGGCGGGCACTCGTCGGCTGCGAACATTGGGCTGGGATCGTTCAACAGCCAGATGCAGTCGAACAAGTACGAAGCCGACTCGGTCGGCTCGACGATCGGCTCGATCATCGGCGCGATCGGGATGTTCGCTGCCGCCTCCTCGAAGAAGGTCAAGAAGAACGTCCAGCCCGTCGATGACGCCGGCGCAATGGCGGCAATGCGCAAGATCCCGGTGAAGGAATGGGACTACAAGGCCGGCGCGGGCGATGGAGGCCATCACGTGGGACCGATGGCCGAGGACGTTCGCGCCGCGGCTGGCGACCGCGTTGCGCCCGCCGGCAAGCAGATCGATATCGTTTCGACCCTCGGAATGCACCATGCGGCGATCCGTGACCTTGATCGGCGAATCTCCGCGAGGGATAGCGATCGCGTGCCCATGCAGCGCGTTGCCATGCGCAAGGCTGCTTCGAGCGCAGATGATGCGGTGATGCTCTGATGGGGCTGCTCGAGGGACTCCGAACCGGCGCGTCTGTCGCTGGACAGTGGCAGCAGGCTGGTCGTGACGCCGAGGACCGCGAGCGGCTGCGCAAGCGTCGCAGCGAAGAGGACGAGATCCAGAAGGCCGGGCTCGACGCCGCGAAGGAGGCGTTAGCCGAGGCGCAGGCCTCGGCAAAGGCACAGCAGCCGTCAACGATCGGGCCGAACCCTGCGGCGGCGATCGAGAGCGAAATGGGCATGCGGCCGGTACCTCCGTCCGCTCCGCCGGCCGCCGAGGCCATTCCGGTTGCTCCGCCAGGCTCAGGTGCCGCACCGAGCGGCGAGTCGCTGTCGATGACCGATGTCAGCGGTCAGTCGAGCGGTCTGGTCGGTCCGGCCGCGAACGAGCAGAACTTTCCGCCGCCGCCGGGCTCTACGATCCCGCCCGGCACGCCGATGCCGTCCATGGCGCAGATGCGTGCCGGCGGCGAACCGGCGGCAGCAGGGACCGTGCAACCAGCGGCGATCGGTATGCGGCGGCAACCGACGCGAAGCCAGCTTGACGCCCAGAACGCGGTCCTGATGGCGCAGTCGCGCAAGGCGCTGGAGCTCGGCCGGTCGGATCTGGCCTTGCAATACCACCAGCATGGCATGGCGATCCGTGACCGACTCCGTGGCGAAGCGCTGGATCAGGCCGAGCAGCAGTACCGGACAACCGGCGACGTGAACGCCTTCGTGCCGGTCTTCAACCGGTTCATCGCCAACGGCACGTCGATCGAGTCCATCGCAAAGTCCGACGCCGGCTACGCGATCAAGGGCAAGACCGACGACGGCAAGGCCTTCTCGCAGAACGTCACGGGCCGGCAGATGGACCAGTACCTGGAGTTCATGCGCGATCCGCGCGCCGCCCGGGCAATGGAGGCGAAGAGAGCGGATGAGCTTCGGAAGGCGCAGATCGATGCGAGCGCGGCCGCCGAGAAGGAGCGCGTCAAGGTCGTGCCGGCCGGCAGTACCGTCGTCGACACGGAGACTGGAGGCACGTTTACAGCGCCCGAGAAGACCGCCTCGAAATACGACATCAAGGTCGTCAAGAACGACGATGGCGGCGAGCGACTGGTCCGAGTCGACCAGACGACCGGCCGGACCCAGGTCGTCTATGGCGGGGCGGAATCGGACGGTATCCCCAAGGCCGTCTCGTCGATGCAGAAGGACGCGACCGGCGCGATCTTCAAGGCATACGGGACCGACAGCGACGCGTTCGCCGGCCTGGACGAGGATCAGAAAGGAAAGGTGCTCGGCGACATCCAGGTTGCTTCCGACCTCGTCGTGGCCAATCACGGCACGGACAATTGGGGCGGCATGTCGGCGGCCAAGGCGGCGGCCATTGCCCGGTCGGTCGGCAGTGGCAAGACCCAGGTCGTACAGATGAAGGTACCGGGTGTCGAGAAGCCGGTTCGTGGCGTCGTCTACGAGGGTCGGAAGTACCTGCTGGACCGGATCTCAGCACCCAAGCGGGCGGAGGGTGGCCAGCAAGCGTTCAACCGGTCCGAGGGGCCGGCGTCGATGCGCGCATCGGCACCGAAGCGTGAGTCCGACCGGCGCCAGATCCTTGAGTCCGAGCGCACCACGGCCATGCGGCGAGTAGACACGGCACGGTCGCCTGAGGATCGAGCTCGCGCACAGAGCGACCTCGACTCGATCAATCGCGAGTTGGGCATCCGGCCGGTCGCGCGCTGATGGCCCTCTTCGAGAACGTCGACCCGATCGGGATTCGGCCGATCCGGCTGCCGAGGAACGAGCCGACGGTCAACATCCAGGACGCGGAGATCATCGACGAGCCGGCCGCGCCGCGGATGCTTCGGCAGTCGGACATCGAGGTCATCGACGCGCCGCCGGTCAAGCCAGAGACGCCGCCGCCACCGCCGACCAAGAGCCTGGGCCAGACGCTGCGGGAGAACTGGCGGCGCGGTGTCGAGGCCGCAGGCGCCGGCTTGTCCGCTGGCATTGGCCGAGATGCGTCGGTCGTAGCGTCGGACATCGCCGACGTGAACCGCGACAAGCGCAGCGTTGAAGAGCAGGAGTTCGACGCCGGCCTGGAGCAGCGGGTCAAGGCGTTCGACGACAAGCCGACTGTCGGCGGAGCGGTCGAGATAGCCGCTCACCTGGTCAGGAACCCGAAGCAGCTGGCCGGCCAAGTCGCGCAGTCGATCGGCGCGAGCACGCCGGCGCTCGGCGGCGCGGCGGCAGGCGCTGCGGCCGGGTCGGCCATCCCCGGCGTCGGCACCGCTGTCGGCGCGCTGGTCGGCTACCTGGCCGGGAATCTGGCGACCAATGTCCAGTCAGAGATCGCCGGCGGCATCGAGGACAAACTGCAGAAGAAGGGCGTCGACACCTCGAACGTCGATGCAGTGGCAGCGGCGCTCAAGGCGGACCCGGGCATCGTCGAGGCGTCGGTCTCGCGGGGCGCGAAGCGCGGCGCCGCGACGACCGCCGTGGAATCGACGGTCGACCTGCTGACGCTCGGGCTTGGCAAGGCGCTGAAGCCCGCCACGTCGATCGCCGGCCGCGTCGGCCGTGGAGCCGGCCTGATGGCCGGTCAGGGCGTTGGCGAGGGCGCCGGCAGCATCGCGGCCGACGTTGCGGTCGACGAGCCGGTCAGCGTCGGCGGCGCGGTCGCTGAGGGGACGGTAGGGGCCGTGGCAGGCGTTCCGGAGGCGGCGCTCGCGTTGCGCGCCGGGCGATCGATGCAACGGCCGCCGGCGGCCGGCCCCGAAACGACCGCGCCGCCCCACCAGGCCGGCCCCGAATCGACCCCAGAGCCGCCAGCGCCGGCCCCCGCGGCGCCGGGCCGGCC
>JBFWQR010000180.1:0-13130 GCA_050249335.1 Lautropia sp.
TGGGCATCGAGCCCGGTCTTGGCGATCCAAAGCGAACGAATCATCGATTACTCCGTGCGGCTGCGGGCCGCCTCTCAGCTCTTCAGCGACAGCAGCTGCGCCGCCCGCTGCTCGTTGGTCTCGGTGGTCTGCAGCAGCTTCATCTGCATCTCGAATTGCCGCGCGACCTGGATCATCCCCACCATCGCCTCGACCACGTTGACGTTGCTGCCCTCGAGCGTTCCGGCGGCGACGCGGACGTCGTCATCGGCCGGTGCGGCGTCACCGTCCTTCATCCGGACCAGCCCGTCGGCACCCTTGATCAGCTCGGCCGGCGCCGGCGCGACCAGCTTCAGCCGGCCGATCGACGAACCCGGCTGGTCGCCGACCTTGGCCGAGATCGTGCCGTCGGCGCCGATCGTGACTTCGGCATTGGCCGGCACCGTGATCGGGCCGCCGTCGCCGAGCACCATCTGGCCGCGCTGGGTGCGCAGCAGGCCCTGATCGTCGATCGTCAGCGCGCCGTCGCGGGTGTAGGCCTCGGTGCCGTCCTCGCCCTGTACCGCCAGCCAGCCGTTGCCGTGGACCGAGAGATCGAGCGGATTGCCGGTGCTGCGCACCGGTCCCGGCGCGGCGTTGAAGCCGGTCGTGGTCTCGATGTTGTAGACCCGCGTGGTCGCGGTACCGTCCTGGCGCAGCGGCACCGCGCGCGCCGTCATCAGGTCGGCGCGAAAGCCGTCGGTGCCGGCGTTGGCGAGATTGTGCGAAAGCGCGTCCTGCCGTTCCAGCAGCGACTTCGCGCCGGTCATCGACAGGTAGATCATCCGGTCCATCGTGTCGCTCCGTTAGCAGTCGGTTCGCGCCGCGCCGCCGTCGTCAACGCAGGTTGACGATCGTCTGCAGCAGCTGGTCGTGGGTCCGGATCGTCTGCGCATTGGCCTGGTAGACGCGCTGCGCGGTAATCATGTTGACCAGCTCGGCGGTCAGGTCGACGTTGCTCGACTCGAGCGCGCCGGACTGCAGCACGCCGAGGCTGCCGGCGCCGGCCGAGCCGACCAGCGGCGGTCCCGAATCCGCGGTCTCGGCCCACTGATTGCCGCCGATCGACTGCAGCCCCTGAGGGTTGGTGAAGTTCGCCAGCGAGATCTTGCCGCGCGGCAGCGTCTCGCCGTTCGTATAGCGCGACAGGATGGCGCCGTCGCGGCCGACCGAGAAGCCAGCTAGCCGGCCGGCGGCGAAGCCGTCCTGGCGCAGCTCCGACACCGAAAAGTCGGCGCCGAACTGGGTCGCCGACGGCATCGAGACGGCAACTGCCTGGGTGCCGCCGGCGTCGGTGCCGACCGGCACCATGACGTTCATCGGGATCGTCGAGGCGGCCTGGTTCAACGAGCCGTCGGTATTGAACGACAGCGTACCGATCGGCCCGCCGGCGATCGCGACGCCGTCGGAGGTCGCGTGCACCTCCCAGCTGTTGTCGCCGGTCTTGCGGAAGTACATCGCCAGCGCGTGTTCGCGGCCGAGCGAATCGTAGACGCTGACCGAGGAGCCGCCGTTGTAGCTGGAGCCGTCGGTGACGTCGAACGGTGTCGTCGGCACCGCGGTCCGCGCATCGAGGTTGATCGTGACCCGGGCCGCGCTGGTCGTGCGCGGCGGAATGTCGGAAGTGTCGAGCCGCAGGTCCTGCGGCACGCCGTTGTTGACGACGCCGTTCTGGTCAACCGGGTAGCCGGTCAGCCGGGCACCGTTCGAGTTGACGATGTAGCCGTCCTTGTCGAGCTGGAACTGGCCGTTGCGGGTGTAGGTGATCGAGCCGCCTTCCGACATCCGGAAGAAGCCGCTGCCGTTGATCGCGACATCGAGCGAATTGTGCGTCGTCGTCAGATCGCCCTGAGTGAACTGCTGCGCCAGGTCGGCGACCGACACGCCGATACCCGGCGTGGCATTGCCGACGCCGTAGACCGTGGTCGCATAGACGTCGGCGAACTCGGCGCGTGCGCTCTTGAAGCCGACCGTATTGGTATTGGCGACGTTGTTGCCGATCACGTCGAGGTTGCGCGCGGCCGCATTGAGGCCAGCCAGTCCTTGTTGGAAACCCATTTCGTCAGACTCCTGTGGATGCTTGATGGATGACGGGGCGGTACCGGATCAGGAGATCGACCGGACGTCCGCGGCGAGCACCGGGTCGGCACCCTCCAGCTCGAGCCGGACGCCCTCGCTGGTCTGGGTCACGCCGAGCACCCGTGCCGGAACCAGCGGCTCCGCGCCGATGGTCGCGGTGCCGTCGACCGCCAATACCTGTACCGACAGCGGACCGGCTGGTACGGTCGCGCCATTCGTGTCCTTTCCATCCCAGTCGATCGTCTGCATGCCTTTCTGCAGATCGCTCATCGATTTGCTGAAGACCACGCGGCCGGCAGCGTCGACGACGTCGATCCGCGCCGCGGTCGCCGCCGCATCGAGCTCGAACCCGATCCGGGTCGTGCCGCCGGCGGCCGGCGGCGTGTAGTTCATCTTGCTGCCCTGCACCAGCACCTGCCTGCCGAGCATGCCGACCGCGCTGACCGCGGTGTTCTGGTTGACGAACGACTCCATCGTCCGGTTCAGGCTCTCGACGCCACGTACCGTGCTGATCTGCGCCAGCTGTGTCGTGACCTCGGCGTTCTCCATCGGATTCAGCGGATCCTGGTTGCGCATCTGCGCGACCAGCAGCTTCAGGAACCGGTCCTCGGTGCCGTCGGCGCTGCCGGCCTCGGGCTGGCTGGCGCTGTCGGTGTTGACGCTGTCGAACAGACCGGCGGCGCTGCCGCCGACGATCACCTTGCCGGCATCGGTCGATCCGGCGCTGCCACTGGCGGTGGCGGTCGCGAGCCGATCGCCGGTTGCCTGCTTCAACGTCGACTGCGCGGCGCTCGGCCAGCTCAGCACGCCAGTCGTGGAATTCATCTGCATTTCGGGTTCCTAGTCGGGTCGGATGGCCGGTCGCCTGGCGCGCCGGTCATTGGCCGAGCTGCAGCGTCTTCGCGGCGAGCTGCTGCGCGGTGTTCATGATCTCGATGTTGTTCTGATAGGAGCGCGACGCCGAGATCATGTTGACCATCTCCTCGACGACATTGACGTTGCTGTGGGTCACGTAGCCTTCGGCATCGGCCGACGGATTCTTCGGGTCGAAGGTCCGCTTGCCGGGTACCGCGCTCTCGACCACGTTCGACACCTTGACGCCGGCCCTGCCGGCGCCGACGTCGGTGGTCTGGAACACCACCTGGCGCGACTGATACGGCTTGCCGTCGGGCCCGGCCACCGTGTCGGCATTGGCCAGGTTCGACGCCACCGTGTTGAGCCGCTGGCTCTGCGCCGAGATCGCGCTGCCGGCAACCGGCAGGATGTTCAGCAACGACATGGCAATGGCCTCATTCGCCGCGGATCGCGGTCATCATGGTCCGCATCCGGCTGTTGATGAATCGCAGCGTCGCTTCGTAGCGCAGTGCGTTGTCGGCAAACTGCGCGCGCTCGCGGTTCAGGTCGACGGTGTTGCCGTCGAGCGTCCCCTGCTCGGGCGTCACGTACTGCGCACGGGTCGAGACTTCATGGCCGCCGGCGGCGGCGCCGACACCGCCGAGATGACCCGGTTGCGACCGCGCCAGCATGCTCGCCGACGCGCTGGCCAGTGACGGCGTTGCCAGCCGCAGCGTCGTCGCGCCGGCCGCCGCGACCGATCCGCTCGCCCCGGGCCCGCCGGTCACCGCTGCGCCGCCGCCCGCCGCACCCGCGCCGGCCCCGCCGGGCTGGCCGGCCGCCTGGCGCAGCTCGGCGGCGAAATCGAAGTCGCGCGCCTTGTATCCCGGCGTGTCGGCATTCGCGATGTTCGACGACAGCACGGCCTGGCGCTGCGCCCGCAGCTGCAGCGCCTTGCCGTGGAAGTCGATCGCTTCGGTCATCCGGTCGAGCATCGCCGACTCAAGAAAGTCCAGATGGCGCCGATTATCCGGAGCCACCCGCGACCGCATCGGCGAAACAACCCCGCCAATGCCGCGCTTCTCCGCGCCGTATCGGTGCCACGGCTCGACTAAGCTTCAGCCATGCTGTGGATCCTCCTGACCGGTGTGATCGGCGCCCTGCTGGCGCCGTGGCCGGCGTTCGCGCTGCCGCCGCCGGCTACCGCCCTGGCCATCGCTCCGGCCACCGCCAGCGCTCCGACTGCCCGCAATGCCGGAGCCGCCGGCCCGCAAGCCAGTCCGCGAACCGGCCCGACCACCCCGGCCGTGCTCGAACGCTGGCTGCGCCAGTCGATCAAGCTGCCCGGCGGTCAGCGACTGCGGGTCGAGGTGGAAGTCGGCACGATCGGCAGCGGTGTCAGACTGGCGCCGTGCGCTCGCGCCGAGCCGTTCGTTCCGGGCCATGCCCGCCTCTGGGGCCGGACCACGATCGGTCTGCGCTGCGTCGAAGGGGCCCGCTGGACTACCTACCTGCCGGTGAAGATTGCCGCCTATGGCCCGGCCCTGGTCGCCCGGACGGCGCTTCCGGCCGGACGAATGGTCCAGGCGGCCGATTTCACCGTCCAGGAGATCGATTGGGCCGAGAGCCGGTCGCTGCCGGTCGCCAATTCGACCCGTCTGCTCGAACAGGAACTGAGCCGGCCGCTCGCCGCCGGTCAGCCGTTGCTCACCGATCAGCTGCGCATCCCGCCGTCGATCCGTGCCGGCGAACCGGTCATGGTCGTCGTCTCGGGCACCGGCTTCGCGATCGGAACCGAGGCGGTCGCGCTGGCCAATGCGGCAGAAGGGCAACGAATCCGTGTCCGAACCGGTGCGGGCAAGGTGCTGGAAGGCACCGTCGATCGAAAAACGGTGAAAATCTCACGGTGACCGAGGCTAAAGCTTCGTCGAACGCTGCCGATAGTGCCGGTGTGAACGCCGGAATCCGGCGTGAAGCAGGAGCAGTTTGATGATGATCGGAAAGCCTAGTGATGTCGGGGCAACGCCGCCGACGCAGCGCAGCAACGCGTCGTCGGCCGGCGCCCGCGCCGCCGTTCCGGTGCCGACCCAGGCGGCCGCTGGCGGCGAACAGAAGGTCGTGGGCGCAGAGGCCGCGGACAGCGTCCAGCTGTCGGACGCGAGCCGAGCGATGATCAATGCCGATCCCGGCAGCGACGGCGTCCGGGCCGACAAAGTCGCGGCGATCAAGAAGGCGATCGAGGAAGGGACCTATCACGTGCAGGCGCAGAAGATCGCCGACGCGCTGATCAAGGAAGCCTCGGAGCTGCTGGAATCGCTGTCGGCGAGCAAGTGATCCGCCGATGACGTCGTCCCGTCCGAACGGACACGAGCCGGCCCCGGCCGAACTGCCGGGCGACCGGTTGCTCGCGTTGCTCGCCCGGCAACGCGCGCTGCTGCTGCGCGACGGCGACGCCGGCGAACTCGAACAGACCGCCGGCGAGATCGAACAGGCCGTTGCCGCGCTGGCTGCCGCGCTGCGCGCGCCGGTGCCCGGCCGGCCCGGAGCGCCGCTGCCGGCCGCGCGACCCGGCACCGCCGCTGCCCGGCTCGATCCGGCCCAGGCCGAGGCGATCGGCACGGCACTGCGCGACAACCGCCGCCTGCTCGGCCGGCTCGCGGACGGCAACCGTCGCGCGCTGACCGCGCTGTTCGGTACCGACGAGCCGCTGTACAAGCGCTGAGTCCGGCGCCGGGCCGTCCCAAGCCGGACTCATGTCCCCTTGGGGGACCGGGCGAAGCCCGAGGGGCAATCTGTCCGGCGCCGGGCCGCCCCAAGCCGGACTCATGTCCCCCCGGGGGACCGGGCGAAGCCCGAGGGGCAACCTGTCCGGCGCCGGGCCGCCCCAAGCCGGACTCATGTCTCCCCGGGGGGACCGGGCGGAGCCCGAGGGGCAATCTGTTCCGGCGCCGGGCCGCGGCTACAACCAGTTCTTCAGCTGCGAGCGCAACCGGGCGACCGCCTGGCTGTGCAGCTGCGAGACGCGCGATTCGGTGACGCCGAGCACCACGCCGATCTCCTTCAGGTTGAGCCCCTGCTCGTAGTACAGGCTCATCAGCAGCTTCTCGCGTTCGGGCAGCGCGTCGATGCCCGCGACCAGCGCGGCATTGAACCGGCGGTCGCGCAGCTGCTCCTGCGGCTGCGGCGTGGTCGCCGGCAATGTACGCTCGAGCAACCCCTCTTCGCCATCCTCGCCGCCGGCATCCTCGAGGTAGACCAGCTGCGCGCCCCTGGCCGACGCGAGCAGCTGCTGGTATTCGGCGAGGCCGAGCTGGAGCTCGGCCGCGATCTCGGTCTCGGTCGGTGCCCGCGAGAGCCGCTGTTCGAGCGCATGGATCGCCCGTTCGATGGTCCGCTGGCTGCGGCGCACCGAACGCGGCAGCCAGTCGGCGCCGCGCAGCTCGTCGAGCATCGCGCCGCGGACGCGTTGGGTCGCGAAGGTCTCGAACTGGACCCCCTGGGCGGCGTCGTAGCGCGAGACCGCGTCGAGCAGCCCGATCATGCCCGCCTGGACCAGGTCCTCGATATCGATGCTCGCCGGCAGCCGGGCCATCAGCTGCGACGCCGCGCGTCGCACCATCGGCCCGTACCGTTCGATCACCGAATCGCGGTCGAGGACGCCTTGGGGGGTATACATCGGGTTCGGAAGAAAGGGATCGATCAGTGGAGCTGGCCGCTGCCGGCCGCGCCCGACCACGACGTCGCCGACAGCTGCTCGCTCGAGGCGCCGTCGCCCCGCGCGGCAGCGGCGGCAGCGGCGGCAGGAAGCGGGATCTCGAACTGCGACAGCCGCGACAACGACGCATCGTACAGCGACTCGATATCGACTGCACCCTCGATCAGCGGTTCGATGCGGACGTCGAGAAAGCGCCGGGCGCACTCGATCAGCCGTGCCGACGCCTGCGCCGCCTGCACGACGGTGGTCGCGTCGACGACGAACACCGCGAACCGGCGCACGCCGAGGCCGAGCGCGATCGCCTTGAGCAGCCGGTACTGCGCCGGCAAGGCGTCGGATTCGCGCGACAACAGCAGCAGCATCTGCGGCTGGCGGCCACGCAGCCAGCGCGCCAGCCGGACCGGATCGTCGAGCAGCACCACCCGGTCGATCCCCGGGGCGACCGCGAAGCGGCCGAGCTCGTCGGAAGCGTCCAGCCGGTCGATCACGGTCGGCGCCGAGCCGATCCGCTCGAACCGGTCGAGCATCAGCTCGGCATAACGCCGGCACGGGGCCGCCGGGGCCGCGCAGGCGACCGGCAGCAGCGTCGGCGGCCGGCGCGCGAACATCCGGCGCAGCCCCTCGGCCTGATCGATCGGCGCGTCAAACACCGGCACCCTCCAGGATGAAGCGCATTTCCGCGTTGGCGAGCTCGTCGTCCTGGCCGACCGAGTCGGCCGAGCCGAGCGCGGCCTCGGCGAGCGCATCGAGGTCCGGCGCATGGAAATCCTCGGGCACCCGCTGGCCGTCGGCGATGCCGAGCAGCGGCAGCCGCTGCCGGATCAGGCAGTCGAGCGACGCGCCGAGATGGATCGCTTCGTCGATCTTCGACAACAGCACACCAGCCGAGTCGGCGGCGCGATACGCGGTCGCGACGTCCTGCAGCACCGCCGATTGCAGCCCGGCGTTGAGCACGACGATGCGCTGGATCGGATCGAGCGCGAGCGCATCGAGCAGTTGCTCGACCCGCGGATCACGCTGACCGACGCCGGCGGTATCGATCAGCACCAGCCGGCGATCGCCGAACAGGCCGAGCAGGTCGCGCAGCGCCGCCTGGTCGTGCGCGACATGCACCGGCACGCCAAGCATCTGCCCGAACGAACGCAGCTGTTCCTGCGCGCCGATCCGGTAGACGTCGGCGGTGATCAGCGCGACCTGCTGCGCGCCGTGCTGCGACGCATAACGCGCCGCGATCTTGGCGATCGTGGTGGTCTTGCCGACGCCGGTCGGCCCGGTCAGCGCGAACACGCCGCCGTGGTCGAACAGCATCGTCGCCGGGCCGGACGGCGTGACCAGCTCGTCGTCGCCGGCGAAGCTCGCGATCGTCCGCGACAGTGTCTGCGCCAGCCAGCGGTCGGCCTCTCCGTCGTCGAAATCCATCGGCAGCAGGTCGCACAGCGAGCGCGCGAGCCCAGGCGAGAACTGGCTGGCCAGCATCCGGCGCAGCAATCGCATCTGCGACGGCCGCCGCCGCGCCGCGTCGAACCAGCGGACGGTTTCGAGCTGCCCGGCGATGAAGCGCTTGATCGATTTCAGCTCGTCGAGCAGCTCCGGTGGCGCGGCCGGCTGGGCGAGCTCGGCGGCGGCGCGGCCGGCGGCGGCGGCAGTCGTCGCACCGAGTGCGCGCGCCGCGGCAACGCGCGGACCGACCCGCCCGGCACCGGCCGCTGCCGGCGCTTCGGCCGCCGTCGCGGCCGCAGCGGCCGGCTTGCCGGGCGACGCCGGGAACCGGCCCGGGGCGCGCGAGACCCGCAGCGGCTGTTGTTCCTGGCGGTCGCGGACGAAGCTCTCGAACGACACCGTGCTCATCGGCTGCGGCCGCAGCGCCGCGCGCGCCGCTTCACGGCCGTCGCCGCGGCGCTCGGTCGCCGCCGGTGTCCGCGTCGTAGCGACCTGGGGCTGCAGATGACGCCGCTGCAGCGGCACGCCCTGCACGATCGCGGTCAGCTCGACGCCGTCGGCGGTCTGCCGGCTCTCGACGATCTCGACATCGGCACCGAAGCGGGACTTCGCCAGCGCCATCGCCTCGCGCGTGGTGCGGCCCAGGAAGGTCATCGTGCTCATCGGTTGCTCCCAATCAGTAGTGCGATACGGATCGAATGGGTATCGGGAATCTCGGCATGCGCCAGCACGCGCAGCCGCGGCGCCGCCTTGCGGACCATGCCGGCAACCGCGACCCGGATCCGGTCAGGCACCAGCAGGCAGGCCGGCATCCCGTGCTCTTCCTGGCGCTGCGCGGCGCGTCCGGCCTCGGCGGCGACGAACTCGGCAACCGACGGATCGAGCGAGCCGGTCGCGCCCGGCGCCAGCGACTGCATCAGCAGCGACTCGAGCGCCGGGTCGAGCGCGATCACCGCGAGCTCGTTGGTCTGGCCGAACAGCTGCTGGACGATCGCCGGCGACAGCGCGATCCGGCATTCACGGGTCAGCTCGACCGGATCCTGGGTGCGCGGTCCGTGCTCGGCGAGCACCTCGACGATGGTCTTCAGGTCGCGGATATGCACCGCTTCCTCGAGCAGGTTCTGCAGCACGCGCTGGAACACCGGCACCGGCACCGCCTTCGGCACCACTTCCTCGACCAGCTTCGGCACGTGCCGCGCCAGGTGCTCGATCAGCTGCTGCGCCTCGCTGCGGCCGAGCAGCCGCCACGCATGTACCTGCATCAGGTGGTGCAGATGGGTCGCGATCACGGTGGCCGCGTCGACCACCGTGTAGCCGGCGGCCTGCGCGCTCTCGCGCTCGCTCGCCTTGATCCACACTGCCGGCAGACCGAACGCCGGATCGACGGTCTTCGGCCCGGCGAGCGGCGTCGTTGCGTGGCCCGGGTCGATCGCCAGCCACTGCGACGGCAGCGCCTCGCCACTGCCGACCGCGACGCCCTTCAGGCTGATCCGATAGTGCGTCGGCCGCAGGTCGAGCTGGTCGCGGATATGCACCGCCGGCGGCAGGAAGCCGACTTCCTGCGCGAACTTGCGGCGCACGCCCTTGATCCGGCCGAGCAGCTCGCCGCCGTTGTCCTTGTCGACCAGCTGGATCAGCTTGTAGCCGATCTCCAGGCACAACGTATCGACCGGCTGCACGTCGTCCCAGGTCGCCTCGCCGTCGGCCGGTTTGTCCGCTGCCGCCTCAACCACCGGCTCGACCGCGACCGGCCGGGTCGACAGTTTGAACGCGATCCAGCCGATCCCGGCCGCGAGCGCGAGGAACGCGAAGTGCGGCATGCCCGGGATCAGGCCGAGCACGCCGATAATCAGCGCGACCAGTCCGAGCGCCCGCGGCAGCGCGAGCAGCTGCTTGGCCACCTGGCGGCCGATGTCGTCCTCTCCGTCGCCGACGCGTGAGACGATCAGGCCGGCCGCGACCGAGATCACCAGCGCCGGCACCTGGGCGACCAGCGCGTCGCCGATCGCGAGCAGCACATAGTTGTTGGCCGCGTCGGCGACCGGCAGGCCGTGCTGGACCGTGCCGATCACCAGCCCGCCGACGATGTTGATCACCAGGATCAGGATGCCGGCGACCGCATCGCCGCGGACGAACTTCGACGCGCCGTCCATCGAGCCGTAGAAGTCGGCCTCGCGGGCGACCTCCTGGCGGCGGCGGCGGGCTTCGACCTGGTCGATCTGGCCGGCATTCAGATCGGCATCGATCGCCATCTGCTTGCCGGGCATCGCGTCGAGCGCGAACCGAGCCGACACCTCGGCGATCCGGCCGGCGCCCTTGGTGACGACCATGAAGTTGATGACGGTCAGGATCGCGAACACGATGATGCCGACCGCCAGGTTGCCGCCGATCAGGAAGTTCGCGAACGCCTCGATCACCTTGCCGGCGGCGTCGGTGCCGGTGTGGCCGTGCATCAGCACCGCGCGGGTCGACGCGACGTTCAGCGACAGCCGCATCAGCGTCGTCACCAGCAGCACGGTCGGGAACACCGCGAAATCGAGCGGCCGGACCGCGTAGACCGCCACCAGCAGCACCAGCAGCGACAGCGCGATGTTGAACGTGAACAGGAAATCGAGCAGCGGCGGCGGCAGCGGCAGCAGCAGCATCGCCAGCACGACGATCGCGAGCAGCGGCACCGACAGCGCCGAGATCGGCGGCAGCGGGACCGTCGCGCCGCCGATCCGCAGCTGCTGCGGCAGCACGGCACCCCTGCGCGGCAGCGCCACGCTGGCCGGCGCGGGCCGGACGGTCGTCAGCTCATTGGCCATCAGGCGGCCCCGCCGGCTTCAGCCTGCTTCGGATCCATGCCCGCCGGCACCGGCAGGTCGGTCGGCTCGGCCGGCATCGGCGCCCGGCCCGGCACCCAGCGCTTGAGCTGGTAGACATAGGCGAGGACCTGCGCGATCGCCGCATACAGCGCGCGCGGGACTTCGTGGTCGAGCTCGACGTGGGCGTAGAGCGCCCGCGCGAGCGGCGGCGCCTCGAGCACCGGCACGCCCGCCTCGCGGGCGATTGCCTGGATCCGCGCGGCCAGCAGATCGACGCCCTTGGCGACGACCCGCGGTGCGCCCATCGAATCGTCGTAGCGGATCGCGACCGCGTAGTGGGTCGGGTTGACGACGACGACGTCGGCGGCCGGCACCGCGGCGAGCATCCGCCGCCGCGCCGCTTCACGCTGGCGGGACCGGATCTGGCCGCGGACATGCGGATCGCCCTCGGTTTCCTTCGCTTCCTGGCGCGCTTCCTCGCGGGTCATCTTGAGCTCGGAACGGTGCCGGAACCACTGGAAAGGAACGTCGAACACCGCCAGTGCGACCAGCAGCAGGATCAGCAGACCGAGCCCGCCGTTGACCAGCGATGCCGCCGCACCGACCGAGGCGGCCAGCGAACCGAGCGACAGCGCGGCGAACTCCGGCAGGGTCGCTGCGGCGAACCAGACGCCGATCAGGCCGAACACGACCGCGAGCAAGGCCAGCTTGCCGAACTCGACCAGATTGCGCAGCGAGAAGATCCGCTTGACGCCACCGATCGGATCGAGCCGCGACCCCTTGAATCCGAGCGCTTTCCAGGACAGCTGCAGTCCGCCGGGGATCGCACCGGCGGCGATCGCGCCGACCGTCGTGACACCGAGGATCAGCGCGAGCGGCAACAGCACCGCCGAGAGCGGCGCGGCGAGCCGCGCGGTCGCTTCCAGCACCTCGCCGCGGATCGCCTGATCGAAGCGCACGCTCTGCCGCAGCAGCGCGATCAGGTCGCCGCGCAGGTTGGCGCCGGCCAGTATCACGGTGCCGACGCCGGCGCCGAGCACCAGCACATGGGCGGCGTCGCGCGAGCGCGCGACCCGGCCTTCGTCGGCAGCCTGACGCAGCCGCCGTTCGCTCGCCGGTAGCTGGCGGTCTTCCTTGCTCGTTTCCGAATCGGCCATCGACTGATCGCAATCCTGCTATGCGATCATTATTTCGGTGCACCGGAAAACTTAAGCGCTCGTCAGCGCGCCGGAATCCCCCGACTTCTCACCAGCGGTCGATTCGGGACCGACCAGCGGTTCACGCGATGGCGGCAGCGGCCGCCGGCATGCGGGGCTCGACGCGCCGCGCCGCCGGCGAACTCAGCGCGGCGCGCCGCCGGCGGCCGGAGCCAGCGCATCGATGATCGGCCGCGTCGGCGACAGGCCCTCGAGCGTCGTGCGCATCGGTGCCGGAATGCGGGCCGCTGGTGCAGTGGTCGCCGCGCCGGTCGCTGGCGCGGCCGGCGGCGGACCGGTTCGCGTCCGGGCGCCGGTCGCCTCGGTGCCGGTCGCTTCCCCACCGGCCCCTGCTCGGCCGACCCCTTCTCGGCCGGCCCCTTCCTGGCTGGTCGAGTCCCGACCGCTCGCGTCCCGGCCGGTCGATTCCCGGCCGGCCGCTTCGCCACCGGCCGGCTGCAGCGCCCGCCGCGCTGCGTCGGTATCGGTGGCATCGACCTCGGCGCCGCGCAGGATCCGCCGGCGGGCATCCTGGTTCAGCACGACGATCGCGATCCGGCGGTTCATCGGATCGGCGGGATCGACGTTGTCGAGCGGCACCACCGCGCCGAGCCCGGTCACCCGCAGCACCTTGTCGGGATTCATGCTGCCGGCGATCAGATCGCGCCGCGAGGCGTTGGCCCGCTCGGCCGACAGCTCCCAGTTCGAATAGCCCCGATTGCCGCCGGCATACGGTGTCGCATCGGTATGTCCGGTCAGGCTCACCGGGTTGTCGACCTCATTCAGCAACCCGCCGAGCGTACGCAGCAGATCCCGCATGTACGGCTGCACGACGCTGCTGCCGGACGCGAACATCGGCCGGTTCTTGGCGTCGATGATCTGGATCGACAGGCCGTCGGTGGTCAGCTCGAGCCGGATCTGATCACGCAGCTCGCGCAGCACCGGGCTCTTGAAGATCACTTCCTCGACCTTCTGCTTGAGCCGGGACAGCTTCGCCGCTTCCTGCTGGCGGGCTTCCTCGCGGCTACGCTCTTCGCGCAT
>JBFWQR010000181.1:0-13033 GCA_050249335.1 Lautropia sp.
GCGGGGATTATAGCGATGCACCTTCGCCGTCGATGAATAGGCCCGTGCCCGAACGTCGCCGGCGCGGCTCGAGGGCAAGGCCGGGCGCGCGCAGGCCGGCCCGGCGCAGCCGGCTCCCGGGAACAGCTCTCGGACGCGGCTCTCCGGGAGCGGCTCTCCGGGGGGCTCTCGGGAGCGGCTCCCGGAGGCATCAATCGACGCCGCTGGCCCGGTCCGCCTCGAAGGTGCGGCGAAACGCCGCATAGCCACCGGCGGCGATCGCGGCCCGGGCCTCCGCCATCAGCGCCAGGTAGAAGTGCAGGTTGTGGACGGTCGCGAGCTGTGCGCCGAGCATCTCGTTGACCCGCTGCAGGTGGTGCAGGTAGGCGCGCGAGAAGCGGGCGCAGGTACTGCAGCGGCAGTGCGGGTCGAGCGGCCGCGGATCATCGCGATAGCGGGCATTGCGCAGCTTGAGGTCGCCATGGCGGGTGAACAGCCAGCCGTTGCGGGCGTTGCGCGTCGGCATCACGCAGTCGAACAGGTCGATACCGTTCGCGATGCCGGCGAGCAGATCCTCCGGCGTGCCGACGCCCATCAAGTAGCGCGGCTTGTCGGCCGGCAGCCGCGGGCCGCAATGCGCCAGCAGTCGCAGCATTTCCGGCTTGGGCTCGCCGACCGACAGCCCGCCGATCGCGATGCCGTCGAAGCCGATGTCACTGAGCCCGGCCAGCGATTCGTCGCGCAGATGCTCGTACATGCCGCCCTGGACGATACCGAATAACGCATTCGGGTTCGCCAGGCGGTCGAACTCGGCGCGGCTGCGCCGGGCCCAGCGCAGCGACAGCCGCATCGAGTCGGCCGCCTCCTGCTCGGTCGCCGGCCGGTCGCCGACCCGATACGGCGTGCATTCGTCGAGCACCATCGCGATGTCGGAATTCAGCGCCTGCTGCACCTGCATCGAGACTTCCGGCGTCAGCAGCAGCCGGTCGCCGTTGATCGGCGACGCGAAGCGGACGCCGTCCTCGGCGATCTTGCGCAGCGCGCCGAGGCTCCAGACTTGGAAGCCGCCGGAATCGGTCAGGATCGGCCGGTGCCACTGGTTGAAGCCGTGCAGCCCGCCGAATTTGCGCAGCACCTCGACGCCGGGCCGCAACCACAGATGGAAGGTATTGCCGAGGATGATCCGTGCGCCGACCGCCTCGAGGTCGTCGGGCGCCATGCCCTTGACCGCGCCATAAGTGCCGACCGGCATGAACATCGGCGTCTCGAAGGTGCCGTGGTTCAGCGTCAGCCGGCCGTGGCGGGCTTCACCGTCGCTGGCCAGGCGCTCGAAAGTCAGCATCTCGGTTCATCGTCGGCGCGTACGAGCAGCATCGCGTCGCCGTAGCTGAAGAAGCGATAGCGCTGCGCGATCGCATGCGCATACAGGCGCCGGATCCGCTCGACACCGGCGAATGCCGACACCAGCATCAGCAGCGTCGACTTCGGCAGATGGAAGTTGGTGACCAGCCGGTCGACGACGCGGAAGCGAAAGCCCGGCGTGATGAACAGATCGGTCTCGCCGTCGCCGGCGGCGCCGCCGCTCGCTTCGAGCGCACGCAGCGTGGTCGTGCCGACCGCGATCACGCGCCCGCCGCGGGCCCGGGCGGCGGCGATCGCGCCGGCAGCGGCCGGCGGGATCCGGTAGCGCTCGGCATGCATCCGGTGCCGGGCGAGATCCTCGCTGCGGACCGGCAGGAAGGTGCCGGCGCCGACGTGCAGCGTGATCGTCGCGCGCTCGATGCCGGCGGCGGCCAGCCGCGCCAGCAGCGCATCGTCGAAATGCAGGCCGGCGGTCGGCGCCGCGACTGCGCCGGGCGTCGCCGCGTAGACGGTCTGGTAGCGGGCCGCGTCGTCGGCGTCGGCGGGATGCTCGATATAGGGCGGCAGCGGCAGCCGGCCGGCGCGCTCGAGCAGCGCCAGCACCGGCTGATCGAAGCGCAGCCGCGCCAGCGCGCCGTCGTGCTCGTGCGCCGCGATCACCTGAGCGGTGGCGCCGTCGAAGTGCAGCCGCGCGCCGGTCTTCGGCGCATGGCTCGCACGCAGCAGCGCGGTCGCGTCGAACTCGCCTGCGACGCGCTCGATCATCGCCTCGACCGCGCCGCCGCTGTCTTTCCGGCCGAGCAGCCGCGCCTTCAGCACCCGGGTATCGTTGAACACCATCAGGTCGCCGGGCGCGCAGCAGGCGGGCAGGTCGACGAAGCGGCGGTCGGCCGGCGCCGCGCCGGTCGCATCGAGCAGGCGCGACGCGCTGCGCTCGGCCGATGGCCGTTGCGCGATCAGGTCCGGGGGCAGGTGGTAGTCGAAGTCCGTCAGTCGCATGCAGGCGCGCGAGGTGTCGGGCGCGGCCGTTGCGCTGACATCGCTGGTGCCCGGGGCCGGAATCGAACCGGCACGCCTTGCGGCGGGGGATTTTGAGTCCCCTGCGTCTACCAATTTCACCACCCGGGCCCTTCGACGGCGGGCCGCGGTCAGCGCGGCAAGGGCCGGATTATGGGGCAATTCCGCCCGTGTCTCCAAACCGGGCCGGCCGCGCTCGCGGGCTAGGCCCGCCCGCGTCCTCGCGCTGCCGGCCGCCTGCCGAGCTCCGTCAGGCGCTTCATCGCATCGTCGAGCTGGATTCGGCTGGCCCGGGCGGCGCCGGGACCGTCGCCGGCCTCGATCCGTCGCAGGATGTTCTCGTGAATCCCGAGCGACGCTCGATTCAGCCTGGGTGTCGGATTGGTGATCCGAAGGCTCGATTGCAGGCTCGTCGAGATCAGCGAACCGATCGAGATCAGATAGTCGTTTCGGCTGGCGGCAAGGATCGCCAGGTGGAAGTCACGGTCCGCCTCCAGGTACGACGCCGTCTCCCCGACGCGTGCGACCATCCGCTCGAACGCGTCGGCGAGCTGCCTGATCCGTTCTGCATCCTGCTCGATCGCGGCCAGTTCGGCCGCCCCCGGCTCGACGATCAGGCGGACCTGGGTGAGCTGCCGCAGATTCTCGAAGTCGCCAGTGCGTGTCGACCATCGCAGTACGTCGGGATCGAGCAGGTTCCACTGCTGTCTGGGCAGCACGACCGTCCCGACGCGAGGTCTGGCGCGAATCATGCCCTTTGCCGCCAGCGCCTTGAGCGCTTCCCGCAGCACCGGACGGCTGACACCGTAAGCCGCGAAGAACTCGGCCTCGCGAGGCAGCGGCAGCCCCACCGGATACTCGCCCGCGGTGATGCGCGAGCCGATCCCGTCCGTTACGCGCACCTGCAGGGAGCGCCCGTCGCTCCGGTCAAGCGTTTGACGCATAAATATGATTCATCATACTATTTGTGTCGCGCGAGCCGGCTGGCCGCGCATCCCCGACGCGTCGCCAATGAAGATCCGAGACAAGGTCCGAGACGTCAAGCTGCATGTCCTGAAGGCCCCGCTGGCCGAACCGTTCGCATTCTCCCAGGGCTGGGTTCGGCAACGCTCGGCGACGCTGATCGAGATCGTGACCGACAGCGGCCTCGTCGGATGGGGCGAAGCCTTCGCCCAAGGGCTGGAGCCTCCCGAGATTGCGGCAAAGACGGTCGAAGTCGCGTTGAAGCCGCTGCTGATCGGCGCCGACCCGACCGCGGTCGAGGTTCTCTGGCACACGATGTATCACGCGACGCGCGACTACGGTCGCAAGGGATCGGTGATCGCTGCGATCAGCGGTGTCGATCTGGCGCTCTGGGACATTGCCGGCAAGACGCTGAACGTGCCCGTGCACCAGCTGCTCGGCGGTGCCTTCCGCAGCCGGGTGCAGCCCTATGCCACCGGCTTCTACCGCATCAAGGGGCAGGGCGAGGCAGCACGTCTCGCCGACGAAGCCTTGCGACATCATGAGGCGGGATTCTCGCTGATGAAGGTCAAGCTCGGCTATGGCGTCGAGGACGACATCGCCTGCATGCAGGCGATCCGCCGCGCGCTCGACGGGCGAGCCGTGCGGCTGATGATCGACACGAATCACGCCTATGGCCGCGCCGAAGCGGCGGCGCTCGGACGCGCGCTCGACGACTACGGCCTGCTGTGGTACGAGGAGCCGGTCGCGCCGGAGGATCTCGACAGCTACGTCGAGCTGCGGCGCAAGCTGTCGATGCCGATCGCCGGCGGCGAGAACGAGCATACGCTCTATGGCTTTCGCGACTTCATCGGGCGTGGCTGTGTCGACATCTGCCAGCCCGATCTCGGCTCCTGCGGCGGCTTCACCGCCTGCAGGCATGTCGTCGCGCTTGCCCAGGCCCACGGCGTGATGGTGAACCCGCACGTCTGGGGCTCGGCCGTGGCGCAGGCGGCGTCGCTGCAGATGATCGCGGCGATTCCGACCACCAATCACTCGCTGTACGCGACTCAGCCGATCCTCGAATACGACCGCTCCTCGCATCCGTTCCGGCGCGACCTGGTCGCGAAGCCGATCGACCATGCGGATGGGTGGGTCGCGATCCCGACCGGGCCCGGCCTCGGCATCGAGATCGATCGCGCCGTCCTCGATCGCTATCGCGTCAACTGATTCCCCTGCGTAGTCGCACACGAACCAACCAAGAGACGAGCATGAGGCAACGGATCCGATTCCTTGCGGCCGGCGCGCTATTGATCGCGAGCTCGCTCGCCGCGGCGCAGACTTATCCGGAGAAACCGATCCGGTTGATCGTCGGCTTTCCCGCCGGTGGCGGCGTCGACATCGTCGCGCGGGTGATCTCGCGGCCGCTGAGCGCGGCGCTGGGCCAGACGGTGGTCGTCGACAATCGACCCGGCGCGAGCGGCAACATCGCGCTCGAGGCGCTGGCGGCGGCCGCGCCCGACGGCTACACGCTGATGCTGGCGAACACGCCGCAGCTCGCGATCAATCCGGCGCTGTATCCGAAGCTGAAGGTCGACGTCCGGCGCGACGTCACGCCGATCACACGGGTCTCGTCGATCCCGTTTTTCGCGATCGTCAACACGTCGGTGCCGGTCGACACGCTGCAGCAGCTCGTCGCCTACTCGAAGCAGCATCCCGACAAGCTCTCCTATGCCTCGGCCGGCAGCGGCAGCGTCGGTCACCTCGGCGCCGAGCTGTTCAAGGCCCGCAGCGGCGCGAAGCTGACGCATGTACCGTACAAGGGCGGCGGACCGGCGCTGCAGGACCTCGTCGCCGGTCATGTCCAGTTCGCGATCGAAGCAGCGCTGCTGGTCCGGCCGCATGTCGAGGCCGGCAAGCTGAAGATCCTGGCCGTCGCGGATTCGCGCCGCGACCCGCAGCTGCCGGACATCCCGACCGCGAAGGAAGCGGGCGTGCCGGGCTTCGAGGTCGCCGGCTGGCAGGCGCTGGTTGCGCCCGCGGGCCTCGATCGCGCCATCGGCGACCGTCTGGCCGCCGAGATCGGCAGGATCCTCGCAGCGCCGGAAATCCAGGCCGAACTCGCGAAGCAGGGCGTCGCGGCCTGGCCGAGCAGCCGCGCCGAGTTCGCGAAGTTCCTGACCGACGAGTCGGAACGGTGGACGCGGCTCGTGCAGGATACCGGTGCGCGGGTCGACTAGCAGGCCTGTCTACCCGACGAACGCCTGCCATGCCATGCGGCGATCGGCTACCGCGGACTCGTGACGAGTCGCATCCGAGCTGGCCCCCGGCCCGGGCCGGAGGCGAGCAGCGTCCGAACATCGTCCTGATCTACCTGGACGACCTCGGCTACTCCGATCCGGGCTGCTTCGGCGGCGAGATCGAGACGCCGAACATCGATCGACTGGCCGCTGGCGGCATCCGGTTCGCCAACTATACGACGCATTCGATCTGCTCGGCGGCGCGCGCGGCGCTGCTGACCGGCCGCGACGCCCACGCGGTCTCGTGCGGCTGGCTGTCGAACGTGGTCGGCGGCTTTCCCGGCTACCGCGGCGAGATCCCGTCCGACGTGCCGACGCTGTCCGAGCGGCTGCGCGCGGCGAACTATGCGACGGCGATGTTCGGCAAGTGGCACAACACGCCGCCGTCGCGGGCGCTGCCGACCTCTTCGAAGTCGTCCTGGCCGCTGCAGCGCGGTTTCGAGCATTTCTACGGCATCCTCGACGGCCAGTGCAGCTACTTCCATCCGGCGCGGCTGATCGACGGCAACGAACTCGTCGAGATCGACCGCTATCCCGCCGACTTCTATACGACCGACGCCTGGACGGATCGTGCGATCGACTACGTGCTCGGCCAGCGCAGCGGCGGCCAGCCCCGTCCGCTGTTCCTCTATGTCGCTCACAACGCGGTCCATGCGCCGCTGCACGCGCTGCCGGCGGACATCGCGCGGCATCGCGGCCGCTACGATGCCGGCTGGACCGCGCTGCGCGAGGCGAGGTTCCGGCGGCAACTCGATTCCGGCCTGCTGCCGCCCGGCACGGTACTGTCGGCCAGCGACCCGCGGATCCCGAGCTGGGACGATGCCAGCCGTGAGGCCCGCGCCTGGTACGCGCGTCATATGGAGGTCTATGCGGCGATCGTGACCGGCGTCGATCGCAGCGTGGCGCGGCTGGTCGCGACCTTCGACGCGCTCGGGGAGCTCGACGACACGCTGTTCATCGTCGCGTCGGACAACGGCGCATCGTCGATGGGCGGCCCGCACGGTACGCTGCTCAACGACCGTCAGTTCTCCGGCCTCGCGCCCGCCTCGTTGGCAGACCTGACCGCGCAGGTCGATCTGCTCGGCTCGGCGCGCAGCGGTGGCCTCTACCCGATGGGCTGGGGGCAGCTTTCGAACACGCCGTTTCCGTTCTACAAGACCTATACCGGCGGCGGCGGGCGTCGCGTGCCGATGCTGATGGCGTGGGGGAGCCGGATCGCCGAGCCCGGCCGGATCAGTCATCACCTGACCCACGTCACCGACGTGATGCCGACGCTGCTGGAGCTCGCCGGCGTCCCCGACCAAGGTAACCAGCGGGCGTACGACGGCATCAGCTTCGCCCGCTCCTTGCGCGACGCGGCATCGCCGTCGGTTCGAGACCGTCAATATTACGAGTGCTGGGCCAACCGCGCCTACGTCAAAGGGGACTGGCTCGCGCGCTCGATCCAGGCGCGAGGGCAGGCGATCCGCCTGGACGACTGGTCGCTGCACGACCTCGCCAACGATTTCGCCGAGGCGGCCGACGTCGCCGAGGACCATCCGGAGATCCTCGCCGAGCTCGTCCAGGCGTTCGACGGCGATGCGGCCGCGCGGTCCGTCTATCCGCTGGACAATCGCAACCTCTCCGAGCGGCTGGCCGATGGTCCGCCCGACGAGGTCGTGCAGGCGACTCCGCTGGTCCTGCTCCCCGGCTCGCCGACGGTGCATCGGCAGGTCGTCATGTCATTGATCCGGGCGCGTGACTTCTCGATCGAGATCCGGTTCCGCCATCGCCCGGACGATCGGGGCGTGCTGGTCGCGGTCGGCGATCTGGTCGCGGGCCTGGTGATCTACGCCGATTCCGGGGAGCTGCGCCTGTTCTACAACGGCTACGGCGATCACGTGACAACGCGAGTCGCGCTGCCGACCGAAGGCGGCGACTGTCTTGCGCGGTTCGACTACGAGATGACCGCCCGGCAGGCCGGCCGGGGCTCGATCGTCGTGTCTGCGCCTGCCGACCCCGCCACCGAACGCAGGGCGGGTCCGATCGACCTGTCGCCTGCGCTGTCGTTCGGCCTGCAGGAAGGGATCGATGTCGGCCGCGACCGGCGCGGGCCGGTGTCCTGGCAGCTGTTCGAACAGCACGGCTCGTTTCCCTATTCGGGCGTCGTCGCCCGCGTCACCGTGAGCCCGGGCCGCCCCTGGCCGCAGGACGAGCCGGGCAAACCCGCCAGCTAGCCGAGCAGCGCGTCGAGCTCGGGCCGCAGCCGCCCCGGCAGCACGACCCGGCAGAGCGCCTCGACGAAGTAGAAATCGCCGAACATCGTCGCGCTGTCGACGCCTTCGCCGTGCGGCTTCGAATAGCAGCCGTGCTTCAGCGCCCCGCGATGCGCCGGCTCCGACGCGAACGCGGCGCGGCACAGCGCCGCGAGCATGCTGCAACCGCGGCGGTGCCACTGCTCGCCGGCGCGACGATCGGGATGGATCCGCCCCAGCTCGATCAGCGCCGAGGACACGATCGCCGCGGCGGCGCTGTCGCGGGTTACCGGGTCTTCGCCGGTCGCATCGAAGTCCCACGGCGGAATCGCGTCGTCGCCGAGCCGTTTCAGGTAGTACCGCGCGAGCCGCTCGGCGAGCCGCAGGCTTTCCAGGCACCGGGCCTCCCGCGCCGTCGCGACGTAGCCGTAGATCGCCCATGCCTGGCCGCGCGACCAGGCCGATTCGTCGGAGAAGCCCTGGAAGGTATAGCCGCGCTTGCGCGCGCCGCTCAGCGTGTCGTACTCGACCGCGTGACAGGTCGAATCGTCGGCTCGGACGAACGCCGCTTCGGTCATGCGTGCATGCGCTTCGGCGGCGAGCCGATAGCTGCCGTCGCCGCTGTAGCGGGACGCCCAGTAGAGCAGCGGCAGGTTCGCCATCGTGTCGATTGCCGAGCTGCACCGCGCCCGCGGGTCCGACAGCGGCCCCCAGGACGCCAGATAGGCACCACGCCTGGTGCTGACGACGCGCGCCCGCAGCTTGTCGGCCGCCTGCAGCGCGATCTCGGCGTACCAGGCGTCGCCGGTGACGTGAAAGGCGGGAATCGCGCTGCTGTCGAAGATGAATCCGATGTCATGGGTGTTGGGATCGCTCGCCCGTTGGGCGACCAACCGCATCCGCTCCCGGGCCCAGTCCAGGTAGATCCGTTCGCCGGTCCGCAGGTGCGCAGCCAGCAGCAGCCCGACCCAGAAGCCGCAGAGCCAGTTGCCGTGGCTCCAGGCATCGCCGGCGTAGCCCGCCGACAGCGAAGCCGGCCGTGTCGTCCATTTTCCGTCGGCCGTCGTCAAGTATGGGAACTCGACGCCGAACGTGCGCTCGTCCTCGGCGACCTTGACGGCGATCCGCGACAGCGTCTCGCTGAACAGCTGCCGTTGCGTGTCGGTCTCGGGATCGCGATTGATCATCGTATTCACGGGCGCAAGCCCAGGCATGACGTCATGCAGTGCGACGGCCTTGCTGCGCTACCGAGCTCCGTTCCATTGGACTGGCCGCTGCATTGCTGCCGGTGGCGGCATGCGAATGCAGAACGCTTTCGTCGAGGTCGATGCCCAATCCGGCTCGGTCCGGTACGATGAAGTGACCGTCTTCGATCTCGTCCGCGCCCTGGCACAACCGGGATCGCCACTCCGGTACGCCCCAGGCGTACTCCAGCAGAGAGAAGTTGGACGCGGTTGCGCTGGCGTGCACACTGGCCGCCGTGGCGATAGGTCCCGACGCATTGTGCGGGGCGAACATCAACCCATGAACGTCTGCGACAACCGCAGCCTTCTTCAATGCCGACACGCCGCCGATCCATTTGACATCCGGCATCAGGAGATCGGTCGCCTGCGCTTGCAATAACGCCCGGTAGTGCCGGAAGTCCAGACACGGCGCGCCGACTGCCAGACGTGTCCTGATCGCCGTACGATAGCGCTCGAGCACCTCGGGAATCTCGTGCACGAACGGATCCTCGAGCCAGAAGAGCCGCTGCGGCTCGAGTCGACCGGCAATCTCGAGCGCGATCCTGAAATCATCGATCTGATGCATCAGATCCACCATGAGATCGATCCTCGGCCCGATGGCCGAACGTACCGCAGCCGTCCGCTCGATGCCGGCCTCGATCCAGTCTCGGAGTGCGCCGGGCCCTGTCGATGTGTCGGGCTTCTCGCCGAAGGCATACAGCTTGATCGCGGTGAAGCCCTGTGCGACGACCTCGCGGCTCACGCGAACGTACTCCGCCGGCGACTCGTCGCGCAGGGCGTAGCCCACGTTCGCATACGCCCGCAGACGTTTGCGCAGCGCTCCGCCGAGCAGCTGATGCACCGGCACACCGAGCTTCTTCCCGCTCAGATCCCACAGCGCCTGCTCGATTCCGCTGACCGCCGCATGCAGAGACTTGCCGATATAGGGCCAGCGCAGCTGGATTTGGCTGGGCTCGACCAAGTCGAGGGGAGAGCGTCCGATGTACTGTCGAGCGATCGCGGCTACGTCGTTCGCCACCGCGGCGTCATTGCGGGTTTGGCTTGCTTCCCCCCAGCCTACCAGGCCGACGTCGGTCCTGACCGCGATGAAGAGCCATGAACGTTGAGGCGAAACCGCGACGCCGTGGGTCGTGAGGTCGGTAATCTTCAACGGGTCGGTCCTGGCGGTCAGTCGGCTTACTCGACTCGTATGCCGCGCTCCTTGATCAAGGCTCCCCATTTCCTGATCTCCGCCGCGACCAGCGCCTGCAGCTCTTCGGGCGAACCCGTTGCGACATCCCCGCCCTGCTGAGCGATCTGGGCTTTCAACTGTGGCTTTGCGAGCTCGGTCGCCAGCTGCTGATTCAGCTTCCCGACGATGCTCGCCGGGGTGCTGCGAGGGGCGAACAGCCCGTACCACAAACCGGTATCGAAGCCGGGTAGCGCTGCCTCTGCCATGGTGGGAATGTCGGGGAGGGTGTTGGATCGGGTCGCCGTCGTCACCGCAAAGGCGCGAAGTCGACCGCCCTTGACCTGCGGCACGGCAGTCAACTGGTCCGCGAACAGCATGTCGACCCGGCCGCCATAGAGATCGGTCAGAACCGCGGCGCCACCCTTGTAGGGGACATGCACGATGTCGATGCCTGCCATGGACCTGAAAAGCTCGCCTGCCAGATGCGCCGGGCTGCCGATGCCGGCCGACCCGAACGTCATCTTCCCGGGCTGCCGCTTTGCGAGTTCGATGAGCGCACGTACGTCGCCCGCCTGGACGGAAGGCGCCACCAGCAGCACGTTCGGCACCAGCGCGATCTGGATGACCGGCGCGAAGTCCTTGCTCGGATCGTAGGACAGGTTGGGATTCAACAGCCCGTTCAGCGCGTTCGGTGCGTTCGATCCGAGCAGCAGGGTGTAGCCATCCGGCGCGGATCGTGCGACGAATTCAGCGCCGATCGAACCGGTCGCTCCGACACGGTTCTCGACGACGAATGACTGGTTCATCACCTGCGACAGCGTCTGCGCGACCAGCCGGGCCAGGACATCCGTTCCTCCTCCCGCGGTGAACGGCGCGATGATTCGGACCGGCTTCGCGGGGTAGGGAGCGCTGTCCGCCCGCGCGAAGGTCGCGAGCGACAGCCCCGCGAGCGCGGCGAGGGCGTTCCGGCGTCTATGCGTGAACACGTTGGCTTGTCTCCGTGAGGATCTCGGGAATCTAGCGGACTCCAGCGATGCGCTGGCATCATGCGATGGATTTCAGGTTTGCGAGAAATGCATGGCTGGATTGGATACCGGTTCCTTGCGTGTTTTCTGCGCTGTTGCCGACCATGGCAGTGTCTCGAGGGCAGCCGCGCTACTGGGCGAGACCCAGTCCACCTTGAGCAGGCGGCTGGCTGCCCTCGAGTCGGATCTGTGTGGCCGGCTTTTCTACCGGACCGGTCGAGGTGTCACCTTGACCCCGCTCGGCGAGCGCTTGTTGCCTCGAGCGCGGGCGATTCTGAGAGAGTGCGAGGCGCTGCTCGAGGCCGGTCGCGACGAGCATGCGAGTCCCACCGGAGCGGTCGTCGTCGGGGCGGTTCCCGGAGCCTCGCGGCCTCTGGTAGCCGAGCTCTGCGTCAGTCTGCGCCGGGAGTACCCGCGAATCCGCTTGCAGGCGCTCGAGGGCTATAGCGGCGAAGTGGAGTCGTGGCTTGCCCATGGTCGAATCGATGTCGGCATCTTCAATCGCTACGGCCGAGCGTCGGTGCATGGAGCCGATCTGCTGCTGACCTCCGTAATGGCGCTGGTCAGGCGAAGGGACGCAGCAGCCGCGGCCGAAGAAGTCGCTTTTCGCGGTCTGGAGGGCGTGGCGCTCGTCCTGCCGCCGCGACCGAACGGTCTGGTCTCGCGCCTCGACGATCTGGCCGCTCGCCAGAAGATCCGGCTCAAGGTAGCGAGCGAGATGACCAATCCGTCACTCGTGCAGGATGCCGTCGCCCGTGCCGGCCTTGCCACCATCGTGCCGTTGCACGTGGCTTTGCGGGACTACGCGTCGAGTCACTTCTGTATTCAGCGGATCGTCAAGCCGGCGATGGCGCAGAGTACCTGGCTGGCGACGACGACCGAGCATCCGGTGAGCGAGGCAGCGCGAGCCGTATTGCGGCTGATTCGCGCGCTCTCGCAGTCGGCCCGGGTGCCCGTGCGTCGCACCGAGCTTACTGGGCCTCGATCCGCGCGCTCTTGACCACGCCCGCCCATTTGCCGAGTTCGGCCGCGATGAAGGTGCCGAACTCGGCAGGCGATCCCTTGAGCGCCACGGCGCCTTGCGCCCGCAGCTGCGCCTTCACGTCGTCCCGATCGACGATCCGGCTCATCACGGCATTCAGCTTCGACGTGATCTCGGGCGGCATATCGGCCGGTCCCAGGAGTCCGAACCAGGTACTGACGTCGAAGTCGCGAAGGCCCGCGGCTTCGGCCATCGTCGGGACGTCCGGCAGCGCCGGCGAGCGCGAATCGCTCGCCACCGCCAGAGCCTTGAGCTTGCCCGACTGAATGTACGACAGCGCGACCGGAATGTTCGGGAACATGAAATTCACTTGACCGCCGACCAGGTCGGCGACGGCCTGCGAACCACCCTTGTAGGGCACGTGAACCGCGTCGATTCCGGCGCGCTGGTTCAGCATCTCGCCGGCGAGATGCTGAGTCGTACCGACTCCGGCCGACGCATAGTTGAGCCGGCCAGGTCGCGACTTGGCCAGCCCGATCAGTTCGCCGACCGATTTCGCGGGCAGCTTCGGGTCGATCACGAGCACGGTCGGAACGGTGGCGAACCGCGCGATCGGCGTGAAATCCTTGACCGGGTCGTACGGCATCTGCCGATACAGGCTCGAGTTGATCGCGTGGGTTCCGACCGAGGCGAGCACGAGCGTATAGCCGTCGGCCGGCGCCCTGGCAACCAGTTCGGAGCCGAGATTGCCGCCGGCTCCGGGCCGGTTCTCGACGA
>JBFWQR010000182.1:0-12896 GCA_050249335.1 Lautropia sp.
AGATCGGCGCGATCCGCAAGTCATGAACAAGACTGCCGTCAGGATCGCGCCGTTCGCGCTGCTGCTCGCGGTGCTGGCGCTGTGGGAGATCGTCTGCCGGGCATTCGGCGTCTCGGATTTCATCTTTCCGGCGCCGTCATCGGTGATCGCGTCGCTGATCGAATTCGGCGACGTGATCGCGCTGCACGCCTGGCGGACCTTCTGGACCACGATGATCGGGTTCGCGCTGTCGATCGTGGTCGGCGTGCTGCTCGGCTTCCTGATCGGCTCGTCGAAGACCGCGTATGCGGCGGTCTATCCGCTGATGACCGCGTTCAACGCACTGCCGAAGGCCGCCTTCGTGCCGATCCTGGTGGTCTGGTTCGGCATCGGCGCCGGCCCGGCGATCCTGACCGCGTTCCTGATCTCGTTCTTCCCGATCATGGTCAACATCGCGACCGGCCTGGCGACGCTCGAGCCGGAGCTGGAGGACGTGCTGCGCGTGCTCGGCGCCAAGCGCAGCGACGTGCTGATCAAGGTCGGCCTGCCGCGCTCGCTGCCGTACTTCTTCGCGTCGCTGAAAGTCGCGATCACGCTCGCGTTCGTCGGCACCACCGTCTCGGAGATGAGCGCGTCGAACGAAGGCATCGGCTACCTGCTGATCTCGGCCGGCTCGGCGCTGCGGATGCCGCTCGCGTTCGCCGGCCTGGTCGTGATCGCGATCATGGCGATGGCGATGTACGAGCTGTTCTCCTACGTCGAGAAGCACACGACCGGCTGGGCGCACCGCGGCTGAGCTGAACGAGGAGCGAAGATGCCGGCGATGGCGGTATGCCTAGTTAGCGTACCGGCTCGAGCCGCCGCGCCGCCAGGTCCAGGTCGCGGTTCGGGTCGAAGCTCGCGTCGTTGGTCAGGAACTGGCGGCCGTCGGAGAGCTGCCAGGCATGCTGGTAGTGGATCGAGAGGTCGACCTGCCGGCCGGTCGACGGGTCGCGCCACGGCTGGACCTCCTGGATCGCGCGCAGGGTGTCGGCATGGATCCGGTCGTTGCTGGCCGAGCGGCTCGCGACGATCTGCTGGTTGATCCGCCCGATCTCGGCGATCGTATCCATCCGGATCCGGTGGCGGGCGGTCATGCCGGCGAGCGTGATCTCCTGCATCCGGCGCTGATGCCAGGCGTTGATCGACGCGGCCGCGCGGGCCCGCGCCTGCGCCCATTTGGCCATCGCCCAGCGGGTCCGCTCGCCGTACCAGACTTCGTCGTAGCGCAGCGAGCTGCGGATCCGCTCGGCGAACGCGAGATCGAGCAGGCCGTCCGGCGCCCGGACGCCGAGCGTGATCTGGGTGTTCACCGCGACCGCGCCGTTGGCAAGCGGCGTGTGGGTCAGCGCGACCACCAGACTTTCGCGCATCGGCTGACCTTGCAGCGTGTAGCCGACCAACAGCTCGCCGGCGTAGTGCTGACTCGGGCCGAGCGGCCCGGTCGGCTGGCTGCGCTGGCGGGCATTGGCTGCAGCGACCAGTTCGGGACGATCGCGATAACCGAGCACGACGATGCCCGGTCGGGCCCGTTGCGCGACGAACAGCAGATAGTCGCGCGGCGAGGCCATCGGTGCCGCCGGGCAGGGATCGAACTGGTCGACCGGCCGACTGGCGATCTGCCAGCCCAGCTCGGGCAGGATCGCGATGCCGAACAAGCCATCCGGCGACGCGGCGCTCCAGCGCATCCGCGGCCCGTTCCAGGGGCATTCGACCGACTGATCCCAGTCGACGCCACCTTGCGCGGACCATCCGGGCGGCACCTCGAGCGTCAGCGCGGTCATCGGCCGGCCGAAGCCGGCGGCGTCGACGACGTCGACGCGCTGCAGCCGATCGACCGACGGTCGCGACGCGGCGGCGCTTCGCATCGCCTGCTGCTGCAGCGGGCGCCAGTCGAAGAAGATGCCGCTCGGATGCGGCTGGACGACCGGGCCGGCCACGTTCGCCGATGCCGTGGCGCCCGGCATGCCGCCGGCCGGTTGCGCAGCGACCGGGGCCGCGAGCGCCGGCAGCAGAGTGGCGATCGCCGCCACGACCTTGAACGCGCGGCGCGGCGGACACCGTCGGGATGCCCGGCCGGGTTGCTTCACGGGGACGTCTCCAAGCGAGGGGCCTGCAGTATCGTCGATCGGCAGTTCCTGCTTCAAGGGACCGGGCCGAGCGGCCCGCAGGACCGGATCCGCGGCCGACAGTGGCCAGGAAGGCTGCGCGACAGAAGGACGGCCCCGCAGCCTCCTAGGCTGCGCCGCGCGATCCGGCCGTTGGCGGTGCGCGCGGCAATGGCGGTATGCTTTCGCCCCACCGCCCGCCCGAACTGCCGATGCCCGCCCTCGCCGCCCGCCGCCAACCGCCTCCGGAGCTGATCGAGGGGCGGCTCGCCGAGGCCCGCGCCAGCTATGTCGCCCGCCATCCGGTCAGCGCGCAGATCTACCGGGACGCGACTGCCGAACTGCCCGGCGGCAACACCCGCTCGGTGCTGTACTACGAGCCGTTTCCGCTGACGATCGCCTCCGGCAGCGGCGCCCGGCTGCGCGACGCCGACGGCCATGAATACATCGACTTCCTCGCCGAGTTCACCGCTGGCATCTACGGTCACTCGCACCCGGTGATCCGCGCCGCGGTGGTCCGGGCGCTCGACGGCGGCATCAATCTGTCCGGGCACAATCCGTACGAAGGCAAGCTGGCGCAGCTGATCCGCGCCCGCTTCCCGTCGCTCGCCCGGATGCGCTTCACCAATTCCGGCACCGAAGCCAATCTGCTCGCGATCGCCGCCGCCAAGGCCTTCACCGGGCGCGACCGGATCCTGGTGTTCAAGGGCGGCTACCACGGCGGCGTGCTGACCTTCGGCAGCGGCGCCTCGCCGGTCAACGTGCCGCACGACTTCGTGATCGGCCGCTACAACGACCTCGCGGACGCGCGGCGGCTGATCGCCGCCCACGGCACGCGGCTGGCGGCGGTGCTGGTCGAGCCGATGCAGGGTGCCGCCGGCTGTCTGCCCGGCGAACCGGCGTTCCTGCACGGCCTGCGCGATGCCGCCGGCGCCGCCGGCGCGCTGCTGGTGCTCGACGAGGTGATGACCTCACGGCTGTCGCCCGGCGGCCGGCAGCAGCTGCTCGGCCTGACGCCGGACCTGACGACCCTCGGCAAATACATCGGCGGCGGCATGTCGTTCGGTGCGTTCGGCGGCCGCGAGGACGTGATGGCCTTGTTCGATCCGCGCACGCCGGGCCACCTGCCGCACGCCGGCACGTTCAACAACAACGTGCTGACGATGACCGCCGGCATCGCCGGGTTGAGCCAGATCCTGACGCCGGCGGCGCTGACCGAGCTGAACGCCCGCGGCGACGCGTTGCGCGAGCGGCTCAACGGCCTGTGCGCGCGCTACGGTGCCGACCTGCAGTTCACCGGCCTCGGCTCGCTGATGAACCTGCAGGCGACCGCCCGGCCGCTCGCCAGCGTCGACGACCTGCCGGACGATGGCCAGCGGCTGCGCGACCTGTTCTTCTTCCACATGCTCGAGGCCGGCTGCTATGTCGCGCGCCGCGGCTTCATCGTGCTGTCGCTGCCGCTGGTCGACGACGACCTCGGCCGGTTCGTCGCCGCGGTCGAGCGCTTCATCGCCGACCGGCTCGGCTTCAGTCGGTGACCGCCGCCGCGGCCTTCGCGCTCGCGATCCCGCTCTACCTGCTGATCCTGATCGGCTACCTGCTGGCGCGCGCCGGCGGCTGGCCGGCCACGATCGCCGACGCGCTGTCGCGCTTCGTCTTCGTGATCGCGATCCCGGCGCTGCTGCTTCAGCTGACCAGCGAGTTCTGGCGGCTGCCGGCGGTCGATCCACGGCTGCTGTTCGCCTATTTCGGCGGCTGCCTGACGGTATTCGTGCTGGCGCGGGTCATCGGCGCGCGGGTCTTCGGCCAGGACGGCGTCGCGCAGTCGGTGTTCGGCATGGCGGCGATCTACGGCAACAATGTGCTGCTCGGGCTGCCGATCGCCAAGTCGGCGCTCGGCGAGGCCGCGGTCCCGTCGATCGCGCTGGTGCTGGCGCTGAACTCGCTGGTGCTCTGGACGCTCGCGACCGCGTCGGTCGAGTGGGAGCGCCACGGCAAGCTGACCCTGAACGGCATCGCGCAGACCGTCACCAGCGTCGTGACCAACCCGATCATCGCATCGATCCTGGTCGGCACCGCCTGGGGCCTGACCGGCTGGCCGCTGCCGGGGCCGCTCCGGGCCACGCTGGCGCTGCTCGGTCAGGCCGCGGTGCCGCTCGCGCTGGTGACCGTCGGCTTCGGACTGGCCGGCTACCGGATCGCCGACGGGCTGCGCGAAGCGCTGGCCATCACCGGACTGAAGCTGGTCGTGTTGCCGCTGATCGTCTGGGGCCTGGCGCGGCTGATCGGACTGCCGCCGCTCGAGACCGCCGTGGTGACGCTGATGGCGTCGATCGCGCTCGGTGTCAACGGCTACCTGATGGCGCGCGAGTTCCGTGCGCTGCAGGGCGCCGTCGGCGCCGCGCTGCTGATCTCGACCGCGATCTCGGCGGTCGCGCTGCCGCTGACGATCGTGCTGCTCGGCGCGGGCTGAGCAGCCGCGTCGCCGGCGCGTCTGCGCACCGAGGCTAGGCGCCTGCGCGGGCTCCCAGGATCCGCTGCGCCCGGTAGACCACCGGGTAGTCGATCATCTCGCCGTCGATCTGTACGGCGCCCTGCCCGCGCGCCTCGGCCTCGGCGAACGCCGCGACGACCCGCTCGGCCCAGGCGATCTCGCGAGCGCTCGGCGCGAACACTTCGTTGACCACCGGCACCTGGGTCGGATGGATGCAGGACTTGCCGCCGAAGCCGAGCCCCTTGGCCCGCTGCGACGTTGCGCGCAGTTCCGTCAGGTTGGCGAAGTCGGCGAACGCGGTGTCGAGCGGTGCCTGCAGGCCGGCCGCGGCCGACGCGCGCGCGATCGCGAACCGCGCATGGCCGCTCGCGCCCGAGGCATCGTCGATGTCGATCGTCATGTCGGCCGCCAGGTCGACGGCGCCGTACAGCAGCCGGACCAGCCGCGGGGACGCGGCGGCGATCGCGTCGACGTTGACCAGCCCGCGGCTGGTCTCGACGATCGCCATCAGGCCGACCGAACCGACCGCAAGCCCGGTCTCGATCTCGACCTGCGACATCAGCCAGTCGATCCGTCGGATCTCCTCGGCCGATTCGGCTTTCGGCAGGATGATCCCGGCCATCCCCGGGATCGTCGTCGCGATCACGTCCTGCAGGCAGAACGGCGTCGACATCGCATTGATCCGGACCCACGCCGGCAGGCGCCGCGGCACGCCGACGATGTCGCGCAGCAGCCGGCGCGCCGCCGGCTTCTCGGCGATCGCGACCGCGTCTTCGAGGTCGAGGATCACCGCATCGGCCGGACTGGCGCACGCCTTGTCGATCTTGCGGTCGCTGGTCGAAGGGACGAACAGCATCGAGCGGGCGACGGCGTGGCGCGCCGGCATGCCGGCGCCCGGGAGCGGCCCGGCGGCGCTCACGATGCGCTCCGGCCGGCACTGACACTGGCGCCGGTGCCGCCGGCCGTCGGCGCGGCGGTGACGACAGCGCCAGGCGCCGCATGCGAATGCATGACCCGGCCGGCCACCGGCACGCGCGCGCGCAGGATCCGGCCGTTGCCGGAGTCGGTGATGTAGAGCATCCGGTTGTCCTCGCCGCCGAACGCGATGTTGGTGATCAGGTCGCTGCCGCACGAGTCGACCCGATACAGCGGCTCGCCGCGCCGGCTGAAGATCCACACCGCGCCCATGCCCGGATGCGCGACCACCAGCCCGCCGTCGGCGGTCAGCGCGAGGCCATCGGGCCCGATGCCGCCGGTCAGCTGGACCACGGTGCCGACCGCGGTGACACCGCCGTCTGGCATCAGCGTCAGATGCCAGACCGCATTGGCATTGGTCATGCCGACGTAGAGCACGGTCTCGTCGAGGTTGGTCACCAGGCCGTTCGGATTGATGCCGCAGTCGAGCAGCCGTTCGAGCCGCCCGGCCGCGGTCACGCGATAGACGCAGCCGGTCGGATCCTGATGACCGGTGCGGCCCTGGTCGGTGAAATAGAGATCGCCGTTGGCCGCGAAGAACAGGTCGTTGACGCCGCGGAGATGCTCGGTGTAGTAGCGTCCCAGCACCGGCTCGACACGGCCGCTGCCCGGGTCGAGCGTCATCAGTCCGTTGCGGTAGTCGGTGATGAAGATCCGGCCGTCGGCGCGGATCTTCAGGCCGTTCGGCTCGCCGTCGTACTCGGCGACCAGCTCGACCCGGCCGTCGGGCTGGGCGCGGAAGATCCGGCCGAACGGGATATCGGTGAAATAGAGCCGGCCGTCGCGGTCGAACGCCGGCCCTTCGAGGAAGCTGTGGATCGGCTTGCCGCCGCGGCGGGCATCGCTCCAGCGCGAGTGGCGCACCTCACGGTGCGCCGCCGGCAGCTCGGCGAAGACCTCGGTCGCGATCCGTTCGGGGGCTGCGAACATCGACGGTCCCTGCTACCGCTGCGCGGCGATCCGCTGCATCATCGGGCCGAAGCGGTCGCTGTACTGCTTGTAGACCGGCTCGAGCTTCTTCTGGAACGCAGCCGCGTCGACGGTCTCGACCACCTGCATGCCGTTCTTCTTCATCTCGGCGACGCCCGACGCGTCGGCTTCCTCGACGTACTTGCGGTTGGCGGCACGGCCGGCGAGCGCGGCCTTGCGCATGATCTCCTGGTCGGCCGGCGACAGCTTGTCGAAGAAGATCGCCGACATCGTGAACGAGATCGGCGTGAAGACGTGCCGCGTCAGCGTCACGTGCTTCTGGGTCTCCCACATCTTGGACGCGACCAGGATCGAGATCGGGTTCTCCTGGCCGTCGATCGTGCCCTGCTGCAGGCCGGTGATGACCTCGGTCCACGACATCGGCGTCGGCAGCGCGCCGAGCGCGCGGAACGCAGCCAGGTGGATCGGGTTCTCCATGGTCCGGATCTTCAGGCCCTTCATGTCGTCCGGGACGTTGATGGTCCGCTTCGACGACGTCACGTGACGGAAGCCGATCTCGCCGAAGGTCAGGCCGACCAGGCCGCGTTGGCGCATCTTGCCGATCAGCTCCTGGCCGATCGGCCCGTCGACGACCGCGCGCGCATGCGCCGAATCGCGGAACAGGAACGGCACGTCGAGCACCAGCATGTCAGGCACGAAGTTGCCGAGGATCGCGGTGCCGTGAATCGCCATTTCCTGGGTGCCGAGCTGCACCGCCTCGACCATCTCGCGCTCGCCGCCGAGCGCGCCGCCGGGGAAGAAGCCGACCTTGAAGCGGCCGGGCGCGAGCCGCTCGAGCTCGTCGGCGAACGCTTTGGCGCCGGCGCCGTGCGGACCGATCATCGGCGACGGCCAGCCGACATTGATCTTGACCGGGTCGGCGGCCCGGGCGGCGCCGACCCCGAAGCCGGTCCCGATGCCGATGCCGAGGCCGATCACGGCCAGTGATTTCAGCGAGCGTCGAAGCATCCGTTTCATCATGCGTCTCCTGCGGCCTCGGCCGCGCGTGTTGATCTGGGGTGGTCGTCGGGTGGCCGGCCGGTGTCCGCCGAAGCGCGCGGGCAGGCGCCCGCCGGATCGGGCAGCGAGACGATGCCTTCTCGGACCAGCGCCGCCAGCTCGTCTTCATCGACGCCGATCTCGGCGAGAATCTCGCGGCCATGCTCGCCGACCGCCGGCGCCGGCCGGCGGAATGCGCCCGGCGTCGCCGACAGCCGCGGCACGATGTTGTGCATCGGCAGCTGGCCGATCTCGCCGTCGGGCAGCTCGACCAGGCATTCGCGCTCGCGCACGTAGCCGTCCTGCATCAGGTCGGCAGCATCGGCGACCGGCCCGACCGTGACCGCGGCCGCCTCGAACAGCGCGAGGTTCTCGGCACGGCTGCGCCGGCCGATGAACTCGGCGACGATCGCGTCGATCGCGTCGCCGTTCGCGAGCCGGTCGCTGTTGGTCGCGAAGCGCGGGTCATCGATCAGGTCTTCGCGGCCCATCACGCGGAACAGCCGCTCGGCGACCGACTGCATCGCCGCCGACAGCGCGACGTACTTGCCGTCGCTGCAGCGATAGACGTTGCGCGGCGCGGTGTTCGGCGCGCGGCTGCCGTTGCGCGCCGGCGGCTGGCCGGTCAACCGGACGTTGACCGCCTCGGGGCCGAGGATCGCGTGCATCGGCTCGAACAGCGACAGGTCGATCACCTGGCCGGCGCCCTGGTCGGCGCCCTGCCCGCCACCCCGGCCGCCGTCCTGGCCGGCGCTATCCCGCCGTTCGACTTCGCGCAGCGCGATCATCGCCGCGGTCGCGCCGTAGAGGCCGCTGACCATGTCGGCGAGCGCCAGCGGCGGCAGCACCGGCTCGCGGTCGGCGAAGCCGTTCATCGCGGCGAAGCCGCTCATCGCCTCGACCAGCGTGCCGAAGCCGGGCTTGCGCGCGAACGGGCCGGTCTGCCCCCAGCCGGACACCCGGACGATCACCAGCCGCGGATTGATCGCGAGCAGCCGCTCGGGCGCGAGCCCGAGCTTCTCGAGCTTGCCGGGCACGAAGTTCTCGACCAGCATCTGCGCGCCGGCAATCAGCTCGAGCAGTAGTTCGCGGCCGCGGCCGGCGCGGAAATCGAGCGCGACGCTGCGCTTGTTGCGTCCGTAGACCTTCCAGTAGGTCGAGACGCCGTCGACGCGCCATGCCCGCAGGTCATCACCGCGGCCCGGCGGCTCGACCTTGACGACGTCGGCGCCGAAGTCGGCGAGCAGATGGCTCACGACATTGCCGGCGACCAGCCGCGACAGATCGAGGACGCGGACGTCGGCGAGCGGCCCGCGCAAGGTCGGGTCGTACTCGAGGCGGCGCAGGCCGCCTGCCGGCCCGGCGGCCGACTGGGTGGCGGCAGTGTTCACGGGCGGATCCTACGGCGCGCCGGGGCACCGATCGCCGTCTCGGCCCGAACGCTTTGGCCTATCATCCATCGCGAATCGGCATGGAGCCCCCGTGGACGCCCGGCAGTTACGCTATTTCGTTACGGTCGCCCAGCTCGGCAGCTTCTCCGCGGCATCACGCCGCCTGCATATCGCTCAGCCCGCGCTGTCACGGCACGTCAAGGCGCTCGAGGAGAAGCTCGGCGTCACCTTGCTGCAGCGCGGCGCCCGCGGCGTCCGGCTGACCGGCGAAGGCGAACAGCTGCTCGGCCATGGCAGCCAGGTCCTCGAGCAGCTCGATCTGCTGCCGCGGATGGTCGGTCCGTCCCGACGGATCGTCTCCGGCCGCGTCGTGATCGGCCTGCCGACCTCGGCGAGCGCGGTGCTCGCGGTCCCGCTGCTGCGGGCCGCCGTCGACCGCTATCCGCAGGTCCGCGTCCACCTGATCGAATCGCTGTCGGGCTACCTGCAGGAATGGATCGAATCGGGCCGGCTCGACCTCGCCGTGGTCTACGACCCGTCGCCGCACTCCGGCATCCGGCTCGACCCGATCCTGCACGAGGACCTCTGGTTCGTCGGCGCGCGCGGCGCGTTGCCCGCCGGCGTCGAAACGATCGCGCTGCGCGAAGTGCCGCGCTACCCGCTGCTGCTGCCGGCGGCGACCCATGCGACGCGACGCCTGATCGAAGGCGTCGCGCTGGCGCACGGCGTGCGGATCAACCTGATCGCCGAGGTCGATTCGCTGACCGTTCAGAAGGACCTGGTTGCGACCGGCGCCGCGTTCACGATCCTGCCGCGCGGCTCGATCCACGCCGACCTGGTCGCCGGCCGCCTGCAGGCGGCGCGGATCGTCGAGCCGACGGTCGGCCGCACGGTCACGCTGGCCGCGTCGCTACTGCGCGGCGACAACCAGGCGTGCAACGCGATGGCACGGCTCGTGCTCGAGACCGGGCGCCGGCTGGTCAGCGACGGCGTCTGGCACGGCCGGGACGTGCGCGACGTCGCGGTCGACGCGATATGAGCATCGGCCAGGTGTGATGCCGGCGCCTCACTCGACCGCGACCTTGTAGGTCCGGATGATCTGCTCCCATTTGTCCGACTCGCGGCGCATGAACGCGCCGAACGCCTCCGACGTGCTGGCGACGATCTCGTAGCCGGCGCCAGTCAGTTTCTCGGCCACATCCTTGCGCGCCAGCGCCGTCCGGACTTCGCGCTCGAGCCGGGCGAGGACGGGTTGCGGGAGCCCGGCCGGCGCGATCAGCCCGATCCACGAGCTCGCCTCGAACCCCGGCAGAGTGGCAGCGATCGGCTGAACGCCCGGGACTTGCGGCAGCGGAGCGGCACTGCCGACCGCGAGGACCTTGATGCGGCCGGCCCGGACCGTCGGCATGGTGCTCGGCGCCGAGACGATCATGATGTCCACCTGCCCTCCGCCCAGATCGGTCAAAGCCGGTACGCCGCCCTTATAGGGCACGTGGGCGAGCTCGATCCCGGCCTGGCTGGCGAACAGCAGCGCATTGAGATGATTGGAGCTGCCGGCGCCGGTCGACGCGTAGGTCACTTTGCCGGGATTCGCCCTGGCGTGACGGATCAACCCCGCGGCGTCGCCGGCAGGGAAGGCATTGGCCGCCACCAGGATCTGCGGGGCGGTGACCAGCCGGCTCAGATAGACGAACGATTTGAACGGATCGTAGCGCAGCGTCCGATAGAGGTGATGGTTGACCGCCTGTGTGTCGAACACGATGCCGAGGGTATGGCCATCGGGCTTGGCGGCCGCCACTTCGGCGGCGCCGATCGAACCGCTGGCGCCGGGCTTGTTCTCGACCACCACCGGCTGGCCCAGCGCCTCCGACAGCGCCGGCGCGAGCGTTCGGGCCACCCCGTCGGCGGTACCGCCTGCGGGCCAGCCTACGACCAGCCGGATCGGTCTGACTGGAAACTCCTGCGCCATCGCCGGTGCATGCATCGACATCGCCGATGCCAGTACCAGCGCGCCCGCCGCCATCACGAAAGCATTCACGAGTGTTCTCCTTTCAAGCACGATCGGGTCCGGCCAGCGCGCGGAGCCGCTTCAGCAGCGTTGCGGTCGGAAGCACGTCGGCGAACTTCTGGGCCATGTCGAAGAGGTTCACGGCATGGGATGTCCGACTGCGATCGAACACGGCATCCTCGGGCACCACGACCCGGTAGTTGAGCGCGAAGGCGTCGGAGACGCTGGCCCGGACGCAGCCGCTGGTGGTACAACCGGTGATGACCAACGTATCGACGCCCAGGTCGATCAAGTGACTGGTCAGCGCCGTGGCAAAGAACGCGCTGGGATGCTTCTTCGGGATCAGGATTTCACCGTCCCGAGGGGCCACCTCGGCGACGATGTCGTAGCCGCGGGTCGACACGTCCATGATGGCAGGCACCTTGGCCGCCAGACGCCCGCCGTCCTGCCGGGACTTGGGCGCGACGTGGGGATGCAGCACCGGCCACCGGCATGCCCTGAACAACGCCAGGATCTCGCGAATGTTCGGCAACGCCAGCCACCCTGCTTCGCCGCAGTTGGTCGGAAAGACCTCGAGCGCTTCCGGCAACGGCCGGGGCTCGAAACCCAGCGTCCGATACTGCACGTCGATGACCAGCAGCGCCGGACGCGTGCCGAGCCCGCCCGATGCACCGAACCCCGCGGCCCGATAGACCCGCTCTTCCGCCTCGGTCACGATACCGGTCCAGGGTCTGGTCATGGATCGCACTCCGGAGCGGCTATTTGGATCAAAGTTCTAGACATATGGTACTTTAAATTATGGCGACAGCGCCTGTCGATCCCATCGCCCTCTACATCCGAATCGCCAGCATCCTCCGGGGGCGGATCCTGAAAGGTGATTGGCCTGCCGGCACGCTCGTGCCGGGCATCGACCGGTTGCGCGCGCAGTACAAGGTTGCACGGGCGACCGCGCGCCAGGCCCTGCAGCTGCTGGTTGCGGAGGGCCTGATCACCAGCGAACGCGGCCGCGGCAGCTACGTGATCTATCGTCCGCCGCCCAGCCAGGAAATCGAGGACGGTCTGTTCCGCGTCTTCACGCCGATGGGATCGGACCACCGGATCGAAGTCCTGTCGTCCGAGCGTCCCGTTGCGATCCCTACGTGCCTGCTCGGCGGCGGCAATCCAGGCGATTCCTATGTCCGGATCCGCAAGATCCATCATCAGGGCGGATTGCCGTACGGGTACTTCGAGGTCTTCGTGGCGAGCGATATCTACGACCGGTTTCCACCCGGGGCCGATGCCGAGCGGAAGATCATCATGCTGATGTCGGAATCGGCGATACCGGTCGCCACCGGCCGCGAGTCATTGACCCTGCATGGAGCGGACTGGGAGGAGGCGCAGTATCTCGGCTATACCATGGGCATGCCGATCGCCCGGATCAGCCGGACGCTGCTCGACTCCGAGCGGCGGGTGATCTACGCGGCGATCAACAACTATCGCGGCGATCGTTTCCACCAGCGCCGCCAATTCGCCGGCTATGTCTACGCCGAGCAGCCATCGCAGTCGAAACGGGAATCGAATGGACGCGCGGCCGTCGAATGACCGCGTGACGGTCGCCCGGCCGGCCCTCCGGGCCGCTGCTGCGAACGGCTCGATCCGGCAGCGTGTGCAGGCGGCGCTGACGGCGATGATCCGGGAGGGAAGGCTCCGTCCCGGCGAGCGGCTGCTGGAGGTACGCGTCGCCGACGCGTTCCACATCAGCCGGTCACCGGCGCGCGCGACCCTCGAAGCGATGTGCCGCGAGCGCCTGCTGACCAAGGCCGACGGCCGCGGCTACCGGGTGGCCGGCCCGGCCGAGCCCGACGCCGACGGCCGGCCGGGACGGCTCGGCCGGCTGGCCCGGCTCGAGCCGGTCGCGATCGCGCCGGCGCCGCGCGGGGCGCACGTCGATGCCG
>JBFWQR010000183.1:0-12789 GCA_050249335.1 Lautropia sp.
AGGAGCTGAACCGTCGGCTTCCCATTCTCGAGGTCGACGATGACCCGGTTGCCGGGATTGCCCAGACCGGCAATATCGAGTTGCTTGAGGGCCAGGTGCTTGCGCCGTTCGCGAAGGCCGGTCCCGAGATCCATCGACGAGCGGACGGTGGTTCCCCGGGTCGAAGGATGACCGATCGGTAAGTCGCGCACAACTGAGGGCATGGCAATCTCCGAAAATTACCTATCGGTAATTTTCGATCCTGACCCGCGCAATATCAAGAAGAATTTGCTTTTCGGTAGCTGGCGATAGCGAGATGCCGCGGACGCAGTCAGGTGGCCAGGCTCGGGCCGGCGGGCCCGTTTTCGCCGGAAGTTTCCTCCAGGTCCGGTCCCACCGCGTCCGGCGGCGCCTCGACCAGCCACCGATGCAATTGCGTCACGCGCGCGAACGATGCGCGGGCCTCGGCCAGTCGCTGCATGTTATCGATCGGCCATGTCAGCGCCTGGGTCATTTGCAGGAAGGCCTGGGCCGTCTGCATCAGCACGCCCAGCGTGATCGCGCCGGCGATGTAGCGCGGCGCGACGACCAGGATCGGAACGGCCTGGGAAAGCATGGTCCAGCTCGACGAGAACATGATGAGGTTCGCCAGGGCCCGCGTCTGCCCCGTCCAGGCCGCGATCAGCCCGTCGAACCGTCGTTCCACCCCGGGGCGTGCCAGATCGATGGATTGCAGGGCGATCGCCGGGCCGCTCTCGCGCGAGCTGGCGAGGCCGAAGCGGAAGTCGGCCTCCTTGCCCTGGCGCAGATTGGCCGCCCGCGTCAGCGGCTGGCCGAGCCAGGTGGCCACCGCGGCGCCCAGGCCGGCGTAGGCCAGGGCGGCCCAGACCAGGTATCCCGGCAGCGCCATTTCACGTGAACCGAGCCTGACCTCCATGGTGCCGGACAAGCCCCAGAGGATCTGCGCGAAGCTCACCAGCAGCAGGACGCAGTAGAACAGCGAATGCGCGAGATCGACCGAAGTCTCGGTGGCCACCCGGATGTCCTCGGCGATCCGGCCATCCGGGTTGTCGACCCCGCCCTGCCGCTGCAGCTGACGGTCGCGCCCCCTGATCATCCACCGGTCGAGCAGGCGGCGGGTCAGGTCGGCCCGCCACTCGATCTGCAGCCGGCGCCTGGTTCGCAGATGGCTCGTCATCACCAGCAGGTTGGCCAGGATGATCAGCGCGGCGACGCCGGCCTCACGCAGCACGGTCGCGAAGTCACGCTGCTCGAGAGCGTCGAAGAGCCGCTGGCTCCACAGATTGAGCGCGACCGGAATCGCGGCCTGCGCGATGGTCAGCACGACCAGCGCGAGGGTCAGGCTCCAGGCGAACCGGCGGCGATCGCCGATCCAGAACGCCGTGGCACAGCGCGGCAAGCGATCGGGGCTTCCGGCTCGATTCTCGATCGTCGATGCTTGGTGCGGCGGAGTCGATTGCATGCTGGGCGCGTCGTGGTTGGCAGTGCAGCACCCGAGGCAGGCGCCGAGAGCCGCCGGGAGGGAGGGCGACTTGCAGCATTGTCCACGGTCTGCGAGCCGGATCCCGCCGAACGGGCACGACGGTCTGGCGACGGCAATGAATCGCGCCCGCGCTGACCGCTGCCCTACCGGCGCTCCAGCCCCGACCCCGCCCCCGGCTCCGACTCCGACTCCGACTCCGGCTCCGACCCCGCCCCCGGCTCCGACCCCGTCCCCGCCCCGGCCTGCCACCCTCCGCCGAGCGCCCGGATCAGCGCGACGCTCGCCGCCAGCCTTCGCCCGCGCAGATCGAGCAGCGACCGTTCGCTGTTCAGCGCCGAGGTCTGCGCGGTGATCACGTTCAGGTAGTTGACGACGCCGGCCTGATACTGGTTGGTGACCAGCTGCAGCGCGAGCCGCGCCGCCGCCAGCGTCTCGGTCTGCAGCGCCAGCTCCTGCTCGAGCACCCGCAGCGATGCGAGATTGTCCTCGACCTCCTTGAACGCCTGCAGCACGACGCCGCGATAGCTGGCGAGCTGCGCCTCGTAGCCGGCTCGCGTCTGCTCGGTGACGGCGCGCCGCTGGCCGGCGTCGAACAGCGCCTGCGCGATGCTCAGCGCCGGTGACCAGAGCCATGACGGCGCCCGCAGCAGATCGGAGAACGAGCTGCCGCGCAGCCCGGCCGAAGCCGACAACGACAGCGACGGATACCGGGCCGCCTCGGCGACGCCGATCTGCGCGTTGGCCGCCGCGATCGAGCGCTCGGCCGCCGCGACGTCCGGCCGCCGTTCGAGCAGCGTGCTCGGCAGCCCGACCGGGATCACCGGCACCCGCGGAATCCCCGGCGGCTCGGCGACCGGCGCCAGTTCGGGCTTCTCGTTGGCCGCGAGCGCGCCGCCGGGCCGTGGCGGCGCGGCCGTGATCGGATCGATCTGGAAGGTCGACGGCATCCGCCCGACCAGCACCGCGATCGTCGATTCCAGCGCGGCGCGCTGCAGGTCGGAATCGATCCGCTGCGCCAGCGTGCTCTTCAGCTGCACCTCGGCCTGGACCACGTCGACGCGCGGCACGACGCCCGATGCGTAGCGGTTGCGGGTCAGCTCGAGACTGCGCTGATAGGCGGCGACGGTATCGTCGAACAGCTGCCGTTGCGCGTCGACGATGCGCAACGCGAAATAGTTGCGCGCCAGCTCCGTGATGATCACCAGCCGGACGTTCTCGAGGTCGGCATCGGCGGCGGCGAGCTGGGCGCTGCCGGCCTCCACCGACCGCCGGACCCGCCCCCACAGATCGATCTCCCAGCTCGCGTCGACGCCGGCACGCCAGGTCTCGCTGCTCTGGGTGCCGCCGCCGAGCTCATTGGCGACCGACGACGTGGTCCGCGAGCCGCCGGCGCTGGCCCCGAGCGACGGATAGCGGGCCGATTCGGTCTGGGCGAGCTGGGCCCGGGCGCGGCGCACGGTCGCCTCGCCGACCGCGATGCTGGCGTTCGAGCGCACCGCCTGCCCGGCCAGCGCCGACAGCACCGGGTCGTCGAACACGGTCCACCAGGCGCCGCGCGGCAAGCGGTCCCCGGCCTCGGACGCCTTCCAGCCCGACGGCGGTAGCTGGCGATACTCGGCCGGCACCGGCAGCTCCGGCCTGACGTAGTCGGGCCCGACCACCGTGCACGCCGACAGCGCGGCGGCCAACACCGCCGGCAGCAGACGGCGCGGCATCAGACCGCGCGGCGGCGGACGACGCAGCGGCAGCCGGCTCGGCAACGGACGGCGACTCATCCTTCGGCCTGCCCGGGCGCCGGCCGTGCCGCGGCAGCGCCGGCGGCCGGAGGGCGCGGGGTACGTGGGGCGCGCGCAGCCGCGGCGGCGCGGCGCGCGATCGCGGCCGCCTGCCGGCGCTCGCGCCAGAGCCGCAGCCGGTCGAGATACAGATAGACGACCGGCGTCGTGTACAGCGTCAACAGCTGGCTGACCAGCAGGCCGCCGACGATCGCGATGCCGAGCGGCGTGCGCAGCTCGGCGCCGTCGCCGGCGCCGATCGCGAGCGGCACCGCGCCGAGCATCGCCGCCAGTGTCGTCATCAGGATCGGCCGCAGCCGCAGCAGCGCGGCGCCGTGGATCGCGTCGCGCGGCGCGAGGCCGCGTTCGCGCTGCGCCGCGAGCGCGAAGTCGACCATCATGATCGCGTTCTTCTTGACGATGCCGATCAGCAGGAACACCGCGATCAGCGCGATCAGGCTGAATTCGGTGTCGAACAGCTTGAGCGCGAGCAGCGCGCCGACGCCGGCCGACGGCAAGGTCGACAGGATCGTCAGCGGATGGATCGTGCTCTCGTAGAGCACGCCGAGCACGATGTACATCGTGATGATCGCCGCCAGGATCAAGAGCGGCTGGTTCGAGGTCGCGCTCCGGAAGTTGCGGGCGGTGCCTTCGAAGCTGCCGAAGATGCTGGTCGGCATGCCGATCCGCGCGACCGCGTCGTCGATCACCGCGGTCGCCTCCGACAGCGAGCGCCCTTCCGGCAGGCTGAACGAGATCGTCGACGCGGCGAACTGGCCCTGGTGATTGACCGAGAGCGGCGTATTGACGTACTCGTAGTGCGCGAACGCGGTCAACGGCACGCGGCTGCCGGTCGCCGTGATCACATGCACCTGGCGCAGCGATTCCGGCCCTTCGGCATAGCGCGGATCGACCTCCATCACGACCCGGTACTGGTTCTGCTGCTCGTAGATCGTCGAGACGATCGACTGCGAGAACGCATTGCCGAGCGTGGTGTCGATCAGGTCCGGCGAGATGCCGAGCCGCGCCGCCGTCGGCCGGTCGATCACGACGTTGACCTGCAGCCCGCGCGCCTCGACGTCGCTGTCGACGTCGGCGAGCACCGGGCTCGCCAACAGCGCGTTCTCGAGCCGCTGGGTCCAGGTCCGCAGCTGCTCGATGTCGTCGCCGCGCAGCGTGTACTGGTAGCTGCCGGTGCCCATCCGGCCGCCGGAGCGGACATCCTGAATCGGCCACAGCGACAGCCGCGCGCCCGGCACCCGGAACAGCTGGCGCAGCCGGTCGACCACCTGGCGCGCGGTCTCGCCGCGCTCGGCGAGCGGCTTCAGCTGGACGAACAGCGTGCCGGTCGCCCGGGTGCCGCCGCCGGTGGTCGCGGTGACGCTGGCGACGGCCGGATCGGCACGGACGCCGTCGACGAAGATCTGCATCTTCTGCCGCGTCAGCTGGAACGAGCTGCTCTGGTCGCCGCGCATCGACCCCATCAGCTTGCCGGAGTCCTGGTCCGGAAAGAAGCCCTTCGGGATCGTGCCGTACAGCCACACGTTGAGCACGACCGTCGCGATCAGCACCAGCAGCGTGATGAACGAATGGCGCAGCGCCCAGGAGAGGCTCGCGCCGTAGCCGCGCAGCACCGCGGCGCCGGCCCGGTCGAGCCACGGCCGCGGCGGCGGCCGGCCGGCGGCAGCGGGCGCCGGCTGGCGCGGCGCCACCAGCAGCCGTGCGCACATCATCGGCGTCAGCGTCAGCGACACCACCATCGAGATCAGCACCGCGACCGACAGCGTCACCGCGAACTCGCGGAACAGGCGTCCGACCAGGTCGCCCATCAGCAGGATCGGGATGAATACCGCCACCAGCGACAGGCTCATCGACACTACCGTCGCGCCGACCTCGCGGGCGCCGAGCAGCGCCGCCTGCGCCGGCGCCATGCCGCCTTCGACATGGCGCGCGGTGTTCTCGAGCACGACGATCGCATCGTCGACGACGAAGCCGGCGGCGATGATCATCGCCATCAGCGTCAGGTTGTTGATGCTGAAGCCGGCCAGGTACATTACCGAGAAGGTCGCGATCAGCGACACCGGCACCGCCGCCGCCGGAATCAGCGTCGCCCGCGGGCTGCGCAGGAACGCCAGCACCACGAACACGACCAGCGCCACCGCGATCAGCAGCGTCTTCTGCACTTCGCGGATCGACGCGCGGATGGTCGAGGTCCGTTCCAGCGAAACCTGCAGATTCATCGACGGCGGGATGATGTCGCGCAGCACCGGCAGCAGCGCGTCGACCCGGTCGGCGGTTTCGATGATGTTGGCGTTCGGCTCCCGGTAGACCATCAGCAGCACCGCCGGCACGCCGTCGGCCGAGCCGGAATTCTTCAGGTCCTGGACCGAATCGCTGACCCGCGCGATGTCGCCGAGCCGGATCGCCGCGCCGTCCTTGATCGAGACGATCAGCGGCACGTATTCGCGGGCGCTGCGCGCCTGGTCGTTCGAATAGATCCACCATTGCCGGTCGCCGTCCTCGACCGAGCCCTTCGGCCGATTCGAGTTGGCGCCGGCGAGCGCACTGCGCACCTGGTCGAGCCCGAGCCCGCGCTGGTTCAGCGCCGCCGGGTCGACCTCGACCCGCACCGCCGGCAGCGAGCTGCCGCCGACGGTGACGTTGCCGACGCCGCGCACCTGGGCGATCTTCTGCGCCAGCACCGTCGACGCGATGTCGAACATCTGGCTCTGGGTCGCGGTCGGCGAGGTCAGCGCGATCACGACGATCGGCGAATCGGCCGGATTGGCCTTGCGATAGGTCGGATTGTTCGGCAGCGACGACGGCAGCTGGCTGCGCGCCGAGTTGATCGCCGCCTGGACCTCGAACGCCGCGTCGTCGATGCTGCGGTTCAGATCGAACTGCAGCGTCACGCGGGTCGAGCCGAGCGACGACGTCGAGGTGATCTCGTTGATGCCGGCGATCGCGCCGAGCGCGCGCTCGAGCGGCGTCGCGACCGTCGCCGCCATTGTTTCCGGGCTCGCGCCCGGCAGGCTCGCCGACACCGAGATCACCGGGAACTCGACCTGCGGCAGCGGCGCGACCGGCATCCGGGTATAGGCGACCGCACCGGCCAGCACCAGCCCGAGCGCGAGCAGCAGCGTGCCGATCGGCCGCGCGATGAACACCGCCGACCAGTTCAACGCGCGGCTCCACGACCGGGCCCGCCGGCGCCGGGCCCGCCGGCAGCGGCACCCGCGTCAGCATCCACGGCAACGCCGGCGGCACCAGCACCGGCCCCGGCCAGCGCCGACGGCTGCGGCCGGACCGGCGGCTGCCGGCGCCGGTCGCTGCCGAGCCGCCGCGCCGCGCGGTCGAACAGCAGGTAGATCACCGGCGTCGTGAACAAGGTCAGCACCTGGCTCGCGATCAGGCCGCCGATCATCGTCAGGCCGAGCGGATGGCGCAGCTCGGCCCCGACGCCGGTGCCGAGCGCGAGCGGCAGCGCGCCGAGCAGCGCCGCCATCGTCGTCATCAGGATCGGCCGGAAGCGCAGCAGGCACGCCTCGAAGATCGCGTCCCGCGGCGACAGGCCGCGCTCGCGCTCGGCGTCGAGCGCGAAGTCGATCATCATGATCGCGTTCTTCTTGACGATGCCGATCAGCAGGATGATGCCGATCACCGCGATCAGGTCGAGATCCTTGCCGGTCGCCATCAGCGCCAGCAGCGCGCCGACCGCCGCCGACGGCAGCGTCGACAGGATCGTGACCGGATGGATGAAGCTCTCGTAGAGCACGCCGAGCACGATGTACATCGTGACGATCGCGGCCAGGATCAGCCACAGCGTGCCGGTCAGCGAGTCGCGGAACGACGCGGCGGTGCCCTGGAACGCGGTCTGCACCGACACCGGCAGCGCCAGCGCGTCGCGCGCCTGCTCGATCGCCGCGACCGCGGTGCCGAGCGCGACGCCTTGCGCCAGGTTGAACGAGACGGTGGCGACCGGGAACTGGCTGCTGTGGTTGATCGACAGCGGCGCCGACGCGGTGCGGATGGTCGCGAGCGCGGTCAAGGGTACCTGCGCACCGGACGACGTCGTGACGAACACGTTCTCGATCGATTGCGGCCCGCGCCGGTACTCGGGCGCGACCTCGAGCACGACCCGGTACTGGGTCGCCTGGGTGAAGATCGTCGAGATCATCCGCTGCCCGAACGCGTTGTAGAGCGCGGTGTCGATCGCCACCGGCGTGACGCCGAGCCGGCCGGCGGTATCGCGATTGATCTCGACGAACGCCTGCAGCCCTTCGTTCAGGTAGTCGCTGTTGACGTCGCGCAGCTGCGGCAGCGCGCGCAGCCGCTCGACCACCCGCGGCACCCAGACGTCGAGCGTCTTGCGGTCGGCCGCCTCGAGCGTGAACTGGTACTGGGTCCGACTGATCCGGTCCTCGACCGTCAGGTCCTGCACCGGCTGCAGGTACAGCCGAGCGCCGGGCACGCCGTCGGTCGCGGCCTGCAGCCGCCGGATCACCTCCGGCACCCGGTCGCTGCGTTCGGCGAGCGGGGTCAGCCGGATCAGCATCCGGCCGGTGTTCGGCGTCGGATTCTGGCTGTCGATGCCGATGTAGGAGGACAGGCTGACTACCGCCGGATCCTTCAGCACCACTCGCGCGATCGCCTGCTGCCGCTCGGCCATCGCCTGGAACGAGATGTTCTGCGGCGCCTCGACGATGCCCTGGATGATGCCGGTGTCCTGCACCGGAAAGAAGCCCTTCGGCATGATCAGGTAGAGCGCCGCGGTTGCGGCGAGCGTCAGCACGAACACCGCGATCGTCGCCGTCTGATGATTCAGCACCGATCGCAGCATCCGGGCGTAGCCGGCGATCAGCCGGTCGAAGAAGGCGCCGACCGCGAGGTCGAAGCGGCCGCGCTCGGCATCCGGCCGGTGCCGCAGCAGCTTCGCGCACATCATCGGCGTCAGCGTCAGCGACACCACCGCCGAGATCAGGATCGCGACCGCCAGCGTCACCGCGAATTCGCGGAACAGGCGCCCGACCACGTCGCCCATGAACAGCAGCGGGATCAGCACCGCGATCAGCGAGAAGGTCAGCGAGATGATCGTGAAGGCGATCTGCTTGCTGCCCTTCAAGGCCGCGGCGAGCGGCTCCTCGCCCTGCTCGATGTAGCGGGCGATGTTCTCGATCACGACGATCGCGTCGTCGACGACGAAGCCGGTCGCGACCACCAGCGCCATCAGCGTCAGATTGTTGATCGAGAAGCCGGCGAGGTACATCACGCCGAAGGTGCCGATCAGCGACAGCGGCACCGCGACGCTCGGGATCAGCGTGGCGGCGAAGGTGCGCAGGAACAGGAAGATCACCAGCACCACCAGCCCGATCGCGAGCGCGAGCTCGAACTGCACGTCGGCGACCGAGGTCCGGATCGTCAGCGTCCGGTCGACCAGCACCGCGACGTCGACCGCCGCCGGCAGCGAGCCCTTCAGCTGCGGCAGCTGCTTCATCACCCGGTCGACCACCTGGATCACGTTGGCGCCGGGCTGGCGCTGCACGTTCAGGATGATCGCCGGCGCCTGATTCATCCAGGCGGCCAGCCGCAGGTTCTCGGCGTCTTCCTTGACCTCGGCGACGTCGGACAGATAGACCGGCGCGCCGTTCTTCCAGGCGACGACGATGCTGCGGTACTCGGCCGGCGAGCGCAGCTGATCGTTGGCATCGATCGTGTAGGCGCGGGTCGGGCCGTCGAAATTGCCCTTGGCCTTCTTGACGTTGGCCGCGACCACCGCAGCGCGCAGCTGCTCCATGCCGATGCCGTTGGCGGCGACCGCCTGCGGATTGACCTGGATCCGCACCGCCGGGCGCTGGCCGCCGGCGAGCGTCACCAGTCCGACGCCGGGCACCTGCGACAGGCGCTGCGCGAACCGCGTATCGGCGAGGTTCTGCACCTCGGTCAAGGGCAGCGACTGCGACGTCAGCGCCAGCGTCACGATCGGCGCGTCGGCCGGATTGACCTTGCTGTAGACCGGCTGCGCCGGCAGGTCCGACGGCAGCAGGTTCGAGCCGGCGTTGATCGCCGCCTGCACGCCCTGCTCGGCGACGTCGAGCGCCACCGTCAGATCGAACTGCATCGTGATGATCGACGCGCCGCCGGAGCTGGTCGAGGTGATCTGCTTGATGCCGGGAATCTGTCCGAGCTGGCGCTCGAGCGGCGCCGTCACCGACGACGCCATCACGTCCGGGCTCGCGCCCGGGTAGAACGTGTAGACCTGGATTGTCGGGTAGTCGACCTGCGGCAGCGCCGCGACCGGCAGCATCCGGTAGGCGAGCGCACCGGCCAGCACGATCGCCAGCATCAGCAGCGTCGTCGCGACCGGTCGCAGGATGAAGAGGCGCGACGGATTCATGCGCGGCTCGCAGCGTGGCGGTCGATCGGGCGGTGGATGGCGGCGGCCCCGCGGCTCACCGAGCGGGTTGCGGCGTCGTTGCGCCACCAGCCGCGGCGCCGGCCGCCGGCGCCCCACCGCCCGGCTCGCCAGCCGATGCCGCGCGGCCCGTGCCACCGCCCGCTCCGCCGGGCGCGCGCTGGCCCTGACCGGCGCCCGGCCCGCGCGGTCCACCCGGACCACCGGGCCCGCGCGCGCCGGGCTGACGCTGCCGCGGTGCCACCGGCTGCGAAAAATCGGGCCGTTGTGTCAGCTCGACGCGGGCGCCGTCGCGCAGCCGGTCGACGCCGTCGATGACGACGATCTCGCCGGCCGCGAGCCCCTTCGAGATCGCGATCCGCTGGCCGTCGACCGGGCCGAGCTCGACGATCCGCAGCGAGACGGTCTGATCGGGCCGCACGACGTAGACGAACAGCCCCTGCGAGCCACGCTGGATCGCCGACGACGGAATCGTCACGACGTCGCGCAGCGTGTCGAGCTCGAGCCGGATGTTGACGAACTGGTTCGGGAACAGCTGACCGTCGGTATTGTCGAACTGTGCCTTCAACTTGACCGTGCCGGTCGCCGGATCGATCTGGTTGTCGACCGTCACCAGCGTGCCGGTCGCGAGCCGGTTCTTCTGCGCCCGGTCGCTGGCGATCACCGGCAGCGTTTCGCCGCTCGCGAGCCGGCGGCGGATCGTCGGCAGCTCGTCCTGCGGCACCGAGAACAGCGCCGTGATCGGCTGCACCTGCGTGATCACGACCAGGCCGTTGGCCTCGGAGCCGGTCACCATGTTGCCGGCGTCGACCTGGCGCAGGCCGACGCGACCGCTGATCGGCGCCGTCACGCGTGCATACGACAATTGCAGCCGGGCGTTCTCGACCTGCCCCTGGTCGACCCGGATCAGGCCCTCGTACTGGCGCACCAGCGCCGCCTGGGTATCGACCTGCTGCCGTGCGATCGAGTCCTGCTTGTACAGCGTCTCGTAGCGCTTCAGATCGACGCGGGCGTTCTCGAGCAGCGCGCGATCGCGAGCCAGCTGGCCTTCGACCTGCGCCAGCTGCACCCGCAGCTGGCGCGGATCGATCTCGGCGAGCACCTGGCCTTCGGTGACCATGTCGCCCTCCTTGAACAGCACCCGCTCGAGCTGGCCGGCGACCCGGCTGCGGACGATCACCGATTGCGCCGGCGTCACGGTGCCGAGCGCGTCGAGGAAGATCGGCACGTCACCGGCGCGCGCGGCTTCGCCGACCACCGGCGTCGCCGGTATGCCGCCGGGGCCGCCGAAGCCGCCGGGTCCGGTCGGAGCGCCGGCAGCACCCGGGACCCGGCCGGCCGCCGGCGCCGACCCGCCGGCCGGGCCGACCTGCCCCTGCAGCGGCGGCGCCGTCGGTGCCGCGGTGCGGGCCTGCCAAGCCTGCCAGCCGTACCAGCCGGCGACGCCGAGCAGCGCCAGCACGACCAGCAGCCACCAGAGCCGTGCACCACCGCGGGAGCGAGGATGGTCGCGATCGACATCGGGCTCGGGTGCATCGGACGGCGGCATGCCATCCAGCACCGCAGCGGCCCGGCCGGGCCGCTCGCGAGTGGCCGTGTCGGGCGCCTCGGGCTGGTCGGCAATGACTTTCATCGAAGACATCCCGGCCTCCGGGTGCGCGAACGGCGCGGGTCGCGCGGGCAGCGCGGAGTCTGGTTCATGATCGTGTTCCGGCGCGCACGCTGCGGACGTGCATGCTGCGAACGCGCCTGCTGTCGACTACGGTTCATACTTGTAACCGATGCCATAGACCGAGTGGATCAGTTCGCGCCCGGCAATGACTTGCATCAGCTTGCGTCGCAGGTTCTTCACATGCGTGTCGACCGTCCGGTCGGCGACCACCCGGTGGTCCTCGTACAGCCGCTCCATCAGCGCGTCGCGGCGATAGACCCGGCCCGGCGCGGCGGCCAGGATCGCGAGCAGCCGGAATTCTACCGGCGTCAGGTCGAGCAGCCGGCCTTCGAGCCGGATCTGGTGACGGTCTTCGTCGATTGCGAGACGGACCGGCCGGTTTTCGTCGATCGCGACGCCGCCGGTGCCGCCGTCCGGAGCCTCCGGCAACGCTTCCGCTACCGCCTCGGACACAGCCTGCGCCGCGGCATCGGCAGCCGCCGCTGCCGGGGCTGCCGCCGCCCCCGTCGCGTCGGCCAGCCGGCTGCGGCTGCGGCGCAGGATCGCACGAACCCGCGCGACCATCTCGCGCGGGCTGAACGGCTTGCAGATGTAGTCGTCGGCGCCGAGCTCGAGGCCGAGCAGCCGGTCGATCTCCTCGACCCGCGCGGTCACGATCACGATCGGCACTTCGGCGAAGGTGCGCAGCTCGCGGCAGATGTCGATGCCGTCGCGGCCCGGCAGCATCAGGTCGAGCAGGATCAGGTCCGGCATCGCGGCGCGCACCGCAGGGAGCACCATCCGGCCATCGCCGATCGTCTGCGTCGCATAGCCGGCGGCCTGCAGATAGGTCGTCATCAGCGCTGCCAGCTTCGGCTCGTCCTCGACGATCAGCAGCTGCGCGGCGGGCGCGATCGGCGCCGCGCTCACCGCGCCCCCGCGGCCGGCGAACCGGCGACCGGAGGATTGCCCGAGAGCGGCAGCCGGATCCGGATCCGCAGGCCGCCGAACGGCGAGCGCGCCGCCTCGATCTCGCCGTCGTGCGCATCGACGATGCTGCGGCAGATCGCGAGGCCGAGCCCGGAGCCGCCGGTCGCGCGGTTGCGCGACGCCTCGCGGCGGTAGAAGCGGTCGAACAGCCGGCCGAGTTCGGCGTCAGGGACGCCGGGCCCGGTGTCGTCGAAATCGATCCGCACCGCATCGCCATCGCTGCGGCAGTCGACATGGATACCGGCCGCGACCGCCTCGATGTCGCCGGGCCTGGATCCGAGCGGCGCAGCGCGCGCCGCACCGTGGGTCGCCGCGACGCTGCCGACCCGCAGCGGTGCCGGTTCGACGTAGCGTGCGGCGTTTTCGAGCAGATTCTGGAACACCTGCTGGAGCCGGTCCGGATCGCCGACGATCGGCAGCGGCTCGCTGCTGCGCAGGCAGCCGATCTGCAGGCCGCACGCCGCCAGCCGCTCACGGA
>JBFWQR010000184.1:0-12657 GCA_050249335.1 Lautropia sp.
ACGCTCGAATGGGTGCTGTTGAACTGGATCACGTTGAACCTGTCGCCCGGCGCCAGGCGCTCGAGCCCGAACAGCAGCGCGCTGCGTGCCTGGTCGATCGACTCGCCGCCCATCGAGCCCGACGTGTCGACGACGAAGGTGGTCTCGCGCGGCTGCCGCTGCCCGGCCGCCGAACCGATCGCCGGCGGATTGATCGCGAGCAGGCCGTAGTACTCGCCGCCGAACGATTCGACCCGCAGCGTCGCCTGCGGCAGCGCATTGGCCGCCGGTGACCATTCGAGCTCGAAGTCGCGATCGGCCGGCTCGCCGTCACGGGTCGCGATCCGGTAGCGGCTGCCGCCGGGCGCGTCGGTCGTGTCGACGCGGACCGCGTGGGTCGGCGAGCGCGGCATGCCGATCGGCACGCCGGCATCGAGCTCGACCCGGATCGACAGCGGGTTCACCGCCGGCTGGCCGGGCAGCAGCACCGGCTGGTCGAGCGTGCCGGGCTGGCGGTCGACGCCACCGCGCGCCGGCTCGCCGTCGCGGGTCGCGTCGTGGGCAGTCGTGGCGTCCGCCGCGGCGACCAGCCAGCCCTGGCGCAGCCGCGGCGGCTGCCAATCGTCGCCGGCCTCGATCGGCTCGTCACCGCAGTCGAATGCCTCGTCATCGGCGTCGTCCGCTGCGGCGGCGTCCGGGTCATAGGCCGCTGCCTGTTCGCGACGGTCGCGGCGGCGGGTCTGCTCTTCGATCAATGCGGCTTCGGGGTCGATCGGGCTGCGATAGCGCGGCGCGACCACGCCGGGCAGCCGCAGCCGCCAGGCGCCGTCCTTCAGCGCCAGCGTCTGCTGGAACTCGATCGCGATCTCGATGGCCGCCCCGGGCGCGATGTTGGTGACCTCGGTGGTGAACGCGTTCGGCCGCTGCTGCTCGACCAGCGTCGCACGCTGGCCGGCGCTGCGCGCCTGCGCGAACGCACGCCGCGCCGCCTCCTTCTCGCGGATCTCGCCTTCGACGATCCGGTCGCCGATCTTCATCCGCAGATGATCGACCGCGGCGTCGTCGGGCAGCGGAAACAGATAGCGGCCTTCGAGCCACTGGGTCCCCGGGTTGACGAAGCGCTGCGTGACCACCGCGCGGACGACCGGACCGGTGACCCGCAGCCGGGTCTCGGTCGACTGCAGCGGCGCGACCACCGGGCCGGCGGTGGTCATCAGCAGGAGGCCGCTGCCGCGGTGTCCCTGCAGCCGCTCGAGCGTCGCGGCAGCCTCCGGTGACTGCGATTGCGACGATCGCGACGACGCCGGTTGCGGCGACTGCGACGACGCCGGCACCGCCGTCGATGCCTGCGCCTGTGCCGCCGTGGCGGTCAACAGCACGATCGCGCCGAGCGCGACCGCGATGCCGACCGCGCCGCCGACGATGCCGGCGAACAGTCGCAACCACGGCCGTATGCCGCCTGCCGGCCTGTCATGAGTGGGGTTGACGATCCCGCAGTCCATTTCCGCTTCCTTTTGGATCCATTGGCCGGCCGGTCGGCGCGGCGCCGGACCGCCGAGGTCCGACGCCTGCCATTGGGCGCCGCGGATCGGGTCGTGCGCCGTCGGTCTCGGGGCGAAGCGGTGATCGATTGTGGCAAACCGGTGACTGCCGGCTCCCGCGGGCCGGCGCCCGGTACCCGCTGCCGGCTTCGGCCGGCCTGGCCTGCTACAGTTGCCCGATGGTCGAAGCCGCAGCCAACGGCGCCCGGAGAATCGCGGTCGTCGAGGACGAGCCGGCGATCGCGCAGAACCTGCGCGACGCGCTGGTGCGGCACGGCTATCAGGTGCGCACGTTCGCCGATCGCGCCGGGGCGCAGGCGGCGCTGGCGAGCCGGCTGCCGGATCTCGCGATCATCGACGTCGGGCTCGGCGCCGAACCCGACGGCGGCTTCGAGCTGTGCCGCTGGCTGCGGGCGCGTTCGGCGGTGCTGCCGATCCTGATGCTGTCGGCGCGCGATTCCGAGATCGACGTGGTATCCGGCCTGCGGCTCGGCGCCGACGACTACCTGGCGAAGAACGTCAGCCTGCCGCACCTGCTGGCACGGGTGACCGCGCTGTTCCGCCGGGTCGACGTCGCGCAGCAGCCGGACGCCGCGTCCGAGATCATCGAGCGCGGCCCGCTGCGGCTCGACGTGCAGCGCTTCGAGGTCGCCTGGCACGGCCGGCCGGTTGCGCTGACCGTCACCGAGTTCTGGATTCTGCATGCGCTGGCGCGCTTCCCCGGCCACGTCAAGGACCGGGAGGCGCTGATGCGCGAGGCGAACATGGTGGTCGACGACCACACGGTGACGTCGTACCTGAAGCGGATTCGCCGGAAGTTCGCCGCGGTCGATCCGGCGTTCGACGCGATCGAGACGGTCTACGGGCTCGGCTACCGCTTCACGGCCGCCGGATGAGACGGGCGCCCCAGCGTCGGCCGCCGCTCGCCGGAGCGCCGGGGATGCGCCCACCGACGCGATGCCGCCGCCGGTGACGATGCGACCGCCGCGGATCGGCCTGCGATTGCTGCTGCTGGTCGCGCTGTTGCCGCTGGTGGCCTTGCCGTGGATCGGCCTGCGCTTCGTCGAGCGGATCGCCGAACTCGCTCGCGATGCGCAGTGGGAGACGCAGCAGACCGCAGCGCGCAGCCTGGCGGCATCGTTGCACGAGCGCCGCGAGCTGTTCGGCGGCGACACCGGCCGGATCCCGCGCGGCGTCGCGCCGATCGTGCCCGATTCCCTCGCCGCGCTGCGCGGCGAGGGCAGCGCGATCGGTGACCGCCGTGCCGGCACCGGCGCCGACGCCATAGTCGACGCCAAAGTCGACGCCGACGCAGCCGCGCAGCGCTGGCGCGACGTCGCCCGCCGCAACGTGCCGGTGCTGATCGCCGGCAGCGCGCCGGCGACGACGTTGCGGTTGCGGCTGGCACTGGCACGGGCCACCGGCTCGCCGCGGGTGCTGCTGCGGGTCGAGGCCGACGACGAGCGTTTCGTCGCGCCCGGCGACCTGCAGACCGCCGGCGGCGGCCCGGTGGTGCAGCCCGGCGATTCGGTGACGGTGCTGGTCGGCGACGACGAGGCGCTGGTCGCCGCACTGGCCGCCGACGACCGGGCGCGGGCGACCGGCGCGGCCCAGGCGCAGCTGCCGGAGCTGTCGGTCCGGATTCCGGCGGCGCTGCACGAGGACGCGACCGGCTGGCATGCCGAAGTCGAACTGCCGGCCGAGACCCGGCTGATCCAGGTGGTCGCGACCGACGTCGATTATCTCGGCAGCCGCAGTATCGAGGCGACCGCCGATTCCGGCGTATTGCTGGTGGTCGCGCCGCCGGATCCGGCGTTGCAGGCTGCTGCGGCCCGTCATCGCGACCGGCAGTGGGACGCGGTGCTGCGCGCGATGGACCGCGGCGGCGGCCGGATCTCGATCGTCGACGCCGGCGGCCGGCTGCTGGCGCAGCGCGGCGAGGTCGCGCAGGCGCCGCCGCCGCCGGCCGGTCCGGCGGCGCGGCTGGCGCGCGGGCTGCTCGCCGGCGCGCTCCGGTTCGGCGGCGACGACGACCCGGACCGCGGCGACGCCGCGCGCGGCGCGCCGATCACGACCGCGCTGACCGGCGTCCCGGCGCGGGCGGCGACCCGGCTCGCATCCGACAGCGGCATGCCGGCGTGGCAGCTCGCTTCGGCGCATCCGATCTGGATCGGCGACCACGTCGCCGGCGCGCTGCTGCTCGAGGACAGCACGGTCACACGGCTGGCGCTGGCGCAGCAAGCGCTCGAGCGGCTGGCGCTGCTGGTCGCGGCGGCGCTGCTGGCGACGCTGCTGGCGCTGCTCGCGGTCGCAACGCTGGCGGTCGCGCGGATCGTCCGGTTGCGCCGCGGCGCCGAGGCGGCGATCGACGCCCGCGGCCGGGTGGTCGGCGAGGTGCCACGCTTCCGGCTGCGCGACGAGGTCGATGCGCTCGCCGACAGCTACAACCGGGTGCTGGCGCGGCTGCGCGAGCATCAGGACTATCTGGCCAAGCTGCGCGCGCGGCTGATCCACGAACTGCGCACGCCGATCATGGTGGTGCGCTCTTCGCTCGACAACCTGTCGGCCGAGCTCAACGGCGAAGGTGCCGCTGCGGAGCCGGCCGGCAGTGCCCGCGACACGGCGGTCGCTGCGTATGCGCAGCGCGCGCAGGCCGGGGCGGCGCGGCTCGAGCGGATCGTCTCCGGCATGGGCGAGGCGGGCAGCCTCGAGACGCTGCTGGAAGCGAGCGATCTCGAGCCGCTCGACCTGGTCGCGCTGGCCGGCGCCTGCGTCGACGGCTACCGAACCGCCTATCCGGGCGCAGCGCTGCGCATCGCCGCCGCCGTCGCCGCGGCGCCGTGTCTGGCGGTGCCCGAGGCGATCGCGCAGGCGCTCGACAAGCTGGTGGCGAATGCGATCGACTTCGCGCGGCCGGGGACCGAGATCGTGGTCCGGATCGGCGCTGCCGGCAGTGGTGCCGGCAGTGGTGTCGCCGGTGGTCGCGCCGGTGGTGGTTCCGGTGGCGGTGCCGGCGCCGGTCACCGCGGTGGTTACCGCGGTGGTTACCGCGGCGGCCAGCACGGCGGCCAGCGCGCGCGCCCGGCGTGGTCGATCGCGGTCGCCAACCAGGGCCCGCCGCTGCCGGCGGTGATGGTCGACAGCCTGTTCGAATCGATGGTCTCGATCCGCGGCGGCGGTGCCGTCGGCCCCGACCCGCGCGGCCACCTCGGTCTCGGGCTCTACCTGGTGCGGTTGATCGCCGAGTTCCACGGCGGCGCTGCGTTCGCGCGCAACATCGCCGGCGGCGTCGAGGTCGGCTTCACGGTCGCGGCCGAGCGCTGACGGTCGCCGGCGGGTGGGTGCGCGGCACGCTCCCGTTGGCCGGCACGCTGCCCTGGGCCGGCATGCTGCCTTCCGCCGGCGAGCCACCTGCGGCCGGCGAGCCACCTTCGGTCGGCACGCTGCCGTCGAGCAGCACCGTGCGGTCGACGGCGGCGAGGGCCGGCCGGCCGATCTGCGCCAGCGTCCGATGCAGATCGTCGAACAGGATCTGCAGGCAATGGCGGACGCCGGCGGCGCCGCCGGCGGCGATCGCGTAGAGCGTCGGCCGGCCGATCAGCACCGCGTCGGCGCCGAGCGCGACCGCCTTGACGAGGTCCGAGCCGCGCCGGATGCCGCTGTCGATCAGCAGCGGCACCCGGCCGGCGACCGCCGGTGCGATCCGCGCCAGCGCGCGGATCGTAGACGGTACGCCGTCGAGCTGGCGGCCGCCATGGTTGGAGACGATGATGCCGTCGAAGCCGGCGTCGATCGCGGTGACCGCGTCGGCGACCGACAGTACCCCCTTGATCAGCAGTGGCCCGTCCCAGCGGCTGCGCAGCCACGGCACGATACCCCAGTCGACCTGCGGGTCGAGCTGGGCGTTCATCAATGCCGCATGCGACGCCGCGCCGCTCAGCGCCAGCGCCTCGGCGAAGTTGTTCATCTGCGGCACGCCATGCCGCCAGATATCGAAGCACCAGCGCGGATGCAGTGCGAAGTCGAGCAGCGACGACGGCGTCAGCGTCAGCGGGATCGTGAAGCCGTTGCGGACGTCGCGCCGGCGCCGGCCGACCACCGGCACGTCGACGGTGAGCACCAGCGCCTCGTAGCCGGCAGCGCGGGCGCGCGCGATCAGCCCCTCGGTGATCGCGCGGTCGCGGAACACGTAGAGCTGGAACCAGCGCCGGCCGGGGCCGACCGCGGCGATGTCTTCGAGCCGGGCGCCGCTGCTGGTGCTCGCGACCAGCGGGATGCCGGCCGCGGCGGCTTCGCGTGCGAGCACCAGGTCGGCATCGGGAAACGCCATGTTGGCGAGCCCGGTCGGCGCGATCAGCAGCGGCGCGGCCGCCGGCTTGCCGAGGATCGGGCGGTCGAGCCGGGTCGCGCCGACGTCGGTCAGCACCCGCTGCTCGAGCAGGATCGAATCGTAGTCCGCCGAGTTGGCGCGCAGCGTCAGCTCCTCGTCGGCGCCGCCGTCGATGAAGTCGAAGACCGCACGCGGCAGCCGCCGGCGGGCCAGCCGGCGCAGGTCGGCGACCGTGACGGCGCGCGCGATGCTCACCGGACCGGCAGCCCGGTGGCGCTCCAACGGCGCGATCGGCGGCCCGGCCGGCGCCTCGATCGGCGGCGACCGATCGGCAGGATCCGGCTGATCCGGCGGCCGGTCACTTCGCGACGCCCATCACGTAGTCCGGCAGCGCGGTCACCAGGCTCGGGAACAGCGTGATCAGCACCAGCACCGCCAGCAGCGGTATCAGCACCGGCAGTGTCGCCTGGACGACCTCCTCGAACTTGAGCCCGGAGATCTGGCCCATGACGAACAGCACCATGCCGAACGGCGGCGTCAGCAACCCGAGCATCAGGTTCAGCACCATGACGACACCGAAGTGGACCGGGTCGATGCCGACCGCGGTGACCACCGGCAGGAAAATCGGCGCGAAGATCAGGATCGCGACGGTGGAGTCGAGGAAGCAGCCGATCGCCAGCAGGAACAGATTGATCAGCAGCAGCAGCACCAGCGGCTCGCGGCTGATCGCGAGCATCGTCTCGGCGATCTGGGTGGTGGCGCCGGAGCGCAGCAGCACCCAGCCGAACAGCGACGCGGCGGCGATGATGAAGCCGATCACCGCGCTCTCGCGGGCGGTTTCGACGAACACCTGGACCAGCTCGCGCCAACCGACCTCGCGCAGCGCGAAGACGCCGATCAGCAGCGCATAGCAGACGGCAACCGCAGCCGCCTCGGTCGGCGTCACGATACCCGTCCAGATGCAGGCGAGCAGGATCACCGGCGTCATGATCGGCAGCAGCGCGTCGACGAAGGTCTTGACCGCGCGCGCCCAGGTCGGGAACGGTTCGCGCGGCAGGCCGTCGCGGATCGCGATGACCGTGACCAGCGCCATCAGCGCTGCCGTCATCAGCAGGCCGGGCACGACGCCGCCGAGGAACAGCCGGCCGACCGAGACGCCCGACGCGAACGAGAACACGATCATCGGGATGCTCGGCGGGAAGATCGGGCCGATGGTCGACGAGCCGGCGGTGATCGCGACGCTGAACTTGCGCGGATAGCCGGCCTTCTTCATCGCCTCGAGCTCGATCTGGCCCAGGCTGGCGGCGTCGACCACCGCGGCACCCGACATCCCGGAGAAGATCAGGCTGGCGACCACGTTCGAATGGCCGAGCCCGCCGGGCAGGAAGCCGACCAGCGTGTCGGCGAAGCGGAAGATCTTGGCGGTGATGCCGGCGGTGTTCATCAGCTTGGCGGCGAGGATGAACAGCGGGATGCCGACCAGCACGAAGTTCTGCAGCCCGAACTGCATCTTGGTCGACAGCACCGACGGCTGGAACGCGCCGCCGCCCACCAGGATCGCGCCGAGCGACGACAGCGCGAGCGCCATCGCGACCGGCATGCCGACCAGCAGCAGCACGACCATACCGAGCGTCAGTACGATTGCCATGCGCTATTTCAGACGGTCGAGTCCAGCGTGGCGGCGCGCCGATGCGTGCCGCGCACATCGCGGACGATGTTGACCGCGAGGTAGAACATCATGATCAGCGACGTGACGGTCAGCGCCAGATACATGTGGCCGATCTTGATCGACTCGATCGTGCCGAGCTCGACCTCCCAGTTGTTGACCGCGTTGTCCCAGGCGCCGCGCGCGAACGGCACCAGGAACGCGATCATCAGCACCCGCACGATGATCCGGATCGCGCGCTGGCGCCGGGCGCTCAAGCGGTCGACCAGCGTGTTGATCTGGATGTGGCCTTCGTCCTCCATGACGGTGGCCGCGCCGATGAAGACGAGCAGGATGAACGTCAGCTGCGCCAGCTCTTCCGACCAGCCGGCCGAGATGCCGAGCATGCTGCGGAACACAACCGTCGCGATGGTGACGCCGAACATGCAGAGCAGCACCAGCGCGTTGATCCGTTCGAGCAGGGACTTCACGGCGGCCGGTTCAAGGATCGGTTCGAGGCAGGCGGCTCATGCCGCGCTGCCGGCCGGCGCGGCCGGTCCGCTGCGCCGCGGCCGCCGGCTCACTTCAGCGTCGCCAGCACTTTCTGGTAGAAGGCCGGATCCCAGTCGGTCTTCGCCATCGCATCGACCGCCGGCTGGACCGCGGCCTTGAACGCGGCCTTGTCGACCTTGATCAGCGTCATGCCGGCCGCCTCCAGCTTCTTGACCATCTCGGCATCGCCGTCCTTGGTCATGCCGTTGCCGAATGCCATCGCGTCGTCGATCACCTTGGTGAACAGCGCCTGGTCGTCCTTGGACAGCGTCGACCACCACGACACCGACGACACCAGCCGCGCGGCGCCGTAGACATGCTCGGTGGCCACCAGGTACTTCTGCGCCTCGAACATCTTGTAGGCGAGGATCGTTTCCGGCGGGTTCTCCTGCGCCGCGACGACGCCGGTCTTCAGCGCCATGTAGACCTCGCTGAACGCGATCGACTGCGGAATCGCACCGAGGCCCTCCCAGACCTTGAACCAGGCCTTGATCGGCGGCAGCCGCATCTTCAGGCCCTTGACGTCGGCGACGGCATTGACCGGCGTGTTCGAGGTCAGGTAGCGAGCGCCGCGATAGACGATGCCGTGCTGGCGGACGCCGCGTTGCTTCTCGATCAGGGCCGACAGCTCCTTGCCGGGGCCGTTCCAGAACTTCCAGAAGTCCTGCTGGCTCGAGAACAGGTACGGTACCTCCGAGACGAAGTAGCGCGGGAAGAATGCGGCGATGTCGCCGACGCCGAGCGCGCCGAACTCGACCGAACCCTGCGACAGCGTCTCGAACGTCTGCTTCTCGTCGCCCATCGCGCCGCCGCGATGGACCCGGACGTCGATCCGGCCGCCGGTCTGCGTCGCCAGCGTGTCGCGGATCCGGTTCAGCGCGAGATCCATCGGCGAATCCGGCGGATAGACCGATGCGATGTTGGCGACGACCTTCTTGCCGGCCTTCGGATCGGCCTGGGCGAAGGCCGGACCGGTAGCGAGCAGCGCCGATGCGAGCGACAGGCCGAGCAGCGACCGGACGGTTCGGTTCATGGGGGTCTCCTCCCTGGCAAGCCGCATCCGGTGCGGCAGGTTGTACGATAACTGACATCATACCGTTTTCGCCACCGCATGCTGACCAGAAAATCGCCGGCCGCCGCCGGCGCCACCGCCTCTGCCAATGCCGCGCTGCGGATCCGCGCGGTGCCGCAGCGCCAGAGCCTGGTCGAGACCGTCGTCGAGCAGCTGACGCGGCAGGTCCGCTCGGGCGCGGTGCCGCCCGGCTCGCGGCTGCCGGCCGAGAGCGAGCTGAGCCGCCGTTTCGAAGTCAGCCGAACCGTGGTCCGCGAAGCGGTCGCGCGGCTCAAGGCCGAGGAGCTGGTCGAGACGCTGCCCGGACAGGGCCTCTATGTGCGGCAGCCGGCGCCGGGGCAGGGCGTGCTCCGGCTGCGCGCGCCGGCCGGCGACGACGCGGCGGTGGCGAGCGAACTGCTCGAATTCCGCGCCGGCCTCGAGACCCATGCCGCCGGGCTCGCCGCGGCACGGCGCAGTGCCGCCGACCTGAAGCGGCTGGCGCGCGCGTTCGTTCAGCTGACCGCGAAGCAGGGTGCCGGCGAGCGCGGCGCCGATGCCGATCTGGCGTTCCACCTCGAGATCGCGCGCGCTTCGCACAACGGCTACATCGTCCAGGTGCTGGAGTTCCTGTCGAGCACGATGCGTGCGGCGATCGTCAGCGGCCGCGATGCGACCTTGCGCCGCGGCGATTCGCTCGCCGGCACCCATGCCGAACACGCCGCGATCCATGCGGCGATCGTCGCCGGCGACGCCGCTGCCGCGGTCGCCGCGATGCGCGCCCACCTCGAGGCCGGCGCGCGCCGGCTGCTGAATCCGTGATCGGCCCGCGATCCGATCGACCCCACGAATCCCCGATGCACGGCACCCGCTTCTGAGGAGACTTCCGTGACGACCCAGCCCTCGAACGCCCCGCCGCTGCGGGTGGTGCTCTATGGCGACATCACCCTGCCGAACGAGTTCCGGCTGCGTCGGAAGGCGGACTTTCCGTTCACCGTCACGCCGGTGCCGAGCAGCGCCGAGCCGGCCCGCAAGGAGGCGGCGCTGGTGCAGGCCGATGCGGTCGTCTGCGTCCGCTTCGACCATCCGGCCCGGCATGCCCCCGACCTGCGCCTGGTGCAGACCCAGTCGGCCGGCTATGAACTGGTCGATCTCGGCTGCGTGCCCGACCGCGCGGCGGTCTGCAACGCGTTCGGCCACGTCCGCGCGATCGCCGAGTACGCGTTGATGACGATGCTGATGTGGACGCACCGCTGGAAGGCGGTCGAGGACAGCTTCCGTGCCGGCTCGTGGGAGTACAGCGGTGCGCAGTACGGCCCGCTGCGCGACGAGCTGAACATCAAGACCGTCGGCATCCTCGGCCTCGGGCAGATGGGCCGCGAGATCGCCGCGCGCACCCATGCGATCGGCGCCCGGGTGATCGGCTGCGCGCGCAATACCGCGCCGGTTCCCGGCGTCGAGCGCGTCTACCCGCTCGACCAGCTCGACGCCTTCCTGGCGCAGTGCGACTTCGTCGTGATCGCGATCGCGCAGGCACCGGCCACCGAGCAGCTGATCGACGCGGCGCGGCTCGCCGCGATGAAGCGCAGCGCGGTGCTGGTCAATGTCGCGCGCGGTGCGATCGTCGCCGAGCGCGATCTCTACGAGGCGCTGACCGGCGGCGTCATCGCCGGCGCGGTGATCGACGTCTGGTGGCGCTACCCGACCGAGGACGAGCCGCGGCGGCGCCCGTCGGCGTATCCGTTCCACGAGCTGCCGAACGTGCTGATGACGCCGCATTCGTCGGGCTGGACCGAGCCGATGATGGATCGCCGCTGGGACATGGTGATTGCCAATCTGTCGGCGCTGTGGCACGGGCGGCCGCTGATCAACGTGGTGCGGCCCGGCCGCTGATCGTCGGGTGGCCTTCCGGCACGGCCGGGCCGGCAGGTTGCCCGGCGCGACCGGCCGGCAGGTGAACTGCGCGTTCGATGCGAGCGCGCGCGAACGGCCGGTTTGAGGCGTCGAACGGTCTCGGCGCGCGCACTCGAGCCCGTCCGACGGATTTCGTCGACCGATTGGCCCGCCGGTTTCGCCGGATGTCGGCGGCGCCGCGATCTGTGACTTTTTTCCCACTAGGCTGGCGCCTTCGTCAAATCGAAGTCGCGGAGCCTGGACATCATGGATCGCACCGTTCGTCGTTCGTTGCAGACCGGCGGGCTGGCACTGGCCGCGTGCCTGCTGGCTGCCTGCAGCGGCGGTAGTGACAGTTCGTCGGGCGCCGGCGCCCGCCAGGCGGGAGCCTCGGTACCGCTCGTCACCAAGGCCGAAACCACCACCGACGCGTCGCGCTTCCTGACCCAGGCGACCTACGGCCCGACCGGCGCCGAGATCGATCGCGTGATGGCCGCCGATTTCGACGGCTGGCTCGAGCAGGAGTTCGCCAAGCCGTACAGCCAGACGCACCTCGGCTACTGGCGCGAACGGATCGCGGCGCAGCCCGGCGGCGGCAACACCGAGTGGCTGTACTACTCGTTCTGGCGCAATGCGCTGTCGGCCGACGACCCGCTGCGGCAGCGGGTCGCGTTCGCGCTGTCGCAGATCTTCGTGGTGTCGCTGAACGATATGAACGTCAGCCAGTATCCGCGCGGCGTCGCGAGCTACTTCGACACGCTCGGCAGCCATGCGTTCGGCAACTTCCGCGACCTGATCGAGGCGGTATCGCTGCATCCGATGATGGGGCTGTATTTGTCGCACCTGCGCAATCGCGGCGACGACGGCCGGGTGCCGGACGAGAACTACGGCCGCGAGGTGATGCAGCTGTTCACGATCGGCCTGCATGAACTGAACCCCGACGGCACGCCGAAGACCGATGCCGACGGCAAGACCATCGACACCTACGGCAACGACGACGTCACCGGCATCGCACGCGTCTTCACCGGCTTCAGCTGGGCCGGCCCCGACCGCAGCGACAACCGCTTCAACGGCGGCGGCAGCCCGTCGTTCCCCGACCGCGACATCACGCCGATGCAGGCGTATCCGCAGTTCCACTCGGACCAGCCGAAGACTTTCCTCGGCATCACCTGTCCGGGCGGCGTGATGCCGAACGTCAGCCTCAAGTGCGCGCTCGATCGCCTGTTCACGCATCCGAACACCGGACCGTTCTTCGCACGGCAGCTGATCCAGCGGCTGGTGACCAGCAACCCGTCGCCGGCCTATGTCGGCCGGGTCGCGGCGGCGTTCGCCGACAACGGAGATGGCGTTCGCGGCGACCTGAAGGCGGTGCTGCGCGCGCTGCTGCTCGACCCCGAGGCGCGGTTCGCGCCGGCCGCCGGCGACGCCGTCTACGGCAAGCCGCGCGAACCGCTGCTGCGGATGACCGCGCTGCTGCGTGCGGTCGGCGCCAGCTCGCGTTCCGGTCAGTTCCGCGTCGGCAATACCGATGATCCGGTCAACTCGCTCGGCCAGACCGCGATGCGCTCGCCGTCGGTGTTCAACTACTGGCGCCCCGGCTACACGCCGCCGAACAGCGAGCTGGCGGCGCAGGGCCTGGACGCGCCGGAGCTGCAGGCGGCCAACG
>JBFWQR010000185.1:0-12494 GCA_050249335.1 Lautropia sp.
GACCGGGAATACCAGCCGAACTGCTCGACCGCATCTTCTTTCCGCTCGTCTCGGGTCGTGAAGGGGGAAGCGGACTGGGTCTGCCGTTGGCCCAGACGATTGTCGAGCAGCACGGGGGTCTGATCGAATGCGAGAGTCGGCCGGGTTGGACGGATTTCAGGATACTGCTCCCGCTGTTGTAGAGACGGCGCGAGCGGTTGTCGCTGATTACAGGGCAGACACGATGGACGAGGTCTGGATCGTCGATGACGATCACTCGATTCGCTGGGTGCTCGAGCGCGCCCTGGCGAAAGAAGGTTTCAAGGTTCGCAGCTTCCGCGAGGCGCGCGACGTGATCGCCGCGCTCGACGAAGCGATGCCGAAGGCGCTGGTGTCCGACATCCGGATGCCCGGCGAGTCCGGCATCGAGCTGCTCTACCAGGTGCGGCAGAAGGAGCCGTCGCTGCCGGTGATCGTGATGACCGCCTACTCGGATCTCGACAGCGCGGTGTCGGCGTTCCAGGGCGGCGCGTTCGAATATCTGCCGAAGCCGTTCGATCTGTCGCAGGCGATCGAGTTGATCCGGCGCGCGGTCCACGAGCACGAGCGCAACGACGAGCCGGCGGACGACGCGCAGGTCAGCCAGGAGATGCTCGGCCATGCGCCGGCGATGCAGGAGGTGTTCCGCGCGATCGGCCGGCTGTCGCAGTCGTCCGTCACGGTGCTGGTCACCGGCGAGTCCGGCACCGGCAAAGAACTGATCGCGCGGGCGCTGCACCGCCACAGTGCCCGTGCCGCCAAACCGTTCGTCGCGTTGAACATGGCGGCGATCCCGCGCGACCTGCTCGAGTCCGAGCTGTTCGGTCATGAGCGCGGGTCGTTCACCGGCGCCCAGCAGCAGCGCCGCGGCCGGTTCGAGCAGGCCGACGGCGGCACGCTGTTCCTCGACGAGATCGGCGACATGCCGGCCGAGATGCAGACCCGGCTGCTGCGCGTGCTGTCCGAGGGCCACTACTACCGGGTCGGCGGCCACCAGGCGATCAAGAGCAACGTCCGGGTCATCGCCGCGACCCATCAGAACCTCGAGGAGCGCGCCCGCCAGGGGCTGTTCCGCGAGGACCTGTTCCATCGTCTGAACGTGATCCGGCTGCGGCTGCCGCCGTTGCGCGACCGGGTCGAGGACATCCCGTTGCTGGCGCGCCATTTCCTGGCCAAGAGCGCGGTCGATCTCGGCGTCGAGACCAAGCGGCTCGCGCCCGACGCGATCGAGGCGCTGGGGCGGGCCGACTGGCCCGGCAACGTCCGGCAGCTCGAGAATGTCTGCAACTGGCTGACCGTGATGGCGCCGACCCAGACGATCTCGGCGCGCGACCTGCCGCCCGAGATCGCGGCGGCGTCGCGCGACGGCGCCCGGACACCCCGGGCTTTCGCCGAGCCGTCACGCGACGCCGGGTCATCGGCGGGCGGGAGCGGCGAGACGCTGGTTGGCGGTCCGACCCAGACCTACGGGAGTGTCTACGAGGGGCGTGCGGCGGCGTCCGAGGTGCCGTCCGGCGCGCTGCCTGCCCCGGCGGCGCCGGTGATCTGGCCGGGTCGCGGTGGCGAGTTCGGGGCTGTAGGGGTTGCGGGGGCGGCTTCGGCGGCCGCTTCGGCGGCGGCCGGCATCCCGGCGGCGGCTGCCGCCGAAGCCGGCGGCGCGGCCTTGCCGCAATGGGCCGAGCTGCTCGATCGCGAAGCGACCCGCATGCTGATCGCCGATGCGGCGACCGAGGCCGGCGCGGTCCCGCGCAACGTCACCGAACGCGCCGAGGCCGGCGTGATGGAGCAGCTGACGCGGATCTTCGAGACCACGCTGATCCGCTCCGCGCTCAAGCACACCCGCGGCCGCCGCGTCGAGGCGGCGCAGCGGCTCGGGATCGGGCGCAACACGATCACCCGGAAGATCCAGGAGCTGGGGCTCGACGACTGACAGCCCGGCTCGCATCGATCGGCGTCGGCACCGCGTGCCGACTGCGCCGGCCGGCAATCGCACGGCCGACGCGATCCGGCCTTTGCGCGGCGATCGTGCGGGAGCAGGTCGCCCGCGGCCCGCTCCCGAAGTCCGCTGCCGCTCGGATATTGCGGTGCACATACCGGCTGCCCGCCGTCCCGACCATGCGTCGGATCAATCTGCGGCCGCCGGCGATTTCCCTCCGGCCGCCGCACCTGTTTCAATAGCGCTACGGCGTGCCGATCGGCAGCGCCGAAGCGGCTGACCGCCGCCCGCCTCGTGTAGTCCAGGAGATCGCCAATGCCGTACGAACCATCGACCAAAACCCGCGAGCTGCTCGAACGGCTGCACGCGTTCTACGACCAATATATCTACCCGAACGAGGGCCGCTACCACGAGGAACGCGGAGCGGCGCTCCGCGCCGGCGATGCCTGGCAGCCGTCGCAGCTGGTCGACGAGTTGAAGGGCAAGGCCCGCGCTGCCGGCCTCTGGAACCTGTTCCTGCCGCATCCGTACAAGGGTCAGGGCGGCATCTCGAATCTCGACTACGCGCCGCTCTGCGAGGTGATGGGCCGGGTCATGTGGTCGGCCGAGGTGTTCAACTGCTCGGCGCCCGACACCGGCAACATGGAAACGTTCGAGCGCTACGGCACCGACGCCCAGAAGCAGCAATGGCTCGAGCCGCTGCTCGCCGGCGAGATCCGCTCGGCGTTCCTGATGACCGAGCCGGCAGTCGCGTCGTCGGACGCGACCAACATCCAGTGCAGCATCCGCCGCGACGGTGATCACTACGTCATCAACGGCCGCAAGTGGTTCAGCACCGGGGCCGGGAATCCGCGCTGCAAGATCTTCATCGTGATGGGCAAGACCGATCCGGACGGTCCCCGCCACCAGCAGCAGTCGATGGTGCTCGTGCCGCGCGACACGCCCGGCGTCACCGTGGTCCGGCCGCTGACGGTGTTCAACTACGACGACGCGCCGCACGGCCACATGGAGGTGCTGCTGGAGAACGTCCGCGTGCCGGTCGCCAACATCCTACTCGGCGAGGGGCGCGGCTTCGAGGTCGCGCAGGGTCGCCTCGGCCCGGGCCGGATCCACCATTGCATGCGGTCGATCGGTGCCGCCGAGCGCGCGCTCGAAATGATGGTCGACCGGCTGACGTCGCGGATCGCGTTCGGCGGCCCGCTGTCGTCGCAGTCGATCTGGCATGAGCGGATTGCCGAGAGCCGCTGCCTGATCGACCAGGCGCGGCTGCTGACGCTCAATGCCGCATACAAGATGGACACGGTCGGCAACAAGGCGGCGCGCGCCGAGATCGCGATGATCAAGGTGGTCGCGCCCAATGTCAGCTGCAAGGTCGTCGACTGGGCGATCCAGGCGTACGGCGCCGGCGGCCTCAGCCAGGATTTCTGGCTTGCCGAGGCCTATTCCCACCAGCGGACCGTGCGGATCGTCGACGGCCCCGACGAGGTGCACCGCAACGCGATCGCCAAGTTCGAGATCGGCAAGCGGGCGGCAGCACGCCGGCCGGCCGCCTGAGCGCCGCCCGGTCGCCGCCGGCGCGACACCGCCGGCGGCGATCGTTATTCGCCCGGCGTATCACCGCCGGTACGAATTCGTATTGGGCAGCGGCTGACGCGCGCGCTTAAATCGCCGGACGATGAACCCCGAGCAGTGCCCGACATGAACAAGCCATCATCCGCCAACGGTCCGCAGACACCTCTTCCGGCGCGCCGCCGCTGTCGTCGGCTGGTCGTCGGCACCGAGCCGGCGCTCGGCCCGACACCGGTCTCCGGCCCGACACCGGTCTCCGGCCCGACACCGATGTTCGGCCCGACGCGCGCCTTCGGCCAGGCGCTGGCGGCGGGGCTGTTCCGTACACTTGCCGCCGGGCTTGCCATCGGGCTCGCCGCCGGGTTCGCGGCGCCCGCGGCGGTTGCCGCCGACGCATTCCCGACCCGGCCGATGACGCTGGTGGTGCCATATCCCCCTGGCGGCTCGGCCGACATCCTGGCGCGCAGCGTCGGCCAGAAGCTGTCGGAGCGGCTCGGCCAGCCCGTGGTGATCGAGAACAAGCCCGGCGCCGGTACCGCGATCGGCGCGCGCGCGGTCGCCGCCGCCGCTGCCGACGGCTATACGCTGCTGATGGGTACAGTCAGCTCGCATGCGATCAATCCGGCGATGTCGAAGGTCGGCTACGACCCGATCAAGGACTTCACGCCGGTCGCGCCGATCGCGTCGATCCCGTTCCTGCTGGTCGCCAATCCGGCCGCCGGCTATCGCTCGGTGGCCGATGTCGTCGCCGCTGCCAAGGCCCGTCCCGGCACGATCGGCTATGCGTCGGCCGGCCCGGGCACGTCGAACCACCTCGCTGGCGAACTGCTCGGCGCCGCGGCCGGCGTCACGCTGATGCACGTGCCGTACAAGGGGAGCGCGCCGGCGCTCGCCGACGTGCTCGGCGGCCACGTGCCGCTGATGTTCGACCTGCAGACGACCGCGGCGCCGAACGTCCGGGCCGGCAAGCTGGTGCCGCTGGCGGTGACGTCGCCGCAGCGCAGCCCACTGCTGCCGGACGTCGCGACCGTCGCCGAGCAGGGACTGCCCGGCTACGAGGTCAGCGCCTGGTTCGCGATCTTCGGGCCGGCCAATCTGCCGGCCGGCGTGCTCGACCGGCTGTCCGGCGCGCTCGCCGGAATCATCGCTGCGCCGGAGACGGCGCGGCAACTGCGAGAGCAGGGGGCCGAGCCGGATTTCCGCGACCGGCGCAGCTTCGCTGCCTACGTCGAGGACGAGGTCGCCAAGTACGCCAAGGCGATCAAGGCCGCGAACCTCGCGCCCTGACTTCGCTCGTGCGGCAACCTCAGCGCGGGACGACGCGCCGCGCGGTCGCGACGAACGCCTCGAGCGCCGGATTGTCGTTGTCGGCGGTGTGGGCGAACGACAGGCTGTAGGTCGGCGGCGATCTGCCCTCGGCCAGTCCGACGAAGACGACGTCGGGCAGATGCAGGACCCGCATTGCTTCGGGCACCAGCGCGATGCCGAGGCCGCCGGAGACCAGCGTCAGGATGGTCTGCATCTGCGCCGCCTGGTGGACGACATTGGGAAAGAAGCCGGCGTTCTGACAGGCATTGAGCAGGGCGTTGGCGAAGCCGGGCCCTTCGGACGCCGGGAACGCGATGAACGACTCGGCGGCGAGCTCCTTGATCCGCACCGTGCGGCGCCGCGCCAGCGCATGCTCGGCCGGCACCGCCAGCACGAAGCGGCGGTCGACCAGCCGGGTCAGCCGCAGCGTCCGCGAGTCGGCGACCGGCGCGACCACCAGCGCGAGCTCGACGTCGGCCTTTTGCAGCGCTTCGACCTGCCGGGTCGTGGTGTCGGCGGTCAGTTGCAGCTGCACGGTCGGACAGTCGCGGCGGAACCGCTTCAAGATCGCCGGCAGCACGTCGAGCGCGGCGCTCGGCACGAACGACAGCCGCAGCGCGCCGTCCATGCCCTGCTCGGCGCGGCGCGCGCGCTCGGTGCCGAGCTGCAGATGCAGCAGCGCCCGCTGCGCGTCGCGCAGGAACGCGGCGCCGGCGGCGGTCAGCCGGACATGATGCCGGCTGCGGTCGAGCAGTACCGTGCCGACCTCGGTCTCGAGATTGCGCATCGCGACGCTGAGCGGCGGCTGCGACATGTGCAGCCGGACCGCGGCGCGCCGGAAGTTCAACTCTTCGGCGACGACGACGAACTGGCGCAGCTGGCGGATCTCCATCGCTTATTCGCCTTGTGTATTACCAATCCCCGTGAATAGTATTGGATGTATCACGATCCGGTATCCTAGAGTGCGGTTCGAGAACGTCCGGAGGTCCGTATGCAAGCGTCGCTGCTCGAAGAAATCGTCACCGTGCCGAATCCGTATCCGGTGGTCGCCACCATCGAATATCCGGATGTCTGGCGGCTCTGTACCCAGGCGCGCGAGCTCGCCTGGGACCCGGTCGCCGACATCGACTACTCCGACCTGCGCGAGGCCGATCTGCCGCCGGAGGTGCGCCGCGCCGGCGGCGAATGGTGGAGCCTGCGCGCATGGATGGAGCATGGTGCAACGCCATACGGCGCCGAGCGGCTGCGCGATGCGATCTTTCAGCACCAGCCGTTCGAGATCAAGCAGCACATCACCAACTTCATCGCCGAGGAGCTGCGCCACCACGAGGCGAGCTTCCGGATCGCCGCGGCGCTCGGCGAGTACCAGCCTACGCCGCGCTCCGACTACTTCAAGGCGATCATCCCGAAGTTCCACGACGAGAAGGACGAGCAGGCGATGAGCTTCTTCGCCGGGCTGTCGGTCAACACGCTGTTCGAGCAGCTGTCGGGCGAGTTGCTGCAGGCGCGCTACGAGAACGCCGGTTTCGATTCGGTCAAGGAGGCGTGCCGGCTGATCCTGCGCGACGAGGCGCGGCATATCCAGTTCGGCCGGATCATCATGCGGCGGTTCTTCAGCGAGCTGCCGCAGGCCGAGAAGACCACGATCGGCAACAAGGTCTCGAAGAAGCTGCGCGGCAGTCTGCTGAACGGGGTCTATGCGGTCGTCAACCTGCCGCCCGACGAGCGCGCGCGCTCGGGCCGCAACCGTGCGCTGGCCGCCGAGTACAAGCTCGGCGCGACCCATCCGGACGAGGAGATCGGCATCCTCAAGGCCGGCCTCGACAAGATCCGCGAAGACGTCGGCCAGTACGGCGTCGAGATTCCACGGATTCCTGAACTCGACGGGGCGTGAGTTTGGCAACGGGTGGCGGGGCAACGGCGACTGGTACTGGCCTCGGGCCGGTGAGTCACGCGCCCGCCTGTCCGCCCGACCTGGCAGCGCTGCTGGCCGAGATCGGGCCGCGCTGGGCGCAGGACATCCGTGGCGCCAGCGAGGCGGTCAAGCAGGCGTACGCGCCGCTGCTGGCCGCGGCGCCGCGCGACGGTGTCCGCGTGCTGCACGATCTCGGCTACGGCACCCACCCGCGCCAGCGGCTCGATCTGTTCCTGCCGGCTGTGGCTGCCACTCCGGCCGCCGCCGCGGCCGCGCCCGCCTCCGCGAATTCCGCGGCGTCTGCGGCCGGCGCCGGGCCGGACGGTGCGCGACTGGCGCCGCTGGTCGTGTTCGTCCACGGCGGCGCGTTCATTCGCGGCGACCGCAGCCAGCCGAGCGGCATCTACGACAACGTGCTGACCTGGTTCGCCCGCCAGGGGCTGGTCGGCGTCAATGTCGAGTACCGGCTCGCGCCGGAGGCGCCGTTTCCCGGCGGCGTCGACGACCTCGCGCTCGCGCTCGGCTGGCTGCAGCAGCACGCGCGTGCATACGGCGGCGACCCGCGGCGGCTGCTGCTGATCGGCCATTCGGCCGGCGGCACCCATGTCGCCAGCTACGTCTTCGATCCGCGGCTCGGCCATCTCGGTCGCGGCGTCACGGCGGCGGTACTGATCTCGGCGCGGTTGATGGCCGACGTCGCCGCGGAGAATCCGAACGCCGGCGGCGTCCGTGCCTACTTCGGCGACGACCCGGCACGCTACGCGGAGCGCTCGCCGATCAGCCATGCCGGCTGCAGTGACCTGCCGACGTTCGTGGTGATCGCCGGCTACGAGAATCCGCTGCTCGACCGCTACGGCATCGAGTTCGCCAGCCGGCTGGCTCAGGCACGGCGCCGGGCACCGTGGCTGCTGCAGCTGCCGCAGCACAATCACATATCGATCGTCGCGCATTTCAACACCGGCGAGGAGACCCTCGGCCGCGCGATTCTCGAGTTCTTCGATGCGGCTTGCCGCGAAGCATCGAGCCGCGAAGCATCGAGCCACGAAGCATCGGGCCACGAAGCATCGGGCCACGATGCATCCCGTTGCGAAGCATCCCGCCGAGAAGCATCAGGCCGCGCATGACGCGGCGGCAGCGAAAACCCGGCGGCAATGCCGGATCAACATCAACCGAGGAGCGCCCGATGAAGCCGTTCTGTATCTCCCGTACCGTCGCACCGCTGGCCGCGCCGCTGGTCGCCTTGCTGGCGGCGCTGCCGTCCGCCGCAGCGGCGCAGACGACGGTGTCGATCCCGGTGCTGGTGCCGATCACCGGTTTCCTGTCGCTCGAAGGCACCAGCCAGCGCAACGGCGCGCTGCTCGCGATCAAGAATGCCCCGGCGGGCGTCAAGGTCGAGTCGAGCGTCACCGACACCGGCGCGTCGCCCGAAGGTGCCTCGACCGCGCTCGAGCGCGCGTTGTCGCGCTCGAAGGTGACCGCGGTCGCGGCCTCGATGCTCGGACCGCAGATGCACGCGATGATGCCGATCGCGCTCGAGAACAAGGTCCCGCTCGTGACCGTCTCGGGCACCGCCGACCTGACCGAGAAGCAGAATCCGTACGTGTTCCGCTTCTTCCCCGGCGACGCGGTCGCCAAGAAAGCGCATGTGCGCTACGTGCTCGAGGAGCTGAAGAAGTCGCGGGTCGCGCTGGTCTACCAGACCACCGCGTATGGGCAGGGCGGCCGTGCCCAGATCGTCGATCTGTTGAAGCAGGCCGGCAAGGCGCCGGTGATGGAGGAGGCGCTCGAAGTCAACGTCAAGGACATGTCGGCGGTGGTCGGCAAGGTGCAGGCCGCCAACCCCGACGTCGTGATGATCCATCTGCACGGCGGCCCGTCGGCGTTGTTCCTGAAGCAGGCGGTCGCCGCGCGGCTAACGGTGCCGATCGTCGCCGGCTCCGGGCTCAGCCAGCCGTCGACCGCGGCGCTGCTCGAGCCGGCGGAGCTGAAGGGCGTATGCGCCGAGACCAACGCCGCGCCGATCGCCGCCGGCAACACCCCGGAGATGGAGCGCTTCGCGGCCCAGTATCGCGCCGAATTCAAGAGCGAGCCCGACGGCTTCGCGGTCGGCCAGTACGACGCGGTCGGCATGGTGCTCGCGGCTGCCGCCGGCGGTGCGGCGACGCCGGAAGCGATGCGCAGCTATCTGGCGAGCCAGAGCTACCGGGGCGTGGCGATGAACTACAAGTCCGACGGCAAGGGCAACATGGCGCATGCCGCGATGATCATCTGCTACGACGGCGCCAGCCGGACGCCGGCAGTCGCCAAGCGTTATGACTGACGCGCCCGCGCCGCCCGCACCGGGCGCGGTCGCCGAAGGCACCGGACAGTGTCGCAGGTCCTGCTGAACGCGCTGGCGCTCGGCGCATCGTATGCGCTGCTCGCGCTCGGCTTCGTGCTGATCCTGAACGCCACCGGCGCGGTCAATTTCGCGCACGGCGACCTGGTGATGGCCGGCGGCTACGTCGCGATCGCGCTGCACGCCTGGCTGCAGTGGCCGGGCGCGCTGCTGCTGCCGCTGGTGGTCGCGGTGCTGGCGCTGGGCGGTTTCGTGTTTTCCTGGTTCGCCTATTTTCCGCTCAAGGACCGGCCGCCGGTGTCGGTGTTCATCTCGACGATCGCGATCGGCATCGTGCTGCAGAACTCGGCCAACGCGATCGAAGGCGCCGAGCCACGCAAGGGGCCGGCGCTGTTCGGCGACGGCCGGCTGCAGTTCGGCGACGTGTCGATCGGCGAGCAGGCGATCGCGATCATCGCGGTCGCCGCCGCGCTGATCGCGTTGCAGCACCTGCTGCTCAACCATACCGGCCTCGGTCGACAGCTGCGCGCGTCCGCGCAGGATCGGGCGATCGCCGAAGCGATCGGCGTCCCGGTCAACCGGATGATCGGGCTGACCTTCGCGATCGGCGCGGCGCTCGCCGGCGCCGCCGGCCTGATGCTCGCCAACGTGTTCTTCGTCTCGCCGACCGACGGCTCGAACTACATCCTGAAGGCCTACATCGCGGTCACGATCGGCGGCTGGGGCAGTCTTTATGGCGCGGTCTGCGGCGCGCTGATCATCGCGCTGTTCGAAGTGCTGTTTCCATCGCTGCCGATCCTGCTGCCGTGGCTCGGCCAGGCGGTGCCGGCGCTGTTCACCCAGACCGCGTCGTCGATCGTGCTGTACCTCGGCCTGCTCGCGATCATGTTCTTCCGCCCGCAGGGCCTGTTCGGCGAAGCGGTGCAGAAACGTGTCTGAAGCGCGCGGCCTGCTCGCGTGGGCACGCGCCGACATCCGGCCGCTGGCGATCGCCGGCGCGCTGGCGCTGGCGGCGTGGCCGCTGCTGCTGACGTCGTCGTACGAGATCCGCATCTTCACGATCGTCGGCATCTACGCGCTGCTCGCGCTCGGCTATCAGTTCATCTTCGGCCACGTCGGCGCGCTGTCGCTGACGCAGGGCACCTTCTTCGGCGTCGGCGCCTACGTGACCGGCATCCTGGCGACTCGCTACGGCCTCGGCGCCGAGGTGACGCTACCGCTGTCGGCGCTGCTGCCGGTGCTGCTGGCGGCACTGATCGCGGCACCGGTGCTGCGGCTCGAATCGCACTACTTCGCGCTCGCGACGCTGGGCATCGGCCAGGTGCTGCTGCTGATCGCGATCGCCTGGCAGGACGTGACCGGCGGCTCGAACGGCTTGTCGGGGATTCCGTCGATCCGCTTTTTCGGCGCCGAGCTGCCGCGTGGCGTCGCGACCATGGTGCTGGTCTGGCTGCTGGTCGCAGCCGCGATCTTCCTGTCGACCCGCGTCACCCGCGGGCTCTACGGCGCCGCGATGAGCATCGCCCGCGAGAACGCGATCGCGGCGCAGGCGATCGGCATCGACACCGCATCGCTGCGCTATGCAACCTTCCTGCTGTCGGCGCTCTATGCCGGCATCGCCGGCGCGCTCTATGCGCACACCATCCGGGTGGTCTCGGTCGAGGTGCTCGAGTTCCCGATCACGGTCGCCTGCCTGACCATCGTCGTCGTCGGCGGCAGCCGTCACGTCGCCGGCGCGATCGTCGGCGCGATCCTGGTGGTCAATCTGCCGGAATGGTTCCGCGCGATGGAGAAGACTTACCTGATCGCCTACGGCATGGCGCTGCTGGCGATGATCGTGGTCGCGCCGTACGGGCTGGTCGGCGGGCTGCAACGGCTGGTCGCGCGCTGGCGCGGCGCAGCGGCGGCTCGGCGGGTCGCGAAGGCGGCTCCGGGTCAGCAGACGGCTCCGGGTCAGCAGACGGCTCAGGCGTGGCCGGCGCCGCAGGGTCGTCCGTACGCACCGCAGGGTCAGCACGCGGCAGTGCCGCGGCCGAATCAATCGGGGCTCGTGGCCGCAGCACCGGCGCTGCCGCTCGAGCCGCTGCTGACCGTCCGCGACGTCTCCAAGCGCTTCGGCGGCCTGGCCGCGCTGCAGGGCGTCACGCTCGACGTGCGCCCCGGCGAGATCTTCGGGTTGATCGGCCCGAACGGCTCGGGCAAGACGACGCTGCTCAACGTGATCTCCGGGATCTACCGCAGCGACGGCGGCGCGGTCGGCCTGGCCGGCCGCGACATCACGCGGCTGCCGAGCTTCGCGATCGCGCGTGCCGGAGTGGCGCGGACGTTCCAGAACATCAACCTGGTCGACGAGCTCAGCGTGCTCGACAACGTCGCGGTCGCGCGCTTCGCTGCCGAGCGCGCCGGCCTCGGCGCCGCGCTCGCGACCGGCTGGCGCGATGCCCCCTGGGTGCGGGCCCGCGCCGAGGCGCTACGGCTGCTCGAACGGCTCGGCGTCGCCGCGTTGGCGGCGCAGTCCGCCGGCGGGCTCCCCTACGGACTCAAGCGCAAGGTCGAGATCGCCCGGGCGCTCGCGCTCGAGCCGCGGCTGCTGCTGCTCGACGAGCCGGCCGCCGGGCTCAACGCCGGCGAGCAACGCGATCTGGCGGCGCGGCTGCGCGGCTTCGCCGACGCCGGTCTGGCGGTGCTGGTGATCGAGCACAACATGCCGTTCCTGCTGCCGTTGGTCGACCGGATGGCCTGCCTCGATCGCGGCGCCGTGATCGCCGCCGGTACCGCCGCCGAAGTGCGGACCGATGCCCGCGTGATCGAGGCCTATCTCGGCGCGCCGGCCGGAGTCGCGCCGTGACTGCACCGTCATCCGCGCCCGCGGCGTCGGCGGCAGCCGCCTCGCCGCCGGTCGCCGGGCCGGCCGGCGCTCCGGCGCTGCTCGAAGTCGACCGATTGTCGGCGCGCTACGGCCCGATGGAGGCGCTGGCCGAGGTCAGCCTGACGGTCCATGCCGGCGAGGCGGTCGCGCTGGTCGGCGCCAACGGGGCCGGCAAGTCGACGCTGATGAAGTGCATCATGGGCATGGTCGCCGCGGCGGCCGGCGAGATCCGCTACGACGGGCAGCGGCTGTCGGGCCGGCCGGTACGCAGCCGGCCGCTCGCCGGAATCGGCTACGCGCCCGAGGGCCGGCGGGTCTTCCCCGGGCTGACCGTCGCCGAAAACCTGCTGGTGGCGAGCCGGGAGCGCGACGGCGGCCGTGCCCGGCTCGACGAGATCTACGCGATCTTCCCGGCGCTCGCCGAGAAGTCGCGGGCGATGGGCTGGTCGCTGTCGGGCGGCCAGCAGCAGATGCTGGCGATCGGCCGCGCGCTGATGCTGCAGCCGCGGCTGCTGCTGCTCGACGAGCCGTCGCTCGGACT
>JBFWQR010000186.1:0-12293 GCA_050249335.1 Lautropia sp.
ACGCTGTTCTCCGACGGCAAGCTCGAGATCCGCAACGCGTCGAACGTGGTCGTCGGGCCGGCGATCCCGGGCGACGACCGGATCGCCCGGATCGACGTACTCGACCGCTCGACCCGGCGCTACGCGACGGAGGACGGAGCCGGCGGGAGCGACACTGATCAGCCCCTTCCAGTCGAGGACTGGCAGAACTGCCTGATCGCGACATCGGCCAACGGGATCAGCAGCTACACGTGGAAGGTCGGCCTCGATCCAGCCTTCGTGCCGAGGGTGATAGGCACTACCAGCGATCCGGTCCTCAGCATCGCGCCCGACACCTTGTCGGCCAATCAACTCGGCGGCGATCCCATCCTCGTTTCCCGTCGCAGCGGCGATATGCATGCCGGTGCGTTCGCCTGCGATCGGGACGACCCCCATCCGGGGCCCGGCGGACTGCAGGCGGCGCAGACCTTCGGTCTCCGCTACATCGTCCAGGTACTTCAGGACTTCGGCAACCGCTTCGTGCTGTATTCGGACGGTACGGTAGAGGCCTGGGGGATCAACCAGCGAGCGCTGGGTATCGGCGAGAGCGAAGGAAGTTTCCTCAGTTTCGACCAACGCCAGCCTTTGCTCGCGTCGACCGTCGGTCAGCAACGCACTGTATTGACGGGTGTGGCGATGCTCTCACGAGGCGAGGACCTGCAGCAGACGCGCGCCCTGGTGCGGTCGGCATCCGCTGCCGATGACGGCAGCGTCTACTACTGGGGCGACGGCATACCGATACCCCGTCGGATCGCTCGGGCGAGCTTGCCCCGGGCGTGCTTCATCGCGGGCCCTTACGTCGTGGGTTGCGACGGCCAACTGTTCCATGTCCGTATCGACGCTGCGGCGCAGTTCGAGCCGGTGATCAAGCAGATCGATGCCGTCCCGCCGATCTGGCGCGTGATAGCGAGCCATCCGATCGAGCGGTCTCTGACGGATCCGAACGCGGCGGATGCTTCCGCCGCATGCACACCCAGCACGACGGCCTGTCAGACGACGAGCCTCAGACTGGCCCACGTCGCCATCGCCAGGGACGGGACGACACAGTTGCTTATAGGCGACACAGCGACTCCGCTCCCATAAGGTGGTCTGAACCGGTCTGAACCGAGGCGGTACGAGAGATTTCGATGTCCGGCGCGAAATGGTCTTCAACGGCAATGGCAGGGGCGGCCTGCCTCCGCGCAGCAACGGCGGCAATCCGGCTTGCAACCTGCGTCGTCGTTCTGCTGCTCATGTTGCTGTCTTCGACGTTCGCCAACGCCCAGTCTGCGGAACCGCGCGTCGCGCTCGTCATCGGCAATTCGCGCTACCGTGACGCCCCGCTGCCTAATGCCGTCAACGACGCGCGTGGCATCGCCGACGCACTCAAGACCAAAGGATTCACCGTCATCGAGGCATTCGACGCGAACAGGTCTGCCATCGAAGCGGGGGTCCGTCAGGCCGTCGAGGCGCTGCGACGCGACAAGGGGGCAGTCCTCTTTTTCTACTATGCCGGACACGGGTTGCAGCTCGGCTGGCGAAACTACCTCGTTCCGACCGATCTGCAACTGGCGAGCGCTGCCGACGTGAGAGCGCGGGCCGTGGATGTTCAGCAGATCCTCGATTCGTTCGGGCGCGCCGGCAGCCTCGTCAGCATCTTCGTACTCGACGCCTGTCGAAACAATCCGTTCTCGACCGACGCTCAGACGAGGGGGCTGGCGCCGATGGATGCACCGCCGAACACGTTCCTCGCCTATGCGACCGCTCCGGGCCGTCTGGCGGTCGACGGCGACCCGCTGAGCACGAACGGGCCCTATGCACGCTACCTGATCGCCGAATTGCGCCGCGAGCGCGTCAAGATCGAGGACGTTTTCAAGCGAGTTCGGCTCCAGGTCCGCAAGGAGAGTGGCGGATACCAGATTCCCTGGGAGAGCACGAGCCTCGAAGACGATGTGTACCTGGATGGCCCTGTACCAAGCGCTGCCAATAGCGTCGAAGCGAAGCTGGCGGCAGTCAGTTCGGAGCTTGCAGCGGAGCTCGACTCGTGGAACCGGGTAAAGACGTCGAACCGGACGGACGACTACTACGAGTACTTGATGCGCTACCCGTCAGGCCTGATCAGCGAGGTTGCACAGTTCCGGCTGGACCGGTTGCAGAAGCCGGCTACCGACGCCGTCGCGCAGCCCGCCGGTTTGTCGAGCGCCTCAGGCGCGGCAACGGCAGACCCTTCGAAACCGGTATCGTTGGCAAGTGGAGCCGATCGCTATCGGGTTGGCGACAGGCTGGTCTACGACCGAACCGAATTCATCAATACGAAACGGCGGACGCTCGAAGTCGTCGCGATCGAGGGCGAGCGCGTGGTATTCGGCGCGGACGGCGAAGTTCGAGACCAGATGGGATCGATCCTGGAAAATCGCTTCGGCGTGAAGAGCCCCGGCATCGTTTTCATTCCGTCCGACCTCAGCCTCGGCAAGCGCTGGCGAACGGCCTTCACGAATACCAATCCCCGGTACGGAGCTTCGCTGAATTACTGGGACTCCCGGGTCGTCGCGTTGGAAGACGTCACGGTACCGGCCGGGACCTTCCGTGCCTACAGGATAGAACGTGTCGGACAGGCGCGGTATCCGAAGCAGATCACGGACTTGCTCGGCACGACCTGGGTGGACCCCGCGACCATGCTGGAAGTCAAGCATATCGGCAGGTTCTCTGTTGGCGGGCGCGTCACGGAGAGCTGGACGGACGAGCTCGTGACACTGACGCAGGTGCCCCGCTAGCCGATCTTCCATGCCTGACTGCCGCCGATCAGCGCAAAGGAGCGAAGTCTGGGAACGCCCTGCAAACTCGCGGTTGTCGTTTCGCCACACTCGACGGTGCGCGGATGGCCATTGGTCCGCCATTCAGCGATTCTTCTTACCGCACAGACGCCAAAAGCGACCGTCCCACAGTTTCGCGAAGTGCCTCATGACCCTCATGCCGAACCGACTACCTCGACTCGCTTCTCTTGCCCCGACGATCGCGCTCCTGTCGGCCTGCGCCGTACAGACGCCTCAGGTCGTCCAGAGCGAAGCCCCTCGCAGCATCGATCAGCAGAAAGCCGCTCAGTCGGCGGTGTTGCAGCAGTCACCAGCCACGCCACAGCTCAAACGCAAGATCGCACTGGGTCGCATCTCGAACGAGACGAACTACGGCCAATCGCTGCTGCGTGACCGGAACGACGATCCGCTCGGCAAGCAGGTGGCCGACCTGATGAGCAAGGCGCTGACCGAGTCCGGTGCGTACCTGGTCTTCGAGCGCCCGGACATCGGCCGCGTCCAGATGGAAGGCAACCTGACCGGCCAGGCGCTCAATCTCGTCGGTGTCGACGCGTTGCTGGTAGGCTCCCTGACCGAGTTCGGCCGAAAGACAGTCGGTGCCACCGGGTTCGTCTCCTCCAGCAAGCGGCAAGTGGCTTTCGCCAAGGTGGACATTCGGGCCGTCGACGTCTCGACGGGGCATGTGTTCTTCGCGACTTCGGGAGCCGGCGAAGCTTCGACGGAGACGGCGTCGACCTTCGGCTTCGGCTCCCAGGCGGGGTACGACGGCACTCTGAACGACGCGGCCATCCGGCAGGCGGTCTCGCAGGCCATCAGCCGCATGACCTCCGAGATGAGCGGTCGACCGTGGCAAACCTACATCCTCAAGGCTGAAGGGAACACGGTCTACCTCAGCGGGGGCAAGAGTCAGGGTGTGAGGCCGGGCATGCAGTTCTCGATCGTGACGCAAGGTGAACAGATCAAGTCTCCGCAGACCGGCGCCGTGGTGACGCTGCCAGGCCGCGTCGTCGGCCAGGTCCGTGTCGATGCGCTGTTCGGAGACAGCGAACTGAACGAGGGCTCCGTGGCTTCCATCGTCTCGGGATCTCTCGATAGCAGGAAGCCCGAACAACTGATCGTCCGATACGAGGCTGGTCGATGAGTCGCCTTCAGTCACTCGCCAAGTGGGCGTCGACCTGTGCGGTAGCGCTCCTTGTATCCTCCGGTTGCGTCCAGATGCCGACCGAAAAGCAGTCGGTCGTCGACATGCGGCCCCAGATTTCGTTTCAGATCGCCAGCGAACGTGGGCGCACCGCCACGATCGTGCTCGACGGCGAGGAGATGGGCGTTGCCGGAACCTATCCGGAGAACGTCGCCTCGATGAAGATCGTACCGGGCACCCATCATTTGAGACTGCAGGCCGGCGGCGAGACCATCCTCGACGAGCGCTTCTATATTGGTGACGGCGTTCACCGCGCGTTCCTCGCGAAGTAGGGCAAACATGCGCATCCTGGCAATCGTCGGACTCGCTCTCGTCTTCAGCGGCTGTGCATCATCCCCTGGCCTGTATCAATGGGGAGGCTACGATCAACAGCTCTATTCAGCGTACAAGGACCCGACACAGACCGCTGCCTTGCGGAAGAGCCTCGAGGCGCACATCGCCGCAATGGAGGCGGAGAAGCAGCGGGTCGCGCCCGGCCTGTATGCAGAGCTTGGAACGCTTTGCCTGCAAGCGAACGACCTCGACACCGCAGTCTCGTACTACGCGAAGGAACGGGCGTATTGGCCGGAGAGCACCGGCCTGATGACTGCGATGATCGAGAACATCAAGCGCCGGCAGGATGCCAACAAGCAGGCCACGAAATGAGACTCTTCAAGCTGGCGCTACTTCTGCCGTTGATCATCGGCTGTGCGACCCAGGAGGTCAATCGGGATCTGAGCGCGTTCAAGGCGGCGGCGCCCCGCTCCATCCTGGTCGTCCCGGTCGTCAACAAGTCGCTTGACGTCGACGCACCGAACTACGTCCTGGCCGCACTGCCGGTCCCCCTGGCAGAGAAAGGCTACTACGTCTTCCCGGTTCACACGACAAAGACGGTTCTCGAGCAGGAAGGCTGGTATGAAGGCGAGCAGATTCATCAGCAGCCGACCCCGGTTCTCGCCAAGCTGTTCGGTGCCGATGCGGTGCTTTACGTGACGATCAACCGTTGGGATGCCCAGTACGCCTTTATCACCACCACGGTGACAGTCGATTTCGACTACCGCGTTGTCAGCAAGGATGGGACCGAGTTGTGGAAGGCTCGGCAGCAGATGCAGTACCAGCCGCAGAGCAATAACTCCGGATCCCCGATCGCGATGCTCGTGACGGCGATTGTCAACGCGGCCGTTGCACGCGCTGCGCCGAACTACATGCCGCTCACCCAGCAGGCAAACGAGAGGGTATTCAACCAGGACTCCACGTCCATCCCGGACGGTCCCTACCGCGTTCAGCAGGCTGCGCGTTAGCTGTTCCCGTGCGGATCATCTGGATTGCGTGCTCAGGCGCTTGGTGACCTCCTGCCTGAGCCACGGAAGATACCGGTAGAGATTTGCTCCGGGACACGATTTGGTTGTGCCCGGCACATCGCAGTGGCCGAGGATCGTGTTCGTGTCTGCAGCGATCCGATACTTGCGACACCATTTCTCCAGTACCCGGATCAGCGACTGCCATTGCTCGGGGCGCGGCGATTCCCGATCGAAGTTTCCGAATACGCAGACGCCGAGACTATGCTGGTTCAGACCGTAGGCGTGGGCACCGGCCAGCATCTCGCTCCGTCCCGGATGAACGGTCCCTTTGATGTCGATCATGGCGTGGTATCCGATCGCAGGCCACTTCTTTTCTACCAGGTGAATCGCCTGAATGAAAGAAACCGTCGTCTTCGCCATCGGTGATTCGCTGTGGTGGATGACCAGTTTTCGTACGCTTGCCAGATTCTTCACTGAGCTGTTCCTTCGCAGGTTCGGTTCGGCAGGAGCCCAAATCAGGTTCCGCGCAGATCAATAGCCATGCCGACGCGAGCGCGCCCGGACCGAGACGATCACCATCGTCAGGACGCCCAGCGTCCCGACGAGCGTGGTTCGAGGATGTTCGACCGCGAATACGACCGGTGTCAGCGCGCCACGCACCACCGCACGGGCCGTGTCACGATGACGGATCGCATCGGCGATCGGCGGCGACCAGGCATAGTAGCTGCGAACGAACATCCGGCCCGCCTCGGAAGCGAGCAGCACGGTATCGCGGAACTCGCGTAGTACGAGCACGTGCCGGTGCGAATCGCTGCCGAAGGCCGCGGTGGCGATGAAACAGCCCCCGCCGCAGGCGCCGCCGCAGTTCTCGCCGGTGCCTGTGTTGCCCGGTGTCGTCGGGCTGCCCGTCCCGCCGGTATTCGGCCCACCGCTACCCGGACCGGTCTGCCGCGGGTTGGCCGCGTCGAATTCCTCCACGGTCGTGCGCTTCAACCTGACGAGGCCGACGGTTTCGTCATACCCGTCCTCGCCCTGGAAAGTCGCGGGCAACAGAAGGTCGCGAGTGTTCCGGACGGCCAGTGGGCGGGAGCCGATCCCGTTCGTGTGGAATCGGCCGGGTGAGGCCTTGTCGTGCGAGTACAAGTGCAACGGCTGCGCCGAAAGCAGAGGCATATAGGACCACTCGTGGCCGTCGATGGACTCCGCGACCGCCGTGTGGCCTTCGCATCCGTATTCGGTTCGCGTAAGGTGGCCCGTATAGCGCCACATGCCATCGACCAGGATCACATCGTCGTTCACCGGCAGCCTACCCGGGCAGTTCGATGCCGGCGCGCCGGCCGATGTCCAGCGGATCCCGTCGGTCGTTCGAAGGTAGAAATCGCGGTAGGCGTAACCCGAGTCGCTGAGCAGATAGGTGCCCGCCGACGAAAAATCCTTGGCGGTGACGGCATACGGGTCCGTCGGCGCGATCGAGCCCAAGTCGATCGTCGTGGCTGCCACTGTCCACGCCGCACCACGATTGGTCGAGACGCAAACCTTACCCGGATCCCTCGTCTGTACGATCAGTCGGTTGTTCGGTAGCAGGCCCAAGCCGGTGTTCAGTGCGGCGTGGCAGTCGTCCGGCAGAATGAACGCGTTCCAGGTGTTTCGATCGGCCGTCCAGAGGATGCGGTCCCGGAAGAGGAGATAGAGCGTGTCGACCGACGCGGCGATATCGACCGGAGGGTCGCAGTACTCGACGCTAGGACCGAAGTACGGGCAGGCGGCTCGGCGGTCGGCGGCCTTGAACCAATACCGGTTGCCGGCCGTCTGGAACGACGGCATCGACAGCCAGCCAAGGCCATCCGAGGATGTGAGCAACGTCCCGGCCGCATTGAAGCTATATGCGGGTAGGCCGAAGTAGATACCGCCGAACCGCTCGATCTTGACTGGCGGGTCCGAGTTGCTCGTGCCATCTCCCGCGAGGATCGTCCCGGCGAGCTGGCCGTCGAGCGTGACGTCCTGGGTGCCGAAGTCGACGAGGTTCTGCGACACGACTGCAGACCACCGGGCGTCGTTGACATCGGCCGGGTTGACCTCCTTGAGGTACCAGACATAGCGATCCGCGAAATCGTGTCCTCTGATCTCGACGCTCAGACCCAGGCTCGGCCGAGCCGGAGGCGTGAACTTGACACCTGCATACCGCCAAAGGGGCTGGGCCTCGACAGCGGGCGTCGCCGTCGCCGCCGCTGTCAGCTTTGCCTGAAGCTGTCCGTCCGATCCGCCATTCGCGCCCGACAGTGTGACATCTCCACCGCCGCAACTCGAGAGCAGCGCAACCAGCACTGCGGCCACGGCGATTCGCCGACCGGGCGGACCCGCGGCCGCGTCGCAGGTCTGGTTCATGAGAGCGCTGAGTTTCGCGTCGCTGATCAAGGTGTAGGGCTGTCGATTGTCCGCTCGAAGCCGCGCATTGCACCAGCATGCGCCGCGCGGATACGGTGGATCAAAGGGCGGGACGGGATCCGCATTCGCTGTCCGGTTCGAATTTAGCAAAAGCTCGTGTGACGGCGCTTCACCCGTTTGAATGAGGAGATCCGCCGTCATCAACGCGGGCAGAAAGAATTGGGATGGGCGTCAGAGAATCGAGGCGTATGTCGGTGAGGCTTTCACCGTAGCGGATCTCCATCCGTGCTCGACTCGAATCATCCGGATGCATGAAGACGGTCGATCGGCGAATGACTACAGTTTCGTGGCGTTCCCGCTTCCCGTCCCGTTCGCGAGATGCTTCGCTATGTGCAGGTACCGGGAATCGTCGCTGGGGTGCGTGTGCCGTTCCGAAACGGGGAGTCGAAATGATTGCTCGACAGATGCCTTTGTCGACGCTTGGAGATGCAGGTCGCGAACGAATGAGTCATTCCTGCCGGAGACGGGCGCTGCTGCTCGGTGCCGCGAGTTGGGGGATCGCTGGATGCAGCAATCCGGACAAGAAGCCTAGGGCAGAGCTGACGCAGGCAAACAGCTATGCAGAGTTCACGCGGAAGATCGCTTCGGATGCCAGCAGCTACGCGCCATACGACCACGATTTCAACGAGTTCCCCCTGGGTACGCATATAACGTCCAATGGCACGATACGGCCGTTGTCGCATGCGGACTGGACGTTCTACCCGCGAGCCAGCTATCCCGACAGGCCGAATGGGCGTGTTCAACTCCGGGGCAGTGATCCGCCGACCTCCCGCCGATCCGTTTGGACCGATATCGACTTGACAAACAACGTGGCGGTCGAGGGAGAAAGCCAGGCGTTCTATGGTGTCCGATCCGTCGACACCGCCACCGGCAACGCCGGTAGCGATGGACGTCAGCCGACCAAGGCGTCGGTTGTCGTACTGGTCGAAGGGATCGCCACGCTTGGCGGGGCTCCGTACTATCGCACCATAAAGAGGTTTACTGGAACCCTGTACAACACCAACGACGCAGGCACGGTAGCCGAGGCGAGGCAGCTGCTCTTTTATTGCCGTTACGAGCAGTTCATAACCGAGGGCTTCCGCTCCGAGGTTCAGCTCGGGAAAGCGTTCGAGTACGAGGGTGTGGCACAGATCCGCGCGATCTAGTCAGCAGCCGGCGTAGCCGGCACGATATGGCCCGCCGGAATCTCGAAGCGTGACGAGGACCGATGCACGCATCGACGGACTGTTCGGTTCACGCCGCCGCCCCGGAGCCTCGCATGCGCGCATGCAATCCGGCATTCATCGCGAGATGCAGCACTCCGGAGGATACCGGCTTGTGCAGCATTGCGAACCCGGCGTCCGAGACTTGCCGCAGCTCGGCCGGCGACGTGTCGCCCGAGATGACCAGCGCGACCGGCACGAACTCGGCGCCATACGTCCTGGTGACGTAGTCATCGATCTCGAGGATAGCCTGCAGGCCGGTTCTGCCTTCCTTGAGGCGATAGTCCGTCACGATGAACTGCGGCGGAAACCCGGTCGCTTCCAGTTGCCGGAGCGCGTCGGCCGAGGAATCGGCCGCGATGACCCGGCAACCGAAGTCGCGCAAGGTCACCGCCATCGCATCGCGCGCCATGGCATCGTCGTCGACGAGCAGGACGAGCGCCCCGGGAACGAGGTCCTGCAGCGGCTCGTCCGTCATCGGCGCGGCCATCGGCGCGAGGCGGCTCGCCGGAATCTCGACGGCGAAGACCGAGCCGCGCCCGACCCGTGACTGCAGCCGGACCCGCAGGCCCAGCAAGGCCGCGAGATCGCGCACGATCGCCAGGCCGAGCCCGAGCCCCAGCGTCCGATCGCGCGCCGGGTTGTCGATCTGGTAGAACGCCTCGAAGATCCGCAGCCGCTCGGATGGCGCGATGCCGGTCCCGCTGTCGGCGACGAGCACGCGAACCATCGCCCCGCGCGGCCGCGCACAGACCGCCACGTCACCCCCGGGGTATAGCGCGGGGCGTTGTGGATCAGGTTGCGCAGCACCCATTCCAATAGCGCCGGATCGGTCTCGACCAGCAGGTCGCCGGGCCAGCGCCTTGCTCGTCTCCACAATGGCGGACGATCCGGGTTCGGCGGCTTCCAATGCGATCAGGCACGCCAGTATCTTGTTCGGCGAGCAGACGCAGACCGATGCAGACGGCTGCTCCGGCCGGAAGCGGATCAGCCTAGCAACTCGATCGACGGCGTCAGCGCTGCGCGCTTGCCGTGTCTGGCCAACCGGCGATCGAAGGTCGCGAATGCGGCGGCACGCGCGCTGCGCGTCACGTGTAGCGCATCGGCGAAGCCGATGCCGGCATCGAGCAGGTCGAGCGCGGCCAGCACGGCGTCACGATCCTCGATCGTGACGTGCTCCAGGCCTGCCAGCGCGCGCATCACGGCACCGATCTCCCGCCGCGCCAGTCCGTAGAAGCCACGCAGGACCCATTCGAATTCCAGCAGCACCGTCACCGGCACGAAGGACCGCTCGGATAGGGCGGCGATGGCGGCCGGACGTTGCCCTGCCGCTTCCGGATCATCCGGGTCGTCGACGAAGAAACGGGCGAGGACGTTGGTATCCAGCGCTCTCATGGCTTCTCAATCGATGGCGCACGAGCAGCGAGCGATGCCGGATCAAAGTCCTGCAGTCGTCGCGGTATGCCGCGCGCAGGCGCTTTCACCATGCCGGCCAGCGCTTTCAGATCCGACTTCGGCAGGGATCGGACGACGCGGAGCTTCAGGCCGTCGGCCTCTTCCAGGACTTCGAGTCGTGCGCCGGCGCTCAGACCGAGTCTGCGCCGGATCGCCGCGGGCAGGACGATCTGCCCCTTGGAGGAGACGACCAGGGTCGACATCGGCACGTCGCTTGCGAGTTCGGGGTCCATCAGTATCCAATGACTTACTTGGTAAGTCAAATACACGCTTGCGCGTACGCGAATTCACCGCGCGGTGAAGCGGAATCGCCGATGGGCGTCTCCGTCCCGGTTCCGATGGCGAAAATCCGGACGGCATTCGCGTTCGACCGCGTCACGCCCTATCCTTATGCCTGATCTGCTACCCGACCCGGTGCCCGATGCCGATCGACCCGCTGCCCATCGACGCCACCCACGCCGCCCTTGCCACGCTGCGCTCGCCCGCCACGATCCGCGCGCGCTGCAACCACATCCTCGCCGCCGTGCTGGCCGGCGAATCGACGCACTTTCGCGTCGACCTGTCCCGGCTCGACGATGCGGCCGACCGAGTGGCCGCCGTCACGCGCCGCCGCTACCCGGACCTGCGGGTGCCGTATCACAGCCGCTGGCGGCATTTCGAGGCCGGCGGCATCGATCGGCACGGCCCGCTGCGAGCCCGGCTCGCCGCGGCCTCCGGCCGGCACGGTGGTAGCGGCAGTGACGGCAGCGATCGTCGTGAGGTCACTCGCGCCCTGATCGATCTGGCTGTCGTCAGCGTGCTGCTCGATGCCGGCGCCGGTGCCGCCTGGCGCTACCGCGAGGCGGCGACCGGCGTCGTGATCGGTCGCTCCGAGGGCCTTGCGGTTGCGAGCCTGGTGGGCTTCGAGTCCGGGCTCTTTTCGTCGCGTCCGGGCCGGCCGCTGCAGGTCGATGCGATGGCACTGCGGACGCTGACCGAAGCCGACCTCGCGCAGCTCTTCCAGGTCGGCGACGCGAATCCGTTGGTCGGGATCGCCGGCCGCACCCGGCTGCTGAACGCGCTCGGTGCCGCGCTGGCTGCAAATCCGCACTGGTTCGGTGACGATGGCCGGCCCGGCGGCCTGGTCGATGCGTTGGTCGGCGCACCCGGCACGGGCGACGCGAGCGCGCCGGGTGGCACAGGTAATGGTAAAGGTGGTGGCACAGGGGGCACGGGCGACATGAACGGCCAGCGTCCTCGTGTCACCGCAACCGCGATCCTCGATGCGCTGCTGCAGGGCCTGGCGTCGATCTGGCCGAGCGGCCAGCAACTGGCCGGCCGGCCGCTTGGCGACTGCTGGCCGCATCGGCTCGCGAGTCCGTCCGGGGCCACCGGGCTCGACGCCGGCTGGGTGCCGTTCCACAAGCTGTCGCAGTGGCTGACCTACTCGCTGCTCGAGCCGTTCGAATGGGGCGGCATCGTCGTGGACGGCCTCGATGCGCTGACCGGCCTGCCGGAATACCGCAACGGCGGCCTGCTGATCGATTGCGGCGTGCTGCTGCTGCGCGATCCGGCCGCCGCGGCCCGGCCGCAGCCGGTCGGTTCGGAACTGGTGATCGAGTGGCGGGCGCTGACGGTGGCGCTGCTCGACCAGGTCGCCGACCGCGTCCGGGCACGGCTCGGCCAGGCAGGGCAGGCCGAGGCGAGGCGATCCGAGGGCAGGCAGGCCGACGGGAGCCAGGCGGCAGCGGGGCAGGCCAGTGGCGACCCGCTGCCGCTTGCCGCGATCCTGGAGGGCGGCACCTGGGCCGCCGGCCGCGAGCACGCGGCCGACCGGCGGGGCGGCGATCCGCCGCTCGCGTTCGCCAGCGACGGCACGGTGTTCTACCATACAGCGCGGCAGGAAGAGGGCCGGCGTCAG
>JBFWQR010000187.1:0-12270 GCA_050249335.1 Lautropia sp.
TCGTGGAGACCGCGCGCGGCATTGCCGAGGCTCCGGCGATCGCCGGGGCAGCACCGAAGCGGCCGTATCGCCTCTGCTTCGGCGCCGGCGACTTCACGACCGACATCGGCGCCGAATGGACCCGCGATGAAGAGGAATCCCGGGTCGCGCGCGGGCTGGTGATCATCGCGTCGCGCGCCGCCGGCTTGCCGCAGCCGATCGACAGCGTATTCGCCGACATCGGCGACGCCGCGGGCCTCGCGCAGAGTGCGGCGGCCGCGCGGCGCCTCGGCTTCGGCGGCAAGTTCGTGATCCATCCGTCGCAGGTCGCAGCGGTGACGCAGGCGTTCACGCCCAGCGCGCAGCAGCTCGCCTGGGCCCGCACGGTGCTGACGCGGGTCGACGAGGCCGAGCAGGCGGGTGCCGGCGCGTTCGTCATCGACGGCATGATGATCGATACCCCGATCGTCGCCCAGGCACGAAGGATCCTCGCGGCCGTTGCGGCCGGCGAGGACGGCTGAGGCGGCCGCGCAGCGGCCGACGACGGTGCCGGGCAACTGCGGGCGGCGCCCTCGGATCGATCGGAACGCAGTGAATGGTTCGAACCATCGACAGGAGACGACGATGAGGAGTGCTGTTGCGAGCGTGTGCAAGGCCCTGGTGGCCTCGGTGTGCCTGGCGGGATCCGTCACGGTGTCGACCGCCTGGGCGGTCACCGAGTTCAAGTTCCCCCACGTCGGGACGCCGTCGAGCTCCTATCACCAGGCCGCGACCAAGTTCGCGGAGCTGGTGGCGGCCAAGTCGAAAGGCGATCTGAAGGTGACGGTCATCCCCGGCGGCCAGATGGGCGACCAGCAGGACCTGCTGGCCGGCCTGCGCCTGGGCACGATCGACTTCTACACCAACGACGTCGGCACGATGGCCTTTCAGGACTCGGGCAAGGACTTCAACGTGCTGTGGGCGCCCTACGTGTTCCGCGACATGGTCCACTTCCGGGCCTACCTGAAGAGCCCGACCTACCGGCAGATGGTCGAGACCTACGAGGCCAAGAGCGGCATCAAGGTCGTCGGCTACCTGCTCGATCGCAGCCCGCGCCAGCTGACCACGGCCAAGACCGCGGTCCGGACGCCGGCCGACATGAAGGGCCTGAAGATCAGGATCCCCCAGATCCAGACGATGCTGGCCTCGTTCAGCGCCTGGGGCGCGAATCCGACCATCATGCCGTGGATCGAGACGATCAACGCGCTGCGCCACGGCACCGTCGACGCCCAGGACAACGGCATCGACCTGATCACCGCATTCAAGCTCTGGGAATCGCAGAAGTACTACATCCAGACCGATCACGTCCTGGCCGGCATCGTGCTCTTCACCAGCGCCGCCAAGTGGAAGCGCTGGAGCCCGGAGACCCGGCGGATCATCGAGGAATCGGTCCAGGGCACCTACGCCGCGCTCAACGACAAGTTCTGGGAAGACGAGCGCAAGGGCCTCAAGGACATGGAGGCCAACCAGATGACGATCATCAAGCCGGACCAGGCCGCCTTCCGCAAGATCGCGATGGAGGAGATGCGCAAGCTCGATGGAACGCTCTGGCGCAAGGGCCTGCTCGACGAGATCGACCGGATCAAGTGACATGCAGCCGCCGGACCGCGAGCCCCGGTCGATCCGGATGCTGCTGGACGTCAAGCAGTGGATCGAACGCGCACTGTTCAACCTGATCGCGGCGATGCTGCTGCTGCTGGTCGTCGTCGTGACGCTGCAGGTCTTCTCGCGCTATGTGATGAACGCCTCGATCCCGTGGTCGGAGGAGGTCTCGCGGCTGCTGCTGGTCTGGGCAACGCTGACCGGGGCCGGCCTGGCCTCCTTCCAGGGCACCCACCTGCGGCTCGACCTGTTCAGCGATCGCCTCGGCCCGCGGGCAGTAATCGTCATGGCTGCGGTGCTCGCGGCGGCGACGCTCTATTTCCTGTTCGTGCTGCTGTCCGGCAACCAGGACGTGATCGAAGTCCGGGACTCGATTCCGTTCACCTCGTTCCCTTCGATCTCCAGCAAGTACCTCAGCTACGCGATCAGCGCCGGCTGCCTGTTGATGATGCTCGGAACGGCGGTCAGCTTCGTGCTGACGTGCTTTCAGCTCAACCGCCCGAAGGGCTGAGCGATGGAACTGCTGCTGCTGTTCGGGAGCCTGGTCACGTTGATGGTCCTCGGCCTGCCGGTCGCGTTCGCGATGGGACTGGCGTCGGTGCTGTTCATCGCGGTCTACGGCGACAACCTGACGATCGCGATCCTCGCCCAGTCGCTGACGACCGGCATCAACAACAGCCCGCTGATCGCGATCCCGCTGTTCTTCCTGGCCGGCGAGGTCATGAACCGCGGCGGCATCACCGAGCGGCTGATCGATTGCTTCATGGCGATCGCCGGCCACGTCCGCGGCGGGCTCGGCCACGTGGTCGTCACCGCCAACATGGCGATCTCCGGGATCTCCGGCTCGGCGGTCGCCGAGGCCGCGATGGTCGGTCCGATCATGATCCGCTCGATGGTCCAGTCCGGCTATGGCAACGCCTACTCGGCGGCACTGGTCGGCACCGCCGCGATCCTCGGCCCGATCATCCCGCCGAGCATTCCGATGATCCTGTACGGCGCGCTCGCCGATACCTCGGTGGCCCGGCTGTTCCTCGCCGGCATCCTGCCCGGCGTGCTGATCGGCGCCTACCTGATGGTCTGCAACCACCGGATCGCGGTCCGTCGCGGCTACGGGGGCAGCACCGGGCCGCGGCTGCCGATGGCCGAGCGCATCCGGATGGTCCTCTATGCGCTGCCGGCGCTGTTCGCACCGGTGCTGGTGATCGGCTGCATGGTCACCGGCATCGTCACCGCCACCGAAGCCGGGCTGGTCGCAGTGTTCTATTCGGCGTTGCTGGGCTTCATCGATCGCCGGCTCAACCTGCGAATCCTCTGGGAGATCCTCGGAACCGTCGCCCGCGACTCGGCGGTGATCCTGCTGATCGTCGGTGCCGGCTCGTCCTTCGGCTGGATCATGGCCAACCTCGGCATCGGACCGGCGATCGTCGAGACGCTGCTGCACATCTCGAACGACAAGTACGTGATCCTGGCGCTGGTCAACGTGCTGCTGCTGATCCTCGGCGCATTGATGGACCCGATCGCCATCCTCGTGCTGTTCACGCCGGTGCTGGTGCCGGTGATGACCCAGCTCGGCGTCGACCTGGTGCACTTCGGCGTGATGATGATCCTGAACCTGATGATCGGCCTGATGACCCCGCCGGTCGGCTATCTGCTGTACATCTCGGCATCGATGTCCGGCGCACGCCTGCGCGACATCGTCCGCGAATCGATTCCTTTCATGATCGCGATGCTGGTCTGTCTGCTGGTCGTGACCTACTGGCCGTACTTCGTGCTGGTGGTGCCGGACCTGCTGATGGGGCCGCAATGAACGATCCGCGACGGCGAACGTGGAGCTCCAATTGATCGAAGGTGCATTGAGCGGGGTCCGGATCCTGGACCTGACGAGTTACCTGGCCGGCCCGTACGGGGCGTCGCTGCTGGCCGACACCGGGGCCGAAGTCATCAAGGTCGAGCCGCCGGACGGCGACATGATGCGGCACTACCCATCGACGCTGGCTGTCGAGAGCCGTGCCTTCCTCGGCGCCAATCGCAACAAGCGCGGCATCGTGATCGACCTGAAGAAGGAAGACGGACGACGGGTTCTGCGCGAGCTGGTGGCCCGGGCCGATGTGCTGATCCAGAACTTCCGGCCGGCGGTGCCGGCCCGGCTCGGCATCGACTACGAGACCCTGCGGGCGGTCAACCCGCGGCTGATCTACTGTGCGCTGACCGGCTACGGCGAGCGCGGGCCACGGCGCGACAACGCCGGCTTCGACCAGGTATTGCAGTCGATGACCGGCATCGCCGCCTTCCAGGGCGGCGACGGCCCGCCGCAGGTCGTCGTCGGCTCGATCGTCGACTACTACGCTTCGTCGCTGATCGCCTACGGCGTGGCCGCGGCGCTGTACCGCCGGCAGGTCTCGGGGGAAGGCCAGCGGATCAGCGTGTCGCTGCTGCGCACCGCGATCGCGATGCAGGCAGGCCGCTTCGTCTGGGCCGAGTCCGAGCCGCGCGAGGTCAATCGCGAGATGCGGCCGGGCCGCACGGCCGGCATCCACCCGACGCGCTCCGGCTACCTCTACATTTCGGCGCATTCGGCGCGGTTCTGGGAGAGCCTGTGCGAATGCCTCGGCGTGCCCGAGCTCGCCCGCGATCCGCGCTACGACGACATGCGCAAGCGCGCGGAGCACGCCGACGAGCTGCTGCCGATCATGCATCGCGCGCTGGCGACCCGCACCGCCGCGGAATGGGAACGGCTGATGCACGGCAAGGTGCCGTGCGCACACGTTCGCGAGATCGAAGACATGTTCGACGATCCGCAGGTGCTGGCGGAGGGACTGGTCACCACGCTGCGGCACCCGACCGTCGGTGCCTACCGGACGATGACCAAGCCGATCGTGTTCTCGAAATCGCCCGGGCCGCCGAACCAGCCCGCACCGCTGCTCGGCGAGCACACCGATGCGGTGCTCGCCGAGCTCGGCTATCCGCCGGAACGGATCGCCGAGCTCCGCCGCAGCGGCTCGGTCGCCTGAGAACCGGATCGCCTCGCCGTCTTCCCGGAGTCCGACAGCCTTCTCAGGCCGGCCGATCGACGATCGCGCGGGCGGTCGCCTCGATCAGGCCGCGCACGCGCGCGACCTCCTCGGCGCTCCACTCGCCGCGATGGAACATCAGCGCGTGCCGCAGCGTGAACATCGCCTCGCGGATCTCGTCCGGCGCGCCGCGACCGGCCATCGCGCGGGCGGCCACGTCGAGCCGCGCCAGCACACCGTCGACCTCGGCCTGGCGCGCCGCGAGATGCGCGGTGCCGGCCTCGGTCACCGTATAGCGGCGGCGCGCGCTGCCGTCCTCGCTCGCGGAGCTGACCAGCTCCTGCTCCTCGAGCAGCGTCAGCGTCGGATAGACGGCCCCCGGGCTCGGCGTGTAGTGGCCGGCGAAGCGCTCCTCGATCGCCTTGATCAGCTCGTAGCCGTGGCGCGGCTGCTGCGCGATCAGCGCGAGCAGCACCAGCTGCAGGTCTCCCGGGCCGAACAGGCGCTGCCGCCCGCCCGGGCCGCCGGGACCGAAGCCGCGCGGCCCGCGCGGGCCGTCACGCCCCCAGTCACCGCCGCGCGGGCCGCGGCCGGGCGGGCCGAACCCGAACACGTCGCCGCGGCGACCACGCCAATCCCAGGCGCCACGCCCTTCCCAGGGCTCACTGCCGCAGCAGCCCGCCTGGCCATGCATCCGCGCCCAGGCGCGGCGCGCCCGCTCCGCATACCAACCTGCTGCCGACGGCCAACCGCTGCGCCGATGCCATTCCGATCCCTGCATGATGCACTCCGATGTGACTTTAGATACTTCTAAAGATATATCTTAAAGAGAGCCGAGTCAAGCCCGACCCGCTGCGAACGGCGCGGCCTCGCGCAGAACGTCATCGGTGTGCTGGCCCGGATCCGGCACCTGAAACCGCATGCGCGCCGGCGGGCCGCCGCACTTCGTCGGCGGCCGCACGTACCGAACCGGTTCCCGCCGGACGCGAAGCTCCGAAGCCGCCGAGGCTCCGGGCCGTGCGGTCAGAACAGCTCGCGTTGCGGCGGCTCGGGCGCCGAGTAGTCCAGCTTGCCCGCGACGACCCGGGCCGCCGCGGTGTACGGATGCGGCTCGCTGCGCCCCGGTGCGGCGAGATGGGTCACCTGCCAGCCATGGGACTTGAAGTCGTCGGCGATCAGCCCGCGGTGGCACTGCCACCAGAGCGCCTCCGCGCACATGATCGCTGTCCTGCGGCGGCCTGCCAGCTCCGCCAGCCGGTCACGGGCGTCCTGCCACGGCGCGGTCTCCATGTAGTCGGCGTAGCCGCGGAATCCCTCGTTGCGCCAGGCGGTGTTGCGGCTGTCCGGGCGCGGCCTGCGACGGCCGCCGAGATCGGGCATGGCCAGGTACTCGACGCCTGCCCGCGGCAGCGCGATCGCCATCGATTCGCCGGAGAACTGGGGATTGCGCCGGGAGCCGGCGAAGCGGCGCACGTCTACCAGCGATTCGATCCCGGCCTCGGCCAGCATCCCAGCGAAATCCGCCCATTCGCGATTGGAATGGCCGATGGTCCAGAGGCGACTCGGAGCGCGCTCCATGGCCGCCATGTTAATCGCCCTCAGCAATCGCCCTCAGCAATTGCCCTCGGCAATTGCCCTCGGCAATCACTCCCAGCGCGCGGGCCCGCGCGTCACCGATCGCGAGCGCCAGCGAGCCGGGCACGCCGCGGGCCGTCGTCAGCGCGGCCGACTGCTACGCCGCAGCGGTTCCAGCAGCGGCTTCAGCCCGTTGTGATCGATCTCGCGCATCAGCGCGAGCAGCCGGCCGATCTCTCCGGGCGGAAAGCCCTGGCGCGCGAACCAGTGCAGGTAGTTACCCGGCAGATCCGCGATCAGCCGGCCCTTGTACCGGCCGAACGGCATCTCGCGGGTGACCAGTTTCTCGAGGTCTTCCGGGTCCATGTCCGGATGGTCGCACGGCCGTCGTGGCGGGACCGGATCGGCCCGAAGCCGAGCGGCAACTGCCACCGGTGACCGAACCGCGGTCGCAGGCCGATGGTTGCGCGGAGAGTCGATCGGTCGATCTCCAGTCCGCTAGATTGTCCGACAAAATTATTTGAATTTATTGATGTCATGTCTGACAATATGTACCATTTCGATCGATATCCGCCCACCCGAATCCATCTGCAGAGAGCATGCAATGAATACAGCAGCCGCAGCCCCGGAGACGCCGACCATGCCGAGCAGCAACGCGCCCTACCGCCTGGAGACGCATGCGGGGCTCCCGCGGATTCCCGCGTTCGCCAGCGTGCGCGAGGAGCGTCTTCATCGCAAGCAGAGACTGGCCGCCGTGTTCCGCATTTTCGCGAAGTTCGGGTTCAGCGACGGCGTTGCGGGACACGTCACGGTCCGTGACCCCGAATTCCCGCGAACCTTCTGGCTGAATCCGTTCGGCGTCCACTTCTCCCACGTGAAGGTCTCCAACCTGATTCGCTGCGACGAGTCGGGCACGGTCGTCGAAGGACACCACCCGGTGAACGCCGCGGCCTTCGCGCTGCATGCCAACGTGCACAAGCATCATCCCGAGATCGTCGCCTCGGCCCATACGCACGCCCCGATGGGCAGGGCCTGGGCAGCCCTCGCGCGCCAGCTGGATCCGATCAATCAGGATGCCTGTGCCTTCTACGGCAGCCACGCGCTTTCCGACGGATACGGCGGAATACCCGTGGAATACCGGCAGGGCGCAGTCGACACGTCGAATCTGGGCAATCACAAGGCCCTGATCATGAAGAATCACGGGCTCCTGACGGTTGGCCGCACGGTCGACGAAGCCGCATGGTGGTACATCGCCATGGAGCGATGCTGTCAGGTCCAGCTGCTGGTCGAGGCATCGGTTGGCGGCAATCGCGAGCGAATCCCGCTGATTCCCCATGACGAGGCGCAGAGCGCCCATGACATCATCGGGACGCCCTACGCGGGCTGGTTCAACTTCCAACCGCTCTATCAGCAGATCGTTCAGGAGCAGCCCGACTGCCTGCAGTAGCGCGGGCTCGCCGCATCGGGCAGGACCGTCGCGCGCGACGCGGCTCAGTCCGGATCAGCGCAGGTACGGGAGGACCCGGTCGCGCGACCTCTGAAGATGTCGCCGCGCGTACATCTCCGCCTTGCCCGGGTCGCCCGAGAGAATCGCCTCCGTGATCTGACGATACTCGGCGACCATCGCCTGCAGATGCCGCCTGGTCAAGACGCCATAGAACTGGTTTCGAAAGAGGTGCGCACGCCAGTTCGGCATCGCCCGGTCGAGATCCTCGTTGTCCGCCACATCGAACATCGCCTGGTAGAACTGCGCCCGCTCGTCCAGGATCCGCTCGAGCTCATTGCCCTCGCTGGGCGCGATCAATGGCTGCGCGGCAGCCGCGAAACGCTCCCGATTATCGCCACGATGGATATTGGTGGCCGCAAGGCGCGCCGCCAAGCCCGTCAGGACCTCGAGTACCGCCAGCAGATCGTGCGCATCGGTCAGCGTGAGGCCGCGAACGACGGCGCCCTTGTGCGGAACGATGTCCACGACACCTTGCGATTGCAGGATCTTCAGCGCCTCCCGGACCGTGCTTCGACTGACGCCCAGGCGTTCCGTCAAATCGGCCTCCAGCAGACGCTGACCGATGCTGTACTCGCGGCGCAGCAGACCCTTGGTGATGCTTGCAGCGACGCGCTCCGGCCCGCTGGGCGGCTTCTGCTCCGGATCGGCCCGCATCGGCGACGCGGCTCGGGGCTTCGCCGCCGGAGAAGGCAGCGACTTCGGCGCGGACTTGCGAGCCATGCGATTTCCTTGCAATTCAATTATTGTCTGGCATACTCATCGCACTTGTCGGACAATATAGACGAAAAGCCGACTCTCAATTAGAGCAGAAAGACATGTTCGAGATTTCCCCTCGGGTCCAGGCACTGCGACAGCGGCTCTGTGACTTCATGGAAACGCACGTCTATCCGAACGAGCGCCGTCTCTATGAAGAGGCGGAGAGGCTCGGGCCCTGGTCGGTCTATCCGATCGTGGAAGAGCTCAAGCCGAAGGCGCGTGCCGCCGGGCTGTGGAACTTGTTCCTTCCCAGCTCGACACATGGCGCGGGCCTGACGAACCTGGAATATGCGACGCTTTGCGAGGTGATGGGTCGCTCGCATCTGGCGCCCGAAGTGTTCAATTGCTCGGCACCCGACACCGGCAACATGGAAGTCCTCGAGCGTTACGGCACGGAGGCACAGCAGGAACGATGGTTGAAGCCCCTGCTCGCCGGCGAGATCCGCTCATGCTTCGCGATGACCGAACCGGCAGTCGCTTCCAGCGATGCGACCAACATCCGGGCCTCCATCGTTCGGAACGGCGACGAATACATCGTCAATGGCCACAAGTGGTACACCACCAACGCCACCGATCCGCGATGCAAGATCGCCATCTTCATGGGGAAGACGGATCCGGACAATCCGGACAGGTATCGGCAACAATCCATGATCCTCGTGCCGATGGACAGCCCCGGCGTGAAGGTGATCCGTCCGCTGCCCGTTTTCGGCTTCTACGGCGTGCCGGATCGCGCATCCGAGGTTCTCTTCGAGGACGTGCGAGTACCCGCGTCGAATATCCTGCTCGGTGAAGGACGCGGCTTTGAGATCGCGCAAGGGCGGCTGGGTCCGGGGCGCATCCACCACTGCATGCGGCTCATCGGCCTGGCCGAGCGTGCCCTGGAGACCTTGTGCAGACGCGGGCTGTCTCGCGTTGCTTTCGGCAAACCGATCGTGCACCATGATCTCTGGTCCGAGCGGATCGCGGAGTCACGCATCCTGATCGACCAGGCGCGATTGCTGACGCTGCAGGCCGCGCACATGATGGACACCGTCGGCAACAAGGCAGCCAAGGCCCAGATCGCGATGATCAAGGTGGCGGCCCCGGCGATGGCCTGCAAGATCGTGGACTGGGCGATTCAAGCGTACGGCGGCGGCGGGACGAACAATGACGTCGGGCTCGCCTGTGCCTACGCTACCGCGCGCCTGCTTCGGCTCGCAGACGGACCGGACGAAGTCCATCGCGCGCAGATCGCCAGGCTGGAGCTGCGCAAGTACGAATCCGTCATCGCCCACGGCCAGGGGCTCGCCGAACCGGTGCGTGAAGCACCGCGCCCGGCCGCCATGCCGGTGAACTGAGAGCGGCTGCATCGGTGCCAGCGGAGCAATGATGTGCCGGCGCATCGAATCGACATGCAGAAGCTCGTGACCCTGGAACAGCGCGGTGACATCGCGCTGTTGCGTATCGACAATCCGCCGGTCAACGCGATCTCGCAGCCCGTGATTGCCGCGCTCGTGCAGGCCGTCGACGCGTTCGAGCGCAACGGCACCGCCCGCGCGATGATGATCTGCTGCGCCGGTCGGACCTTCGTGGCGGGGGGCGATATCGCGGCCTTCGATCGGCACGATTTCTCCACGGTACCGTTCAACCGCCTGCTCGCCCGGCTGGAAGCGCAGACCCGTCCGATTCTCGCCGTATTGCACGGAACCGTTCTCGGCGGCGGGCTCGAGCTGGCACTCGCTTGCCATGCACGCATCGCGCTCCGGGGCACATCGCTCGGCTTCCCGGAAGTCAGGCTGGGTCTGCTGCCCGGTTCGCTCGGCACACAGCGTCTGCCTCGGCTCGTCGGCGTTCGACTGGCCCTCGATCTCATCGCCTCGGGCCGCTTCGTCGGGGCGGACGAGGCGCTCGCCGCGGGGCTCGTCGACCGGATCGTCGACGCTCCGCTCGAGCAGGCCGCGCTCGCCCATCTGGATGCGCTGCTTGCGCAGCAGCCTGTCCTGCGCCGGCTCAGCACCGTTGCGGTCGATGTCACGGACCTGCCGCCCGACTTCTTTCGGGAGCCGAAAGGCCGCGCCATGAGCCGGAAGGCGGCATCCCCGGCGGAGGCCGCGATCGTGGCGGCGATAGAGGCTTCACTGCTGCCGTTCGAGTCGGGCGAACGGATCGAGGCCCGGTTGTTCGAGCAGTTGCGCACCTCACCGCAATCCAAGGCACGGCGCCATCTGTTCTTCGCGCAACGCCAGGCCGCCAGGATTCCGGGGCTGGCAGCGTCGGACGTACGGCTGCGCCCGATCCGGTCGATCGGCGTCCTCGGCGCCGGCACGATGGGCCGCGGGATCGCGATGAGCTACGCCGACGCGGGGATTCCGGTCGTGCTGGTGGATACCGCGCGGCCGGAAGCGGACGCGGCACTCGCCGCGATCAGCCGCTCGTACGAGGCGAGCGCAGCCAAGGGCCGGTTCACGGCCGCCGAAGCGGGTCGACGCATGGCACTGCTCCGCGGCGGCTGGTCCGACGATGAGCTGGCCGGGTGCGACCTGGTGATCGAGGCCGTCTTCGAGGACCTCGAGCTGAAGCAGCGGGTGTGCGCGCGGCTGGGCAGAATATGCAAACCCGGCGCCATCATCGCCACCAATACGTCCACCCTCGACGTCGATGCGCTGGCCCAGGCGAGCGGGCGGCCCGCGGACCTGCTCGGCATGCATTTCTTCAGCCCGGCCAACGTGATGCGCCTGCTGGAGGTGGTACGGGGCAGACTGACGTCGCCCGACGTTCTCGCCACGGTGTTGCAGTCGGCGCGCGCGATCGGAAAGATTCCGGTCGTTTCGGGAGTCTGCTACGGCTTCATCGGCAACCGAATGGCCGAAGCGTACATGCGTGAAGCGGAGTTCCTGATGCTGGAAGGCGCGACACCGGCGCAGATCGACGGCGCCGTCGAGGCGCTCGGCTTCGCGATGGGTCCCTGCCGGATGCTGGACATGGCGGGTATCGACGTCGGCGCGAGGACGGTCATCGAATACGGCAAGGCCGGCGGCCTGCCGCCCGACCCCAGTTATCGCGCAATCGTGCGCAGGATGTTCGAACTCGGACGCTTCGGACAGAAGACGGGGGCTGGTTACTATCGTTACGAAGGGCGAAACGCCGTCGAAGATCCGGCAACCATGGAGATCGCCCGGGAACTCGCGGCCGAGCACCGCATCGGGAACCGCGCCGACATCCCGACCCAAGAGATCGTCGAGCGCCTGCTCTATCCGATGATCAACGAAGCGGCGAAGATCCTCTCGGCAGGCATCGCCTATCGCGGTAGCGACATCGATGTGGTCTGGACAGCCGGCTTCGGCTTTCCCGAGCACGAGGGCGGGCCGCTCTTCATGGCGGACCGGATCGGATTGTCGTCGATCGTCGCGCGCCTGCGGCACTTCGCCGCGGTGCGCGGCAACCCGTTCGGCTACTGGACGGTTTCGCCCCTCCTCGAACAGCTTGCCGCCGAAGGCCGAGGGCTGAGCGATTGGAGCACATGATATGCGTCGGCGGTGGCATGGGCGCGGAAGCTCTGCTCGAGGTGGCGTGAGGGCGGCCTGAAGATGGCGGGCGCGACCGATTTCGCCCTCGATGCGCTGGATGCCTATCTGCCGAGCCGTGTCGACGGAATTCGCACGCTCGTGGGCGCCGAGAAATTCTCCGGGGGGCAATCGAACCCCACTTATCTGCTCACGGATCGGCACGGCAAGCGGTACGTGCTGCGCAAGCAGCCCTCCGGAACACTGCTGCCGTCCGCTCACGCCGTCGACCGGGAGTATCGGGTCATGGAAGCGCTCG
>JBFWQR010000188.1:0-12244 GCA_050249335.1 Lautropia sp.
CGCGGACAGGCCTTTCATGCCTTTTTCCAGGATGAAGCCCTTGATCCGGCCGTCGAAATCGCCGCCCTGGCACTTGGCCCAGTCGACGAAGACGTCGGCGATCGGCGAATTGGAGATCCAGGTCTTCGAGCCGGTCAGCTCGAAGCCGCCCGGTACCACCTTGGCGCGCGACGCCATCGAACCCGGATCCGAGCCGTGGTTCGGCTCGGTCAGCCCGAAGCAGCCGATCCATTCGCCACGCGCGAGCTTCGGCAGGTACTTTTCCTTCTGGGCGGCGGTGCCGAACTCGTTGATCGGCACCATCACCAGCGAGGACTGCACGCTCATCATCGAGCGGTAGCCGGAATCGACGCGCTCCACTTCGCGGGCGATCAGCCCGTAGCAGACATAGTTGAGGGCCGGGCCGCCGTACTGCTCGGGGATGGTCGGTCCGAGCAGGCCGATCTCGCCCATTTCGCGGAAGATCGCCGGATCGGTCTCCTCGCGGCGAAACGCTTCGAGCACGCGCGGCAGCAGCTTGTCCTGCGCGTATTCGCGCGCCGCGTCGCGCACCATCCTCTCGTCTTCGGACAGCTGGCTGTCGAGCAGCAGCGGGTCGGCCCAATTGAATGCAGCCTTGGTGGACTTGGATTCGGCCATGGCGATTTCCTCGGCGAGCGCCGGCGAAGCTCGGCCGGCAGGGGTTTCGGATGGATTCTACCGGGCAATCCGCGCCGCCGATCCAGGCGGCGGAAGTGCGTTATGCTGGCCTGTTGTCCGGCACAGCGAGGCGTCAGATGAATCAGTCAGGCAAGGAATCCGGCGGAGCGGCGGCAGAAGCAGCGGCGAATGGGGCCGCAGATGCGTCGGCAGATGCGGCTGCAGGCGCGGCCGCCGGCGGCGCGCCAGCCGGTACGGCCGATACCGGCATCGAGACGATCACGCTCGGCGGCGGCTGCTTCTGGTGCCTCGAGGCGGTTTACCTGGACGTCGAAGGTGTCGTCGGCGTGGTGTCGGGCTATGCCGGCGGCCATGCCGTCGCGCCGACCTACGAGGCCGTCTGCAGCGGCGAGACCGGCCACGCCGAAGTCGTCCAGATCCGCTTCGACCGCGCGCGGATCTCACTGTCGCAGATCTTGACGATATTCTTCACGATTCACGACCCGACGACACTGAATCGGCAGGGCCATGACGTCGGCACCCAGTACCGGTCGGTGATTTTCTATCACGACCAGCGGCAGGCCGAGATCGCCCGCGAGTTCATCGCCAAGCTGGCGGCAGACCGCGTATTCGCCGACCCGATCGTCACCGAGGTCGTGCCGCTGTCGAACCATTCGGACGCCGAGGCGTACCACCAGCGTTACTTCGAGAATCATCCGAACCAGGGCTATTGCGCGATGGTGGTCGCGCCGAAGCTCGCCAAGTTCCGCAAGCTCCTCGCGCAGTTGCGTCGCCGCTGACCGCCCCGGCGGTCGCATCGCAGTTCCCCGCCCGCGGGCGTTGCGCCGGTGCAGCGGCCGGCTGCCGCCGATCGGCTGCCGGCCGCCGGCCATTCGGCTGTCACCGGATCGCCATCGTCGCGGCGGGCGCCGGCGCTACCGTGCAGTCGATGAACCACGACTGCCCGGAGAATGCGATGTCCGTCTGGACCGACCTGATGACGCGGATCGCGGCGCGCAAGCGCCGCGTCGAACGGGTCCGGCTGCTGCGCCGCGCGTTGACTGCCGCCGCTGGCCAGCGCGCGCCGGCCGCTTCGGACGACGAGTTCGGCGCGCCGGAAGGTGGTTTCGGCCGCTGGATCGCCGAGCGTGCGCCGCGGCTGGCGACCTCTTCTCAAGGTCCGACGGCCTCCTAGCGCGACTGCTCGCGGGCCAGCCAGCTCGCCAGCTCCTTCGCCTTCAGCGCCGCGACGACGTCGCCCTGGCGACCCGCCGCGCTGTACCAGTCGAGTGCCTGTTGCACATCGGGCGCGACACCGAATCCGCGTTCCAGCATCGAAGCCAGGATGTACTGAGCCGCCGGGTCGCCGGCTTCGGCGGCCTGGCGATACCAGTAGGCAGCCTGCGACGGATCGGCCGGCACCGCCGCGCTGCCGACGAAGAAATTCGTCGCCAGCGTCAGCTGCGACATGAGGTCGCCCTGGCGTGCCGCACGCTCGTACCAGTAGGCGGCGAGTGCCGGCACCGCCGGCAGGTAGCGGCCGGTTTCGTACAGCGTCGCGAGCAGCCGCTGCGACTCGGCGAAGCCGGCATCGGCGCTGCGGCGGAGCAACGCCAGTGCCTCGCCGAGCGGCGGCGTCGAGGTCTCGTTCTCGAGCCGCAGCAAGGCCGCGTTGAACGCGGCCCGCGGATCACCGCCGCGCGCCGCGCGCAGGAACCGCCGCTGAGCGGCGGCGACGTGCCCGGTCCGATAGGCCTCGAATGCGGCATCGGTGGACGCAGCTGCGGCACCGGGCAGCCGGTCCGGTGCCGCGGCGACCGTGGCGACGAAGGCCAGCGATGTCGCGAACAGTGCGCTGCTCACGACGATCGGGCATGGACGTTTACGTTGCGTCACATCGTCGGGCTCGTGTGCCTGTTCAAATCGCATGATCCCGCGACCGCGGCCTTGAAAATGCCGCGTGCCGAGGGCATCTCGGCACGGACTCGTCGCTCCGATGGTAGCGTGCTGGTAGCAGCGGCTGCGATCCGGCAGCCGCGACCGAGGTGATTGCCGCCGCTCTGCGGCGCAGGCTCGACAATCGACAGCAAGGGGGTAGGGGTGGACTTTCAGATCGATCCGGTTCGGCGCGCGCGAACCACCGGGCGCGGCAACGGCTGGCGCTGGCTCTGGCTCGGCGTCGTCGCGCTCGCATTGTCGGGCTGCGGCTACAACGACATCCAGTCGACCGACGAGGCGACCCGGCAGTCGTGGGCCGAGGTCGTCAATCAATATCAGCGGCGGGCCGACCTGATCCCGAATCTGGTCAACACGGTCAAGGGCTACGCCGAGCAGGAAAAGGAAGTGCTGACCCGTGTCACCGAGGCGCGCTCGCGCGTCGGTCAGATCCAGGTCAATCCGGCGGATGTCGGGTCGCTGAAGCAGTTCGAGTCGGCCCAGGCCGATATGGGCAGTGCGCTGTCGCGGCTGCTGGTGGTCGCCGAAAATTATCCGCAGCTCAAGTCCGACCAGAACTTCCGTGAACTGCAGGCCGAGCTGGCCGGCACCGAGAACCGGATCGCGGTGGCCCGCAAGCGTTACATCGATGCGGTCAACGCCTACAACGTACTGGTGCGGCAGTTTCCGGTGAATCTGACGGCGATGGTGTTCGGTTACGGCGCCAAGCCGCAGTTCAGCGTCGAGAACGAGCAGGCGATCGCGCGGCCGCCGACGGTCGACTTCGGCAAGCCGGTACCGGCGAAGTAACCGATGCTGCTGCAGCGCCTGGTCGTCGCGTTCGTGGTCGCGGCGGCGGCGATCGCCGCGCCGCTGCTGGCGCTGGCGCAGCCGTTGCAGCCGGTACCGCCGTTCAGCAGCCGCGTCGTCGATACCACCGGCACGCTCGACGACGGCCAGCGTGCCGCGCTCGAGGCGCAGCTCGCCGCGCTCGAGCAACGCAAGGGGGCGCAGATCGCGGTCCTGATCGTGCCGACGACGCAGCCGGAGGCGATCGAACAGTATTCATTGCGGGTCGCCGAGACCTGGCGGGTCGGTCGCGGCCGCGAAGCGGCCCGCCGGGCCAGCGGCGACCGCAACGCACCGGCGATCGACGACGGCGTGCTGCTGCTGATCGCCAAGAACGACCGGCGGCTGCGCATCGAGGTCGGCTATGGCCTCGAAGGCGCGATTCCCGACGGCATCTCGAAGCGGATCATCGACGAGGCGATCGCGCCGCGATTCCGGCGGCAGGACTGGTTCGGCGGCGTCCAGGCCGGCATCCAGGACTTGCAGGCCCGGATCGACGGCGAGAACCTGCCGGCGCCGTGGACGCCGGCCGCCGGCGACCAGGATGGCGGCTTCGCCGGCCTGCTGCCGGTGCTGCTGGCAGCGTTCGTGTTCGGTACCGTCCTGGCGGGGATCATCGGCCGCTTTCTCGGTGCCGGCGCCGGCGGCCTCGGTGCCGGCATCTTCGGCAGCCTGGCGGCCGGCGTGCCGCTCGGCATCGTGGCCGGCATCGCGGTGTTCGCGCTGGTGCTGATGATGGCGCCGTCGTCGTCGGGCCTGCGCCGCGTCGGGCGCCGCACCTATCGCGACGGGCCGGTGATCCTGCCGGGCGGCTTCGGCGGCGGTTCCGGTCGCGGCGGTGGCTTCGGCGGTGGCGGCGGTTTCGGCGGTGGTGGCGGCGGCAGCTTCGGCGGCGGCGGAGCGTCCGGTGGCTGGTGAGGCCGGCGACCCGAACGCCCGGCCGCTGCGCGGCCGGCTGGCACGGCTCTGGCGCCATGCCTGGGCGCGCAAGCGGACCGTCGGCCGGATCTTCGACCAGGCCGCACTCGCGCAGATCGAGGCCGCGATCGCGGAGGGCGAACGCGACCATCTCGGCGAGATCCGCTTCGCGGTCGAGACCGATCTCGGCCCGTTCGCGATCCTGGCCGGCACCACGCCGCGCCAGCGCGCGTTGCAGGTGTTCTCCGAGCACCGGATCTGGGATACCGAGCACAACAGCGGCGTGCTGATCTATCTGCTGTGGGCCGATCACGCGGTCGAGATCGTCGCGGACCGAGCCGCGCATCGCGCGCTCGCGCAGGCCGACTGGGATCGCATCTGCGCGATGCTGGCGGCGTCCTGCCGTGCCGGCCGGCCGGTCAGCGGGGCCGTCGCGGCAATCAGGGAGGCGAATGCGGCGCTGGCGCGTACGCTGGCGGTCGCCGATCGCGACAATCCGGACGAGTTGAGCAACCGGCCGTTGCGGCTCTGAGCGGGCCCCTCGGCGGGCCCGGCGCGGCGGCGTCCGTCCGTGTGTCGTGTGAGCAGGGCCGGGCGCGCCGCCGGGCGCTTACGACGGCGCGTGCCGCGCTGCGCCGCTCGCCCTGGTGGCGCGGCCGGGGGCCCGCCGATCGATCTGACGCCGCCGATTGTGCTCGGGCGGACGCAGTTGCGCCGGAAGCGGCGGCGTGCACCGCCGGTCGCTGCGGTTGAGGCGGCGTTCGACGCGTGCCGGTACCACCGCCGGCACGCTCTCGATCACGTCGCCGGCGCCGGCGGTGTCCCAGCCCCGTGCCGCTGCCGGCTCGCTCTGGCTTGCCAGCAGCAGCTCGCAGGTGGCGAAATCGAGGCCGAGCGAATAGCTGGTGGCGAGCGAGCGCGCCGATTCATGCAGCCGCTCGCGGCGTTGTGCCGGCCGGCAGGCGTCGATCTCGGCGCGGAACGCCTCGAGCTCGGCCTTGAGCCGGTAGCGCCGGCTCGCGTAGTAGCGCAACAGGTGCAGCAGCGCGAAGCCGCGCCAGAACTGCCGGCAATGGGTCAGCTCATGGACGATGGTCGGCCAGTCCTGCGCATAGTCGTCGCGGACGACGACCAGCGGACCGAGGCACAACCCGACCAGCCGCCCGGGCATCCGCTGCAGCGTGATCACCGGCACCGGAACGATCGACCAGATGGAATAGAGGCGGATCTTCACGGGTAGCAGAGGACTGCGCGGTCTCTCGCGCCCGGGACAATCACGGGCAGGGCGGCCGCGCTGGGATAGTATAGAAAGAACCGGCTCCGAAGCGGCGACTTTGTTCCGTTTCCGGCCGAGGGGGCCATCGTCCGACAGCCTCCTAGCGATGGATCTGTCACCTTGGTCGACGCCAACTCTGCGACCTGCGTCACGAACCGCCGTCGTCGCGTGCTGCCCCTGCTCGCCGTGCTGCCGGCGGCCGTGCTCGGGGGCGGTGCCCGGCGCGGCGCGGCCCAGACCCGGCCGGTGACGCTGACCGGCCTGCCGGCCTTGCCGGCGGCGGCGACGCTGCGCTATCAGGTCTTCTATGGCGATGCGTCCCGGGATCTCGCGGTCGCGGAGATCGATTACCGGCTGACCCACGGCGACGGCCGCTATCGTTGCGCCACCGAAGGGCGCGCGGTCGGCGTGGTCGCGCTGTTCTACAGCGGCACGCTGACCCAGACCAGCACCGGCACCGTCGGCGACGGCGGCCTGCGTCCCGAGCGTTACACCGAACAGCGCGGCAAGCGGGCCGAGCGCAGCATCCGTTTCGATCACGCGCGCGGCGTCATGATCGGGCGCGGCGATCCGTCCGAGATCGCGTTGCCGCCCGGCACGCAGGATCGGCTGTCGATCTTCTTCCAGCTCGGGCTGATCGCACGCGCGCGACCGGCGCAGTTCGTCAAGGGCCATCGCTTCACGATCCCGCTTGCGACCATGCGCGACATCGACCAGCCGACGTTCCTCGTCGCGGGCAGCGAATCGCAGAAGACCGGCCGCGGTCCGCTCGATACGGTCCGGGTCACCGTCCGCAACGAGAGCGATCCGAAGGATCCGGTGTTCGACGTCTGGCTCGCGCCGTCGCTGACCATGCTGCCGGCGCGGATCCGGATGCAGGAGGACGACGGCAAGGTGGTCGACCAGGTGCTGCAGGCGACCGTACCGTGAACAGCCTTCTGATTTGGTCGCTCTTGTCAACGGTCAAGGGCCTGCCGAATCAGCATAGCGCGACCGCGCGGGGGGCGTAGTCTGGTCACTTGACGCAGTCGTCGACTACTGTCAGATTGGATTCGGCGAGCGAAGTGGCATGAGCCACGGATCGCGACCCGGAGATTGACGATGCAGCTGGCGATACAGGTCGACCCGGGCGCTGCCACAGGTCTGCAGCGCCAGGTCGTCGAGCAGATTCGAGGGCTGATCCTCGACGGACGTCTTGCGCCCGGCACGCGGATGCCGGCGTCGCGGGTGCTGGCCGAAGACCTCGGAGTTTCGCGCAATACCGTCCTCGGTGCGTTCGCCAGGCTGGCGGCCGAGGGTTTGCTGGAGGCGCGTGAACCCGTCGGCACCTTCGTCGCGCCCCATCCCTGGCTGCAGGTCGTGCCTTCCGCCGACTCGGCAGCGCAGCCGAATTCGGCTCTGGACCGATGTCGAAGCTTGCGTCTGAGCCGGCGGCTGAAGGCCAGGACTTCGCCGCACCGGGTGCAGGCGCCCCATGGAGACACGCTGGATTTCGACTTCTGGGTCGGACGGCCGGACGCTGCGCTGTTTCCGCTCCGGATCTGGCGATCCCTGCTGAGCCGGATGCTGCAGGCATCGTCCCGGCAACTCAGCGAGTATGGCGACCCTCAGGGGTTGCTGTCGCTGCGCATGGCCATCGCCGAGCATCTGGGGGCGACGCGGGCGATCGCCACCGATGCGAGCCGTATCGTGGTGACCAACGGGATCCAGGAGGGGCTGAACCTCGTCGCGCGTCTGCTGGTCGAGCCCGGAGTGCAGGTGGCGGTGGAGAATCCCTGCTATCGGGGCGCAAGTCAGGTCTTTGCACAGCAGGGGGCCGACCTCTATCCGGTTCCGGTCGATCGATCGGGCCTCGACCCCGCCAGCCTGCCGGCTACGGCGGCACTCGCCTACGTGACGCCTTCACATCAGTATCCGCTTGGCTCGTCACTTACGCTCGAGCGTCGTACGGCCTTGCTGGAATGGGCGGACACTTGCCAGTCGTATATCGTCGAGGACGACTACGACAGCGATTTTCACTATGACGGCTCGCCGCTGCCTGCGCTGAAGAGCCTCGACCGGAACGACCAGGTCATCTACCTGGGCACGTTCTCGAAGAGCCTTGGCGCCGGTCTGCGCATCGGCTACATGGTGTTGCCGGCGGAGCTGTGCGGGCCGGTCAGGGATGCCAAGGCCTTGCTCAACAATTGTCAGCCCTGGCTGGAGCAGGCTGCGCTGGCGGCCTTCCTGGCCGAGGGCGACTATGCGGAGTGCCTGCGCCGCCAGCGCCAGGCCTATGCGGCGCGACGCAATCACCTGTGCGCCGGGCTCTGCCATCTGCTGCCGTCCTGGCAGGTCGAAGGCAGCGGCGGCGGCATGCACGTGGTGGTGTACCTGCCCGAGCGCGGTCCGGACGCCGAGGCTGTCGAGGCGCTGGCGCGGGAGCACGGGATCGGCGTCTACAGCATCGAGAACGGCAATGCCCGGCTGTTCGAGAGCGAGGCGGGTGATCCGCTGCGCCGGGTGCTGCTGTTCGGGTATGCGTCGTTATCGGAGGCCGACATCAGCGCCGCCCTGTTGCGGCTGCACCGGATCGTCGAATCCGGCTTCGCCCCGGGGAATTGAAGTCAGGTTCCGGAGAATCGACGTCAGCGACCGACCACCCGGTCGAGCACCACGCGGACCTCGCTGCCGAGTGCGACGTTCTCCAGCCTGCCTTCGATGTCTCCAGGTTGGGCGGCAGGGGTACCGAGCCGGGACACGCGGGCCACGACGTCCACCCGCGGATAGCGGGACAACATCAGGCCCTCGGTCATCGCGCTGCTGTCGTCGAGCATGAACGAGACCGGCCATTCCCGGGCGCGGGTGCGCACCGCGGCGAGCGGCATCGGCGGGCCATCCACCCCGCGTGCAAAAACGTACAGGGTGTCGGTGGGGGCCACTTTCGCGGCCAGTTCGGCCGCGACGGTGACGGTGCCGCGAATCGTCCGGGCTGCTGGTACCGCTGATGCCGCTGGCATCGTTGGTGCTGCGGGCACCGTTGATGTCGTTGGCGACGGGCCCGCCGGTGTGTCGCCAGGCGCTGCCGAAGCGATTGCGGCTCGCCCGGGGCCCGGGAGATCGGCCGCGGCCTTGCCCTCGGCGCGCGCGATCATCTCGCTGACGCGGTCGCGGTCCTCGGATCCCGGCGGGACGAGCGATTCCAGCCGCCGCCAGTGCGTCAGCGCCAGCGCGGCGTCGTCGGCCTGAAACGCCACCATGCCGGCAAGGGCGAGGGCATTGAGGTTGTCGGGGTCGATCTGCAAGGCCCGTTCGACCAGCCGCGCGGGCTCGCCGGCGAGGCGCCGGCCGTTGGCGATGGCAGTCGTGTTCGCGTATTCGACCCAGAGATCGGCGTCATCCGGCACCAGGGCCGTTGCCTTGCCGTACGCAGCGAGCGCTTCGGGGATGCGACTCAGCTGCAGCCAGGAGCGAGCGAGCAGCATCCACCCCTGGCCGTCGTTGTCATCGGTCTGCAGCCGTCGTGCCAGCACATTGACCGCCGCGTCGCTGTGCCCGGGGTCGGCCAGCACGCCGCGATGCGGGTCCGTGGCGCCCGTCAGCGCTCGGGGGTGGCCGACCAGCGCGTAAACGATCATCACCGTCAGCGGCAGGCCGATGGCCGTCGCGAGTGCCGCCGGCCAGCGGCCGGCCACCGTGGTCGCGCTGCTGCCGGAAGCCGCGGGGGCCGCGGGGGCCGGCACAGGGCGCCGCAGCAGCGGCACGAGCACCACGGCCAGAGCCAGCAGGGTCATCGCGGCAGCCGCCAGCAGGAATCCGTAGGGCATCACGATGACGTCACGGCGGATACCGCCGCAGTCGGGGTTGTGGTCGTCGCCGGAGCCGCAGTCGATCTCGCTGCGGGTTCGGGAACCGTCCGGCGTCCATGCTGGCGAAGACCGCGTACCGCGAAGGCCCCGCCGACGGCCATCAGCACGCAGCCGGCCCAGATCCATTCGACGAAGGGCTTGTGGTGGATCCGCATGATCCAGCGCTGCTCGCCCGCCGGGTCGCCGAGGGCGGCATAGAGATCGCGGAACAGGCCGGGATCGATCGCCGCCTCCGTCATCGGGGTCGGCTGCCGGCCGGCGGTGTAGATGCGGCGTTCGGGTTCGAGGATGGTGACCGGTCTGCCCTGACGGGTGACGGTCAGCGTGGCGCGGTGGGCCAGGTAGTTCGGGCCGCGGACCTGCCTGACGCCGTCCAGGTGGAAGACGTGGCCGGCCAGCTCGACGCGGTCTCCGGTCCCCATCATCACGTCCTGCTCGGTCTCGTAGCCTTTGACGACGGTGACGCCGACGATGAACACGGCCACGCCGCAGTGGGCGATCAGCATGCCGTAGTAGCTCGCCGGCCGCGCGGCCTGCCTGCGCAGCCGTCCGACCAGGTCCACGCCCGAAGCGCAGACGATCCAGGTCGCGAGGAACAGGCCGAATCCGACCATCGGCTTCCAGCTGCCGAGCGCCCAGGGGGCAACGAGGGCGGCCGCGGCGCTGGTCGCGAGGGCCCAGCGCAGTTGCCGGGCGAGGGCGACCGGCTCGGCCCGGCGCCAGCGCGTGAGCGGTCCCACGCCCATCAGGAACAGGGCCGGCGCCATCAGCGGCACCATGATCGCTTCGAAATACGGGGGCCCGACCGACATCTTGCCCATGCCCAGCACGTCGATCACGAGCGGATAGAGCGTGCCGAGCAGGACCGCCATGAAGGCGACCGTCAGCAGGATGTTGTTGGCGAGGAGAAACGATTCGCGCGAGATCGCATGGAAGGGTTCGCCGATGCCGGCGCGCGGCGCGCGCCAGGCGAAGAGGCCGAGCGAGGCGCCGACGACGACCGTCAGGAAGCCGAGGATATAGATGCCGCGTGCCGGATCGGTCGCGAAGGCATGGACCGAGGTGAGCACGCCGGAGCGCACGAGGAAAGTGCCCAGCAGCGACAAGGCGAACGCAACGATGGCGAGCAGCACCGTCCACATCCGGAACGCACCGCGCTTGTCCGTGGCCACCAGTGAATGCAGCAGCGCGGTGCTGACCAGCCACGGCATCAGCGATGCGTTCTCGACCGGGTCCCAGAACCACCAGCCGCCCCAGCCCAACTCGTAGTAGGCCCAGGCGCTGCCCATCGCGATGCCGAGCGTGAGGAAGCACCACGCCACGATCGCCCAGGGCCTCGCCCAGCGGGCCCACGCGGCTTCGAAGCGTCCGCCAAGCAGGGCGGCGATGGCGAAGGCGAAGGCGACGACGGTGCCGACATAGCCCATGTAGAGCAGCGGCGGGTGGATGATCAGCCCGATGTCCTGGAGCAGGGGGTTCAGGTCGGCCCCGTCGGCGGCTGCCGGCAGCAGGCGCTGGAAGGGATTCGACGTGAAGAGGATGAACAGCAGAAAGCCGATGCTGATCAGGCCCATCACGCCGAGGACACGGGCGGCGATCGCATCGTCCAGCCGCCGCGAAGCGAGCGCGACCGCGCAGGTCCAGCCCGAGTGAATCAGCACCCAGAGCAGCACCGAGCCTTCGTGGCCGCCCCAGGCGGCGCTGACGCGGTAGCGCAGCGGCAGCGCGGAATTCGAATGCTGCGCGACGTAGAGGACAGAGAAATCGTTGCCGATCAGCAGCTGGATCAGGCAGGCGAAGGCGATCGCGACGAACAGGCACTGGGCATTCGCGGCCGGGCGTGCCAGCGCCATCCAGTCGGCATCCCCGCGCACGGCGCCCGCCAGCGGAAAGCCGCTCTGCACCAGCGCCAGCGCGAGGGCCAGAATCAATGCGATCTGACCGAGCTCGGCGATCATGGCGTCGCCCCTGCCGCGATCTGGTAGACGACGAAGCCGCCGACACGGTAGACGAGCGTCGCGCCGGCGACGTCGCGCTGGTCGTTGCCGATGACGGGCAGCAGGCGGGCGGCGAGCGTCTCGGTCGACGGCGTATCGGTGAAGGCTACTGCCCGGACCCGCTGGTCCGGCAGCTGCAGCGTCGCATAGGCCGGATACCGGTTCTGATCCAGCCACGCATGCACGCGACGCACCATACTGTGGACATCCGTCACGCCGCCGAAGTCGCGGAAAGCCACGCCGATCCGGCGCGGTGCCATCTGGCCAAGCAGGATCGCGTCGCGAACGTGCAGGACGAGCACCGTCGGCTTGCCTTCGGCCAGCGCGCGCAGGCCGGCCATGCCCTCGCGCTCGTCGGCGACCAGCGCATCGACGAAGCGCTGGAAGCGGTCCTGTTCCGCGCGGAATTCCGGGGTATCGGCGATGCCCCAGAAGTCGCGTTCGATCGCTTCGATGTCCGGCCGTCTGGCCTGCCAGCGGGCCGGCACGAAGAGCGGCTTGCCCAGATGGCGGCCGAAGGCGACCGGGGGCGATGACAGCAGTGCCAGCTGTCGCGAGACGTCCCACCACGCGAGCACGCTCGTGCCGGCGGCGACGTGTCGTTCGAGCACGGGCGCCAGCGCCGCGACCTCGCTGGCCGGCGGCATCAGCGTCAGGACCGGAGCATCGAGCGGCGCCTGCCAGTGCAGCAGCACGGGGCCGGCGGGCGACTCGGCCACCGCGAGCTCGGCGAGCGGCGTGAGCTCTTCAGGCTGAATCACGGCGGCCTGGCGCAGGACTCG
>JBFWQR010000189.1:0-12232 GCA_050249335.1 Lautropia sp.
GTCATACCCGACCTTCTACCGAGCCTGAACGCGGCCAGGCACGTCGATACGGCGCGTTTCCGCTGAAACGCGCCGGACTCCCGATTCCAGCTTATCGGGCCGGGCCGTCTGCGGCCCAGGCTCCTAGCGACTTTCCGGCCCTGGCGAGAAGCCGAGGCCGCCCTCCGCTGTCAGGCTCCCGGCCCCGAACCGGCCTGCTGCCGGCCGGAAACGCGCGATCGCAGGTCGCCGGGCCGGCTCTTCACAGTAAGCACCTCGCTGCGCGTGTCATACTCGACACGCCGCGGACGCGCCGTGCGACTGGCACGCCGCACGCTCTGCTTGCCCGATCCCAACCGCCTGCCAGCGACGAATCCGTTCATGCCGACCTTGGCCCGCAGCACCGTCCGGCCGCCGGACGGTGCCGCCCCCCGACGCCGCCGCACCGGTCCTGCGGCGGCGCCGACGGCTCCGGCGTTGTCTTCGCCTGCAGCTGCAGCCATGGCCATAGCCGCCACTCCGCCCGCGATGCGCCGCCCGGCCCTCGCCGAACAAGCGCATGAACGGCTCGAGGAAATGATCGTCACCCACGAGTTGGCGCCAGGCAGCACGTGGTCCGAAGGCGCGCTCGCGACACTGACCGGTTTCGGCAGGACACCGGTCCGCGAGGCGCTGAAACGGCTGGAGGCGAGCCATCTGGTCCGAATCGTCCAGCGGCACGGCGTCCAGATCACCGAGATCAACGTCGAGCAGCAGCTACTGCTGCTCGAGACGCGGCGCGAGCTCGAGCGGCTGGTCGCGACGCGCGCGGCGCGGCGGCGTAACGACGCCGAGGCGGCGATCTTCCGGCAGCATGCAGCGGCGCTGCGCGCAGCCGGCCGTAGCGGTGAGATCCGTGCCTTCTTCCGCGTCCATGTCCAGGCCGAGGCGCTCGCGCTGCAGGCGAGCCGCAACCCGTTCGCCGCAACCGCGATCGCGCCCTGCCATGCGATGTCGCGGCGGTTCTACTATCTGCACCATCGGACCGCCAATGACCTGCGGCTCGCCTGCGACCACCACGCCGACGTGATGGATGCGATCGCGCGTGGCGACGAACGCGCGGCCGCCGCGGCTGCAGATGCGGTGCTCGACTATGTCGAAGGCTTCACCCGCGCGATCCTGACCGACCGATTCTGATCGACCGGTTCTGGCGGGCCGGTTCTGACCGGCCGGTACTGGCCGGCCAGATTTGGCTGGCCCTGAATCCCCTCTGCCCCCGACGGCCGGACCGCGCCCGATTCCGTCGCGCCGCGTTGTGCAGCGCAAATTGACCGCTTGCCGCCGACTTCATACGATCCCGTGATATATCACTAGAACATCATTGGCGCCGCCGCCGCATTCAGGAGACCATACATGTCAGGCAAGCTCTCCCGCAGGGGTTTCATCGCCAGCGCCGCCGGCACGACCGCGCTGGCGGCACCAGCGATCGTGACGGCGCAGGCCAAGATCGTCTGGCGCACCCAGTCGATGTGGAGCTCCGCAGAGACCACCTACAAGGCGTTCGAGGACTTCTGCAAGCGCATCGCCGCCGCCACCAACGGCCGGCTCGAGATTCAGCCGTTCGCCGCCGGCGCGGTGGTCGGCGTGTTCGAAACCTTCGATGCGGTCTCGGCCGGCGTCCTCGACGCCCATTCGTCGACGCCAGTCTACTGGGCCGGCAAGGATCCGGGCTTTTCGGTGATCGGCGACCTGAACTTCGCCTATCAGGCGACCTGGCAGGCCGAGGCGTGGTACTACCACCGCGGCGGCCTCGACATGCTGCGCGAGGCGTACGCCAAGTACAACGTCTATCCGGTCGGCGTCAGCTGGTGGGGGCTCGAAGCGCTGGTCTCGAAGAAGCCGCTGAAGACGACCGAAGACTTCAAGGGCCTCAAGGTGCGCACACCGCAGGGCATGTTCGCCGAGATCATCAGCAAGCTCGGCGCGTCGGTGGTCGTGGTCCCGGGCGGCGAGGTCTACTCGGCGCTCGACAAGGGGGTCGTCGACGCGGCCGACTGGGGCACCGAGTCGATGAACTTCCGGATGGGCTTCTTCGAGGTCGCCAAGACGTCGATCAGAGTCAATCACTCGCTGCCGGTGCAGGAGATCGCGGTCAACCAGGCCAAGTGGAACGCACTGCCGGCGGACCTCAAGGCCATCGTCTCGAGCTGCGTGCGCGAATGGACCTGGGACCAGATCCAGCGGATCGCGGTCGAGGATACCCGCGCGGTCGCCGACATCCGCAGCAAGAACGGCACCGCCGGCACGCTGCCGGAGGCGGAGCTCGCCAAGCTGCGCGCGCTCGGCCAGCGGACCTGGGAGGAATGGTCGAAGAAATCGGCGCTCGCGAAGAAGGCCTACGACTCGCAGATCGCCTGGCTGAAGGCGCTCGGCGTGCTCGCATGAGACGGACACCCTGGGTCCACTTCCCGGATCGCCGGGGCAACGGCGTCCGGGGCGGGCCTGGGGCCGCCGGGCGCGCAGCGCGGAGTGCGGTCCCGGTGAGCGCGCAGTGACCGCCCCGACCACGCCCGCCCCGACTGCCAGCGGCACGCCCGCCGGCGGAGCACCCGCCGGCGGCGCGATCGCGCGCTACTGCGATGCGGTCGACCGGCTCAACGAATTCGTCGGCTGGCTGCTCGGTCCTTCGATCATCCTGATCGCGGCGGCGATCGTCTACGAGGTCGTCTCGCGCGGCGGCTTCAACGAGGCGACGATCTGGGTTTCGGAGGCGGTCGTCTACGGCTCGTCGGCGGTCTATCTGCTGGTCGGCGGCTACGCGCTGCTGCATCGCCGGCACGTCCGGATCGACCTGGTGCTCGGCGCGCTGTCGCCGCGGCTCGGCCGGTTGATGGACCTGCTGACCTTCCCGTTCCTGCTGCTCTACGCCGGTGCGCTGCTGGTGGTCGGCTTCCAGGGCGGCTGGACCTCGTTCCTGCAGTCCGAGGGCACCGGCACGCCGTGGAACCCGGCGATCTGGCCGATCAAGCTGTGCATCCCGCTGGCCGGCCTGCTGCTGATCCTGCAGGCATTCGCCAACCTGTTCCGCGATCTCGGCCTGGCCCCACCGGCCGCGCCGGAGCCGACGATGGCCGAGCAGGCGGCCGAATTGCTGCAGACGTCCGAATCGGCCGGGCGCCACTGACGTGAGCATCGAAGTCCTGTCGGCGCTGATGGCGCTGTCGTTCGTCGCGTTGCTGGTGATGGGCCTGCCGCTCGCATTCGCGGCCGGCGCGATCGCGGTCGTGTTCGGCCTGGCGCTCTACGGCCCGCCAGGCCTGATACTGATCGTCAGCCGGATCTTCACGCTGCTCGGCAACAGCGTGCTGGTCTCGGTGCCGCTGTTCGTGTTCATGGCATGCCTGCTCGAGCGATCCGGCATCGCCGAGGACATCTTCGGCGCGGTGACCGCGTGGTTCGGCGGCGTGCCGGGCGGTCTCGCGGTCGCGGTAATCATCACCAGCACGCTGATGGCGGCGATGGTCGGCGTGCTCGGCGCCGAGGTCGTCACGATCGGCATCGTCGCGCTGCCGGCGATGCTGCAGCGGGGCTACAAGAAGGATCTCGCGCTCGGCTGCATCTGCGCCGGCGGCGGGCTGTCGACGCTGATCCCGCCGTCGGTGGTGTTCATCCTGTACGGCCTGACCGCCGGCGTCTCGATCGGCCAGCTCTACATCGCCGGCATCGTCCCCGGCCTGCTGCTGGCGGCGCTGTACATCGGCTACATCGTGATCCGCGCCAAGCTGAACCCGTCGATCGCGCCGCGCGCGCTGGCGACCGAGTCGAACCTGCCGCTCGCGGCCAAGCTCGCGCTGCTGCAGAAGCTGTTGCTGCCGAGCCTGGTCGTGTTCGCGGTGCTCGGCTCGCTGTACCTCGGCTGGGCGACGCCGACCGAAGCCGGCGGCGTCGGCGTGCTCGGCGCGGCGCTCGCCGCCGCGGTCAAGCGCCGGCTGACCTGGACCGCCGTCCGCCATGCGGTGACCGAGACGACCAAGACCACGGCGATGCTGTACTGGCTGTTCTTCGGCTCGTCGGCGCTGATCGGCGTCTATACGCTCGCCGGCGGCACGACGATGATCCAGCACCTGCTCGCGGCGTTTCCGCTCGGGCCGATGGGCGTGCTGATCTTGATCCAGGCGGTCTGGATCATCCTCGGCTGCTTCATCGACTGGATCGGCATCCTGCTGCTGACCGCGCCGATCTTCGTGCCGGTCGCGGTCAAGCTCGGCTTCGACCCGGTCTGGCTCGGCGTGCTGTTCTGCATGAACATGCAGATCTCGTACATCTCGCCGCCGTTCGGTCCGGCGGCGTTCTACCTGAAGGGCGTGACGCCGCCTGGCATCACGCTGACCGACATCTTCAGATCGATCGTGCCCTACCTCGGCCTGCAAGTGCTCGGGCTGGGCATCGTCATCGCATTTCCCGAGATCGCGCTGTGGCTGCCGCGGACGATGAACAACTGAGCGCCTCCTGGGCCGGGCTGCGCCCAGCCCGCCCCCCGAGGGGGTCAAGGAAACTTGGGGCGGCCCGGCGTTTCCTTGAGAGCCGCTCTGCCGTTCGGCCGCCGAACAGCGCACCGCACAGGAGTCGATCATGACCAAGCTGCTGACCGAAGACCAGGTCGCGCGCTTCCACCGCGATGGTTACCTGAGCCCGATCCGCGTGATGAGCGCGGACGCCGCCGCCGGCGTCCGCGCCGAGCTCGAGACGTTCGAACGCGGCACCGGCGGGCCGCTGCGCGGCGAACTGCGCCACAAGTCGCACCTGCTGTTCAAGTTCCTGTCCGATGTCGTCCACAACCAGCGGATCGTCGACGCGATCGAGGACATCTACGGCGCCGACCTGCTCTGCTGGACCACCAATTTCTTCATCAAGGAGGCGAACACACCGGCGTTCGTCTCGTGGCACCAGGATTCGACCTACTGGGGCCTGTCGCGGCCGGACGTCGTCACCGCCTGGGTCGCGCTGACCGGGAGCAACGCCGGCAACGGCGCGATGGAAGTGATCCCGGGCACCCACACGCTCGACCAGATCGAGCACAAGGACACCTTCGCCGACAACAACCTGCTGTCGCGCGGCCAGGAAATCGCGGTCGACATCGACGCGAGCCGTGCGGTCCGGCTCGACCTGCAGCCCGGCGAGATGTCGCTGCACCATGTCCGGCTGGTCCACGGCTCGCCGCCGAATCCGTCGAACGAACGCCGGATCGGCTTCGCGATCCGCTACATCCCGACCTCGGTCCGGCAGATCCATGGCGATGATTCGGCGACGCTGGTCCGCGGCGTCGACCGCTTCAACACCTTCGAGCACGAGCCGGTTCCGACCGGCAATCAGCAGCCCGAGATGGTCGCGCTGCACAAGGCGATCACCGAACGCAACGCCAGGATCCTGTATCGCGGCACGCCGGTGCAGTCGTACAGCGATCCGGCGGCGCGCGGGTCGTTCCGCTGAGCACCGGGCGGCGCATCGACGCGGTTGCCCTCGAGCGCTCCCGGTTGGCGCACCCGCAGGGCAAACGCTATCCGCGCAGCTCGTCCGCGCCGGCCCAGCAGGCATGCGTCCCGCTGCTGATCCGGTGCGGCAGCAGGATCCGCGCGACCGGCCCCTGGTCGATCCGGCGGGCGTCGAGCACGACGCATTCGGAACGATCGGCAGCCATGTCGGTGACGAACGAGACCACGTAGGCGTCGTCCTCGTCGACCGCGCCGACGCATGGCGCGACCGGTGATTCGCTGCCGAAGCGGCCTTCGCCGAAGCGCCAGCTCTGCGATGCGCCGCTCACGTGGTCGTAGCGCAGGATTCCGTCGAACAGGAAGCTGCCCGGATGGGCGATCATGCTGTACGAGTAGCGGTACGGCCGGCCCCAGTAGCGAGCGTTGATCATGCCGAACTCGAGCAGCCGCTCATCGAGCCGGCGCTCGCGGACCCGGCCGCTCGCGAGGTCGAGCCGCCATTCGTAGAGCGTCGGGCCGTAGCGTTCCGGGCCGAGCGTGTTGCCGGTGTTGTCGTAGCCGGCCTTCGGCATCGGCGTCCGCTGGTGGTAGCCGTGCAGCACGATCTCGCTGCCCTCCTCCCATGCGTTGAGCCAGTGCAGCACGTAGGTCGGGCTCGCCTCGAACCAGCGGATGCCGGTCTGCGGCGCATGCCGGCGCGGCACCACCGCGAACCGCGCCGGCCGGTCGGCGTGGTAGACCAGCTTGTGCCGGCCGCTCGCCAGCAGCGATTCGTCCCAGTGCAGCGGGAAGTCGTCGAGGACCGCATAGTTGGCGGTGAACGCCATGTCGTGCGGCAGCCGCGGGCCCGGCAGCGGCACCGGCACATAGTGCACCAGCCGGTCGTCGCGATCGACCTCGCCGTAGTGCATGTACGGCGCCTGCTTCGAGTAGTTGAAGAACAGCAGGTCGCCGCTCGCCGGGCAGACCTTCGGGTGCGCCGAGATGCCGCCGTCGGCGAGCACCCGTTCGCCCCAGGCCGAGACGCCGCGATCGGCCAGCATCAGCGGATCGAGCCGGTACGGCTCGCCGCACTGGTAGAAGGTCGCGAGCGCCTGCCCGGCATGCACGATCACGTCGGTCGCCGCGGTGTCGCGCAGCCCGCCGCGCGCACCCCAGCCCGGCCGCTCGGCCAGGCTCGGCCGGTCGATCAGGCCGGCATAGAGCGCTCGCCCGGCCTGCTGCTCGGCGATGAACGCCTTGGTCCGGACGAAGCGGTTGCGGTATTCGACCCGGCCGCGCTCGAAGCGCAGCAGGTGCAGCATCGCGTCGCCGTCGAACGGATGGTAGACGCCGCGCGGCTGGTGCACCGGATTCTGGGTGTTGCGCAAATAGACGCCGTCGAGCCGTGCCGGCACGGTGCCGATCACCTCGAGCTCGGTCGCATCGACTTCGTCGTAGTTCGGCGTGAACGGGCCGGTCATGAACGGATGGTCGCCCGGCACCAGCGTCGGCCGGATCCGGTCGATGGTCTGCAGCTTCATCGCGTCTCCTCGCGGTTCGATGCCAAGTGCCCCGATGCTATAAGACGCGCTGCCATGTCGACCCGGCGTCATGGCGGCCTCGAACCGCATCATGTCTCGCGGATGCCGCGTGGCTCGCGCCGCAGCTCAGGCAACTGGCGAACCGGCTGGCGTGAGCGTCGGGCCGGGCGGTGCGGCCGGCGCGGCCGAAGCGCCGGCGCTTCCCGCCACCGGCGTCGCCGTCATCGACTCGAGATAGGCGATCAGCGTCGCGGCCGTGTCCTTGGTCTGGCGCGTGCGCGCGAAGATGTGCGCGGTCCGCTCCTTGCGATCGAACCAGATCGATTCGTCCGACCGCTGCGGCGGCCGCTGATCGGCCAGATAGACGATGGTGTCGGCGCCCTGCTCGTCCCGCCGCAGCACCGACTTCAGCGTCTCGCGGAACCGCGGCATCGAGCGGCTGACCGCCGCGGTATCGACCCAGCCCGGATGCATCACGTAGAAGCGGCGGCCGCTGCCGGCATGGGTCTGGCGCCAGTGCTGCGTCATCACGACCTGCGCCCGCTTCGACAGCCCGTAGGCGCGTACGCCGAGATAGCCCGGGCCGGTGATGTTCAGGTCCTTGACGACCAGCGGATGGTTGTACATGCCGCCCGACGCCACTTCGATGATCGTCGCGTTCTCGGCGAGCAGGCCACGCGCGAGCAACTCGCGAGTGAACAGGTAATGGCTCAGGATGTTAGTCGCGAACGAAGTCTCGAGGCCCTCGCGGGTGATGATCTGGTCGCGCTTCTGGATGCCGACGTTGTCGACCAGCACGTCGATCGGCGTGCCGCGCGCCTGCAGCCGCCCGAGCAGCTCGCGCACGCTCGCCATCAGCGAAAAGTCGGCGGTCTCGGCGACGACCCGCGAAGGATCGGCGGTCGACGCGGCGAATGCCTGCAGCTTGGCCGGGTCGCGGGCGACGCTGATCACGGTCGCGCCGCCGGCCACCGCCGAACGCGCCGCCGATCCGCCGATGCCCTCGGAGCCGCCGACGACCAGCCAGGTCTGGCCGCGGAAATCGTTGCGCAGCCGCCGCCAGAACAGCCGCCGCGCGTAGTAGCCGATCTGGCTGTAGCTCGGCGTGAACCGGACGTAGAAGCGGATGATCTTGCCGAGCGGGGCGTTGGCGGGATTGCTGGCCATGGCGGCTCCGGTTGTTTTGGAACGCTGGCGGTCGTCGGCGCGCGCCGGAATGCCGGCGCCGCCGGCAGGCGACCGATGCGTCAGTGATGTTCCTGTTCGGCGCTGTAGCCGGCCGCGCGGGCCAGCTGATTGCGATCATAGTAGTCGCGCCAGCGCGCGATCCGGGTCGCTTCGTCGGTCGGTTCGGTCATGCTCGGTTCCCTCTCCGGCGCGAAATCATGGCGGTCTCCTCGCAACTGGTGTTCCGGCAATCCCGGGACTCCAGAATCCGCCACCCGCGGACGGCAGTACTTGCTTCGCCATGTTGGCCCCTGCTTCGCTATGTCATGCGCTGATCGAGCCACTCGATCCAGTGCCGGACCGGCGTGCCGGTGCCCGAGGCGAGGTGCGCGAGGCAGCCGATGTTGGCCGACAGGATGCATTCCGGCTTGCCGGCCTGCAGCGCATCGAGCTTGCGGTCGCGCAGTTGCCGCGACAGCGCCGGCTGCGTCAGCGAATAGGTACCGGCCGACCCGCAGCACAGATGACTGTCGGCGACCGGCAGCAGCTTCGCGCCCCAGCGGACCAGCACGCCCTCGACCAGGCCGCGGATCTGCTGGCCGTGCTGCAGCGTACACGGCGGATGGAACACGATGCGCGCTTCGCCGCCGGCCCGCGCCAGCGGTTCGAGCGCCGCCAGCCGCGGCGCCAGCGCCTCGACCAGATCGACCGCCGCCGCCGAGACCCGCGCCGCCTTGGCCGCGTAGGCCGGGTCGTCACGCAGCAGATGACCGTAGTCCTTGACCATCGCGCCACAGCCGGAAGCGTTGAACACGATCGCCTCGGCACCCGCCTGCAGGTACGGCAGCCAGGCGTCGATATTGCGCCGCGCGTCGGCCAGCCCGCCGTCATGATCGTTCAGATGATGGCGAATCGCGCCGCAACAGCCCGACGACGGCGCGATGATCGTCTGCACGCCGACCCGATCGAGCACCCGCGCGGTGGCGCGGTCGATCGACGGCATCATCGCACCCTGCGTGCAGCTGTCGAGCAGCAGCACCTTGCTGCGATGGACCCGGTCGGGCCAGGCGCCGGGGTCGCGCGGCTCGGGCACCTTGGCGCGCAGCGCTTCGGGCAGCAGCGGCCGCAGCCACTGGCCGACGCGCATCGCCGGGTCGAACAGCCAGCGGCGCGTCAGGCCCTCGCGCAGCGCGAAGCGCAGCAGCCGCTGCGCCGGCGGCCGCTCGACCCGCGCCTCGACCAGCCGCCGGCCGATGTCGACCAAGTGGCCGTAGCGCACGCCCGACGGGCAGGTCGATTCGCAGTTGCGGCAGGTCAGGCAGCGGTCGAGATGCGTCAGCGTCGCTGCGGTCGGCGCGGCGCCTTCCATCACCTGCTTCATCAGGTAGATGCGCCCGCGCGGTCCGTCGTTCTCATCGCCGAGCAGCTGGTAGGTCGGACAGGTCGCGGTGCAGAAGCCGCAGTGGACGCAGGCGCGCAGGATCGCCTCGGCATCCTTGCCGTCGGCAGTGTCCTTGAACCAGTCGGCGAGATGGGTTTCCATGCGGTCGCGGCAGCCTCCTGGGGCAGCCCTAGAGCCAGTCGTAGAGGCGGCCCGGGTTCAGCGTCCGGTTCGGGTCGAACGCGCGCTTCAGCCGTTCATGGATCCGGCGCAGCGCCGGATCGAGCGGATGGAAGCGCGGCACGGTCGCGCGCGGGCCGACGCGGAACAGCGTCGCGCTGCCGCCGACCCGCGCGACCAGGTCGCGCAACGACTGCGACGCCGCGTGATCGGGCTGCGGCACGAACCAGCGCAGCCCGCCGCCCCACTCGATCAGCTGCCGCCCGGCGAGCTCGAGCGGCGGCGTCGCCGGCGGCAGCGCGAGCCGCCAGAGCACCGGCGTCGCGGCGAAGAACAGATGCTGCTGCTCGCGGACCGACGACCACAGCGCTTCGGCATCGGCTGCCGGCATCGGCTCGCCGCCGAGCTTGCGGCTCGCCGCATCGACCGCGGCGGCGGCGCCGGACAGCCGGACCGTCAGCACGCCGTCGTACCAGAGCGTCGCCGAGATCGGCAGCGGCTCGCCGCCCCACTGGTTGCAGCGCCGGATCGCCTCGGCCTCGCCGAACCCGAACTGCAGCGTCCGCTCGACCGCCGGCCGCGGCAGCACCTTCAGCGACACTTCGGCGATCACGCCGAGCACGCCGAGCGAGCCGGCGAGCACCCGCGCGACGTCGTAGCCGGCGACGTTCTTCATCACCCGCCCGCCGAATTGCAGCAGCTCGCCGCGGCTGGTCAGCAGCAACGCGCCGAGCACGTAGTCGCGCAGCGCGCCGGTGGCGAGCCGGCGCGGCCCGGACAGGCCGGCCGCGACCATGCCGCCGACGGTCGCGGCCGGACCGAAATGCGGCGGCTCGAACGGCAGGTACTGATTGGCCCGGGTGAGCGTCTGCTCGAGTTCCGCGAGCGGCGTGCCGCAGCGGGCGGTCACGACCAGCTCGGTCGGCTCGTAGTCGACGATGCCGGCATGGTCCCGGCAATCGAGCAGGTCGCCGACCGCGGTCTGGTTGCCGTAGAAGTCCTTGCTGCCGCCGCCGCGGATCCGCAGCGGCCGGCGCGCGCGATCGGCCGCGACGACCTGCTCGCGCAACCGGCCGAGCCCGGCGTCCGGCGCGGGCAGCGCTGCCGGCGGCTGCGCTGCCATCAGAACCGCGGCAGCTCGGGGAACGCCAGCCGGCCGGCGCGGACGTGCATCCGCCCGTATTCGGCGCAGCGATGCAGCGTCGGAATCGCCTTGCCCGGGTTCAGCAGCCCCGGCGGATCGAACGCCCGCTTGACCGCGAAGAAGGCATCGCGCTCCTGCTCCGAATACTGCACGCACATCGAATTGATCTTCTCGATGCCGACGCCGTGCTCGCCGGTGATGGTGCCGCCGAGCTCGACGCAGAGCTCGAGGATCTCGGCGCCGAACGCATCGGCGCGCTGCCATTCGCCGGGAATGTTGGCATCGAACAGGATCAGCGGATGCAGGTTGCCGTCGCCGGCATGGAACACGTTCATGCAGCGCAACGCGTACTTGCGCTCCATCCCGGCGATCGCGAGCAGCATCCGGCCGAGCCCCTTGCGCGGAATCGTGCCGTCCATGCAGTAGTAGTCGGCCGAGATCCGGCCGGCCGCCGGAAACGCGTTCTTGCGGCCAGACCAGAAGCGCAGCCGTTCGGCTTCGGAGGTCGAGACCGCGAGCCGGGTCGCGCCGGCCTCACGCAGCACGCGCTCCATCGCGACGATCTCCTCGGCGACCTCCTCCGGCGTGCCGTCGGATTCGACCAGCAGGATCGCTTCCGCCTCGAGGTCGTAGCCGGCCTTGACGAACGGCTCGACCGCGCCGCTCGCCTTCTTGTCCATCATCTCCATGCCGGCCGGGATGATGCCGGCGGCGATGATCGCGGCGACCGCATCGCCGGCGCGCTCGACGTCGTCGAACGACGCCATCACGACCCGCGCCAGCTGCGGCTTCGGCACCAGCTTGACGACGATCTCGGTGACCACCGCGAGCATGCCTTCCGAGCCGATCACCAGCGCGAGCAGGTCGAGCCCGGGGCTGTCGGGGGCCGCGCCGGTCGAGCCGATCGCGGCGCCGAGCGTGACGATGTCGCCATCGATCGTGATCGCCCGGATCGCCAGCACGTTGTGCACCGTCAGCCCGTACTTCAGACAGTGGACGCCGCCGGAGTTCTCGGCGACGTTGCCGCCGATCGTGCAGGCGATCTGCGACGACGGGTCCGGCGCATAGTAGAGGCCGTACGGCGCGGCGGCTTCCGAGATCGCGAGATTGCGGACCCCGGGCTGCACCCGCGCGGTCCGCGACACCGGGTCGACCGCGACGATCCGGTTGAAGCGCGCCAGCGACAGCACCACGCCGCCGGCATGCGGCGTGGCGCCGCCGGACAGGCCGGTACCGGCACCGCGCGGCACCACCGGCACCTGCAGCGCGCGACAGACCTTCAGGATCTGGCAGACCTGCTGCTCGGTTTCCGGCAGCGTGACCACCATCGGCAGATGCCGGAAGGCGGTCAACCCGTCGCATTCGTACGGGCGGGTGTCCTCTTCAC
>JBFWQR010000190.1:0-12206 GCA_050249335.1 Lautropia sp.
CCGCGGCTCAAGGAGCGCGCCAGCCAGCTCGCCGGAACGATGTCCGGCGGCGAGCAGCAGATGCTGGCGATGGCGCGGGCGCTGATGAGCCGGCCGAAGGTGCTGCTGCTCGACGAACCGAGCATGGGCCTGTCGCCGATCATGGTCGAGAAGATCTTCGAGGTGATCCGCGAAGTCTCGTCGCGCGGCGTCACGATGCTGCTGGTCGAGCAGAACGCCAAGCTCGCGCTCGAAGCTGCCGACCGCGGCTACGTGATGGAATCGGGCCTGGTGACGATGGAGTCGGACGCTCGCAGCATGCTGACCGATCCCCGGGTGCGCGCCGCCTACCTCGGCGAAGAGGCGCCGGCCGCGAAGCCGTCGATGCCGGCCGTCTGATCGGCGCGCCCCGGCGCGGCGGCGTCCGGAGCGTGAACAGGCCCTAGTGATGGCCGGTCGTCACCGCCGGCGGCGTCGCCGGCCCGGCGGTGTCGGCCGCGGTCGTGAACGCGTCGGCGTAGAACGCGTCGGCCGGCAGCCCGCACTGCGCGGTGAAATCGAGGCGGCTCGAATCGACGACGATCGGCGCGCCGCAGGCGTAGACCTCGAGCTCGCGCATGTCCGGAAAGTCCGCCATCGCGGCGCGGTGGACGAAGCCGGTGCGGCCGTGCCAATCATCCTCCGGCAGCGCATCGGAGACCACCGGCACGTAGCGGAAGCCGGCAAGCTCGCGGGCCCAGGTCTCGCACAGCGCGTTCATGTAGAGATCGTGCGGCCGGCGGCCGCCCCAGTACAGCGTGACCGGCCGGTCGAAGCCTTTGCCGGCGGCCAGCACGCGGATCCGCTCGACGATCGACTTGATCGGTGCGAAGCCGGTGCCGCTCGCGATCATCACGATCGGCCTGACACTGTCCTCGCGCAGGAAGAACGTGCCGAGCGGGCCTTCGAAGCGCAGGATGTCGCGGACCTTCAGCGCCGGCTCGGCGGCACCGAACACGGTGTCGGTGAACTTGCCGCCCGGCATGTGCCGCAGATGCAGCTCGAGCCCTTCGATCGTGCCGGGCGCGGTCGCCATCGAATAGCTGCGCCGGGTGCCGTCGCGCAGGATCAGCTCGATGTACTGGCCGGCCAGGTACTGCAGCCGTTCCGACGCCGGCAGCTGCAGCCGCAGCACCGCGACGTCGGGCGCGACCCGCTCGATCGACGCGACCCGACACGGCATCTTGCGGATCGGGATCTCGCCGACCGCCGACACCACGCGCGCCTCGACCGTCAGGTCCGACGCGGCGCGGGCACAGCAGAGCAGCGCCAGGCCGCGAGTCGCTTCCTCGCTGGTCAACGCCGACGGCTGGTGCGGGTCCTGCACGACGGTGCCGTCGACGATCCGCGCCTTGCACGAGCCGCATGCGCCGTTCTTGCAGCCGTACGGCAGCACCACGCCCTGCTTCAGCGCCGCTTCTAGAATGTGGGTCTCGCCGTCGACCGTGACGGACTTGCCGCTCGGCGTGATGGTTACGGTGAACGTCATTGCAGCCTGATTATCGCGCACTCCCCCGCCGCTTCCGCCGCCAGCGGCTGCTGATCATCGGCTGCGGCGATATCGGCCGGCGGATCGCCGCGCGCGCCGGCCGCAGCTGGCGCGTGTTCGGCGTGACCCATGGCGACGCGAGCCACCCGGCGCTGCGCGCCGCCGGCATCGTGCCGTTCGCCGCGGCCGCGCTCGGCCGCCGCCGGCTCGGCCGGCTGGCGCCGTGGGTAGTCCATGCGGCGCCACCGCCCGCCGACGGCCGCGACCGCGCCGGCGCGCCGGATGACCCGGTCACCGCCGCATGGCTGCGCGCGCTGCTCGCGCCGACAGCGCGGCGGCCGGCGGTGCGGCGGCCCGAGGCGCGGCCCGCCGAACGGCTCACCGCCGTGCACCGGTACCGCCGGCAGCGAGCCGCGCGTACCCGCCTCGTCTACCTGAGCACCACCGGCGTCTACGGCGACCGCGGCGGCCGGTTCGTCGACGAGACCGCGACGGTCGCACCGTTGACCGATCGCGCCCGCCGGCGGGTCGCGGCCGAGCGGCGGATCCGCGCCGCCGGGACTCGCGCCGCAGGCTCTCTCGCGGCCGGCGGCCGCGCTGCTGGCGGCTGCATTGCCGGCGGATGCGCTGCCGGCGGCCTCACGGCCGCGATCCTGCGCGTGCCCGGCATCTACGGCGCCGGCCGGCTGCCGCTGCAGCGGCTGCGCGACCGGGTACCGGCGCTGGTCGCCGCCGACGACGTGATGACCAACCATATCCATGCCGACGATCTGGCGCGGCTCGCGATCGCCGCGCTGCACCGCGCGCCGGCGCAGCGGATCCTCAACGCGGTCGACGACACCCGGCTGCTGCTCGGCGACTACCTCGACCGGGTCGCCGCCTGGGCCGGCCTGCCGCCGCCGCCGCGGGTCAACCGCGCGACGCTGCTGACCCGGGTCTCGCCGATGCGTGCAACCTTCATGCGCGAATCGCGCAGCCTGGACAACCGCCGGATGAAGCGGGAGCTGCGCATCGCGCTCGCCTGGCCGACCGTCGCCGCGTTCTTCGCGGCGAACGATCCCGAGCATTCGTGAACGAGCCCGGCGTCCCCGCGCCGGACGCCCTGCCGACCCGGCTGCAACGGCCGGATCGGCCAGCGGCGAGCCGATCGACGCAGCGGCTATAATGCCGGCCACGCCGGTGTAGCTCAGTTGGTAGAGCAGCGCATTCGTAATGCGAAGGTCGGAAGTTCGAGTCTTCTCTCCGGCACCAGATTCCGACGACGCGGCCGCCCCGGTCGCCACGGTACCGTTCGCGGCAGCGCTGCGCGTCTGGCTGCGGATCGCGTTGCTGAGCTTCGGCGGGCCGGCCGGGCAGATCGCGCTGATGCACCGGATCCTGGTCGACGAGCGTCGCTGGATCGGCGAAGCGCGCTTCCTGCATGCGCTGAATTTCTGCATGCTGCTGCCCGGGCCGGAAGCGCAGCAGCTCGCCACCTACATCGGCTGGCTGATGCACAGGACCGCCGGCGGCCTGATCGCCGGCGGCCTGTTCATCCTGCCCGGTGCGGTCGCGATCCTGGTGCTGTCATGGATCTACCTGATCTGGGGCGACCTGCCGCTGGTCACCGGCCTGTTCTTCGGCGTCAAGGCCGCCGTGCTCGCGATCGTGCTGCAGGCCGTGATCCGGATCGGTTCGCGCGCTCTCAACGGCAGCGGCAGCCGGCTGCTGGCGGCGGCATCGTTCATCGCGCTGTTCGCCTTCGCGGTGCCGTTCCCCGTCATCGTGCTCGCCGCCGGCCTGATCGGCTGGCTCGCGACCCGCTGGGTGCCCGGCAGCCGGGCCGCGCCCGCGCCGCCGCGGACGGTCCGGTCCCGGCCGGAGCACCCACCCCGGCCGGAGCACGTATCCCGACCGGAGGACGCACCCCGGCCGCAGACGACCGCTGCGATCGGACTCGCGCTGTGGCTGCTGCCGACCGCGGCGATCGTGCTCGCGTTCGGCGCCGGCGACGTCTACAGCCGGATCGCGATCTTCTTCAGCCAGATGGCGCTGATCACGTTCGGCGGCGCCTATGCGGTGCTCAGCTACGTCGCGCAGCAGGCCGTCGACATCCATGGCTGGCTGACGCCCGGCGAGATGCTCGACGGCCTCGGCATGGCCGAGACGACGCCGGGGCCGCTGATCATGGTGACGCAGTTCGTCGGCTTTCTCGCCGCCGCGCGCGCGCCCGGCACGCTGCCGCCGCTGCTCGCCGGCACGCTCGGCGGGCTGCTGACCACCTGGGTCACGTTCGTCCCGAGCTTCGTGCTGATCCTCGTCGGCGCGCCGTCCGTCGAGACGCTGCGCGGCAACCGGGCCCTCGCCGGGGCGCTGGCAGCGGTGACGGCGGCGGTGGTCGGCGTGATCCTGAACCTCGGCGTCTGGTTCGCGCTGCACAGCTGGTTCCGTGCGACTGAGCCGGTCGATGCATTCGGCCTGCGGCTCGACCTGCCGGTACTGGCGAGCGCGTCGCCGTGGGCGATCGGGTTGTCGCTGGCGGCGCTGCTCGCGGTGTTCCGCTGGCGCGCCGGCGTGCTGCCGACGCTGCTCGGTTGTGCCGCTGCCGGCGTGCTGCTGCAGTGGTCCGGAGTGCTGGCACCGTCGGCCGATTGATCGACTCGTGACGGCTGCAACGCCGTCACGCGACTGCAATAACCGCCGCCTACGCTGCGCGGCGTGCAGATCGCGCTCTACACCGACAGTTTCTTTCCCGAGCTCGGCGGCATCCAGGACTCGGTCGCGACGCTGGCGCGCGAGCTCGGCCGCCGCGGCCATCGGGTCCTGGTGATCGCCCCAGCCGCCGCCACCGGCGACTTCGCGGTCGCCGGCCTGGCGCCGGCCGAGCTCGATCTCGGTCCGCGGGTCGCGATCGCACGCGGGCCGGCACTGCCGCTGCCGGGCTCGACCGGCCAGTCGCGACTGTTCGTGCCGACGCCGCCGACCTGGCGCGCGATCGCCGGGTTCCGGCCCGACGTCGTTCATCTGCATACTTTCCTGTCGGCCGGCTGGACCGGTGCCCGCCACGCCGCGCTGCTCGGTGTCCCGCTGATCGGCACCAACCACTGGGCGGTCGACGCGTTCGGCGACTATGCGCCCGCGCGCCTCGCGGCACCGGCGCTGCGCGCCGGCAGCCGGCTCGTCAATCGCTTCTACCGGCGCTGCCGGATCGTCACGACGCCGTCGCGCGCGACCGCGCGGCAGATGCGCCGTGCCGGCTTCGCCGGCGAGCTGCGGGTGATCTCGAACCCGATCGACACGCTGCGCTTCTCGCCGCATCTCGCGCCGCCGGCGGCCGACCACCATGTCGTCTACGCCGGCCGCCTGGCGATCGAGAAGAAGATCGACGTGCTGATCGACGCGTTCGCCCGCGTCGCCGCGACCCGGCCGCGGATCACGCTGACGATCGCCGGCCATGGCAACGATCGCGCCCGGCTGCTGGCGCGTGCCGCCGCATCGCCGGCGGCCGACCGGATCCGCTTCGTCGCGACGCTCGACCATGACGCGCTCGCCGCGCTGCTGCGCAGTGCGACCGTGTTCGCGACCGCCAGCACGTCCGAGACCCAGTGCATGGCGCTGCTGCAGGCGATGGCCTGCGCGGTGCCGGCGGTGGTCGTCGCCAGCCGCGCGCTGCCCGAAGTCGTCGGTGCCGCGGCCGGCCTGATCGCGAAGCCCGACGACACCGCCGATTTCGCCGCGCAGCTGGCGCAGCTGGTCGACGACGCGTCGCTGCACCGCCGGCTCGCCGCCGGCGCCCTTGCCCGGGCCCGCGCCAGCGCGGTCGCCCGGGTCATCGAACGCTGGGAGGCTCTCTATGCAGGCGTCATCTGAGCAGCCGCCGGAGCGCGGCATGACGATCGCGATACCGGCCCACAACGAGGCGCGCCGGATCGGCGAGTGTCTCGATGCGGTGATCGCCGAGATCGGCCGCCTCGGCCACGGTGCGACGCCTCCACCGTGGCTCGGTCCGGTCGAGATCCTGGTGATCGACAACGCCAGCAGCGATTCGACCGCGGCGATCGCCGGACACCGCGCCGATGCCGCCGCCGCGGTCGGCGCGTCGCTGCGCGTGGTCGGGGAGCCGCGCAAGGGGCTGACGCTGGCGCGCCGCTGCGGTCACCGGCAGGCGCGCGAACCGATCGTCGCATGGATCGACGCCGATACTCGGATGCCGCCCGGCTGGATCGAGCGAGTCTGGGATTCTTTCGAGGCGGCGCCCGACCTGGTCTGCGTCAGCGGCCCGTACCGCTATCACGACCAGCCGGCCTGGCAGCGCGCGCTGGTCTGGCTCTACTGGCGGCTGCTGGCGCTGCCCTGCTACTGGTGGACCGGCTATCTGGCGGTCGGCGGCAACTTCGCGGTTCGCCGCATCGCGGTCGACCGCATCGGCGGCTTCGATCCATCGATCGAGTTCTGGGGCGAGGACACCGACATCGCACGCCGGCTCGCGAAGGTCGGCCGCGTCCGGTTCCGTCTCGACCTGGCGATGCCGACCTCGGCCCGCCGGCTCGCCGCCGAAGGCCTCTGGCGCACCGGTCTGCGCTACGCCGGCAATTTCGTCTCCGAGGTGATCCGCAAGCAGCCGCTCTCGCAGACCTACCGCGACATCCGCTGACGAGGCCGACGATGCGATCCAGTCCCTTGCCCGGCATGCCCGACCCGCTCGCCCGGCCCGCCGAGGCTGCCACGGCCGACGACGGGTCGCCGCCCCGGCCGATCGACCACTACCGCGCGATCTTCATCTCCGACCTGCATCTGGGCACCGCCGGCTGCAAGGCGGCGCAACTGCTGGATTTCCTGCAGACCCACGAATCGGACAGCCTGTACCTGGTCGGCGACATCATCGACACCTGGCAGCTGCGGCGCAAGTGGTTCTGGAACGCGCTGCATGACCGGGTCATCCAGGAATTGCTGCGCAAGGCCGCCGACGGCACGCGGGTCGTGTTCGTGCCGGGCAACCACGACGAACCGGCACGGCAGTTCGACGGGCTCGAGCTCGGCGGCGTGCAGGTCCGGCGCGAGACCGTGCACACGCTGCTCGACGGCCGCCGCCTGTGGGTGACGCACGGCGACTTCTTCGACGGTGTGATCCAGCACGCCCGCTGGCTCGCCGTGATCGGCGACCAGCTCTACACCTTCATCCTCTGGCTGAACGACCACTTCAACCGGCTGCGGCACCGGCTCGGCCTGCACTACTGGTCGCTGTCGCAATACCTGAAGCATCGGGTCAAGGACGCGGTCGGCTTCATCTGCGATTTCGAGCAGACGGTGGCGCGCGAAGCCCGCCGCCGCGGCTTCGACGGCGTCGTCTGCGGCCACATCCACCAGGCGCGGATCCGGATGATCGACGGCATGCTCTATTGCAACGACGGCGACTGGGTCGAGAGCCTGACCGCGCTGGTCGAGACCTATGCCGGCCGGCTCGAGGTCCTGCAGTGGCGGCCCGGCATGACGGTCCGGCCGGACGGCGAACTGCCGGCGATCGGTCGTCGCGCAGCGGCGGCAGCGCAGGCCGGCCGGCCGGCGGCGTCGACCGCCGGGCCCGCCTGGGCTGGTGGCCCGAACCCGCCCTGCGGTTTCTTCGGGGGATGCGCCCTTCGCGCCCTTCGCGCCCTCACGCCCGATGAAATCGTTCGCACTCTCGTTGATGCTGGCCGCCGCCGCGTCCCAGTTCGCCGCACCGCCGGCGACGGCACGCGAGCCGGCCGAGCCGCCGGCCGCCACTAAGGAACCGGCCCAGCGCTACGGCACCTGGCGGGTCAAGCTGGATCCGAGCAGCGTCTATGTCTGGGCCCGCAATGACGCCGGCGCGCAGTTCGGCCTCTACTGCTCGCGCGGCCTCGATACCTGCGTGCACTACCTGGTCGCCGAAGGCCCGTGCGACAGCGAGGCCCGGATCCCGGCCATGCTCAACGCCAGCACCGGTACGCTTGCCGTGACGCTGCAGTGCTTGCCGATCGGCTCGGTCAGGGCGCTGGTGCTGTCGGACTTCGACGGCGTCCACCAGGCGATTCGCAGCGGCGGTGTGTTCGGCATCGTCTATCCGCTGCGCAGCGGCAGATTCCAGGTGAGCCGATTCAACGCCGACCAGTTCGCGACCGCGCTGTCGTCGGCGAAGCAGACGCAACCGACGATCGAACACGCTCCGGCGAAGACCCGGGATACCTGGTTATAACCGGCCGCTGCTGCTCCGTCCATGAACGGTTTGCCGCCGTCCATCGGAACGGATCGTCCGCCGTTCGCCACTTACGCCCGCGCCGCCCCCTTTCGTCGCGGATGCCTCGCAGGATCCGGCGCCACGTCCTATGTTGCGGTTCGCAGGACCGTCATCGTGAACAGTACCGAACGGCGCGCGCGTGTGCGCAGCCACTATCGATTCGATCGCAACCGGCCGCGGGGTTTCACCCTGGTCGAGCTGCTGACATCGATCGCGATCATCGCGATCCTGATGGCGGTCGCCGCGCCTTCGTTCAACTCGACCATGCTGAATTCGAGTATCCGCTCGGCCTCGTCGGCATTCGGTTCCGACCTGGCCGTCGCACGCGCCGAGGCGATCCGGACCGGCGGCCGGGTCTCGATCTGCCCGCGGCAGGCGCCCGACGCGGTGACTTGCGGTTCCAACTGGGGCAACGGCTGGCTGGTGTTCCGCGAGGACGGTACGACCGGCATCGGCACCTTCGGCGGCAACGACCGGCTGCTCCGCGAACATGCTGCGGTCGGCGCCGGGCTGACGCTGACGCGCACCGTCGGCAGCGGCGCACTGACCTTCCTCGCGAGCGGCGCGCTGCAGCCGAACGGCGGCGCGTCGACCGCGATGTTCGAGCTGCGGTCGAGCGGCGCCAAGGGCCGCAACATCGAGGTCTCGGTGATCGGCCGGCTCAACACGGTGGTCGAACCATGACGGCACGGTCGTTGATCATGCGGCCGCGCGGCCGCGCCGGCCGGCCGGCACGGCAAGCCGCCGCCGGCTTCACGCTGCTCGAAGTGCTGATCGCGATCGTGATCGTCGCGATCGGGCTGCTCGGCGTCGCCGCGATGCAGGCCAGCACGCTGAAGACCGCCGGCGGCTCGAAGTACCGCAGTTCGGCGATCGCGTTGACGACCGACATGGCCGACCGCCTGCGCGCCAATCTCGAGGGCTCGAGCGGCGGCAGCCGCGTCGTCAACACCGGCTACAACCGGCCGCGCACGGCGCTTGCCGACCCGGCCTACATGACGCCGGTGCCGGCCTGCCGCGCCGGTGGCTGCACGGCGATCGAGATGGCGCAGGACGACCTGGCGCTGTGGAACCAGCGGCTTGCCGCCTCGCTGCCGTCCGGAGTCGGCGTCGTCTGCATCGACTCCGGCAGCGGCGGCACGCCGACCTACGACGGCACCGCGATCGATCCGCAATGCGACGGCCTCGGAGCCGCGTTCGCGATCAAGGTGTTCTGGCTCGACAACCGCAACGAGACCTCGGCCGGGGCCGGCAACGCCGGCGCCTACAGCGTCTTCACGACGCGGGTGTCACCGATATGAGCCGGCCGCACATGATCGATCGGCCGCACGACACCGGCCGGGCACGCGACACCGGCCGCCAGCGCGGCTTCTCGCTGGTCGAGCTAATGGTGTCGCTGGTGCTGGCATCGCTGGTGATCCTCGGCGTGATCGGGGTCTATTCGAGCTCGCGCGAGACCTTCGTGACCCAGGACGATCTCGGCCGGATGCAGGAGAGCATGCGGATCGGCAACGGCATCGTCGAACGGACGCTGCGCCAGGGCAGCTTCCGCCAGATCCCGTTGCAGCGCGACCAGAACCCGCTGCTGCTCGCGGCCTTCGGCTTCGTGCCGGTCACCGGCATCGAAGGCGCCGGCACCACGATCGGCCAGAGCGACACCGTCGAGATCGTCTACAACGGCTCGACCGATCCGGCCACCGCAACCGCCGACGGCGGCATCGTCGACTGCCTCGGTGCATCGGTTGCCGGCAACGTCCAGTCGCGCAACCGGTTCCAGGTCCGCGTCGATGCCGGCCGGCCTTGGCTCGCCTGCTCGACCGACGGCGGCGCGACCTGGACCAACCTGGTGCCCGACGTCGAGGCGATGGAAGTGCAATACGGGATCTATTCGTCGGAGAACCGCTCGGTCACCAATTACGTGACCTGGAGCAACGTCGCCGATCCGCTGCGCGTCGTCGCGCTGCGGGTCCACCTGCTCTATCGCAGCGCCACCGAGGTCGGCGTCGCGCAGTCGCCGCGCACCTACCAGCTCGGCGAGCAGCTGTACGGACCGTTCCCCGACCGCTTCCTGCGCAGCGCCAGCGAGGCGACCATCGTGATCCGGTCGGTGGCGCTATGAAGCATCGCAACCGTCAGCCGGCCGCCGCGCGGCAGCACGGCGCGGCACTGATCATCTCGCTGCTGATGCTGGCGATCGTGATGGTGCTCGCCACCGCCGGCTGGCAGGTCGGCACCCAGCAGGAGCGGATGGTCGGTCAGCAGCGCGATCACGCGATCGCCTTCGAGGCCGCCGAGGCGGCGCTGCGCGACGGCGAACGCGATCTGCTCGGCAACTGCGCGCTCGGCTTCGCCGCCGGTGCCTGCAACCCGCGGACGCAGCCGATCAACGGCGAGACCGGCTTCGGCGACAGCGGCGCCCCCGGCACCTGCTCGAGCACCGGCCTGTGCCTCGGCGTCACCGGCGAACGGCCCGACTTCAACAGCCGGACGGTGATCGAGGTGCTGACCGGCGCCCCGGGCGCGATCGGGCTGCCGGTGGTCTTCGGCACTTATACGCGGCCGGCCGGCGCCGAGCAGACCTTCAACGGCCCGAACGGCGCTCCGCTGCCGTGGCAGCCCCGTTATGTGATCGAGTCGCTCTGCTACGGCGGCGGCGGCCAGGGCATGACCGGCAGCTTCGTCGCGAGCTGCCCGTCGCCGACCTACCGGATCACCGCGATCGCCCGCGGCGTCCGGCGCTCGGCCGGCGCCGATGACCAGGCGTCCGAAGTGATCCTGCAATCGTTCTATTCGCTCGGCAACTGACGCCGCCGGCAACCGACTCGACGAGACCGTGATGAACAAGCGCTTGACCCCTGCAGTCGCCGCGTCGCTGGTGTTCGTGATGACCTGGCAGCCGATGCTGCTGCCGGAGGCCCGCTCGGCATTCTCGCCGCCGCAGCTGCAGCTGTTCGATGCGCCGTTCCTGGTCGGCGAGCGGATCCCGCCGTTCGTGATGCTGACGGTGACCAAGGACCAGCAGCTGTTCAAGAAGGCCTACGACGACTTCAGCGACCTCGACCGCGACGGCGTCACCGACACGACCTACAAGCACGCGATCAACTACTACGGCCACTTCGACAGCTTCAAGTGCTACGTCTACAGCGACGGCAACCGCCGCTTCGAGCCGGTCTCGAACACCACCAGCAAGTACTGCAACGGCCAGTGGAGCGGCAACTTCCTGAACTGGGCGACCATGACCCGGATGGATGCGCTGCGCAAGGTGCTGTATGGCGGTCTGCGCAGCCCGGCCCGCAGCAACGGCGACGGTTCCGGCATCAATGACGGCGACACCGCCGACAGCAGCGTCGTCGAGCGCGCCTATCTGCCGAACGACGCGCATTCGTTCACCAAGTACTACAACGGCGACGACACCAGCCAGCTGACCCCGTTCGATGCCGGCAAGGTGACACGGGCCGGCACCTCGATCTCGGTCGGCGGGTCGACGGTCCAGACCGGCATCGACACTGCGGCGAAGTACGTTCGGCTGACCGGCGGCAATCCCTTCGCCAACAACGACTGGGTGCAGCTGACTGCCGGCAACGGCAGCTACGTCCGCGGCCAGATCACCGGCAGCGGCACGTCGTCCGGCCTGCCGTGGATACTGGTCGGCAACATCTCCGTGCTGAACACCTACGTCGCGCCCGGTACCGTGGCGGCCGGTGCCGGCGTCGGCGGCTGGACCGTCGACAACATCCGCGCCCAGGGCATCACGATCTGCAACACCACCGACGGCGGCAGCGGCATCCAGGCGCTGTCGGAGACCAACACCAACCTGCCGCGGATGAAAGTCACGCGCGGCAACTACTCGTTGTGGAACGCCGCCGAACGCTGGCAGTGCCGCTGGAGCGAGGACCAGAACCCGAGCAACGGCAACTCGCCGCAAAACTCCGGCATCATGGCCTACTCGAACGCGCCGTCGCGCAACTCGAACGGCCTCGATGCGCCCAGCAAGGGCACCTCCACCGGCAAGGGCGACTACTTCGTCCGGACCCAGGTCTGCGTACCGTCGCTGCTCGGCACCGAGCGTTGCAAGCAGTATCCGTCCGGCAAGTACAAGCCGGTCGGCCTGCTGCAGACGTTCGGCGAGACCGACCGGATCCGCTTCGGCCTGATCACCGGCTCCTACAAGAAGAACCTGGCCGGCGGCGTGCTGCGCAAGAACATCAGCCCGCTGTCGGACGAGATCAACGTCAGTAACGGCACCTTCATCACGCTCGGCGCGGCCGGCGTCGGCACCAGCGTCGCGCCGGGCGATCCGGCCGCGACGCTGCAGGGCGGCTCGATCATCCAGACGCTGTCGAAGCTGCGGATCGCCGGCTACAGCTACAACGACGGCACCTATTTCGGCAGCCCGAGCAACGACAACTGCCCGTATCAGCGCGCGCTCAACACCAATGGCGAGTGCAAGAGCTGGGGCAATCC
>JBFWQR010000191.1:0-12085 GCA_050249335.1 Lautropia sp.
GACGCGAGATCCTTCAGGCATAGATGCTGGTCGAAGCCGCCCCCCGTCAGTACCAGGCCGGCGACCCGATGCTCCCAGAGCTGCCGACAGTACTTCAGTTCGAGCAACGGATTGCGCTGCATGTTGCAGACGATCGCGAGCATGCCGTGCTTGGCCTCGGCCTCGTACGTGATCGCCTCGGCGATCGTGCCGTAGTAGGGGTCGCGAATGTCGCCGACGATCACGCCGACGACGGCAGGCCGTGCGCCGCGCAGGCTGCGCGCTGCGACGTTCGGCACGTAGCCTAGATGGGCGGCGGACGCCCGGACCCGCTGCACGGCCGTCTCCGAGAGCGGCAGACTCGAGCCACGAAGCACGCGTCCGGCGGTGCTGATCGAGACTCCGGCATGCGCGGCGACATGGGCGAGCGTCGGCGTCTGTCTTGCGGTCGCCGGGGGGGCAGCCTTGTCCTTGAGCATGAAGACCTACTCGCGTTGACCAAGGCGATTGTAGGTGCTGGTCGCGTCCGGTCCGGATCGCCGGATCGGCTGCTGCCGCTGGCGGGTCGTGCAGGTTCCGCGGCCTGCGCCGCTTCCACGAGCCCCGTCGACGGCGCGGATCAGGCGGCAGGGTAAACCCTCGCTCGACGCAGGCTCAACACTCGGGTTTGAACACTCGTTCGGGTTTGTGATAACGTTGTCATTATTGGAATAACGTTGTCATTCGCACCAGCGGAGGGCAATTGCATCGTGATGGAGTCCAGATGAAGATCACCGGCCTGATCCCCGCGACCGCGACGCCGTTCCTGCCGAACGGCCAGATCGATCATGAGGATCTCAAGCTGCATATCGAACGCACCGGTGCCGCGACCGGGCTGTACGGCATCGCCGTCAATGGCCACGCCGGAGAGATCGCGACGCTGACGTCCGACGAGCGGTTCAGCGTCGTCGAGACGGCTCGACGCGCGATTCCCGATGGCCTGAAGCTGGTCGCGGGCATCGAGGGAAGATCGATCGACGAGCTCGTCCGGGAAGGCATTCGCGCCAAGCAGGCCGGTGCCGACATGCTGCTGGTCCTGCCGATCTTCGATATCCGGCCGTTTCGCCACTTGGCCAAGATGCCGGAAATCGTCCTGCACAAGTTCCGGCGGCTCAATGACGAAGTGGGCCTGCCGATGATCATCTTCCATTACAGCGAGGCGTCCGGCTGCGCCTATTCGGTGGCCGCGCTGAGCGCGGTATCCGAGCTGGAGCACGTCGTCGGAATCAAGGCCGCCGTCGAGTCGACGGCGCAGTTCGCCGAGCTCCACGATGCGTTGAAGGACCGGCTCTCGGTGCTGGCCGCGTCGGACTCGCCATCGCTGCTCGGCATGCTGCTGCATGGCTCGCCCGGCGCGTTGATCAGCATCAGCGTCATCGGGACCCAGCACTGGTCCGATCTGGTTCGGGAGTCGGTCTCCGGTTCGGCGGACAAGGCGCGCAGCATCCACAACACATTCGCGCGGCCGCTGATGGACGCGGTGTTCGAGGATCAGATGCGCCGGAGTTCGATCAGCCCGTTCGGCGCCACCAAGGAAGCGCTGGTACAGCTGGGTCAGATGAAGTCGTCGTGGATGCGTCCGCCGTCGGTGAACGTCAACGACGCGAAGAAGCGGGCGATTCGAAACGCGCTCGTCCAGTCGGGACTGCTTCGCGCCTGAACGGGGCGGTCGAAGGACGGTGCAACGGCGTGCCGTTTCACCTGATTCAATCAAGCTTGAGAGACATACGACATGAAGAGACAGCTCGAGCCGACGCGTCGCAGGCTGCTGAAGGCGGCAGTCCTGGCGAACGTCGCCGTCAGCGTGCAGGCGCGGGCGCAAACCGATCCTTTTCCGTCGAAGCCGGTGATGATCATCAGCCCGTACGCCGCCGGAGGCAGCACGAGCACGCTCGCCCGGGTGATCTCGGATCGACTCGCGACTCTGTGGGGGCAACCGGTCCACATCGACAATCGGCCGGGCGCGAACAGCGTGATCGGAACGAGCATCGCCGCCAAGGCAACGCCAGACGGCTACTCGCTGCTGATCACGCTCAACACCCACGTGGTGCTGCCGAGCCTGCAGTCGCTGCCGTACGACGCCATCGGCGACTTCGCCCCGATCGCCACGCTGGCCAGCAGCGAATGGATGCTGGTGGTCCATCCGTCGGTCCCGGCGCGCGATCTCAAGGAGTTCATCGCGCTGGCGAAGTCTCAGCCGCGCAAGCTCAATTACGGCTCGTCCGGCAACGGGACCATCATTCACGTCGTCGGCGAGCTGTTCAACAACACGGCCGGCGTCAGCCTCGGTCACGTCCCGTACGGCAAGGGGGGAGGGGCGATCCTCACCGACCTGATCGGCGGGCACATCCAGGCTTACTTCGCGCCGCCGATCAGCGTCATCCAGCACGTCAGGGCCGGTCGGGTGCGGGCGCTCGCAGTATCCGGAAACGCCCGCCTGCCGGCACTGCCCGACGTGCCGACCTTCGCCCAGGCGGGCCTGCCGGCATTCGACGTCACCAGCTGGTTCGGCCTGCTCGCACCGGCGGCGACGCCGAGCGCGATCATCGAGAAGATCAGCCGAGACGTCGAGAAAATCGTACGGACGCCGGAGGTCGAAGCCCGGCTGGTCGATATGGGCATGGCGCCGCTGTCCAAATCGAACGATGAGTTCTCGGCGATGATGAAGGCGGACCTGAAGAAGTACGCCGAGGTCATCAAGTCCAACAACATCAAGCCGGACAACTGACGGGACCGCCGGCGCCGCCGCGGATCCGCGCGCACCGACCGCCACGGCGGGTGCGGCGGCGCCCACGCCGACCGGCGGGCGGTGCGAGAACCGGAGCATCGGCAGCGCATCGATGAGTACCCAGACGCCTTGCAACGAAGTCGAAGCGGCGACGGATCTGATCGTCGTCGGTGGCGGCGGCGCCGGGCTCGCGGCCGCGGTCGCGGCCGCGAGCCGCGGCATCGCTGTCGTCGTGCTCGAGGCCGGTCCGGCGCTGGGCGGCACGACGCTGCTGTCGGTCGGGTCCATGACCGCGGCCGGGACGCGAATCCAGCGCGCGGCGGGCGTGTCGGATAGCGCGGACATGTTCCTGGAGGACATGAGATCGGCCGCGGGCGATGGCTGGGATCGCGACAATCCGACGCTGCGCTGCGTCTTCGCCGCCGAAGCCGGCCAGACCATCGACTGGCTGGAACGCCTGGGCGTCGTCTTCGCCGGCCCGTTTCCCGAGCCGCCGAACCGCGCGAACCGCATGCACAACGCGGTACCGGGTCCGCGGGTCTATATCGCGGCGCTCGAGCGCGCGGCGACCCGAGCGGGTGCGCGGATCCTGGTCGACGCGCCGGTTCGGCATCTGCAGACCGACGATCGAGGCGATGTCGTCGGCGTCGTCTTCGAAGAAGGTGGCAAGCCGGTCCGCCTGCTCGCTCGCCGGGGCGTCGTGCTCGCGACCGGCGATTTCAGCGGCAACCAACCGATGCGCGATCGCTTTCTTCAGGACGTCGCCCGGATCGCCCGGCCGGTGAACGCCGCCAGCACCGGCGACGGGCACGAGCTCGCGAGCCGGGCGGGTGCGGTCCTGCTGAACATGGATGCGGCCGTCGGGCCGCAGCTGCGATTCCAGCGCGGGACGGCAGCCGGTCTGCCGGAGCGCTTGCCGACGTGGCGCTGGCTGGGCCGAATGGGCGCGGTCGCGATCGGCAAGGCGCCGGCCTGGATGCTCCGGCCGATCATCCGATCCCTGCTCGTGGCGCACATGTCGCCGTCCCCCCGTCTGTTTCAGGAGGGCGCCGTGCTGATCGATCGCGCGGGCAACCGCCTCGACGAGACGGAGGCTGCTGCGGCCGTCGCACGGGCTGACGGCAGCTCGGCCTTCATCATCCTGGATGACCGCCTGGCCCGACTGTTCTCGAAGCATCCGTATTTCATCTCGACGGCCCCGAGCATCTCGCATGCGTTTCTGGGCGACTACGAAAAGGCGCGGCCGGAGCTCGTTCGACGCGGACCGACGGTGGCGGCGCTGGCCCGCGAGCTCGGGATCTCCGCCGCGGTGCTCGAGGCGTCGGTCCGTTCGCTTTCCGACGGACCGTTCGTCGCGCTAGGTCCGGTCCACGGCGTGCTGACCGTCACGGACGGCAGTGTCCGCATCGACGAACGGTGCCGGGTCCTCCGCGACGACGGCAGCGCCGTCGATGGCCTGTATGCCGTCGGCACCGTCGGCCTGGGGGGCATGCTGATGAAGGGCCATGGCACGCGCATCTCGTGGGCCATGACCTCGGGCCGGATCGCCGGCGAGACGGTCGCGCGGCGGGTGCCGGCGGCGCGCGTCGCCCTGCGCGAGCCGGGACATCCCCCTGTTGCTCGCTCCGGCCATGGTGCTTGAAGATCCGGAAGCGAGTGCTACACTCCGACCGTTCGGCGCAGCCGGCGGTCACGGGCCCATGGCCTGACGACCTGCTCGCGCGCCTGATCCGAACGGCTCCATCCGACATGTTCCGCATCGACTCGACCAAGCTTGTTCAGTGGTGGCGCTTCCGTTAGGAAGCGGCACGTCGTTGCGGCCCTGAGCCGCACCTTGCCGCCGTACCGGCAGCAAGGTCCAGTCAGATGGCTCTCCGGCGCGGCGGCTCCAACTCAACGGAGATTGCCGATGCCTCCCCGATCGTTCGATGCCCGACGCACTGCCGCGTGCCGGGATCCGCTTGCCGACCGCGGTCGCAGCTTCGCGAAGCAACAGGTCGTCCGTCATGGATAAGCTGTTGATGATCGACAACTACGACTCGTTCACCTACAACCTGGTGCAGTATCTGGGCGAGCTCGGCGCGGCGGTCACGACCGTCCGCAACGATGCGATCGACGTCGCCGGCATCGCCGCGCTGGCGCCGTCGCACCTGGTGATCTCGCCGGGCCCGGGCGCGCCGGACGGCGCCGGGGTCACGCTGGCGGCGCTCGCCGAATTCGCCGGACGGCTGCCGATCCTCGGCGTCTGCCTCGGCCACCAGGCGATCGGCCAGCACTTCGGCGGCCGGATCGTCCGCGCCCGGCGGGTGATGCACGGCAAGGCCGACCGGATCGAGCATGACGGCACCGGCGTGTTCGACGGGCTGCCCGAGCGCTACGACGTGATTCGCTACCATTCGCTGGTGGTCGCGCGCGACAGCCTGCCCGACTGCCTCGCGGTGACTGCCACCACCGACGACGGCGAGATCATGGGACTCGCGCATCGCAGCCTGCCGGTGCACGGCGTCCAGTTCCATCCGGAATCGATCGCCAGCGAGCACGGCCACCGGCTGCTGCAGAACTTCCTGAACCTCTGATTCGCGACACGGCTGGCTGGCTCCGATTCGCGACACCAGCCTGCCGGCCGCCTGCCGAACGCCGACAGTCCATCCGTAAACGACCACGACCCTCCCGGAGACCCCTCATGTCGATCACCCCGCAGGAAGCGCTCCAGCGCACCATCGAACACCGCGAGATCTTCCACGACGAGATGCTGCAGCTGATGCGGCTGATCATGAAGGGCGAGATGTCGCCGGTGATGGCGAGCGCGATCATCACCGGCCTGCGAGTCAAGAAGGAATCGATCGGCGAGATCACCGCGGCAGCGCAGGTGATGCGCGAGTTCGCCAACAAGGTCGAGTGTCCGAAGGGGCCGCACTTCGTCGACATCGTCGGCACCGGCGGCGACGGCTCGCACACCTTCAACATCTCGACCGCGTCGATGTTCGTCGCGGCCGCTGCCGGCGCCACCGTCGCCAAGCACGGCAACCGCGGCGTCTCGTCGAAGTCCGGCGCTGCCGACGTGCTGGAGGCGTTCGGTGCCAACATCCTGCTGACGCCGCAGCAGGTCGCCGACTGCATCGCCGCGACCGGCATCGGCTTCATGTTCGCGCCGAATCATCATCCGGCGATGAAGAACGTCGCGCCGATCCGCAAGGAGCTCGGCGTGCGCACCGTCTTCAACATCCTCGGACCACTGACCAATCCGGCCGGTGCGCCGAACACGCTGATGGGGGTGTTCCATCCGGACCTGGTCGGCATCCAGGTCCGGGTCATGCAGCGGCTCGGCGCCGACCATGTCGTCGTCGTCTACGGCAAGGACGGCATGGACGAGGTGTCGCTCGGCGCCGCGACGATGGTCGGCGAGCTGAAGAACGGCGAGATCCTGGAATACGAGATCCATCCGGAAGACTACGGCCTGTCGATGATCTCGAACCGCGGCCTGAAAGTCGGCGACGCCGCCGAGTCCAAGGCGATGATCCTTGAGGCGCTGGAGAACCGCGAAGGCACGCCGCGCGAGATCGTGATCCTGAACGCCGGCGCCGCGCTCTATGCGGCCAACCGGGTCGGCTCGATCGTCGACGGCCTGGCGCTCGCGCGCGAGACGATCGCGTCGGGCGCCGCCCGCGCCAAGCTCGACGCCTTCGTGCGTCAGACCCGGACCTACGGCGGCTGAGGCGGCGATGTCGACCATGCCGCCGACGGTGCTCGAACGGATCATCGCGGTCAAGCGCGACGAGATCGCCGCCGGCCGCCGCCGGCAGTCGGAAGCCGAGCTGTCGCGGCTCGCGCGGGCGCGCCGCCCCGGCGATCCGCTGCGCGGGTTCGCGGCCGCGCTGCGGCGCGTGGTCGCGGGCGCGAGCGGCGGCGCAGTATCGGGCACGAGCGGCGGCGCAGTGTCGGGCGCGAGCCGCGGCGCAGGCGCGAGCGGCGGCACAACCGCGGGTGCAGCCGCCGCAGCGCTGCCGGCGGTCATCGCCGAGATCAAGAAGGCCAGCCCGAGCCGCGGCGTGATCCGGCCGGACTTCGATCCGGCGGCGATCGCGCGATCCTACGCAGCGGGCGGCGCGACCTGCCTGTCGGTGTTGACCGACCGGCAGTTCTTCCAGGGCGACAGTGCCTTCCTCGAGGCGGCGCGGGCCGCCTGCGCGCTGCCGGTGCTGCGCAAGGACTTCATCGTCGACCCGTGGCAGGTCGCCGAGTCGGCGGCGATCGGCGCCGACTGCATCCTGCTGATCGTCGCGGCGCTCGGCGACGGCCAGATGGCCGAGCTCGAGGCAAGCGCGATCGCGCACGGGCTCGACGTGCTGGTCGAAGTCCACGACGGCGCCGAGCTCGAGCGCGCGTTGCGGTTGCAGACGCCGCTGGTCGGCATCAACAATCGGAACCTGCACGACTTCTCGGTGACGCTCGACACGACACTGGACCTGCTGCCGCGGGTGCCGGCCGACCGTGTGCTGGTGACCGAGAGCGGCATCCTGACCGCTGCCGACGTCGCGACGATGCGTGCGCGCGGCGTGCACGCGTTCCTGATCGGCGAAGCGTTCATGCGGGCCGACGATCCCGGTGCCGCGCTGGCGGCGCTGGTGGCGCCGACCTGACCGTTGCGTCGCGCGCGCGGCCGGTCAGTAGCTGCTCAACCGGCCGCGCCGAGCCAGGCGTCGCGCGTCGGATTGCGGCCGTGTGCGGCCAGCGTCACCAGCGGCGGCGCCGCGGCGAGCGTCACCTCGGTTTCGATCAGCTCGTCGCGCCGGAACGCGTGCACCCGCAGGACCGAGCCGGGCTTGCGGCGCGCCAGCACGAGCTGCAGCAGCGCCTCGTTGCAGCGCAGGCCGTCGATCGCGATCAGGCGGTCGCCGGCCGACAGCCCGCCGCGCGCGGCCGGGCCGTCGCGGTACGCGTTCTGCACGACGAGTTCGCCGTTGCGATCGGCCGTCCGCGCGCCGAGCCAGCCGAGCGTCTCGGCCGGCGCGCGGCCGACCGTGATGCCGAACGGCTGCAGGCATTTCGCGATCGGCAGCTCGCCGGTGCCGTAGGCCCAGCGGGCAATCTCGGCGGCGAGATCGACGCCGGTCGCTTCGGCGACCAGATCGGGAAATTCGTCCTCCGCGAGCCCGCGGCCACCGGTGTCTCCCGGCGCGCCGGTGCTGTCGCCGCCGCGGGCGTCGGCTGCCGGCCGGCGCCGCGGCTTGCCGTAGCGCTGCCAGAGCAACCGCATCACGTCGTCGAGCGAACGCCGCGAGCGGGTGCGCGCGCGGATCGTCGTATCGAGACAGAGCGCGACCAGCGAGCCCTTGACGTAGTAGCTGACGATCGCGTTCGGCGAGTTCTCATCCTGGCGGTAGTACTTGATCCAGGCGTCGAAGCTCGATTCGGCGACGCTTTGCTGGCGATGCCCGGGGCCGGCCAGCACGCTGCGGATCGAGCGCTGCAGGCCCTGCAGATAGGTGACGGCATCGATCGCGCCGGTGCGGCACAGCATCAGGTCGTCGTAGTACGACGTGAAGCCTTCGAAGATCCACAGCAGCCGGGTGTAGTTCTCGCGGTCGAGGTCGTAGGGCTCGAACCGGGCCGGCTTGATCCGCTTGACGTGCCAGGTATGGAAGTATTCGTGGCTGGCGAGTCCGAGAAAGGTCCGGTAGCCGTCGTTCACGCCGGCCATGCCGGGCCATGGCAGCGCATTGCGTGAGCAGAGCAGCGCCGTGCTGGCGCGATGCTCGAGGCCGCCGTAACCGTCGCCGACCGCCATCGTCAGGAACAGGTAGCGCGACATCGGCGCGCGTCGCGCCTGCGGTTCGAACAGCGCGATCTGCGCGGCGCAGACCGGCTTCAGGTCGCGGACCAGCCGCCGCAGGTCGGCGTCGATCCGGCCGGTGACCGCGATCTCGTGACGGCAGCCGCCGACGCTGAAGCCGGCGAGCGCGAAGGTGCCGAGCTCGACCGGATGATCGATCAGCTCGTCGTAGTCGGCAGCGTGATAGCGGCCGAAGCCGTAAAGCTCGGCGCCATGCTCGCCGCCGGCGCGCGGCAGCGTCGTCGCGACCCGCCAGTTGCGAAAGCGGGAGCCGGCGGGCGCCAGGATGTCGACGCTGCACGGTTCGGCCTCGCGGCCGCGCACCGCCAGGAACACGCTGGTGCCGTTGAAGAAGCCGTGGCTCGCGTCGAGGTGCGCCGTGCGCACCGACAGGTCCCACGCATAGACCCGGTAACTCAGCTCCAGCGAGAACCCGCCGCCGGCCGGTATCGCCGCGCAGGTCCAGCTGTTCTTGTCGGTCTTGACGACCGTGACACGGCGGCTGCCGACAGCCGGGCGGCTGCGGCCGGTCGCGCGCGGCTCGCGCCCCCTGCGCGCAACCAGCCGCGCCTCGAGCCCTTCGAGATGCCGCGCGAACTCGCGGACCATGTAGCTGCCCGGAATCCAGACCGGCAGCGCGAGCCGCTGCCCGGCCGGATCGGGGTCGTCGATCCGCAGCGTCACCTCGAACAGGTGCGCATCGGGGTCGGCGGGCCGGATCGTGTAGTGGATCGCTTCCATCGTCGGGGGGTCGGGTTGGGCGGGTCGCTAGTCGGCCGTTGTCCGCGGATCGGCCGGCGTGTCGAGATCGGCCGGCGTGTCGAGGTCCCGTACGACACCGGCGTCGTCGACGGCGATTCTCAGCAGGCCGGCGCCATCGCGCGCTTCGCGCTCGAGCAGGCTGCGCGCGCCGCGCTCGCCGGACAGCGCGGCGAGCGCCGGCAGCAGTTCCCGCGCGAAGCGGACCGGGTGACCATCGCGTCCGGCATGCGTCGGCACCACGATCCGGTGCGCGCCGGCGTCGAACCCGGCGATCCGTGCGACGGTCGCGGCCGTGAGCCACGGCAGGTCCGCCGGCTGGATCAGCACCGCGCGCAACGACGGCTGGTCGAGCACCGCGCGCGCGGCACTGGCGATGCTGCTGCCCATCCCTTCGGGGCCCGCGGGCGGCACGATCCGGCAGCCGAGCGCGGCGAGCGCCGCCGCCAGCCGTGCCGACTGCGGCCGCACCACCGCGACGACACCGTCGCAGCCGTCGCGCAGCGCACGGGCGGTCCGCACCGCGACCGGTTCGCCGTCGAGCGGATACTCGAGTTTCGACGTCCGCCCGCTCGGATCGAAGCGGCGGCCGAACCCGGCCGCGATCAGCAGGCCGACGACCGTCATCGCCCGCGATCCGTCATGGTTCGTCGCTGCCGACGATCCGCCCCTTGATCGTCGCCGACTTGCCGCGGAACAGCGCGATCAGGCGGTCGTTCTGGTCGCGGACCGTCATGTCGTAGACGCCCGAGCGGCCCCGGCGATGCTGCTCGCGGCCTTCCGCGGTCAGCACGTCGCCCTCCTTCGCCGCTTCGAGGAAATGGACCTCGGCGCTGGCGGCGACGGTGCGCTGATCGTGGCTGTTGCAGGCGAACGCGAAGGTGCTGTCGGCGAGCAGGAAGATGTAGCCGCCATGGCAGATGCCGTGGCCGTTGGTCATCTCGGGGCGCACCCGCATCCGCAGGCGGGCATGGCCGGGGCCGACCGCGAGCCGCTCGATGCCGAGATGACGGGTCGCGTGGTCGTCTGCCCACATCCGCTCGGCAACGGCCTCGGCGAGCCGTTGCGGGTCCTCTGGGGGGCGGTCGGTCATCGGTCGGTTCCTTGAAATCGTTCGGCGGCCTGCGGGTCGTGCCGGCGCGCCGGTACGCCGGCACGCGGATGTCCCGGCATATCGTCCGTCGCCGGGTTCGGCCGGCCCGATTCTGCCAGTCGCCGGTGCGATACTGTAACGATCCTCAACGACGACGCGCGATGCGAGCGAGACGCCCATGTACCAGACCATCCTGACCGAGACGCGAGACCGGGTCGGCCTGATCCGGCTCAACCGACCGAAGCAGCTGAACGCGCTCAACGACCAGCTGATGGACGAGCTGACCGCGGCGTTGCTGGCGTTCGAGGCCGATGCGGCGATCGGCGCGATCGTGTTGACCGGGTCCGAGAAGGCGTTCGCGGCCGGTGCCGACATCGCCGCGATGAAGGACTACTCCTTCATGGACGTCTATCAGGGCGAATACCTGACCCGCAACTGGGAGACGCTGCGCCGCATCCGCAAGCCGGTGATCGCCGCAGTCTGCGGCTTCGCGCTCGGCGGCGGCTGCGAAGTGATGATGATGTGCGACATCGTCATCGCCGGCGACAACGCGCGCTTCGGCCAGCCCGAGATCAAGCTCGGCGTGATCCCCGGCGCCGGCGGCACCCAGCGGCTGCCGCGCGCGATCGGCAAGGCGAAGGCGATGGACCTGGTGATGACCGGGCGGATGATCGACGCCGCCGAGGCCGAGCGCTGCGGGCTGGTCTCGCGCGTCGTGCCGGCCGCCGAAGCGCTCGATACCGCGATCGCGGTCGCCACCGAGCTGACTCAGCTGCCGCTGCCGGCGCTGATGGTGCTGAAGGAATCGGTCAACCGGGCGTTCGAATCCCCACTGTCGGAAGGGCTGCTGTACGAGCGGCGGCTGTTCCACGCGCTGTTCGCGACCGAGGATCAGAAGGAGGGAATGGCAGCCTTCGTCGAGAAGCGCAAGCCGGCGTTCAAGCACCGCTGAGCGTCCGGCGTACGCGCGTGTGAGGTGGCGTCACCGCCCGAAAATGCCCGCCGGGCCCGCCGGGCTTGGGTTGCCGGGTGGATGCCGCCGGACTGCGCGGCCGTGGCTCGCGGCCTTGAGCGAGCACCCGGGCGGCACTGTCAATCGCTCGGCGCGGCCCGTCGCGGGGCCCTGACCAAGCCCAGCAAAATTTCTTCCGGCAGCGATTTGACAGGGCCGGAAATAGTCCTCATAATCTCCCTTCTCTGCTGATCACGGATCAGCCTGCTCCTTAACAATTCGCAGCCGATAAGTGTGGGCGTTTGGATACGAGCGCTCAGACAGGCATCTGAAGCGGGTTTCTCCGCGCCGGGCACCGATCGATCGAAAGATCAATCGGAGTCTGGTCGGTCGAAGCTCGATCGATGATACCTGTTGAACTCAAACTATCCGTTGACGCTCACACAAAATTGAACTTTATCCAAGTCAGTTTTGTTGAGAGCTTGCGATCTGCCTCCGTCGTCGAGGCCGGGTGATCGGTCCTTCGGGCCGAAAGCCTGCCGAGACGGAAGAAGTAGATTGCCACAAAGAGATTGAACTGAAGAGTTTGATCCTGGCTCAGATTGAACGCTGGCGGCATGCTTTACACATGCAAGTCGAACGGTAACGCGGGGGCAACCCTGGCGACGAGTGGCGAACGGGTGAGTAATACATCGGAACGTG
>JBFWQR010000192.1:0-11498 GCA_050249335.1 Lautropia sp.
GGGGGGGGGGGGGGCGGGGGGGGCGGTGGGGGCGGAGGAGGGGGCGGCGGCGGTTCGGGCGGCGGCGGCTCCGGCGTCGGCGGCGCGATCCACTGCACCAGCAGCGGCGCCTGGTCGGGTTGATCGACCGGGATCACGTCGACATGCGCGAGCGCCCAGCCGGCACCGACATGGGCGGCGATCACGGCGGCGAAGACCGGCAGATGATGCCAGCGCGGCACCGACCGGCCGCGTTGCATCGCTGCGACCAGCCGCGCGTCGCGGCGGTCGGCTTCGCTATCGGCGTCGGCCGGCCCGGGCGGTTCGGGTGGCGGCGTTGGCGTCGGCGCAGTCATGCCGGTGCCCGCCGGCGATCGGCCGCCACCGCAGCAGCAGCGGATCCGGGGACTTCAGCGGGCAGGTTCGAAAGCAGCAACGAGCAAGGCAACGGCATGGCGATCGACGACAGGAGAGTCGATTGGTCGACGACGCGAAAAGCCACTGCATGACGTCCGCTCTCCAATCATGAATAGTAACTATTCGCATTCATGCGTGCAAGCCGAAGGGCGGCAGAGTGGGCGGGCGGGCGAACGGGCGGGCGGGCGATATCGCGCAGCATCATCGGGTCGCGTCCGGATCGAGCGGATAGATCGGCCGGTGCAGCCGCGCGAACGGGAACTGGCCGTAGTCGGAACTGCAGACGCCCGGGCCGGCGGCCATCAGGATCGTCTTCGCGATCGGCTGGAAGCCGGCGCGGAAGTGCTGCCGCGAATAGATGATGATGTAGCGGGCGCGCAGCGGGTCGATGCCGCAATGGGTGAACACGCCGAGATCGAACGGCTCGCAGCGTTCCTCGGCGACCACCAGCTGCAGCGGGCCGGTGTCGAGCACCGCGGTGCGGCCGCAGCTGACGCGCAAGCCGGTCATCATCGGGCCGGTCACGGTGAAGCTGCCGTCGGTGATCGCGCGGATCGTCCCGGTCAGCGTCAGCGGCACGCCGGTACGGCCGATCGACGGCATGTCGACGCGGCCGCCGAGCGGCAGTGTGACCCGTGCACCGACGCCGGCGTCGATCATCGCGGCGACCCCGGCCGGATCGCAGATCGGACCGGCGACGATGCCGGTCAGGCCCTGGCGCAGCGCCTCGGCGATCGTCTCCATGGTATCGGCCGAACCGCCGGATGCGGTATTGTTACCGTGGTCGGCCAGCACGACCGGAAACTCCGCCAGTGCCTTCGCTTCGGCGATCGTCTGCGACAGCGGCGCCGGCCGGTAGACGAACTCGGCGCGGCGTTCCCAGGCCTGCGCGGCGAGCTCGTCGCAACAGGCCTGTGCCCGCGCCAGCGCCCGCTCGTCGGCGGCGTCGGCGACGATCACCACCGACAGGCCGGCCCACGGGATGTCGGCGAGCGGAAAGCCGCCGAACACCGACGCGTTCAGCACTTCGCCGCCGGCTTCCATCCGGATCGCGCGGCTCATGATGTCCTTCATCGGCTGGAACATCGGCGAATGCTGGTTCATGTGCGTCAGCATCGGCAGCCACGCGTGCAGCGTCCGCGGCTTGACGCGGCCGTCGAGCGCGGCCAGCAGAGTCCGCGCGGCGCGCTCGCCGGTCTCGCTCATGTCGACGTGCGGATAGGTCCGGTAACCGGTGATCACGTCGGCCTGGCGGATCAGCTCGGGACTCAGGTTGCCGTGGAAGTCGAGCGCGACCGCGATCGGCACGGTCGGCGCGATCGCGCGGATCCGCCGCAGCAGTTCGGCTTCGCCGTCGTCGAAGCCTTCGGCCACCATCGCGCCGTGCAGATCGAGCAGCACCGCGTCGCAGCCGCGCGCGACCGCGCCGACGATCGCATCGCACATCGTGTCGAAGGCGGCGCGGTCGGTCGGCGCGCTCGGCGCGGCTTTGGCGTAGAGCGGCACCTCGACCTCGGCGCCAGCCTCCGCGGCTGCCTTCAGGAATGCGGCGAACGCGATATTGGTCCCGGCATAGGCATCGATCGCCGCCCGGCCCGCGAGCAACGGCGGCCGGCCGGCCGCCGCCTCCGGCGGCGCGGCGCGCGAGAAGAACGACGCCAGCGGCGTCGCGACCGGCGAGAAGGTATTGGTCTCGTGCAGCATGCCGGCAATCACGAAGCGGCGCTTCATCGGGGGGCCTCCGGAAATCGTATGCGGTCGACGACGGATGTTAGTCCGTGGCGGCATGCGGCGTGTCGCGGGCAACGGCGACCTGACTCAGCTGAAGCAGAGTCGATCTCAAATCGCGCATCATGGGTATCGAGAGCAGGTCCCGGCGCGTCAGGAACACCATTCGATCTGCCGGGAACGGCGTCTCCAGCTTGATGGCTCGCACTTTGCCCAAGGCGGCGTAGTAGCGCACCGCGCTTCGTGGGGCGATGGCCAGGAGATCGGGATTGCGGTCGATCAGCGCGAAGCTGGCGTGAAAGGAAGGGGACTCGATCAAAGGCGTCGGTGGCGTCATGCCCTGCCGCATGAACGCCATGTCGAACGCCTGTCGGGTCGAGGTGGGCCGCGGGGCCGCAATCCAGGGCGAGGCGCCCAACGAACGCAGTGAAACGGCCCGTTTGTGCCCCAGCGGGTTCTGCGGGGCACAGGCCAATTCGTATGGATCGTCATCCAGCCGAGTGATGTCCAGCTCGTCGGTCGCCCGCGCGTCGAACGTGGGTTCGAGGCGGCCGATGATGCAGTCGATCTCGCCCTTGTTCAGTTGCTCCAGCAGCGGTGCCACCGCGTCTTCATGCAGCTGCAGCCGCAGCGGCAGGCCGCGGTCCCGCAGGCGTTTGACCAGGTCGGGCAGGATCACGATGCCGGCGACGCGCAGGATACCCATGCGCACCACGGGAAGCTGAGGCGTGGTGGCCACCATTTCCGCGACCAGATCGAGGGCATGGATGGCCGGGAGCACGCGCTCGAGGGCTCGCCGGCCACTGTCCGTCAATGTTCCGCCGCGAGTCGTGCGGTCCACGAGGGAGCACCGCAGCAGGTGCTCCATCTCCTGGAGGAGTTTCGTGGCCGATGACTGGCTCACGCCCAGGAGCTCGGACGCAGCCGTCAGTGAGCCGTGCTGAGCAACCAGAGCGAGCAGGCGCAGATGCCGTATGCGCAGACGATCCAGGCGAGTGGGCGTAGTCATCGCGGTGCAGGGAGTACGGCGAGGGAGTGCAGCGTCATTCCAAACTGGAAATACTAGTTGCCGTAATCATAGTTTTCCAGAAACTCTCCGGCCGGGAGAATCCCTGCAAGTCACAGCGTGGCATCGCGCACCGAAGGAGACACGACATGGCACAGCGCAGTGGCAAGCTTTCCGTGCTTCCGGACTGCCATCGTCCGAGGCGCCGGAAATTCGTATGCGTCGGCATGGCGCTGGGCGTCGCGTCCGCGACCGGTGCCAGCGCCGACGAGCCGGCGCCGTACCCGGTGCGCCGCGTCCATATGGTCGTCAGCTATGCCGCAGGCAACGTCACCGATCTGTTGGCGCGCGTCATCGCCGAGGGGCTGTCGGCCCGCTGGGGGCAGCCGGTCACCGTCGAGAACAAGCCCGGTCAGGGGGGCAGCCTCGGTGCCCAGGCAGTTGCCCGCGCGGCCCCCGACGGGTACACACTGCTCTTCTCCGCCATGGCAGCGATGGCGATCAATCCGCACGTGTATGCCAAGGTCGGGTATGACCCGCTTCGCGACTTCGTCCCGATCGTGAACGTGGCCTATCCGGATCTCGTCATGGTGGCCAGCCCGCAATCGGGAATCAGGTCCTTGTCGCAGCTGGTGGAGTTCAGCAAGAAGAACCCCACGGCGCTCAACTACGGGACGGCCGGCAACGGGACCGTGCCTCACCTGAACATGGAGGCCATCAAGCAGCGCACGGGGCTGCAGGCGCAACATGTGCCCTATGCGGCCGCGGGTGCCGTCTTGACGGACCTCGTCGGCGGCCGCCTGCAGCTCCAGCAGGAAAGCTCGGCAGTGCTGCTGCCTCACATCAAGAGCGGCAAGGCGGTCGCGCTCGCGGTCGCTCCGAAGCGCCTGTCGGAACTGCCGGACGTCCCCGCGCTCGGCGAACTGATACCGGGCTTCGAGCCCGTCGTCGCCTGGCTGGGTCTGCTTGCGCCAGCGGGTACGCCGCCGAGCGTCGTCGACCGGATCAACCGGGATGTGCGCGAGCTGCTCGTGCAAACCGCGGTGAAGGGGCGACTGGCAGGCTATGGCCTGAACGTGGCCGACGGTACCCCGCAAGAGTTCGCGGCCCAGCTGCGCAAGGACCACGAGCGACTGGGGAGACTCGCGCAGCAGCTCGACATCAAGGTGGACTGACCATGCGGTCCGATAGTGCCGACGGTACCGGCAGTGCCGGTACTGCCGGTACGGAGCGTCCGGCGCCGCTGAGCGGCGTACGCATCCTGGACTTCACGGCGGTCTTGGCTGGCCCTTACAGCACGTACCAGCTGGCACTGCTTGGCGCCGACGTGATCAAGGTCGAACGCCCTGATGTGGGTGACTGGGCGCGCCAGGGCGCCACGGCCGCTGCCGTTCCCGAGTTCTCCAGCCAGTTCGTTGCGCAGAACGCGGACAAGCGCTCGGTGGCCGTCGATCTGCAGTCGCCGGACGGCCTGAATGCCGCGCTGACCCTGGCAGCGACCTGTGATGTCGTGGTGGAGAACTTCACGCCAGGTACGGCCGACCGGCTCGGCATAGGCTTCGACGCCATCAGAGCACGCAAGGCGGATATCGTCTACTGCTCGATCTCGGGTTACGGCCAGGACGGCGAGATGAGTCGCAGGCCGGCCTATGACCATGTCATTCAAGCGGCCAGCGGCATCGCCATGATCACGGGAACACCGGACACCGTGCCGAACCGCATCGGCCCACCCATGGTGGACTATCTGGCGGGGATCTACGGTGCCTTCTCCGTACTGGCTGCCCTGCGTGAACGCGACCGCACCGGCCAGGCACAGTACGTCGACGTTTCCATGCTGGACGTGACGCTGGTGGCGATGGCCTCGACGGTATCCAATCTGCAGAACGCCGGCGTGAAGCCGCGCGCGAACGGCAATACCGCCGCGAGCGGCAGTCCGATGTCCGGCATCTTTCCGACGTCGGACGGGTTGCTGGCAATTGCGGCCAACAACGACGATCAGGTCGAACGCGCGATGAGCGTTCTGGATCTGGCAGACCGCCTGCGCGAGCGGCGGTTCTCCACTGCGGCAGCGCGCCTTCACCACGTCATGGCCTTGCGCGAGTTGCTCGTTCGTCGCCTCGCGACGCGCGCGGCGCATGAATGGGAAAGCAGGCTCTCCGACGCGCACGTACCCGCCGCGCGCGTGCGCACGCTGGAAGACGTGTTGAGCGAACCCCAGGTCGCGACACGGGGCGTCCAACAGGCCGTCGTCGACCGGGATACCGGAGCCACATTGTGGGTCCCGTCGATCGGCTTCAAGTGGAACGGTCTGTCGCTGGGCCCCCGGAGCGGTCCGCCACGCCTGGGCGAGCACACCAGCCAGGTCCTCGATGAGCTCGGTGGCCGGTAGCTCGCCGACCAGGCGCATGGCTTGCAGGGTCCGAGGTTAGCGCTATCATCGCTGCCTCCCGGAGAATCGAGCAGGAGACGCCCGACATGCTGACGCCCGAACAGCAGCTCGCCTACGAGCGCGACGGCTACTTCACGATCAAGGGGCTGTTCGACGCCGAAGAGATCGCGTTGATGCGCGAGGCGATCGAGACCGATCCGGCGCTGCGCGCGAGCCTCTATGACCGGCATGACGCGGCCGGCAAGGCGACCCGGATGGCCACCTGGAATCATCCCGGCGACAGCGTCTACGGGCTGGCGGCGCGTTCGCATCGCGTCGTCGACCGGATGGAGCAGATGCTCGGCGGCGAGGTCTATCACTATCACTCGAAGCTCACCGCCAAGGAGCCCGAGGTCGGCGGTGCCTGGGAGTGGCACCAGGACTACGGCTACTGGTACCACAACGGCTGCGTGCTGCCGCTGATGGCGAGCGTGATGATCGCGCTCGATCATTCGACCCGCGAGAACGGCTGTCTGCAGGTGGTCAAGGGTTCGCATCTGGCCGGCCGGATCGAGCACGGCGTGCTGCCGGGCGAGCAGGTCGGCGCCGATCCGAGGCGGGTCGAGCAGCTGTTGAAGATGATGCCGATCGAGTACGCCGAGCTCGAACCCGGCGACGGCCTGTTCTTCCACAGCAACGTGCTGCACCGCTCGGACCAGAACCGCTCGAAGCACCGGCGCTGGACCGTGCTGATGTGCTACAACGCGGCACGCAACGATCCTTACCTCGAGCATCATCATCCGCGCTATACGCCGCTCGCCAAGGTCGACGATGCGATGGTCCGGCAGGCCGGCGTGCGCTTTTCCGCCGGCGCCGACGCGTTCCGCAAGTCCGCGGCGAATCCGCCGGAACTGCGCAAGCGGATCGCCTAGGGTAAACAGGCGCCAGAATCAGCCGGGTCTAATCGGGCCCCAGGCCGATTCCGGGCCCCGGGCCGATTCGACGCGGCCGGTTGGCGGCGCGCGAGGGTGCGCCGGCAGCGGCGCCGTCGCCCGCTGGCACCGCGACCGGATCGCCGGCGAGCGCGCTCAGCAGCAGCGGCGTCAGGTCGCTCATCCGGCCGAGCGTCGGCCGCGCCGGTTCGATGCCGGCGCGAAAGCCGAGCGCGATGAAGCGTTCGGCGAGCGCGGCGTCGCGGGTGATCAGGTGCACCGGTACGTCCCAGCCGGCATCGCGGCCGCTGACGCTCGCGGCCGGCTGGTGGTCGCCGATCACGATCAGCAGCTCGTCGCGCGGCGCGGGTTGCTGCAGCAGGCCGTCGAGCCATCGGTACGCATAGCCGATCGCGTCCTGATAGGCCGGCCCGAGGTCGAGCCAGTCGGTACCACGGTTCAACGCGCTGGCGAGGCTCCCCGCTTCGAACGGCGTCCGCGCGGCGAGCCGGTTCCAGTCGCTCTGGTACGGCGGCACCGGGCCGAACGGAATGTGGCTGTTGACGGTCGGGAAGACGACGAATTGCGGCCGGCCGGTGGCGTCGTCGCGACGCCGCTCGAGAAAGCGCTGCAGCGAGAACTGGTCGGGGATCCGCCAGAAGCCGAATTCCGGTCCCCGGTAGCCGATCGCGCGGCTGTCGAGCAGCATGTCGAAGCCGTAGAACGTGCCCTCGGCCCATTCGCTGCGGATGCCGGGCATCAACGCGGTGGTGTCGTAGCCGTGCGCGCGCAGATGGCTGACCAGCGTCGGGCGCTGCGTCGTCATCAGCAGCGCGTAGTGGCCGGGGTCGCTGAGATCGATTCCGGACAGCAGCGACGCATGCGCGAGCCACGAGCCGCCGCCGAAGGTCGGCGAACGGACGAATGCCGAGACGACGTGCCGGCCGGTGGCGGCGATGGTCTGCGTCAGCGCCTGGCGCGGCGGCGCCAGGAACTTGGCGAAGCCGGGGTTGTCGAAGGCGGTCGCGCCGTACGATTCCAGAAAGATCAGCATCAGATCGTTGCCGCGCAGCGCCGCGAGATCCGACGAGAAGCGCGGGCTCGGCGGCAGCGCCGCGGCGAGCCGGCGCGGTGACGCGGCGGTCAGCGCGAAATCGATCTGTCGATACCAGCCGACCGAGACCGGCTCGGTCAGGTAGCGGAGCCATGGCGCCTCGTCCTCGTGTCCGGGCGGCGGCGCCGGCGCCAGCAGGATCGACGCGGCGATCACGATACCGGTCGCGGTGCCGCCGGCGGCGAGCCGACGGGCCGGCCGCGACGCGGCGGCGAAGCGATCGGCGACCTGCGTCAACGCCCACCGGAGCAGGCGCTGCACGATCCAGACGATCGCGGCGGTACCGACGACGACGCCGAGCGACTGCCACCACGGGATCTGCTGCCATGCCAGCACCAGCAGGCTCGGCACATGGCGGCCGTCCCAGTAGAGACTGATCGGCCGGCCGAACAGCGCCGGCAGCGTGATGCCGAAGTAGTGGCCGATGACCAGTGCGGTGTAGACCGCAGCGAGCAGCGCCAGCGCGCGCTGCCGTGCCGGCAACGAGAGCCGGGTCGCAGCGAGCGCGGCGCCGGTGAGGATCAGGAATTCGAGCGACAGCGACAGCGCCGGGAGTATCAGCGGCGTCGGCCACCAGTTGTGGAACGTCAACGCGAAATTGAGCAGCAGCAGCGCCGACGACAGCGACACCGCAGTGGCGATCGCTCCGAAGGCGCGGCTCGGCCGCCGGCGGCCGTTCACGCGGCCGGTCATGTCGGTCATGCGGTCGCTCCGGGTGGCGAGCGGGAATCGGCATGGCGGTGCGCCGCCAGCCAGACGATGTCGATCGCGAACGACACGGTGACCAGCGCGACCGCGACGGCCGCGGCCGCGGTGCGCCAGAGATCCGGCAGGACCGGCGCGACGCAGGCGATCAGCCCGATCAGCTGCAGCACGCACAGCCATTTGCGCCGGTCGCTCGGCGGCAGCGGCCGGGCCAGCCACGGCAACCGGCGCATCGCGGCGATGAACAGATAGCGCAGGGCGCCGGCCGCCAGGACCCAGGCGCCGGCGTGGCCCGACTGCCAGGCGAGCAGCGCCAGCGCCAGGCCCAGCGCCGCATCGATCTCCATGTCGAAACGTGCGCCATAGCGGCTCGCGCTTCCGCGGTGGCGCGCCAGCCAGCCGTCGACGCCGTCGAGCGCCAGCGCGACGCTCGCGGCACCGGCGATCCAGCCGGCGTGGCCGTGCCACGGTTCGCCGAACGCCGCGAACAGCACGCAGACGATGCCGGCGCGAAACAGCGTGACGGTGTTGGCCGAGCCGAAGCGGCGGTGCGGCAGATGGGCGCGCAAGTGCATGAACAGCGGCAGCAGCAGCAGCGCATAGGCGGCCAGCGCGCGCAGCAGCTGCCGGTCGGGCGCCGCGAGTGCCAGACCATGCCAGAGCGCACCGGCCGCGACCGCTGCGCCGACCGCGAGCGCAGCGACGCCGGCGCTGCGTGCCAGCACGCCGAGCTCGCCGGCGGCGGGCGTATCGGTGCCGGCGGCGCACCGGTCGGCGGTCGCCGCGACGGCCGCCACGGCGAGTCCGGGATCGGTGGCCGCGGCGCGGGGTGGGGTCTGTTCGGCCATGGTCACAGTGCGGCCGATCGTACCGCGGAAGCGGCGCCCGCAGCGGCGGCGCCCACGCCCGCAGCTGCGGTGCCCATAGGGTGCAGGCCCTAGAATCCGGCGATGGCAGCAGACGGTACCGCCGACGCGTTCTGGAGCGACGGCCGCGGCAACGGCGCGATCCGCAGCGAGCCGCTGGCGCGGCCGGGCCCCGGCGAGGTCCTGATCCGCGCGCTGTACAGCGGCATCAGCCGCGGCACCGAGACGCTGGTCCATCGCGGCGCCGTGCCGGCGAGCGAATATCAGCGGATGCGCGCGCCGTTCCAGGCCGGCGCGTTCGGCAGCGCGGTCAAGTACGGCTACTGCAGCGTCGGCGTCGTCGCGGCAGTCGGGCCGGTAGCCGGCGACGGCGAGGCGCCGGCCGCCGCCGGTCTCGCGCCCGGCGTACCGGTGTTCTGCCTGTTCCCGCACCAGACCGCCTATGTGGTACCGGCGGCGGCGGCGCACCCGCTGCCGGCCGGCGTGCCGCCGGCGCGTGCCGTGCTCGCCGCCAATCTCGAGACCGCGATCAATGCGCTGTGGGATGCGCGGCCGGCGGTCGGCGACCGGATCTGCGTGATCGGCGGCGGCGTCGTCGGGCTGCTGACCGCATGGCTCGCCGCCGCGGTACCGGGCTGCACGGTCGAGCTGATCGATCCGAACCCGGCACGCTCGGCGGTCGCTGCCCGGCTCGGTATCCGCCATGTCGCCGCCGCCGGGGCGACGCCCGACGCCGATCTGGTGGTGCATGCCAGCGGCCAGCCGGCCGGGCTGGCCACCGCGCTGGAGCTCGCCGGCTTCGAGGCGACCATCGTCGAGCTCAGCTGGTTCGGCGAGCAGCCGGTGACGTTGCCGCTCGGGGCCGCGTTCCATTCCCGCCGGCTGACGATCCGCGCGTCGCAGGTCGGCGCGATCGCACCGGCGCAGCGCAGCCGCTGGAGTCACCGCCGGCGGCTCGCGCTCGCGCTGCGGCTGCTCGCCGACCAGCGGCTCGACGCGTTGATCAGCGGCGAAACGCCGTTCGCCGCGCTGCCGGCGCTGATGGCGCGACTCGCTGCCGGCGATCCGGCGCTGGCCGGCGCGCTGTGCGAGAGAATCCGCTACGATCAGGACAGTGATGGACAATCCGGGAACCCGCGCCTGCTATAGCGTCAACGTCCGCGATCATTTCATGATCGCGCACAGTTTCCGCGGCGACGTGTTCGGGCCGGCCCAGCGGATGCACGGCGCGACCTACGTGGTCGACGCGCTGTTCGTCCGCCGCGAGCTCGATGCCGACGGCATCGTCGTCGACATCGGCCGGGCCACCGAGGTGCTGCGCCGGGTGCTCGGCGAGCTGAACTTCCGCAACCTCGACGACGCACCCGAGTTCGCCGGCCGCAATACCACCACCGAGTTTCTGGCCCGCGTGATCTTCGATCGCATCGCCGCGTGCCGCGCCAGCGGCGAACTCGGCGACGGCGCCCGCGGCCTGACCGGGCTGCGGATCACGCTGCACGAATCGCACGTCGCCTGGGCCGCCTACGAAGCGCCGCTCGCCGTCCTCTGAAGCGCACGTGGCGTCGTCGACCACGCCGCTGACGCTGCATTTCGTCGTTCCCGGAGATCTGGCAACCGCGACCGGCGGCTACGCGTATGCGCGCGAGTTGCTGGCGGCCTGGCGCCGGGCCGGTCGCGAGGTCGTCGTCCATCCGCTTCCCGACGGCTTTCCGCTGCCGTCGCCGGACGATCGGGCGGCAGCGGCGGCGACGTTCGCGGCGCTGCCCGACGGCGCGACCGTGATCGTCGACGGCCTCGCGTTCGGCGCGCTGCCGGCGCTCGCCGCGTGCCACGGCCGGCGGCTGAAGCTGATCGCCTTGGTCCACCACCCGCTGGCGCTGGAGACCGGACTGGCGCCGCCGCTGGCGGCGCGGCTGCGCGACGACGAGCGTCAGGCGCTGGCGCAGGCGCGCGCGGTGATCGTGACCAGCGCCACGACCGCGGCGACCCTGGCCGCCGACTATGCGGTCGCCCCGGAACGGATCACCATCGTCGAGCCCGGCGTGCGGATCGCGGCGACGGCGCGCGACCGGCATCGGCCGTGGCAGGAATCCGCGCCAACCGACCAATCGGCCGGACACGGCGCGGCGGTCGCCGGCAAGGCGATCGATCTGCTCTGCGTCGCGACGCTGACGCCGCGCAAGGGGCATCCGGTGCTGTTCGACGCCCTGGCGTCGATCGATCCGGCGCTGCGCTGGCGGCTGCTCTGCATCGGCTCGGCGACCCGCGATCCCGGTCACGCCGCGCGGCTGCGGGCGCAGTGCGAGGCGCGCGGCCTGTGCGATCGCGGCACGCTGGCCGGCGCGGTCGATGCGGCGACGCTGGAGCGCGCCGGGTGCGGTGC
>JBFWQR010000193.1:0-11141 GCA_050249335.1 Lautropia sp.
TCATACCCGACCTTCTACCGAGCCTGAACGCGGCCAGGCACGTCGATACGGCGCGTTTCCGCTGAAACGCGCCGGACTCCCGATTCCAGCTTATCGGGCCGGGCCGTCTGCGGCCCAGGCTCCTAGGAGGCTGCTGCCGGGAAGTCCACCCCTTCGGCGACGTCGCGCCAGCGCTCGAGCGCCGCCAGGCTCGCCTCGGCCTTGTCGCGCGCGAGACCGTGCGCGGCCTTGCCGAACACCACGCGCAGTGGCGGCGCGTCGGATTCGACCAGCCGGATGATCGCCTGCGCCGCGCGTTCGGGATCGCCCGGTTGCCGGCCCAGGACGGCCTTCAGTTGGGCGCGCCGCGCCGCGGCCGTGCCGGCGTAGGCGGACAGCGGCTGACGCGCGAACCGGACCGAGCGGCCGTGGAAGTCGGTCCGGAAGCTGCCGGGTTCGATCAGCGTGACCCGCACGCCGTGCTCGCGCACTTCCTTGGCCAGCGCTTCGGACAAGCCCTCGATCGCGTGCTTGCTCGCGGCGTAGTAGCCGCCACCCGGGTTCGCCAGCAGGCCTGCGATCGACGAGATGTTGACGACGTGCCCGCTGCCACGCTGCCGCATGCCGGGCAGCACCCGGCGAGTCAGGCGGACGACGCCGAAGAAGTTGGTCTCGAACATTGCCCGCACTTCGTCGTCGTCGCCCTCCTCGACCGCGGCGAAGTAGCCGTAGCCGGCATTGTTGACGAGCACGTCGATCCGGCCGAAACGCCGCTCGACGGCGGCGACCGCGGCGACGACCGAGCGATCGTCGCAGACGTCGAGCGCGAGCGGGAGACAGGTGTCCGGGTGTGCGTCCCCCAGCGATGCGAGCGCCGCCGGATCGCGCGCGGTGACCGCGCAGCGCTGTCCGCGCCGCAGCACCGCGACCGCGAGCGCCCGACCCAGGCCCGAGGAGCAGCCGGTGATCAGCCATACCGGGGCATCGCTGCTCATGCCGCCTGCCCGATACGGTGCCGTGAGCCGTTGCGAACCAGCGCGTCGGCGTACTCGATCGCCTCGACCAGACTCTGTTCGGACGCGATGCTGCGGCCGGCGATGTCGAAGGCGGTGCCGTGATCGACCGAGGTGCGCAGCACCGGCAGGCCGAGCGTGATGTTGACGCCGCTCAGCGAGTCCCATACCCCCGTCTTCGGATCGACGCGAAAGCCGAGCAGCTTGATCGGGATGTGGCCCTGGTCGTGGTACATCGCGACGACGGCGTCGTACTGGCCTGCGCTCAGCTTGACGAAGATCGTGTCGCCGGCCTCCGGTCCGCCGACCGGGATACCCTCCGCCGCAAGCTGCTGCACCAGCGGGCGGACGATCTCGACATCCTCCTTGCCGAGCATCCCGCCTTCGCCGGCATGCGGATTCAGTGCCGCGACCGCGATGCGCGGGCGCTCGATGCCCAGCCGCAGCAGCGCATCATGGGTCAGCAGGATGACGCGGCGCAGCCGCTCGGGCGTGACCAGCGCCGGCACGTCGCTCAGCGCGACATGGGTCGAGACATGGCTGACGCGCATGTTGCCGTGCGCCAGCATCATCACCGGGCTGGCGGTCCGGGTCAGGTGCGCCAGCACTTCGGTGTGACCGGAGAACGGATGACCGGCGAGATTGATCGCCTCCTTGCTGATCGGCGCGGTGACGATCGCATCGGCCGCGCCGGCCTGCACCATCTCGACCGCCCGCACGATCGACGCATACGCGACCGAACCGGCCTCGGCCGATACGGTACCGAGCGGAATCGGCGCGGCCGGGGGCGGCAATTCCTCGATCGCGAAGCCGCGCGCGGCAGGGCCGCCGGCCCAGGCGGCCGCGACCTCGCCGCCGAGGCGATCGGCGTTGTCGGCAAGGCAGGCACGCGGAGCGACCACGATCAGCTCGGGCCCCGGCCTCCCGCGCAGACGCAGCCCGGCCTTCAGAATGATCTCGGGGCCGATGCCGGCCGGGTCTCCCAGAGTGATGACCAGGCGTGTCATGCATTCTCCTCTCGAACAGATCTCGCCGCAGGGTTGTCCCGCAATCGGTCCAGATGTCCGGCCAGCCGCACCAGTTCACAGGTATCGCCGAAGCTGCCGGACTTGCTGACCAGCGTCGTGCCCGCCCACGCACCGTCGCTCCAGGCCGAGACGGGAATCCCGGGTCGCAACTCGCCCTGCACGGCAAGCCCGGTGGCACCGAGCGCCTCGCCGAGGCTGCGCAGCGTGTGACCGCCGGCGACGATCGCGGCGCCGGGCTTCGGCAGCCGCGCGATGGTGGCACCGAATGCCTGCCGCGCGTGTTCGCCGGCCGCGATCCGGGACATTCCGGCCGGCACCGACAGCGTCAGCAGCACGATCCGGTCGCCGGCGGGCCAGACGCCGTCGAGCCGGCCGGCGGCGACATCGAGCCGGCGGCTCACGACACCGGGCGCCAGCGCCAGTCGAGCCGCCTGCCGCGACGAGATCGCATGATCGCTGCCGACGAGCACGATGATCGGTCCCGCGGCACGACCCGGCCCGAGCGCCGGCGGGGGTGACTGAGGGCGCGGCGCCGATGCTCCGGCCAGAGCCGGATGATGCCGCGCCAGCGCCGCCGCCAGCCCGTTGCTGCCGCACCAGAGCAGCCGATCGGTACCGCCCGCGAACCGCGCGACGATCGCATCGAGCTGCCCGGCATCCTCTGCATCGCAGACGATCGCGCGCGTCTGCGGCCCGGCGCGCTCCGCGGGCGCGGCATCGAGCCCCGCCGCAGCCAGGTCGCGGACCAGGTCCGCGACGATCCGGGGCGTGCCTGCCTCGAGGATCGCCTGCTGCCCGCGGCGGGTGATGCGGCCCTGCTCCGGCAGCGCCGGCGCGACGATCGCGCAGCCGAATCGGCCGGCGTCGAGCGCGGCCGTGATCTCTTCCGCCGGGTGGCCCCGCCAGACGCTGTCGACCTTCTTGAATGCCAATCCCTCGCTGCCGTCGAACCACGATCGCGCCGACCGGCTCATCCGTTCGAACGCGATGGCGCTTTCGAGATCGCGGGTCCCGAGGTCGAGTGCACCGGCTCCGGCCGGGGCCGGCGCCGGCTGCCAGGTGACCCGGATCGGACCGCCGCGCCGGGAGAACGGCGCGGCCGCGTCCAGCGCGCCGGTCAGGTCGTCTGCGATCAAACGGACCGGCGCGCCGGCACGCATCTCAGTGGCGCCCGGCCTGCCGCCGGCCGAAGGCCCGGGCCCCGGCCGGCAGCGATCGCGGGGGGCGCTCCATTTCAGGTCCCGGCGTCCGCCAGATGGACCTCGACGCCGGCCTCCTGCAACGCCGCCAGCGCGGCCGCGTCGGACTTCCGGGTCGTGATCACGCCGGCGATGTCCGCCGCGCGGCAGATCATCGCGAACGCGGGCTCGCGGAACTTCGAATGATCGGCGAGCACCAGCGTGCGGCGAGCGGAGCGGATCATCGCCCGCTTGACCCGGGCGACCTCGAGCGAAGTCTCGCTGAGCAGGTCGCCGGTGATCGCATGCGTGCCGAGCAGTGCCAGGTCGACATGCAGTTCGCCGAGCTGCCGCTCGGCTGCCTCGCCGATCAACGTGCCTGAGCGCGGGCGCATCGTGCCGCCGAGAACGACCGGCTGCGCACGTTCGCCGGCACCCAGCACCCGGGCGATCGCGATGTCGTTGGTGACGCCGGTCGCCGGGAGCTTGCGCTCGATGAACGCACGTGCCGCTTCCAGCACCGTCGAACTGCTGTCGAAGATCACCGACTGCCCGGCGGCGATCAGCTGTGCGGCGTAGTGGCCGATCCGCTGCTTCTCGGCACGCTCCAGGTGGGTCGCGATCTCGGCATCGGGCTCGAAGGTGCTGCGCGCCGCTTCGTTGATCGCCGCACCGCCGAACGAGCGGACCAGCGCGCCGCGCTCGGCGAGGTATTCGAGATCGCGCCGCACGGTGCTCGCGGAGCTGCCGAGCAGGTCGGCGAGCTCGCGGATCGACGCCGCCCGACGGACACCGAGAACCTCGAGCAGCCGGGCATGCCGCTGCGCCGGAATCAGTTCCACGCGGGATCGATGAACCCCGGAACTGGTACCGTCCGCATCCAGTTGCACTTCTTCAAACTTGCTCATTGGATTCCATTATAGTTCACTTCACTTGACGGATAGTCATTATTTGCCTATCTTTTCCAAACTCTCTCAAAAAATAATCAACTACCAGAAAACTGCACGAATCGACGCCAGCCGATGATCGAGACCGACACCCGCTTCTCACTGCCGCATCGAGCGGAGAGCGCCCGCGCGGCCGATTCCGCGCCGGCGGTCCTGGAGTGTCGCGGTGTCGAGGTCCGCTTCGCAACCCGGCGGCGGGGGCGCGTCGTCAAGGCAGTGGACGGTGTCAGCATCGGCATCGCCGCCGGTACGACGGTCGGCCTGATCGGCGAATCCGGTTGCGGCAAGAGCACGCTCGGCCGCGTGCTGGTCTCGCTGCTCGAGCCGAGCGCCGGCCAGGTGCTCTACCGCGGCGAGCCGATCGCGCGCCGGACGCGCCGGGCGCAACGCCAGCACGCGCGCCGCGTCCAGTGCGTGTTCCAGGATCCGAACTCGTCGTTCGATCCGAAGATGACGCTGGCGCAGAGCCTGCGCGAGCCGTTGTTCATCCACGGGCTCTACCACGGCGAGGAACGGCAGCGGCGCGTTCGCCATGCGCTCGACCGTGTCGGCCTCGGCCGCGAGTTCGAGGCGCGCTTTCCGCACGAAATGTCCGGCGGCCAGAAGCAGCGCGCCAGCATCGGGCGGGCGTTGATGCTGGATCCCGAGGTGCTGGTCTGCGACGAACCGGTGTCGTCGCTCGATGTCTCGGTGCAGGCCGAGATCCTGAAGCTGTTCGCCGAGCTGCAGCGCGAGCGCTCGCTGGCGATGCTGTTCATCACGCACGACATCGCGGTCGTATCGCACCTGGCCCACCGCGTCGCGGTGATGTACCTGGGCACGATCGTCGAGGTTGGCGAAACCCGCGACGTGCTGACCCGGCCGCGCCATCCGTACACCGAGGCTCTGCTGTCGGCGCAGCCGGATCCGCTGCTGGCGCGCTCGGGACGGCGCCGGATCATCCTTTCCGGCGACCTGCCGAGCCCGGCCGCGCCGCCGCCCGGCTGTCGCTTCCATACCCGCTGCCCGCATGCCGACCGGACCCGCTGTCCGGTCGAAACGCCGGCGCTGCGCAACGTCGGCGGCCGCGAGGTCGCCTGCCACTTCGCGGAGACGCTCGAGTTGAAAGGCGTGACCTGACCAGCGGGCCTCTTCGTCGCGCCGGACCGTCCATGACGAATCGCCGGCGGCAGCGATCGACGTCCCATCACCGAACCCGAGAACGAATCGAGGAGACGACCATGCCCAGTTCCACCCCATCCAGCGCCCTGCTGCCATCGAAGGGATCGCGCCGCCGCGCACTGACGGTGCTCGTCGCCCTGGCCGGCCTGACCGCGGCCTGCACCGACGACAAGAGCAAGGCGGTGCCGGCCACGGCCAGCACGCCGGCCGCGACCGGCCCGGTCCAGGGCGGCGTGCTGCGCTTCAGCGCGTCGATCAACCCGACCGGCCTCGACCCGCATCGCGGCACCTCCGGCTCCGACCATCAGTTCCTCTACCCGGTGTTCGACACGCTGATCGAGATGGATCCGAGCACCGGCGAAGCGCGCCCGTCGCTCGCGGAGTCGTGGACGCTGACGCCGCAGGCGCTGACGCTGAAGCTGCGCAAGGGCATCCGCTTCCATGACGACACGCCGTTCGACGCGAAGGCGGTCGCGGCCAATTTCGACCGGATGCGGAACAGCAAGGTCTCGAACGTCAAGGCCGACGTCGCGGCGATCGGCGGCGTCGAGATCGTCGACGACAGCACCGTCAAGCTGGTGCTGAAGCGGCCCGACTCGGGTCTGCCGCTGAAACTGGCGGACCGGGCCGGCATGATGGTGTCGCCGGCCGCGGTCGAGAAGTTCGGCGACGACTTCCTGCGCAATCCGGTCGGCACCGGCGCATTCCGCTTCGTCGAATGGAAATCGAACGACGTCGTCGCCTACGAGCGCAACAAGTCGTACTGGCAGTCCGGCTTGCCGTACCTCGACGGCATCCGGATGCAGATCCACGAGAACCGCGATACCGGGCTGACCGCGTTCGAGGCCGGCGAGATCGACATCATCCAGAATTTCCCGGCCCGCGCGATCGATCGGCTGAAGTCGCTGAAGGGCGTGACCGTGCTGGTCAACTCGTCGCTGCGCGCGCCGCACGTCTGGATGAACACCGCGATCGCGCCGTTCGACAATCCGCTGGTGCGGCGCGCGTTGAACCATGCGATCGACCGCAAGGCGATCAACGACGTGATCCAGCTCGGCAACGGCGAGCCGTCATGGACACTGGTCCCATCGGCGCACTGGGCCTATCCGAAGGCGATCGTGCCGACCTACGATTACAACCCGGACAAGGCGCGCCAGCTGCTGGCCGAAGCCGGCCATGCCAAGGGCTTCTCGGCGGTGATGGGCACCGCCGCGGCCGACGAGGATGTCCGTCGCGCCGAGCTGATCCAGCAGTACCTGAAGGCGGTCGGCGTCAACCTGACGATCCAGACCGGCCCGCTCGCCGAGATCAGCTCGCTGTACTTCGTCAAGAAGCAGTTCCCGATGCTGTCGTCGGCATGGACCGGCCGGCCGGACCCCGGCCTGTCGTACGAGCTGATGTTCCGCAAGGAGAGCTACTTCAACGTCGGCAAGGTCGATTATCCGGGCCTCGACGCGGCGATGAGCAAGATGGCTGCGGCTGCCAGCCAGCAGGAGCAGGCCGCCGCGATCAGCGACGTTGCCGCGATCGTCGCCAAGGAAGCGCCGTACATCCCGGTGTTCTTCCAGATCGACGATGCGGCCTATCACGCCAACGTCCGCGGCTACCAGCCGAACCTGCTCGGCAAGCCGAAGTTCCTCGGCGTGAATCTGGCCCGTGACTGATTCGCCGACGACGACCGCAGCGCCGCCGAGGGACCCAAGTTCGTGAACGGGCTCGTCGTCCGCCGCCTCGGCCAGATCGTGCCGACGGTGGTATTCGCCACCTTCCTCGTGTTCATGCTGCTGCAGCTCGTGCCGGGCGACGCGGCGCTGGTGCTCGCCGGCGAGGCGGTTACCGACGAGCGGATGATCGAGATCCGCGAGCAGCTCGGCCTGGACCGGCCGCTGCTGGTGCAGTACGGGAGCTGGCTGTGGAGCGCGCTGCAAGGCGACTTCGGCCGCTCGTTCCGCAGCGGCCATCCGGTGCTCGGGTTGACGCTGTCGCATTTTGCGGTCACCGCGCAGCTGGTCGTCGAGGCGGTGCTGCTGGCGGCGCTGATCGGCATCCCGATGGGCATCTTCGCGGCGGTCAAGCGCCACAGCCCCGCCGGCGCGATCACCCGCGCGGTCGCGATCATCGGCGTATCGATTCCGAGCTTCGTGCTGGCGATGCTGCTGGTCGCGGTGTTCGCGCTGCTGCTGCGCTGGTTCCCCGCGACCGGCTTCGTCAGCTGGTTCGACGATCCGGTCCGCGCCGCGCGCTATACCTTGCTGCCGGCGTTCGCGATCAGCCTGGTCGGCGCCTCCGAGGTCGCCCGCCAGTCGGCGTCGGCGCTGGCGACCGTGCTGTCGTCCGACAGCGTCCGCACACATATCGGCAAGGGATTGCCGCCGCACGTGATCCTGCGGCATGCGCTGCGCAACACCGGTGTGCTGATCGTCACGCTGCTGACGCTGCTGGTCAACCGCTTCCTCGGCGCGACGGTGGTCGTCGAGACCGTGTTCGCGATTCCCGGCGCCGGCCGGCTGGTCGTCGAGGCGGTCAACGGCCGCGATTTCCCGGTCGTGCAGGGCGTCGTGCTGGTCATGGTGATCGCGGTGATGCTGGTCAACCTGTTCGGCGACCTGGCGTACCGCGCGATCGATCCGCGGATCAAGCTGTGACGATGAAGCTCCTGTCCGCCTCGATTCCGGCCGCGCCGACCGAAGCGGCGGCAGCGCCGCGGCGGCGTTCGGTGCTGCGCCGCCTGCTCGCCGACAAGCGCGCGGCGTTCAGCATCGCGTTCCTGCTGATCGTCGGCGTGCTCGGCCTGCTCGCTCCATGGGTCGCGCCGCACTCGCCGACCGAGCAGCATCTCGACGCGGTGCTCAAGGGCAGCTCGATGCGCTTCTGGCTCGGCACCGACGATGTCGGCCGCGACGTGCTGTCGCGGCTGATCCATGCCGGCGGTATCTCGCTCGGCGCCTCCGCGCTCGCGGTCGGTGTCGCACTCGCGCTCGGCTACCCGGTCGGTCTGATCAGCGGCTACATCGGCGGGCGCTTCGACGACGTCGTGATGCGGCTGGTCGACGCGCTGCTCGCGTTTCCGCACCTGGTGCTCGCGCTCGCGATCACCGGTGCGCTCGGCCCGAATCTCGCGCATGCGATGTTCGCGATCGGCGTGGTGTTCGCGCCGGTGATCGCCCGGCTGGTGCGCGGCCAGGTGCTGGCGCTGCATGCCGAGGCCTATCTCGACGAAGCGCGGCTGCTCGGCGCGCCGACCTGGTGGATCCTGCTGCGCCATGTGGTCCCGAACACGCTGTCGCCGGTGATCATCCAGGCCGCGCTGCTGCTCGGCCTCGCGCTGATCGCCGAAGCGAGCCTGAGCTTCCTCGGGCTCGGCGTTCAGCCGCCCGATGCCAGCTGGGGCTCGATGCTCGGCCGCTCGTACCGCTACATCATGATCCAGCCGCTGATGATGCTGCCGCCCAGCATCGCGATCGCCACCGCGGTGCTCGCGTTCAATCTGCTCGGCGACGCGCTGCGCGACGTTCTCGAATCGGATCGCTGACCGCCGCACGGCCCGCCACAACGACCTCCGCAACCGACCCGAACCATCATGTCCGCCCTGCCCCATCGCATCACCCAATCGACCCCCAACGACGGCACCATCCTCTGGCTGCGCTTCGAGACCGAGCATCGCCAGAACGTGATGACGCTCGCACTGATCCGGGACCTGCGCGAAGTGATTCGCGGCCTCGAGACGGCACCCGGCAAGGTGCGCGTCATGGTGCTGCGCGGCGCACCGAGGGTGTTCTGCGCCGGCATGCACAAGGGCGAGCTGTCGACGCTCGACGCCGCCGGCCACCGCGCCGTGCTGGTCGAGGAGCACGACCTCTGGCGTGCGATCGAGAACCTGCCGCTCGTCACCATCGCGTCGCTCGCCGGGCCCGTGGTCGGCTTCGGCGCGCACTTCGCGCTGTGCTGCGATGTCCGCGTCGCCGCCGAGGACGTCCGGATCGGCCTGCCCGAGATCCGGCTCGCGGTCGCTGCGACCGCGCAGCGGATCGCCCGCTTCGTCGGCATCGGCCGCGCCAAGGAGATCCTGCTGTCGGGCCGGCTGTTCCCGGCCGACGTCGCGCTGAGCTGGGGCCTGCTGACCGAGGTCGTGCAGCGCGAGCATCTCGAGGAACGCACCCGCACGACGGCCGAGTTCTACGCCGGCCTGTCGCGCTCCGCGCTGGCGCTGGCCAAGGCGAGCGTGGAGAACGCGTTCAAGTGGGAAAGCTCCCAGCATGCCCGCGAGATCGATACGGTGCACGGCTCGATCATGGCGCCGGACTTCCGCGAAGCGATGGACGCCGGCGAACAGCGTCGTCCGCCGAAATTCGCATGATGGCCGACGGCTACGACGCCCTGTTCGCGCCGGCGGCGATCGCGATCGTCGGCGCGTCGTCGGATCAGCGCAAGTTCGGCAACCGGACGATCCGGATCCTGCAGCGGCATCGCTTCGCCGGCGCGATCTATCCGGTGCACGGGCGCGAGCACCGGATCGAGGGACTGACGGCCTATCCTTCGCTCGACCGGGTTCCGACGCCGCCGACGCTGACCGTGATCTGCGTGCCGGCCGCCGCGGTTCCGGCGGCGGTCGATCAGGCCTGCGCGGCCGGCGCACGTGCGATCGTCGTGCATTCGAGCGGCTTTCGCGAGACCGGTGACGCCGGACGCGAGCTCGAAGCGGCGATCGTCCGGCGCTGCAGCGACAGCGGCGTCGTGCTGCTCGGCCCCAACTGCCAGGGATCGGCGAACTTCCACAACGGCGCGGTCGTCAACTTTTCGATCGCGATGCTCGACCGGATGCCGGCGCCCAGCGGCCTCGCGGTCATCGGCCAGAGCGGCCTGCTCGGCACGGTGCTGACCGAGAGCCTGCGCCGGCACGGCGGCGTGCAGGCCGGCATGCTGGTCGCGACCGGCAACGAGGCGCAGGCCGATACGCTGTCGCTCGCGACCTATCTGGCGCGGTCGCGGCCGGAGGTCACCGCGCTGCTGCTGCACATCGAGAACGTCGGCTCGCTGGCGGCGCTCGAGGCGCTCGCGGTCGCTTCGTCGGAGTCGCGCAAACCGGTCTGCATCCTGAAAGTGGGACGGACCGCGGCCGGCGGCCGCGCCGCCGCCTCCCATACCGGCTCGATGCCGGTCGACGAGCGCGTCTTCGCGAGCGCCTGCGCGCGGCTCGGCCTGCGTCAGGTGCGCAGCATCGAGGAAGCGGCACGCGCCGGAAGATTGATGGTGCAGGCGCCGCGCGACACCCGCCGCGGCGGACGCGTCGCGATCGTCTCGAACTCGGGCGGCGTCGCAGCGCTGTTCGCCGACCTGGTCAGCGACGCCGGCCTCGAGGTGGCGACGCTCGCGCCGTCGACGCAGGCGGCGCTGGCCGCGTTCCTGCCGGGCCAGGAAGCCGGCGGCTTCAACCCGTCCGATGTCAACGTGCTGCCGTATACCGACCCGCCGCGCTACGCGCAGGTGCTGCAGCTCGCCGCACAGGACCCCGGTGTCGACCAGATCTTGCTGTTCCTCGGCATGCAGCGTTCCAGCATCGAGCCGATCGCCCGCTCGATCGGCTCGGTTCAGCGCGAGACCGGCAAGCCGGTGCTCGCATGCACGATGGGCTGCTCGCCCGAGATCGCCGGGCTGTTGCACGCCGAAGGCGTCGTCGCGGTCGACGATTCGTCGGCCGCGGTCGAGTAACTGCGGCTGCTGGTCGATCCGGCGCCGTTGCGCCGGACGGCTCGGCGCGACGCGTCGGCGCCGGCCGCCGGCGCGCCGACCGGCGACTCGATGGCGGGCGGCTCGATGGCGGGCGGCTCCGCGGAC
>JBFWQR010000194.1:0-10996 GCA_050249335.1 Lautropia sp.
CGTCTCGAGCAGCGCGATCAGGGTGTCGCCGAGCGACCGGTGGCGCGCGTCGAGGCGCGCCGGATCGACGCGGCACCAGATCTCGGCCGCGGCCCCGAATACGGTGTTGGCCACGCCCAGCGGCGTGCCGGCCAGCTGGCGCTCGACGCCCGGCGCCGGCTGGTATTCGCCGTCGAACGCGAAGGTGTCGGCGTGGCCCATCCAGCCGCAGATCGCCGGCCACGCCTGCTCCTGCCAGCGCGGATGGACATAGAGCAGCGCCGGCGCGCCGGGGCCGCCGCACAGGTACTTGTAGCCCGAAGCAACCGCATAGTCGGCATCGGCGCCGGCGAGGTCGATCGCGAACGCGCCGGCCGAGTGCGACAGGTCCCAGAGCACGGTCGCGCCGTGGGCATGGCACAGCGCGGTCAGCGCTGCGAGGTCGAGTCGTTCGCTGCTGCGATAGTCGACGTGCGACAACGCGACGACGGCGACGTCGCCGGCGGCGAGGGCCTGCTCGAGCGACGCGGCGAGCGCGGCGGATCGGCTCGGCGCGCCGCCCTCGGCGCGCGGCGCCGGCAGCAGCCGCAGTTCGGCGGCGCCGGCGTGCGCGATGCCGGTCGCGACGTAGCGGTTGGTCGGAAAGACGTCGGCCTCGGCCACGATCACGCGTCGCGGTGCCGCGACCGCGAGCGCATGCCGCAGCAGCTTGTACTGGTTGACGCTGGTGGTGTCGCAGATCAGCACGTCGCGATCGCCGGCGCCGATCAGCGGGGCCAACGCCGCACCGAGCCGACGCGGTCCGTCGAGCCAGTCCGGGTCGTTCCAGCCGCGCCGGCGCTGGACGCGCCAGCCGTCGTCGAGCAGCCGCGCGAGCCGGGCCGGCGCATCGGCCGGCATCGGGCCGATCGAGTTGGCGTCGAGGTACACGGTACCGGGTTCGCCGGCCGCGAAGGCGGCGCGCAGCTCGTCGAAGTCGGTGAACGCGGCATCGCGGGCCGCGCAATCGGCCGCCGTCGGAGCCGAGCTTGCGATCGGGCCTGCCGCGGCCATCGTCACCGGCCCGGCGGCGTCGCCGCAGGCGGACCGGACCGACCGGCCGGCGCGGCATGCGGCTGCGCGAGCTGCGCCTGGATCAGCTCGATCTCGGCTTCGTGCGCATGGACCAGCCGCTGCCAGCGCGCGTCGTCCATCGCTGCGGCGCGCCAGGCGAGCAGCGTCACCAGACATCGGCCCGGCGGATAGCCGAGCGCCTCGGCCGGCTGGACGCAGGCGCGGATCCGCGGCACCAGCGTCTGCGCCGATGCGCCGACCGCGTAATCGACCAGGCCGCGCGCCGCGTCGACGGTCACCGCGACCCAGCCGACGCTGCCGTCGTACCGCGAGGTGCCGGTGTAGAGGCCGGCGACGTCGGTCTCGCGGCAGCCGTCCAGCCCGAGCGACCAGCGCGCGAGCCCGGCGGCGCTGGCCAGATGCGCCAGCGCATCGGCGGCCGAAGCGGCACAGAGGCGGGCGGTGGCGTGGACGGCCGAGTTCATGTCGCTGAAGGTGGACGGGCCCTGGCGCAGGACGCCGGAGCGAGGTGGCGAATCATGAACCATGCTAGCAACCGCGGCCATTACGTACAATCGTTCCAGGCGTAATGTCCATTCCGAAGGGTTATGTCCGAGAATCTGGCGATCCACGGTGCCGAGGCCCCGATTCGAGGCGCGGCGAGCGGATCCGGCGCGGCCGTGATGCAGATCGATGCGACCGCACTGGCGCTGCTCGCGGCGATCGCGGATGCCGGCAGCCTGACCGCCGCGGCGCGCCGGCTCGGCTGCACGCAGCCGGCGTTGACCAAGCAGTTGCGCCGCGTCGAGCAGGGGCTCGGCGTCGCGCTGTTCGAGCGCAGCCTGCGCGGCGTACAGCCGACCGAGTACGGCGCTGCGCTGCTGCCGCGCGCGCGGATCGTCCGCGCGCAGGTCGCGCAGGGCGTCGAGGAGCTCGCGCAGTTGCGCGGCCGGCGTGAAGGGCGGATCAGCATCGCGCTGTCGCACCTCGCGGTGATCGCGCTGCTGCCCGAGGCGATGCGCTGGTTCCGTGCGCGCTGGCCGGCGGTCCAGGTCCGGATCGCGCCGCCGGCGTTTCCCGATCGCTTCGTCGGCCTGCGCGAAGGGGCGCCCGATCTGGCGGTGATCACGCTGCCGGAGCCGCTCGGGCCGGAGTTCCAGGTCACGCCGCTGTGCCCGACCACCGTCGTCGGTGTCGTCCGTGCCGGGCATCCGCGAGCGGCGGCTCGCTCGCTCGCGGCGCTTGCCGATGCCGAATGGGTGATTCCGGACCCGACCAGCTCGACCGCGCGGACTCTGTTCGCCGCGTTCGAGCGCGCGCGGCTGCCGCCGCCGCGCTGTCCGCTGACCTGCGAGACGCTGACCGGGCTGGAGTTGCTGGTCGGCACCAGCGATCTGATCGGCGCGATGCCGCTCGAGGTCTACGACGTGCGCGCCGGCATGACCGGGCTGGCCCGGCTGCCGTTCGAGATCGGCCTGCGCGGCAGCAGCCTGGCGCTGATCCGTTGGGCCGACGCCCGCCCGACGCCGGCAGCGGCCGACATGGCCGAAGCGCTGATTCGCGCCGCCCGGCAGTTCGTCCGCAGCCGGGGCTACGGCAGGGTGCGCAGCAGCAGGCGCGACGGCTGAGCGCCGCCGGCGAGCGGATCCGTCACGGCAGCGGCTCGCGCGGAATCAGTTCCGCATCGGCGAGCGCCTGCCAGAACGCCGGCGCGATCGGATGCATCCCGAGCGCGATGTCGTCGGCGATCTCGGCCGGCGTGCGCGCGCCGACGACCACCGTCGCGACCGCGCTGGCGCGGCGCGGAAACTGCAGCGCCGCGGCACGCAGCGGCACCCGGTACGCGTCGCAGACCGCCTGCAGGCGCTGCATGCGCTCCAGCCATGGCGCGCCGGCTTCGCGGTAGTCGAAGGTCGCGCCGGGTACCGCACCGGTAGCGAGGATGCCCGAGTTGAAGACGCCGGCGGCGACCAGTCGGACGCCGCGTGCGGCACAAGCCGGCAACAGCGTCGCAGCGGCCGACTGATCGAGCAGCGACAGCCGGCCGGCGAGCATGAAGCAGTCGAAGTCGCCGTGCGCCAGCGCGGCATGGCACGGCTCCCAGTCGTTGACGCCGAGGCCGATCGCACCGATCACGCCCTCGCCGCGCAGCCGCTCGAGCGCACGGTAGGCGCCGTCCATCGCCTCGGCGAAACGCCGCGGCTGCTCGGCGCCGTGGGTCCGGGCGTCGACGTCGTGGATGTAGACGATGTCGATCCGGTCGAGATCGAGGCGGCGCAGGCTGTCGTCGATCGAGCGCAGCGCCGCGTCGGCGCCGTAGTCGACGACGGTCCGGAACGGCGGCACGTCGACGTAGCCGGCGTGCTCGCGCGGCGCGGCCGGATCGGGCACCAGCAGCCGGCCGACCTTGGTCGACAGCACGAACCGGTCGCGCGGCAGCGCGCGCAGCCCGCGGCCGAGACGCTGCTCGGCGAGGCCCTGGCCGTAGTGCGGCGCGGTGTCGAAGTAGCGGACCCCGGCCGACCAGGCCGCGGCGATCGTCGCCTGCGCCGTGTCGTCGTCGACCGCGCGGAACAGATTGCCGAGCGGCGCGCTGCCCAGGCCGATGCCGGCCGGGGCCGCAGCGATCGCCGGCCACGGCGCTGCGATGCGGCTCAAGACGCCATCCGCCGTGCGCAGCGCGCGGCTGGACGGTTGCCGTCGACGAGCCGGTTGCCGTCGACGCGCGCGATCTCGTCGCCGTGGCCCATCGCTGCGGGTGCGCGCAGCTCGGGCGTGGGTCGGTCGTTCAGGCGCGGCCGAACGACCGGCGCCACGGCGACTCGGTGAAGTAGGACGGTTTGAGCACGATCGGATCGGCGCGGACGTCGAGCATCACCAGGCTGCCGGCGACGCGCTCGATCTCGGCCTGGTGCGCACGGAAGCAGTCGAGCAGATCTTCGTCGTAGAACGATTCGGCGCCGAGCGCGCGCAGCGCCGCGGTTTCGACCTGGAAGCGATAGGCGTTGCCGTCGACCGTGGTCGCAGTGAACAGCACGCCGTCGCCGTGGGGCTGCGGCTCGGAATAGATCAAACCGAGATGACGGTTCCAGAGGTGGTTGCGGACGGCGGTGTCGGTCGGGATCGCTTCGTTGACGGTGATCATGCAGGTCCTCCTGGTCTGCTGTAACACTATCGCCGACCGCTGTTGTATCGGTCGCGCAGGGCTGCCGTCGATCCGGCCGGCATGCGCCGTTCGGCGCCCGGACCGCGCAGGCCGGGTCTGCTGCGCATCGCCGGCGCGGTTCGGAAGAGCCGGCCCGGCCGTGTCGGCTGATGTATCTTTGAAGCTTACACGCCGGCCGGCGTGCTCCCAGGAGACCGAAATGGAAGATGTCGTCATTGTTGCTGCCGCGCGCACCGCGATCGGAAAGTTCGGTGGATCGATCGCCAAGGTCGCGGCGCCCGAGCTCGGCGCGACCGTGATCAAGGCGCTGCTCGCCAGGAGCGGGGTCAAGGCCGAAGCGGTCGACGAGGTGATCCTCGGTCAGGTGCTGACCGGCGGCAGCGGCCAGAATCCGGCGCGGCAGGCGGTGATCAAGGCGGGTCTGCCGAACGGGATACCGGCTTTCGTCGTCGGCAAGGTCTGCGGCTCCGGGCTCAAGGCGACGCATCTGGCGGCGCAGGCGATCCGGCTCGGCGATGCCGACGTGATCATCGCCGGCGGCCAGGAGAACATGAGCGCGGCGCCGCACGTGCTGCCGAATTCGCGCGACGGCCAGCGGATGGGCGACTGGAAGCTGGTCGACACGATGATCACCGACGGCCTCTGGGACGTCTACAACCAGTACCACATGGGTGTCACCGCCGAGAACGTCGCGAAGAAGTTCGAGATCTCGCGCCAGCAGCAGGACGAGTTCGCCGCCGCTTCGCAGCAGAAGGCCGAGGCGGCGCAGAAGGCCGGCAAGTTCAAGGACGAGATCGTGCCGGTCGAGATCGCGTCGAAGAAGGGCACCGTGGTGTTCGACAGCGACGAGTTCATCAAGCCCGGCACCACCGCCGAAGGGCTGGCGGCGCTGCGGCCGGCGTTCGACAAGGCCGGCGGCGTCACCGCCGGCAACGCGTCCGGCATCAACGACGGCGCCGCCGCGGTGCTGATGATGTCGGCGAAGAAGGCGCAGCAGCTCGGGCTGAAGCCGCTGGCGCGGATCAAGGCCTATGCGTCGGCCGGCCTCGACCCGGCGATCATGGGGATGGGCCCGGTGCCGGCCTCGCGCCGCTGCCTCGAGAAGGCCGGCTGGAAGGCGTCGGACCTCGACCTGATGGAGATCAACGAGGCGTTCGCGGCGCAGGCGTGCGCGGTCAACAAGGAAATGGGCTGGGATACCAGCAAGATCAACGTCAATGGCGGCGCGATCGCGCTCGGCCATCCGATCGGCGCCTCCGGCTGCCGGATCCTGGTGACGCTGATCCACGAGATGATCCGGCGCGACGCGAAGAAGGGCCTGGCTTCGCTGTGCATCGGCGGCGGCATGGGGGTCGCGCTCGCGGTCGAGCGCTAGTCAATGACCGCAACCGCGCTACGGCAGCGGCGGCAGCCGGTAGCGGCGATTCCGGTAGGCCCATTCGGGCCATAGTGCGTGGGCCAGCGCGGTCCGCGCCAGTTCCGGATCGACCGCGGCCGGCTGCAGCGCCTGCTGCGGCGGCGCGCCCGGATGGGCGCTGGCAGTGAACTGCCGCGCCGGCTTGCCGGGTTCCAGCACGATCAGCCGGTCGCCGGCGAGATAGCCGTAGTTGTCGGTGTATTGCATCAGCGCGCGGTCGGGGCTGCGGACCGTCAGGTCGGCGCCGAGCATCGGATGCTCGCTGTCGATGCCGATCAGGCTCAGCAGCGTCGGCGCGAGGTCGATCTGGCTGATCAGCCGGTTGTCCTGGCGCGGCGCGATGTCGGCGCCGAGGATCAGCGCCGGGATCCGGAAGTTCCACAGCGGGACCAGCGTGGCGCCGCCGGCGCGGGCATCGTGATCGGCGACGATCAGGAATACGGTGTCGCGCCAGTACGGCGCCCGGCGCGCGGTGTCGAAGAAGTCGCCGAGCGCGCGATCGGCGTAGCGGACCGCGTCGTCGCGGCCGGGCTGGCCGGTGACCGGGATGCGGCCGGCCGGGAACTCCCACGGCGTGTGGTTGGAGACGGTGAAGGCGACCGTCAGCGTCGGTTGCGTGCCGGGCTGGCGCAGCAGCCGGTCGACCTGGCGGAACATGTCGTCGTCGCTGGCGCCCCAGGTGCCGACGAACTGCGGCGCCTCGAAGCGATCGCGGTCGATCACTTCGTCGAAGCCGTTGCCGAGGAAGAAGGCCTTCATGTTGTCGAAGTGCGCTTCGCCGCCGTAGACGAATCGTGAGCGGTAGCCGTGGCGGTCGAGCAGTTCGGCCAGCGTGAAAAAGCCGGACTGCGCCAGCGGCAGCTTCAGCACCGATTCCGACGGGGTCGGCGGAAAGCCGGTGGTGATCGCCTCGAGGCCGCGCGCGGAACGAGTGCCGGTCGCATAGGCATTGCGGAAGGTCCAGGCATCGGCGGCGAGCCGGTCGAGTTGCGGCGTCAGGCCGCTGCCGCCGAGATGGCCGACGAACTGGGCGCCCAGGCTTTCCTCGACGATGATCACCAGATTCAGCGGTCGCTGCCGCCGCATGCTGGCCTGCTGGGCATGCACCGACGGCAGCAGGACGCCGGCCGGCGGCGCCGGCAGGCCGGCCGCGGCCAGCACCCGGCTCTGGATCTCGTCGGCCGGCAGCGTGCCGTAGGCAGCCTGCGACGAGCGCTCGCTGCGGGTCCGGTAGACCGCATGCGCGACGCCGTACAGCGAATTCAGCGGCAGCGTATTGACCATCGCGTCGGCAGCGAACGCGACCACCGACGGGTTCAACGGCCGGTGCTCGAGCGTACCGCGCGCCGCCAGCGCCAGCAGCAGCACCAGGCCGGCGGTTGCCGGGGCGCGCCACCGCCAGCGCAGCGGCGGGTCGCGCAGCGCGAGCGGGAACAGCCGCAGCGACAGCCACACCGCGACCGCCATGGCCAGCAGCACGACGGCCACCGTTCCGACATAGCCATGCAGCAGCATGCCGCCGACCTCGCGCGGGCTCGTCAGATACTCGACGAACAGCCGGTTCGGCCGGGTGTCGTATTCTTCGATGAACCCCGGCGTCGCGACCTCGAGCAGCACGATCAACAGCCAGGCGCACCGGTACCAGGTCGCGGTCAGCGCCACCGGCCAGCGGCGGTGGCCGAGCCAGGGCGCGGCCGCCGCCGGCAGCAGCACCAGCATTGCCAGCAGGCTGGCATCGATCCGCAGGCCGCCGATCAGTACCGGCCAGACGCCGCCGGCGGCCGTGACCCGCGGTGCCTGCCACAGCGCCAGCCCGATGCGGCAAAGCGTCAGCACGACCAGCGCGGCGATGATGAAGCGGACGGTGAGACGAAGCATGGGCGATGGTCGCTGTGGTCGACACGGTACCGGCCGTCGCGATGCGATCGGCCGACCGGGCTGCCGCGACGGTAGCGGGCGCCACGTCGAAAATTCGTCGAACCGCGATTCCGTCGTGTTTGCTAACCTCGCGCGCGGGCCCGCCGGCGCGGGCCCGCGCGCCCGACGCGGAGAGCGGGCGGGGCGACAGGAAGGCGACGATGGATTCGAGTGACCTCAAGAGCGTCGGCGGGCTGCGGCGGATCGCCAATGCCTGCGTCTATTCGCTGCGCGGGCTCGGCGCCGCGTTCCGCCACGAGGCGGCATTTCGCCAGGAGCTCGCCGCCGGGATCGTGCTGCTGCCGCTCGCGCTGTGGCTGCCGCGCAGCTGGGCCGGCACGATCGCGCTGATCGCCGCGCTGCTGCTGATCCTGCTGGTCGAGCTGCTGAACAGCGCGATCGAGGCGGTCGCCGACGCGGTGTCGCTCGAGTTGCGGCCGTTGCTCGGCCGCGCGAAGGACATCGGCAGTGCCGCGGTGATGCTGGCGATGGTGATCGCGGCGCTGGTCTGGGCGGCGGTACTGCTGGCGGGCTGGTGAGCCGGTGGGCCGCTACGGGGGAGGCCGCTGCGAGTGGCGTCGCTGCCGGCACACCGCCGCCGGTCAGTGCCCGAAGTCGAGCGTGAAAATCGTGCCGGCGCCGGGTGTCGAGGCCGCGCGCAAGGTCCAGCCGTGCTGCAGCGCGGTCTGCCGCGCGATCGCGAGGCCGAGCCCCTTGCCGGAGCGCTGTGCGGCGGTCTCGGCGCTGGCGGCAGGCCCCGGCGAATCGTCGGGCCGGCCGACGAAGTAGCGGTCGAAGATCTGCGGCAGCGCGTCCGGACCGATGCCGGGGCCGCTGTCGGTGAAGATCAGCCCGCTCGCGCTGCGGCTGACTTCGCAACGGCCCGGCGCCGCATGTTCGATCGCGTTGCGCAGCAGGTTGCGGACGATCGTCATCAGCGCCTGGCGGTCCAGGACCGGCCGATCTTCGCTCGCCGCCAGGTAGTTGCGCAGCTCGAGCCGGCCGCCGGCGTTCAGGTGCTGCAGGCTGGCCCAGACGCGTTCGACGCAGTCGGCGAGGTCGAGCGGCTCCGGTTGCGCCGGCGTCGCGACCGACAGCGCGTGCGCTGCCTCGACGCCATCGGCGACCGTGTCGACCGCACCGATGATCCGCTGCAGCCGGAGCTGCGCGCCGGTATCGAGCGACGTGGTCAGCAGCAGCATTTCGGCATCGGTACGCAGCGCGGCGAGCGGCGTGCGGATCTCGTGGCGCACGTTGGCGGCGAATTCGCGCTCGTGCGCGAGCGCCTGCTCGAGCCGGTGCTGGGCCTGGTCGAACGCCTGCAGCAGCAGTGCCTCCTCGTCGGAACGGCCGACGCCGCTCGACGCGCTGCCCGGCGACCATTGCGCGAGCTGCTCGGCCAGCCGGCGGATCGGCGCGACCACGATGCCGGCGACCCAGACCGACACCAGCCAGCCGAGCGCCGCGGCGACCAGACCGGTCAGGATCAGGTCGCCGCCGAAGCGATAGACGAAGGCTTCGTTGGCGCTCGCGTCGTACTGCAGATAGAGCCGGCCGGCCGGCGTCGTCGTGAGCACCGAATGGACCGGGCGGTCGCGGCGATGGTCCTCGTGCGCGCCGTCGGGCAGCGCCTGCAGTTCGGCCGGCACGCCGCGGCGGGTGGCGTCGTCGCCGGGCGGCACCAGCCAGGCGGTCAGGTTCGGCGCGAGCCGGATCGGCTGGTCGCGGGTCAGCAGGGTGGTGTCGCCGGCCGCCAGCCGATCGACCAGCCGGCGCGCTTCCGAGCCGATGACTTCGTCGACCAGCTCGTCTTCCTGCTGCGCCAGCGACTGGTAGGCGAGCAGGCCCTGCACGGTGATGAACAGCAGCACCACGGCGGTCAGCGCGACGCTGATCCGCCGCTGCAGCGTCGACATCGGCGACCGCATGCGAGCAGCCTCCTAGCCGCGCAGACGGAAGCCGACGCCGTGGACCGTCTCGAGGCCGTCGAAGCCGGCCTCGGCGAGCGACCGGCGCAGCAGATAGATCTGGCTGCGGAGCGCATCGGGCGGGACGTCGTCGTCGGGCCAGAGCAGCCGCTCGAGCTCGCGGCGCGGGACCACGGCGCCCGGCTCGCGCAGCAGCCGCTCCAGCAGTTGCATGCTGCGCGGCATCAGCCGCAACGGCCGATCGGCGACCGAAAGCTCGCGGGTCCGGCGATCCAGCCGCAGCGGTCCGAGCCGGATCTCGCGCACGACCACGGCACCGACCGCGCGGCGGTGCAGCGCCAGCAGTCGCGCCTCGACCTCGGCCAGCGCGAACGGCTTGGTCAGGTAGTCGTCGGCACCGGCCTCCAGGCCGCGCAGGCGGGTCTCGAGCTCACCGCGCGCGGTCAGGATCAGCACCGGCGTCTCGCGCAGCAGCTTGCGGCGCAGCGCGTCGAGCACCTGGAAGCCGTCGGCGCGCGGCAAGCCGAGGTCGAGCACGATCGCGTCGAAGGTGTCGGCGGCGGCCCGGCTGATCGCGGCCGGGCCGTCATAGGCGACGTCGACGACGAAGCCGCGCAGCTCGAGGTACTGGTGCAGGTTGGCCGCGATCGTCGTCTCGTCCTCGACCACCAGGACCTTCAGCGCCTTGCCCGGCGGCGGGCGCGATCCGGACGGCGGCTGGCTGATCATCCATGCCACCCGATTGCGCCGCTTCAGCCGCGGCCGGATTCGGCGATCTGGCGGTGCCGGTATTCGCCCTGGCGCGCCAGCATCCAGCCCGGGTATTCGGCCGGCAGCGCACTGACCTCGGCGAGCTGCTGCAGCTGCTCCGGCGTCAATCGCAATTCGGTCGCTGCGATGTTGTCGGCGAGCTGCTCCGGCCGCTTGGCGCCGATGATCACGCTGGTGACCACCGGCTGGTGCAGCAGCCACGCGAGCGCGACCCGTGCGACCGAGACGCCGTGCGCTGCGGCGATCGGCCGCATCGCGGCAATGCAGGCGTCGGCGCGGCCGCGGTCGACCGGCGGAAAGTCGAAGCTGCTGCGGCGGCTGCCGGCTTCGGCGCTTTCGCCGGGCGAATACTTGCCGCTCAGCAGGCCGCCGGCGAGCGGGCTCCAGACCATCAGGCCGAGCCCTTCGGAACGCAGCATCGGCGCGATCTCCCGCTCCAGGTCGCGGCCGGCCAGCGTGTAATACGCCTGCAGCGACTCGAAGCGCGACAGTCCGAGCCGCTCGGCGATGCCGAGCGCCTTGACGATCTGCCACGCCGCCCAGTTCGAGACGCCGACGTAGCGGACCAGGCCCTGGCGCACCAGCTGGTCGAGCGCCCGGACCGTCTGCTCGATCGGCGTCGCCGGATCGAAGCCGTGGATCTGGTACAGGTCGATATGGTCGAGCTGCAGCCGCCGCAGGCTGGCGTGGACGCCGTCGAGGATGTGGCCGCGCGAGGCGCCGCGCATGTTCGGGCCCGGGCCGGTCTCGCCGAGCACCTTGGTC
>JBFWQR010000195.1:0-10981 GCA_050249335.1 Lautropia sp.
CGCTGGCGCAGCGGCCGGCGTTCCGGCGGCCGCTGCACCGGCGCCGGCGCTGGGGGCAGCGCTGGCGGCAGTATCGATCACCGCGTTCACCTCGCCGGCGACGACGGTGGCGCCGTCGCCCTTGCGGATCTCGGTCAGCACGCCGGAGCCCGGCGCAGGCAACTCGAGCACGTCCTTGTCGGTCTCGATGTCGATCAGGTTCTCGTCGCGCGCGACCGCGTCGCCGGCCTTCTTGTGCCACTGCAATAGGGTCGCTTCCGCAACCGATTCCGACAGTTGCGGCACCTTTACTTCGATCAAAGCCATGTTGGAGAGACTCCGGGTTTCGGGGGCGCGGGCCGCTGCGTCGGCGCGACCGTCGCGAATCGTCGATGGCCGGCGGTCACCGCGTCAGGCGCGAGACTGCCGGCCGGTCTCAGGCAGCGGATTTCCGCGCACGCGGCCGCGCGACGCCGAGCGCCGCCTCGACCAGTTCCTTCTGCTGCGCGTAGTGCTTGTCGTAGTAGCCAACCGCCGGTGAAGCCGACGGCGGCCGCCCGGCGTAGGCGAGCTTCTGGCCGGGCTTCAGCGCATCGCGCAGATGGTGCTCGACGAAGAACCAGGCGCCCTGGTTCTGCGGCTCGTCCTGGCACCAGGCGACGTTGACCAGCGCCGGATACTTCTTCAGCTCGGTATCGAACGCCTTGTGCGGGAACGGGTAGATCTGCTCGAGGCGGATCAGCGCGACGTCGTCGAGCTCGCGGTTGCGCCGCTCGGCCAGCAGATCGAAATAGACGCGGCCGCTGCAGAACACCGCGCGCTTGACCTTCTTCGGGTCGGCCGATTCGTCACCGAGCACGGTCATGAACCGGCCGTCGGCCAGCTCGTCGAGCGACGAGACCGCTTCCTTGTGCCGCAGCAGCGACTTCGGCGTCATCAGGATCAGGGGCTTCCGGAACGGCCGGATCATCTGCCGGCGCAGCACATGGAAGATCTGCGCCGGCGTGGTCGGCTGGCAGACCTGCATGTTGTTCTCGGCGCACAGCTGCAGGAAGCGCTCGAGCCGGGCCGACGAGTGCTCCGGCCCCTGCCCCTCGTAGCCGTGCGGCAGCATCAGCGTCAGGCCGCAGGCGCGGCCCCACTTGGTCTCGCCCGACGAGATGAACTGGTCGATCACCACCTGGGCGCCGTTGACGAAGTCGCCGAACTGCGCTTCCCAGATCACCAGCGTGTTCGGCTCGGCGGTCGCATAGCCGTACTCGAAGCCGAGCACCGCTTCTTCCGACAGCACCGAATCGATGACGATGAACTGGCCCTGGTTGTCGGCGACGAATTGCAGCGGGATGTAGCTGCCCTGGTCGTACTTCTCGCGGTTCTGATCGTGCAGCACCGCATGCCGGTGCGAGAACGTGCCGCGACCGGAGTCCTGGCCGGAGAGCCGGACCGCGTAGCCCGACGCGCACAGCGTCGCGAACGCCATGTGCTCGGCCATGCCCCAGTCGAGCGGCTGCCTGCCTTCGGCCATCGCGCGCCGGTCGTTGATCACCTTCTCGACCAGCGGATGCAGCTTGAAGCCGTCCGGCACCGAGGTGATCCGCTGGCCGAGCCGCTTCAGCTCCGCCAGCGGCACGCCGGTATCGGCGGCATCGGTCCATTTGCGGTTCAGGAACGGCAGCCAGTCGACCGCGAACTTGCTCTTGAAGTTGGTGATGACCGGGTCGTAGGATGTCCGGCCCTCGTCCATCGCGGTCCGGAAGCTGGCCATCAGCTCCTCGTCGTAGCCCTTCGGCGTGACGCCCTGGAGCTCAAGGCGCTCGGCATACAGCTTGCGGGTGCCCGGGTGCACCGCGATCCGCTTGTACATCAGCGGCTGGGTCACCGACGGCGTGTCCTGTTCGTTATGGCCGAGCTTGCGGAAGCAGACGATGTCGACGACGACGTCCTTGCGGAACTTCATCCGGTATTCGAGCGCCAGCCGGGTCACGAACACGACCGCTTCCGGATCGTCGCCGTTGACGTGGAATACCGGCGCCTCGATGGTCTTGACCACGTCGGTGCAATAAAGGGTGGAGCGCGCGTCGCGGGTATCCGAGGTCGTGAAGCCGATCTGGTTGTTGATGACGAGATGGACCGTGCCGCGGGTGCCGTAGCCGCGGGTCTCGGTCAGGTTCAGCGTCTCCATCACGACGCCCTGGCCGGCGAACGCCGCGTCGCCATGCACCAGCACCGACAGCACCTGCGAGCCGTCCTTGTCGCCGCGCCGCACCTGGCGGGCCTTGGCCGAGCCCTCGACGACCGGATCGACGATCTCGAGATGCGACGGGTTGAACGCGAGCGACAGGTGCACCGGACCGCCCGGCGTCGAGATGTCGCTGGAGAAGCCCTGGTGGTACTTGACGTCGCCCGACGGCAGCTCGTCGGCATGCTTGCCTTCGAACTCCGCGAACAGATCCTTCGGCATCTTGCCGAGCACGTTGACCAGCACGTTGAGCCGGCCCCGGTGGGCCATGCCGATCACGATCTCCTGGATGCCGGCCGAGCCGGCACCCTTGACCAGCTCGATCATCGACGCGATGAAGCTCTCGCCGCCTTCCAGCGAGAAGCGCTTCTGCCCGACGTACTTGGTGTGCAGGTAGCGCTCGAGGCCTTCGGCGGCGGTCAGGTGCTGCAGGATCAGCTTCTTCTCGTCCGGTCCGTAGCCGAAGCGGCCGCGGGCGGTCTCGAGCTTCTCCTGGATCCAGCGCTTGGCGCTCTGATCCGACATGTGCATGAACTCGGCGCCGATGGTGCCGCAGTAGGTTTCACGCAGCGCCTGCAGGATGTCGCGCAGCCGGGCGTTCTCGAACCCGAAGAAGGTGTTGGTCGCCGAATAGATGTTGGCGTGGTCGCCTTCGGTGAAGTCGTAGAACGCCGGCTCCAGCTCCGGGATCGTCGGCCGCTCGCGGCGCTTCAGCGGGTCGAGATCGGCATAGCGCGAACCGATCGACCGGTAGGCGCCGATCAGCTGGCTGACGAACACCTGCTTGCGCGCCGACTGGGCGTCGCCGCCCATCAGCTGCGGCTGCAGCTGCCCTTCCTTGGCCCGCTGGGCGAACGACTGGACGATCGGCGCATGGGCCACGTCGCGGGTCTCGGGGCTGCCGTCGGCTGCCGGAACCGCCTGCATGCTGTCGAAATACGTCCGCCAGGTCTCGGGCACCGAGCCTGGATTGTTCAGGTAGTTCTCGTACAACTCCTCGACGTACGGCGCATTGCCGCCGAACAGATAGGAGTTCGAGCCGAAGGCCTTCATCATGATGTGTCACCCTTGCAACGAGTTTCTCGTCGAAGATGGACCGGACCCCGGGGGCCCGGAACGCGTCACCCGCGGTTTCCGCGGCACGACGCGACATCCGCCCGGCAACTCGTGGTTGCCGGACGATACCGATCTTCCGTTACAAAAGATGGTAGCACCCGGGCGGAATGCAACCAATGCGGGCTGCCGGAAAAGCCGACAGCGGCCGCTCGGCGGGCGCTTCCGAGCGTCGCGCGGGCGGCGCCGGTTCACCGCGGGCGGCGGGGCGGCGCCACGGCGCCGCCCCACCTCAGCGTTTGCCGACCTTGACGTCCCGCCGGGTCGCCCCGGTATACAGCTGCCGCGGCCGGCCGATCTTCTGGTCGGCGTCGCCGATCATTTCGTTCCACTGCGCGATCCAGCCGACGGTCCGGGCGAGCGCGAAGATGCAGGTGAACATGCTGGTCGGGATGCCCATCGCCTTCTGGACCACGCCCGAATAGAAGTCGACGTTCGGGTAGAGCTTGCGGGATACGAAGTAATCGTCCTCGAGCGCGATCTTCTCGAGCGCCATCGCGAGCTTGAAGATCGGGTCGTCGTGCAGGCCGACCGCGTCCAGCACTTCCTTGCAGGTCTCCTGCATCAGCTTGGCGCGCGGGTCGTAGTTCTTGTAGACCCGGTGGCCGAAGCCCATCAGCTTGACGTTCGAGTCCTTCGACTTGACCTTGGCGATGAACTCGCCGATCTTGGCGACGCCGCCTTCCTTCTGGAGCTGGTCGAGCATGACCAGGCAGGCCTCGTTGGCGCCGCCGTGCGCCGGCCCCCACAGCGTCGCGATGCCGGCGGCGATGCAGGCGAACGGGTTGGCGCCGGACGAGCCGGCCAGACGGACCGTCGAGGTCGACGCGTTCTGCTCATGGTCGGCGTGCAGGATCAGGATCCGGTCGAGCGCACGGACCAGGACGTCGTTCGGCTCGTAGTCCTCGCACGGCGTTCCGAACATCATGTGCATCAGGTTGGCCGTGTACGACAGCCGGTTCCTCGGATAGATCGAAGGCTGGCCCATCGAGTACTTGTAGGCCATCGCGACCAGCGTCGGCATCTTGGCGATCAGCCGGATCGCCGAAATATGACGATGCTCCGGGTTCGTGATGTCGGTCGAGTCATGGTAGAAGGCCGACAGCGCGCCGACGCAGCCGACCAGGATCGCCATCGGATGCGCATCACGGCGGAACCCCTGGAAAAAGCGGTTCATCTGCTCGTGGATCATCGTGTGATGCGTGACCCGATAGTCGAAGTCCTGCTTCTGCTCGGGCGTCGGCAGCTCGCCGTGCAGCAGCAGGTAGCAGACATCGAGGTAGTCGCAGCTGACTGCCAGCTGCTCGATCGGATAGCCGCGGTACAACAATTCACCCTTGTCGCCATCGATATAGGTGATCGCCGACTCGCAGGCTGCGGTCGACATGAACCCCGGATCGAACGTGAACTTGTCGGTCTGGCCGTACAGCTTGCGGATGTCGATCACATCGGGACCGATCGTGCCCTGGTAGACCGGGAAATCGACCGACGGCGAGCCGTCCGAGAACGACAGCGTGGCTTTGTAGGCGGCTTGGTTCGGCATTGGCGATTCCTCGAAGACCGATCTGACGATCGGAATTTGTGATACAGACGGTAACGCGAAGAGTCTACCGCATCGCAGCGAACCCCGCGGGACCGCAGGGCCGGCAATTGTTCCGGTGACCGATCCGACGACGCTGGCCGGCTTGCGGCCGTCAAGCCGTGCGCAAGGCCGCCAGCAGCCCGGCGACCGCCGGACTCGCCAGCGCGCCGTCCGGCTCGCTGCGCGCCAGGATCAGGTCGAGCAGCACCGGGTCGGCCAGATCCAGCAACTGGTCGAGCGCGGCGACCTCGGCTTCGGTCAGCGCGTCGCCGCGCCGTGCCAGGAAGCGCTCGAGCACGATGTCGTTCTCGAGCAGGCCGCGGCGCGCCCGCCAGCGGATCCGCCGCAACCGTGCGGCTTCGAGGCCGGCGGCAGGTACGGTCCCGGAAGTGGCAGTCATGCGCCGGCGTCAGGAGCGTGAAGAGACCCTAGACGGCCCGGCGGACCATCAGGTCCTTGATCTTGCCGATCGCCCGTGTCGGATTCAACCCCTTCGGACAGACGTCGACGCAGTTCATGATGGTATGGCAGCGGAACAGCCGGTACGGATCCTCGAGATTGTCGAGCCGTTCGCTGGTCGCCTGGTCGCGGCTGTCGGCGATGAAGCGGTACGCCTGCAGCAGGCCGGCCGGGCCGACGAACTTGTCCGGGTTCCACCAGAACGACGGGCAGGAGGTCGAGCAGCAGGCGCACAGGATGCACTCGTAGAGCCCGTCGAGCTCCTCGCGCTCCTCGGGCGACTGCAGCCGCTCCTTCTCCGGCGGCGGCGCCTCGTTGATCAGGAACGGCTTGATCGATTCGTACTGCTTGAAGAACTGCGTCATGTCGACGATCAGGTCGCGGATCACCGGCAGCCCGGGCAGCGGCTTCAGGACGATCGGCTCCTTCAGGTCGCGCAGGTTGGTGATGCAGGCGAGGCCGTTCTTGCCGTTGATGTTCATCGCGTCGGAGCCGCAGACCCCCTCGCGGCACGAGCGGCGGAACGACAGCGAGTCGTCGAAGTCGCCCTTGATCCGCATCAGCGCGTCGAGCAGCATCTTGTCGGTCGGCAGCAGCGTGACCTCGATATCGCGCATCGACGGCTTCTGGTCGTGGTCCGGGTCGTAGCGATAGATCGAGAACCGCACTTTGCGGGGTGTTTCCGTCATCGTGTCATCCAGTCGGCTGATTCGGGGGGCGCTCAGAAGGTCCGGGCCTTCGGCTTGAAGGTCTCGACCGTCATCGGCTTCAGGTTGACCGGCTTGTAGGCGAGCCGGTTGCCTTCCGAATACCAGAGCGTGTGCTTCATCCAGTTGACGTCGTCGCGCTCCGGGAAGTCGCGGTGCGCATGCGCGCCGCGGCTTTCCTGGCGGGCCTCGGCCGAGACGATGGTTGCGTTCGCGGCCTCGACCAGATTGTCGAGCTCGAGCGCCTCGACCCGGGCGGTGTTGAAGACCTGCGACTTGTCCCTGAGGTGGATGAACCGGGCGCGCTCGGTCAGCGCGGCGATCTTGGCGACGCCTTCGGCCAGCAGCGCCGAGGTCCGGAACACGCCACAGTGCGACTGCATCTCGCGGCGGATGTCGTTGGCGACGTCCTGGGTGCGCTCGCCCGAGGTCGAGCCGTCGAGCTTGGCGATCCGCGCCAGCGCCGTGTCGCCGGCATCGGCCGGCAACGGCTTGTGCGAAGCCTTGTGGAAGCCGGCGGCGACGATGTGGTCGCCGGCCGAGCGGCCGAACACCACCAGGTCGAGCAGCGAATTGGTGCCGAGCCGGTTGGCGCCGTGCACCGAGACGCACGCGCATTCGCCGATCGCATAGAGACCGTTGACGACGGCGCTGCTGTCTCCGCCCTTCGGCACGACCACCTGGCCGTGGTAGTTGGTCGGGATGCCGCCCATCTGGTAGTGGATCGTCGGCACCACCGGGATCGGATCGCGGATCGGATCGACGTTGGCGAACTTGATCGCGATCTCGCGGATCGACGGCAGCTTCTTGATGATCTTGTCGGCGCCGAGGTGATCGAGCTTGAGCAGCACGTAGTCTGCCTGCGGCCCGCAGCCGCGCCCTTCCTTGATCTCCTGATCCATCGAGCGCGAGACGAAGTCGCGCGGCGCCAGGTCCTTCAGCGTCGGCGCATAGCGCTCCATGAAGCGCTCGCCGTCCTTGTTCAGCAGGATGCCGCCCTCGCCGCGGACACCCTCGGTGATCAGCACCCCGGCGTTGGCGACCCCGGTCGGGTGGAACTGCCAGAACTCCATGTCCTCGAGCGGGATGCCGGCGCGCGCGGCGATGCCGAGGCCGTCGCCGGTATTGATGTAGGCATTGGTCGAAGCCGCCCAGATCCGGCCGGCGCCGCCGGTCGCGAGCACCGTGACCTTGGCCTCCAGGATCATCACGTCGCCGGTTTCCATCTCGAGCGCGACCACGCCGACGACGTCGCCGGCCGAATCGCGGACCAGATCGAGCGCCATCCATTCGACGAAGAACTGGGTCCGTGCCCGCACGTTGCGCTGGTACAGCGTATGCAGCAGCGCATGGCCGGTCCGGTCGGCGGCGGCACAGGCGCGCTGCACCGCCTTTTCGCCGAAGTTGGCGGTGTGGCCGCCGAACGGCCGCTGGTAGATCGTGCCGTCGGCGTTGCGGTCGAACGGCATGCCGAAGTGCTCGAGCTCGTAGACCACCTGCGGCGCCAGCCGGCACATGTACTCGATCGCGTCCTGGTCGCCGAGATAGTCCGACCCCTTGACGGTGTCGAACATGTGCCAGTACCAGTTGTCCTCGCTCATGTTGCCGAGCGAGGCGCCGATGCCGCCCTGCGCCGCGACCGTATGCGACCGCGTCGGGAACACTTTCGACAGCACCGCGACGTTGTAGCCCGCTTCGGCGAGCTGCAGCGAACAGCGCATGCCGGCGCCGCCGGCGCCGACGATCACCGCGTCGAAACGGCGCCGCGGCAGGTTGTTTGCCAGTTTGTTCAGTATGTCCATATCAGTTTTCCATCCCGTTGCGCAGCGCCCGCAGGGTGCCAACGGGGGGCGTCTTCATCTCGGCGTGCTGCCGGCGCGACGGGGGCGTCTCAAACTCTCCAGAGGATCACCGCGGTCCAGCAGGCATAGCCGATCAGCAGCAGGATCGTCAGGACTTCGAGCAGCAGCCGGATCATCGTCGGCCTGATGTAGTCCATGTAGACGTCACGGATGCCGACCCAGGCGTGGTAGATCAGCGCCAGCATCGCCAGCAGCGTCGCGACCTTCATGAACGGGCTGAGGAACAGCCCGGCCCAGGTCCGGAACTCGAGCCGCGGCACCGTCAGCACGGTGAACAGCAGGTACAGCGAATAGACGGTCAGGATCACCGCGGTGACGCGCTGGCCGAGCCAGTCGCGCAGCCCGTAGTGGGCGCCGGTGACGATGCGTTTGGTGGTCATGTCGGAATCATTTCGTGTGGCGGGGGAGTGATCACAGCAGCCCGAACAGGAAGCCGGCGGCAACCAGCGTCAGCAGGATGCTCAGACCCAGCACGACCCGGGCGGACCGGGCCGCGCTCTCGCGCTCGGTGCCGATGTGCAGGTCGAGCACCAGGAACCGGATGCCGGCGAGCAGGTGGTGGAAGAATCCCCAGATCAGCGCCAGCAGCACCAGCTTGGCCGGCCATGAGGCGACCACCGCCCGGTAGGTCTGGAAGCTCAGCTCCGAGGTGATGCTCTTCTGCAGCAGGTAGAGGATGAACGGGATGCCGATCAGGAACATCAGCACGCCGCTGACCCGATGCAGGATCGAAACCAGCGCCGGCGGCGGCATCCGGTAGCGCAGGATCTGGTCGATCCCGATGTTGCGGAACTGAGGCAATGCCTGGCGCTTGGCGCGCCGTGCCGCCTGGTCCGCGGCGGTCATGCTCCTGCCGGCCACTGCCCCGCCTGCGCCGGCGCTCCCGCCGGCGACCGCGCCGAGCCCGCCCGCGCTGGACCCGCTTCCCGTATCAGCCACGCTCTATGCTCCTCGAACCGGGCGTCTCGATGCCCCGCAACAAGACATTGTTACGCATTTCGACAAGGGCAACAACGCACCGTCACAGTTCGTTGGCATAGTGGTGCGCATCGGTCCGGCACCAGCCGCGGCGCAATTCGACCGCCCGGCCGTTGAAGGTGGCGGTGACGCGCTCGACCAGGAGCAGCGGCGCACCGGTCTGGACCGCGAGTTGCTCGGCGACCGCGGCGGGTGCCGCCACGGCCCGCAGTTTCTCGCGGGCGTGGATCACCTTGGTGCCGAGCTCGGATTCGATCACCGCGTAGAGCTGGCCGGAATGGTCGGCCAGCGCCTGGCCGTCGAGCCGGCGGAATTCCTCGCCGGCGAGCCAGATGTCGTCGAGCACGATCGGAGCGCCGTCGAACACCAGCAGCCGGCGGATATAGAGCACCGATTCGGCGGCGTCGAGCTCGAGCGAGCGGGCCACGTCCGCCGGCGCGCGGACCCGGCGACAGGCGACGATCCGGCTGGTCGGCTGCACCGCCGGCCCGTGGTCCGGGCGCAGCCGCAGGAAGCGGAACTGGGCGCGCGATTCGCCATGCGACGCGACGAACGTGCCCTTGCCCTGGCGCCGCACCAGCAGATTCTCCGCGGCCAGCGCCTCGACCGCCTTGCGCACCGTGCCCTGGCTGACCCGGTAGCGCTGCGCCAGCTCCATCTCGCTCGGAATCACGCCGCCGGCGCGCAGCGCGCCCGACTCAATCTCGCGCAGGATCGCCGACCGGATCTGCTGATAGAGCGGCTGGAAGCGAGGCGCGTGGGCGCCGGCCTCCGCCGTTTCGGGGCGCGAATTCATATCTTATATAAGATAGCGAACCATTTGACCCTGCGCAACCGAACGCCTACCATCGCATGGAAACACGTGTCATCGCGTAAATTGGCGGCACCGGCCCGTCGCCGCGCCCCGGCTGCCGAGCGCTGCCGCGAGGCCCGCCGGGACCGGCTCGTCCAACCCCTCTCCTGCCAGGAATTCCAATGAAAGCTCCGAAGCGCGTCGCAGTCACCGGTGCCGCCGGCCAGATCGCCTACTCCCTGCTGTTCCGGATCGCCAACGGCGACATGCTCGGCAAGGACCAGCCGGTGATCCTGCAACTGCTCGAGATCACGCCGGCGCTGCCGGCCCTCAAGGGCGTCGCGATGGAACTCGATGATTGCGCGTTCCCGCTGCTCGCCGGCATCGTCGCTTCCGACGACCCGAATGTCGCGTTCAAGGACGCCGACTATGCGCTGCTGGTCGGTGCCCGGCCGCGCACCAAGGGCATGGAGCGCAAGGACCTGCTCGAAGCCAACGGCGCGATCTTCACGGTCCAGGGCAAGGCGCTGAACGCGCACGCCCGGCGCGACGTCAAGGTGCTGGTGGTCGGCAACCCGGCCAACACCAACGCCTATATCGCGATGAAGTCGGCGCCGGACCTGCCGAAGAAGAATTTCACCGCGATGCTGCGGCTCGACCACAACCGCGCGCTGTCACAGCTCGCCGCCAAGACCAACGTGCCGGTCGGCTCGATCGAGAAGCTGGTGGTCTGGGGCAATCATTCGCCGACGATGTATCCGGACATCCGCTTCGCCACCTCCGGCGGCAAGACGCTCAGGCCGCTGGTCGACGACGCCTGGTACAAGGACACCTTCATCCCGACCGTCGGCAAACGCGGTGCCGCGATCATCGAGGCGCGCGGCCTGTCGTCGGCCGCATCGGCGGCCAACGCCGCGATCGACCATATGCACGACTGGGCGCTCGGCACCGGCGGGCGCTGGGTCACGATGGGCATCCCGTCGTCCGGCGCCTACGGCATCCCGGCCGACGTGATGTACGGCTTTCCGGTCACCTGCGAGGCCGGCGAGTACAAGCTGGTCGAGGGCCTCGAGATCGACGCGTTCAGCCGCGAACGGATGACCGTGACACTCGACGAGCTGCTCGCCGAGCGCGACGGCGTCAAGCACCTGGTCTGACGCCGGCGCCCCCGCCCCCAGCCGACCGGCCGCCGAGCCCGTCCGACGCGCGAGCGATGGCACTGCATCCGCGAGACGTGCTGCACGACGTCGCCGGCGGTCACGTGGTGAT
>JBFWQR010000196.1:0-10758 GCA_050249335.1 Lautropia sp.
ACGCTCAAGCGCGCGCTCGAGCAGTGGCAGCCGAACTAACTGTCGTGGTGGCAGGACATGGGGCCCGACGGCGCGATGGACTACGACGTCTATCTGCGCACCGCGGTCAGCGTCGATCCGCAGGGCTGGGCGCAGTTCGGCTACGTCAAGATGCCGGACTACCGCTGGGGCATCTTCCTGAATCCGGGCGACCAGGATCGCAAGATCCATTTCGGCGACCACAAGGGCGAGGCCGCCTGGCAGGACGTGCCCGGCGAGCACCGCGCCAACCTGCGCCGGATCATCGTGACCCAGGGCGATACCGAGCCGGCGTCGGTCGAGCAGCAGCGGGCGCTCGGGCTGACCTGTCCGAGCCTCTACGATCTGCGCAACCTGTTCCAGATCAACGTCGAGGAAGGCCGCCATCTGTGGGCGATGGTCTACCTGCTGCACAAGTACTTCGGCCGCGACGGCCGCGAGGAGGGCGAGGCGCTGCTCGAGCGGCGCAGCGGCCAGGAGGACAACCCGCGGATCCTGCAGGCGTTCAACGAGCCGACGCCGGACTGGCTGGCGTTCTTCATGTTCACCTATTTCACCGACCGCGACGGCAAGTTCCAGCTGTCGGCGCTGGCCGAGAGCGGTTTCGATCCGCTGGCGCGGACGACCAAGTTCATGCTGACCGAGGAAGCGCATCACATGTTCGTCGGCGAGTCCGGCGTCTCGCGGGTGATCCAGCGCACCTGCCAGGTGATGAACGAGCTGAAGACCGATGATCCGGCCAAGATCCGCGCCGCCGGCGCGATCGACCTGCCGACGATCCAGCGCTACCTGAACTTCCACTACAGCGTGACCATCGACCTGTTCGGCGCCGACGAGTCGAGCAACGCCGCGATCTTCTATTCGAGCGGCCTGAAGGGGCGCTACGAGGAAGGCAAGCGCAGCGACGACCATCAGCTGAAGGGCCAGAGCTACAAGGTGCTCGGCGTCCAGGGCGGGCAGCTGGTCGAGCGTGAAGTGCCGCTGCTCAATGGGCTGAACGAGGTGCTGCGCGACGACTTCATCAAGGACAGCGTCGCCGGTATCGAGCGCTGGAACCGCGTGATCGACAAGGCCGGCCTGCCGCACCGGCTGAAGGTGCCACACAAGGCGTTCCATCGCAACATCGGCAGCCTGTCGGGCATCAAGGTCGCGCCGGACGGCCGTCTGGTGTCGGATGCAGAATGGCAGCAGAAGGTCGGCGACTGGCTGCCGACGGCGGAGGACCGCGCGTTCGTCGCGTCGCTGATGGGTCGCGTCGTCGAGCCGGGCAAGTTCGCCAACTGGATCGCGCCGCCGGTGGTCGGCATCAACCGGCAACCGGCCGATTTCGAGTACGTCCGCTTCGGCTGATACGGAGACTGCCATGGGCGCTGGCGAAAGCGCGATCATCAAGCAGCATCTGATCGACCCCGAGATCTGCATCCGCTGCAACACCTGTGAGGCGACCTGTCCGGTCGGCGCGATCACGCATGATTCGCGCAACTACGTCGTCGACGCGGACAAGTGCAACCTCTGCATGGCCTGCGTGCCGCCGTGCCCGACCGGTTCGATCGACAACTGGCGCGCCATGCCGAAGGTGCGCGCCTATTCGATCGTCGAGCAGTTCGGCTGGGACGAGCTGCCGGCCGAGCTGCCGCCGGAGCAGCTCGCCGCCGCTGGAGCCGCCGGCGACGGCGATGACGCGACCGCCGCCAGTGCCGCCGATGCCGCCGGGCACGCGGCCGGCCTCGCTGCGGCGGGCATCGCGGCCGCGACTGCGGGCGTGACCGCCGGCGAGCGGCCGTTCGACAGCGTCGCGTTCGGCGCGACGCTGCCGCCGTGGTCGGCGGCGCACGCCTATACCAATCTCTACGGGCCGAAGGCCGCCGGCAAGACCGTCACCGCGACGGTCACCGGCAACTTCCGCGTCACCGAGGTCGGCCGCGAATACGATACCCATCACGTCGTGCTCGACTTCGGCGCGATGCCGTTCCCGGTCCTGGAAGGCCAGTCGATCGGCATCGTGCCGCCGGGCACCGACGCCAGCGGCCGGCCGCATCATCCGCGCCAGTACTCGGTGGCGAGCCCGCGCAACGGCGAGCGCCCCGGCTACAATAATCTGTCGCTGACGATCAAGCGGGTGCTCGAGGACTACCAGGGCAATCCGGTCCGCGGCGTCGCATCGAACTACGTCTGCGACCTGCAGGTCGGCGACAAGGTCGAGGTGATCGGCCCGTTCGGCGCCAGCTTCCTGATGCCGAACCATCCGCGCTCGAACATCGTGATGATCTGCACCGGCACCGGCAGTGCGCCGATGCGGGCGATGACCGAATGGCGGCGCCGGCTGCGCCAGACCGGCAAGTTCGAGGGCGGCAAGCTGCTGCTGTTCTTCGGCGCGCGGACCAAGGAGGACCTGCCGTACTTCGGTCCGCTGCAGAGCCTGCCGAAGGACTTCATCGACATCAACCTGGCGTTCTCGCGGACGCCGGGCCAGCCGAAGCGCTACGTGCAGGATCTGATGCGCGAGCGCGCCGCCGACCTGGCGCCGCTGTTGGCCGACCCGAACAGCTACTTCTACGTCTGCGGGCTGAAGGCGATGGAAGCCGGGGTGGTGCTGGCGCTGCAGAGCGTCGCGCAGGACGCCGGATTGCCGTGGGACGCGATCGCGGCGGCATTGAAGCGCGAAGGCCGTCTGCATCTCGAGACCTACTGAAGAGGGCGTTGGAATGCCTCTCGCCCTCTGAACGTGCCGGAGCGCAACGACGGCGGACAGCCGCACTGGGCAGCGCGGCTCCCGTTCCACTACGGCTGGGTGATCGTCGCGATCGCGTTCGTGACGATGGCGGTCGCCGTCACCGCGCGCACCGCGTTCTCGCTGCTGTTGCCGCCGCTGATCGACGAGTTCGGCTGGGACCGCGGGCTGGCCGCCGGCGCGTTCTCGTTCGGTTTCCTGGTATCGGCGGTGCTCGGCCCGTCGACCGGCTGGCTGATGGACCGGCGCGGCCCGCGGCTGGTGATCGAGCTCGGCGTCGTGCTGCTCGCGGCCGGCCTGCTGCTCGCGCCGCTGATCGAGCGGCCGTGGCATCTGTATGCGACCCTCGGCCTGCTGGTCGGCGGCGGCGCGAACCTGATGGGCTTCACCGCCCAGTCGCTGTATCTGCCGCACTGGTTCGTGCGCCGGCGCGGGCTCGCGATCAGCATCGCATTCTCCGGTGTCGGCGTCGGCGCGATCGTGATCCTGCCGTGGCTGCAGACCGTGATCGGGCGCGACGGCTGGCGGGCCGCGTGCGTCGCGATCGGCGTGCTGGTGATCATCGTAGTCGCGCCGTTGAACCTGTTCGTCTGGCGGCGGCCGCAGGACATCGGGGCCGAGCCGGAGCGCGCCGGTGGCGTCGGGGCTGGCACGGCCGGCGTGCCGGCCGCGGCACCGGCGCCGTCGAACATCGTCGACCCGGCCTGGGCGGCGACCGACTGGACGCTCGGTCGCGCGCTGCGCACCGCGCGCTTCTGGTGGGTCTCGCTCGGTTTCTTCTTCGCGACCTTCGCCTGGTACGCGGTCCAGGTCCACCAGACCAAGTACCTGATCGAGCTCGGCTTCGAGCCGCTGCTGGCCGCCTGGGCGCTCGGATTCGTCAGCGTGGTCGCGATTCCGGGCCAGATCGCGCTCGGTGCGCTGTCGGACCGGATCGGCCGCGAATGGGTCTGGTCGATCGCCTGCAGCGGCTTCGTCGTCTGCTTCGCGGCGCTGATCGCGCTCGAGCACGCGCCGACGCAGCCGCTGCTCTATCTGATGGTGGTCTCGCAGGGGTTGCTCGGCTATGCGCTGACGTCGGTGCTCGGGCCGATCGTCGCCGAGATCTTCGAGGGGCGACACTACGGTTCGATCTTCGGCACGATCACGATCGCGCTGATCGGCGGCGGCGCGGTCGGGCCATGGGTCGCCGGCATCATCCATGACGCGACCGGCAGCTACCGGCTCGCGTTCTGGCTCGCGCTCGCCGGCTGCCTGGTCTCGATCGCGGCGATCTGGCTGGCCGCGCCGCGCCGGGTCCGGGTCGTGCCCGGCCGGCGGCGTCGGAGCGGGATGCCGCCCGCTTAGGGAATGCCTACCGCTCAGGGAAGTGTCTGCCGCTCAGGAAAGTGCCTGCCGCTCAGGAAAGTGCCTGCCGCTCAGGAAAGTGCCTGCCGGGTGGCGAAGTACTTCCCGCATAGAATCGGCGCCGATGTCGCAGCTGTTCGTCCTGTCGCAATACCTGCTGCCGAAGCAGGCGCTGACCGTGCTGATCGGGCGCCTGGCCGGCCTGCGCGGCGGCGCCATGACCACCGCGGCGATCCGCCGCTTCGTCGCGCGCTACGGCGTCGACATGAGCGAGGCGGCCGAGCCGGATGTCGCCGCGTATCCGACCTTCAACGAATTCTTCACCCGCCCGCTGCGCCGCGGTGCGCGGCCGCTCGCCGCTGCCGATCTGATCTGTCCGGTCGACGGCGCGATCAGCCAGTTCGGCGCGATCGACGGCGACCGGATCTTCCAGGCCAAGGGGCATCACTACACGACGACCGCGCTGGTCGGCGGCGACGCGGCGCTGGCCGCCCGGTTCGCCGGCGGCAGTTTCGCGACGCTCTACCTGAGCCCGAAGGATTACCACCGGATCCACATGCCGTGCGCCGGCCGGCTGACGCGGATGATCCACGTGCCGGGTGCGCTGTTCTCGGTGAATCCGGCAACCGCGCGCGGCGTACCCGGACTGTTCGCGCGCAACGAGCGGGTCGTCTGTGTGTTCGATTCGGACCACGGTCCGTGGCTGCTGGTGCTGGTCGGCGCGACCATCGTCGGCAGCATGGCGACGATCTGGCACGGTGTCGTCAATCCGCCGCGGCCGGGTCGGATCCGCGACTGGCGCTACGGCGCAGTGGACTACCGTGCAGCGGACTACCGTGCAGCAGACTACGGCGCTGCGGGTACGCCGGCGGGAGTGCCGGGGAGTGTGCCGGGGGATGCACTGGAGAAAGCGCCGGAGAACGCGCCGGCGGTCACGCTCGAACGCGGCGAAGAGATGGGGCGCTTCCTGCTCGGCTCGACGGTGGTCGTCGTGGTGCCCGGCACGCTGCGCTTCGATTCCGCGTGGGCGCCGGAGCGGCCGGTGCGGCTCGGCGAGGCGATGGCCAACCGCGGCTGAAGCCGCACGGAGAACCCGATGATCGAACGCTACGCCCACTACAAGACGCTGACCTTCGCCGAGCATCCGAATGCGGTGCTCGAAGTCGTGATGGGCGCGCCGGGCCGGCTCGCCACCGCCGATCACACCGGCCACTACGAACTGGCGCGCGTCTGGCGCGATATCGGCGACGATCCGGAGTGCCGGGCCGTCGTGCTGCGCGGTGAGGGCAAGGGCTTCTCGGCCGGAGGCGACTTCGGGCTGGTCGAGGACATGGCGACTTCGTTCGAGGTCCGCTCGCGGGTCTGGCGCGAGGCGCGCGACCTGGTGTACAACGTGATCAACTGCGACAAGCCGATCGTCTCGGCGATGCACGGCCCGGCGGTCGGCGCCGGCCTGGTCGCCGGGCTGCTCGCCGACATTCCGATCGCCGCGAGGGATGCGCGGATCGTCGACGGCCATACCCGGCTCGGCGTCGCCGCCGGCGATCATGCGGCGATCATCTGGCCGCTGCTCTGCGGCATGGCCAAGGCCAAGTACTACCTGCTGCTCTGCGAACCGGTCTCCGGCGAGGAGGCCGAGCGGATCGGCCTGGTGGCGCGCTGCGTCGAGGCAGCGGCGCTGCGCGACACCGCACTCGGCATCGCCGACCGGCTCGCGACCGGTTCGCCGACGGCGATCCGCTGGACCAAGTACGCGCTCAACAACTGGCTCCGGATGATGGGGCCGACCTTCGACACGTCGCTCGCGGTCGAGTTCATGGGCTTCTCCGGGCCCGATGTCCGCGAGGGGGTCGCCAGCCTGCGCGGCAAGCGTCCGGCCGACTACTCGAAGGATTCGCCGTTCTGATCTGTCGCCGGTTCCAGTCGCCGCCGCGCCTGTACCGCGAGCAGCCCGGAATCGCGCGATCGGGGGCTCGCCGGGGTCGTCGACATCGGATCGCTTTCCACTGAGATCAACGGTTGACGCAGCGAGTCAGAAGCCTATACTGAGTCTCATAGGTTGTCCGAGGTTTCATGTATAAAACATGAAATTGTCATACCGATGTCGAAGAGGATGCGTCGATGTGCGTGATGCTCGGCGCTTCCAAGCCGATCACGCCGACTTATCCGCCCGATCATCCGCTGACCCAGGTCAAGCGTCAGGCCCGCTGTGATGGCGGAGCTGGCCGAGGATCTGCCCCCGGTGTGTCGCGTCCGCGCCGGTCACGGCGAGGTCTGCTGGCGCGAGGCCGGGCCCCGCGACGGTATTCCGCTGGTGCTGCTGCACGGCATCGGTTCGGGCGCCGGATCCTGGCGGGCGCAGTTCCGGACGCTCGCGCGGCACTTCCGGGTGCTCGCCTGGGACGCGCCCGGTTACGGCGACTCGACGCCGCTGGCCGAGTCCGCGCCGCTCGCGGCCGACTATGCGCAGGCGCTGTCGGATACGCTCGCCGGGCTCGACGCGAAGCCGGCGATCGTCGTCGGCCATTCGCTCGGTGCGCTGATGGCCGCCGCCTTCGCGCACGCCGAGCCGGCGGCGCTGCGCGTGCTGATCCTCGCCAGTCCGGTACGCGGCTACGGCCGTGCCGAGCCCGCAGTGCGCGCGCGGGTTTCGAAGGATCGGATCCAGCGCCTCGAAGAGCTCGGGATCGACGGCCTGGCGGCCAGCCGTTGCGCCCGGCTGGTGAGCCCGCAGGCACCGGCCGAGGTCGTCGACCACCTGCGCCGCACGATGATGCGCGCGACCGCCGGCGGCTATCGCCAGGCGGTCCACCTGTTGCTCCATGATGATCTGCCGAGCGTGCTCGGCGCCGGTTCGCGGCCGCGCGCGGTCCTCTGCGGCACGCTCGATCAGGTGACGCCGCCGGCGGCCTGCCGCGCGCTCGCCGCCGAACTCGGCAGCCGCTACGTCGAGCTCGAGGGCCTCGCGCATGCATCGTATGTCGAAGCGCCGGAGCGTTTCGATGCCGCGGTGCTGGAGCTGCTCGCCGATCAGACCGGCTGCTGAACACGAGGTGCGATGGCATGAACGGCTCGACGGCATGAGGGATTCGACGGCATGAGGGATTCGATGAGCGAACCCGACGCCGACGTCGACGCCGGCCGCTACACGGTGCCGGGGCTCGAGCGCGGCCTGCGAATTCTGGCCGAGTTCAGCCGGACCGAGGCAACGCTGACCGGCGCCGAGCTGGCGCGCCGCCTCGGCGCGCCGCGGTCGACGGTGTTCCGGCTGCTGATGACGCTCGAATCGATGAGTTTCGTCGAGCGGACCAACGACGGCCGCGCATTCCGTCTCGGCGTCGCCGTGCTCCGGCTCGGCTTCGAGTACCTGAACTCGCAGGACGTCACCGAGCGCGGCCGCCCGATCATCGAGCAGCTGCGCAATGCGACCGGCCATCCGGTCAATCTGGTCGTGCGCGACGAGCGCGAGATCGTCTACATCCAGCGCGCGATCGTCGCGTCGCCGTTCTCGGGTGCGGTCAGCATCGGCACCCGGCTGCCGGCGCATGCGACGGTGCTCGGGCAGGTGCTGCTGTCCCGCCAGAGCCTGTCGCAGCTGCGCCGGCTCTATCCGGAGGCGCAGCTCGAGCGCTTCGGGCCGAACACGCCGACCACCGCCGCCGCCTTGTTCGAGCTGGCCCAGGCGATCCGCCGGTGCGGCTTCGGCATCTCGGAGGGCGCGTACGAGGCGCACATCTCGACGATCGCCGCACCGGTCTTCGACGAGACCGGCCAGGTGATCGCGGCGATCGGCCTGACCGTGCCGGGCGGCATGATCCCGGCGGTATCGCGCGACCAGCTGGTCGCTCAGACGCGGGAGGCCGCGGCCCGGCTGTCGGCACTGCTGAACTACCGCGGCTCGCCGGAACTGCCCGACGAGCCGGCCGTGCGCGCGCTCGGCAAGGCCGCACCGGGCTCGAACGCGAACGCGGCGCGAGGCTCCAGCGCGCTGGCCGCGCAGCCGCAGGGTTCGGCCGGGAAGGTCGCATGACCGCGATGCACGCCGCCACCGGCAGGCCTGCGGCGATCACGCTGATCGGCTGCGGCGCGATCGGCCGCGCCGTGCTCGACCTGCTGCGCGGTGATCCGCTGGTCCGGGTGACGCAGGTGATCGTGCGCGCCGGGCCGGGCGCGGAAGCCGCGCGGGCATTCTGCGCCGCGGCCGCGCCGCAGGCCCGGGTCCGGCCGGCGCTCGCGATCGACGGCGCCGAACGTCCCGATCTGGTCGTCGAATGCGCCGGCCATGGCGCGCTGGCCGAGCATGTACTGCCAGCGCTCGCGGCCGGCGTGCCGGCGATCGTCGCTTCGATCGGCGCGCTGCACGACGCCGGCGGCTTCGCCGCGCTCGAGGACGCCGCGCGTCGCGGCGGCACCCGGCTCACGCTGGTCAGCGGTGCGGTCGGCGGCATCGATGCGCTGGCCGCGGCGCGGCTCGGCGGCCTCGACGAAGTGCTCTACATCGGCCGCAAGCCCCCTGGCGGCTGGCTCGGCACGCCGGCGGAGGCGGTAGTCGATCTCGCCGGGCTGACGGCGCCGGCGGTCATCTTCGAAGGCAGCGCGCGCGAGGCGGCGCGGCTGTACCCGAAGAACGCGAACGTCGCGGCCACCGTCTCGCTCGCCGGCCTCGGCCTCGACGCGACCCGTGCGCAGCTGATCGCCGACCCCGGCATCGAGCGCAACGTCCATCGCGTGACCGCGAGCGGCGCGTTCGGCCGTCTCGACCTGACGATCGAGAATCGGCCGCTGCCGGACAACCCGAAGACCTCGGCGTTGACCGTCTACAGCCTGGTGCGCGCGATCCGCAATGCCACCCAGCCGGTCATGCTGTGACGACCACCCGCGCCGGGCCGTGCTGACCCGGATACCGCCGGATCAGCGAAAGACAAGCGCGGGCCCCGTTCACTCGCTCCGGGCGATCCCTTCCAGCGACAGATCGGTGCAGCTGCGCGCCGCCCGTTCGGCGAACGCCGCGTCCACGCGGACGCCGGGGATCCGGTCGCCGGCGAGCAGCAGCGACAGGCCGTGCACGATCGACCAGGCGAACAGCGACAAGTCGCGGTGATCGCCGCCGCGCAGGTCGCCGCCGGCCTGCCCGGCGCGGATCACGCCTTCGAACACCGCGGCGAGCTCGCTGCCGGCGGCGGCCAGGCCCGGGTGCGCCTGCCAGTCGCGGATCTCGGGTCCGAACATCAGTTGCAGCAGGTGCGGCTCGCGGGTGCCGAACGCGACGTAGGCACGTCCGCAAGCCTTCAGCTGCCGCGCCGGCCCGCCGCGCGTTGCCGCGATGGCCCGGCGGTTCAGCGCGGTCAGCGTGCGGAAGCCTTCCTCGGCCAGGTCCGCGAGCAGCGCTTCGCGGTCGCCATAGTGGCGATAGACCGCGGCGTGACTGACGCCGACGGCCTGAGCGATCTCGCGCAGGCTGATCGCCGTGGCGCCGCCCTGATCGAGCCGTGCACGCGCCGCTGCCCGCAGCGCCGGCTTCAGATCACCGTGGTGATAGCGTTCCTTGTGTCCGCTCGCTGAAGACGGCGGCATCGCGATCCCCTGATGTTGACAGTGGAAACATAATATCGCAGAATCTCGATGTGTCCGGTGGAAACATTGGCGATGCGAGCCACCGGGTTCCGATCGATCCCTGCTCTCGGAGTCCTGCCATGAGCTTCCTGCTGTTGCTGATCGTCGCGAGCGCGCTCGCGTACGTCCCCCAATTCTTCGCCGGCGACCGCCGCGACCTGCGGATGGCGATGCGCCACGGCATGGCGCTGGCATTGCTGTTCACCGGCGCCGATCACTTCGCCAACGACACATCGCGCTATCTGCCGATGATGCCGGCGTTCTTCGGCTCCGCCGCGCTGCCGCTGGTCTGGATCACCGGAGCAGCGGAGATCGCCGGTGCGATCGGGCTCGCGATGCCGCTCGCCGCGTGGCGGCGCCTCGGGCTGCCGAACCTGCGGCCGGTCGCCGGCGTCGCGCTGGCCGTGCTGTTCGCCTTGCTGGTGATCGCCAACATCAATATGGCGATCCAGGGCACCGACGTCCGCGGGCTCGAGTTCGGCCGGACCTATCTGATCGTACGGCCGCTGCTCCAACCGCTCTTCATGCTGTGGGCGCTCTATGCCGCCGGCGTGATCGGGCGCGGATCGCGAGCTGGACCGATCGAGCGGCGTCCGAGCGCGGCGAACGCCCGCTAGTCTCCCCGGCCGTCGAGACCGCTACGGTGCCGACGGTTGCGGGCATACCATCCGCCGGGCGCGTATGCTGGCGAGCATGGAGACGACTCCGCTCGCCGCCCTGGTCGAAGCCTCGCGCACCGTCGCTGCCAGCCGCAGCCGGATCGCCAAGGTCGCCGCGCTGTCGGCGTTGCTGCGGATGCTCGCCGGCGACGAGATCGCGCTCGGCGTCGAGTATCTGACCGGTGCGCTGCCGCAAGGCAAGATCGGCATCGGCTATCGGAGCGTCGCGGCGGCGGCCGGGAGCCCGCCGGCCGCCGCCGCGGCGCTGACGCTGGCGGCGGTCGACGCGAAGCACGACGCGATCGCCGGCCGGCGCGGCGCGGGCGCGGGCACGCGGCGGGCCGAGGTGCTGCGTGTGCTGGTCGGGCTCGCGCCCGCCGACGAGCAGGA
>JBFWQR010000197.1:0-10746 GCA_050249335.1 Lautropia sp.
AGGAGAAGATCGAGCAGCTGCGGTTCATGCAGGGCGAATCGGCGGTCGATATCGCCGAGGAGATCGACCGGCTGCGCGGCAAGTGCGACAGCCAGATCAAGGAGATCTACGACAAGCTGACGCCGTGGCAGGTCGCGATGGTCGCGCGTCATCCGCAGCGGCCGTACACGCTCGACTATATCCAGCTGCTGATGACCGACTTCCACGAGTTGCACGGCGACCGGGCTTTCGCCGACGACCCGGCGATCGTCGGCGGCCTGGCGCGCTTCAACGGTCAGAGCGTGATGGTGATCGGCCATCAGAAAGGCCGCGACGCCAAGGAGCGTACCCACCGCAATTTCGGCATGCCGCGGCCCGAAGGCTATCGCAAGGCGCTGCGGCTGATGCGGCTCGCCGAAAAGTTCGACATTCCAGTCATCACGCTGATCGATACGCCCGGTGCCTTTCCCGGCATCGGCGCCGAGGAGCGCGGCCAGTCCGAGGCGATCGGCCGCAACATCTACGCAATGGCCGAGCTCGAGGTACCGATCATCACCGTCATCATCGGCGAAGGCGGCTCCGGCGGCGCGCTGGCGCTCGGCGTCTGCGACATGCTGCTGATGCTGCAGTACGGGGTCTACTCGGTGATTTCGCCCGAGGGGTGCGCGGCGATCCTGTGGAAGAGCGCGGAGAGGGCGCCGGAAGCGGCCGAGACGCTCGGCATCACCGCGGCCCGGCTCAAGTCGCTCGGCGTCGTCGACCGGATCGTCAGCGAGCCGATCGGCGGTGCCCACCGCGACGCCGCGCAGATGGCGGTGTCGCTGCGCCGCGCGCTCGCCGACGCGTTGCGCCAGTTCGCCGGCATGCGCAGCGCCGAGCTGGTCAAGCAGCGCCAGGCACGGCTGGCCAACTACGGCAAGTTCAAGGAGATCGCTTCCTGACCGGGCCCGCGCGCGACGAACCGCTGTCCCGGCGGATCCTCGCGACGCTGCGGCGGGCGCGGCCCGCCGGTTCGCCGGTCATCGTCATCGCGTTCTCCGGCGGCCGCGATTCCAGCGTGCTGCTGCACGCCGCGGCGGCGGTGTGGCCGGCCGGGCGACTGCTCGCCGCGCATGTCCATCACGGTCTGCAACCGGCTGCGGAAGACTGGCTGGCGTTCTGTCGGGATGCCGCGGCTGCACTCGGCGTCGGGTTCGCGTTCCGGCGGCTGCCGCCGCGAGCGGGTCGTGGCGCCGCCGCCGGTGCCGCCGGTTCGGCTGCCGGAACGCGCGCCGGCGTCGCGGCCGGCAAAGTTGCCAGCGAAGGCGTCGAGGGCTGGGCGCGGCGTCTGCGCTATCGTGCCCTGGCCGAAATGGCGGGCGAAGCCGGTGCCGAACTGGTCCTGACCGCGCACCATGCCAACGACCAGCTCGAGACCGTGCAGTTGCGCCGGCTGCGCGGCGCCGGGCCGCATGGCCTCGCCGGCATGCGGTTGCTCGCGCCGCTGCCGGGCGCTCCCGGGCTGCTGCTGCTGCGGCCGTTCATCGACGTCGGCCGCAATGCGCTCGCCGACTACGCCGATCGCCATGCGCTGCGATGGGTCGAGGACCCGAGCAACCAGGATCCGCGCTTCGCCCGCAACCGCATCCGCCGCCAGCTCGATGCGGCGATCGCCGCCGACGCCGCGGCGCTCGATCGCGGTCTGGCCGCGATCGGCGACCTGCAGCGCCGGGCCGACGCGATCCGTGCGCAGGCCGGCGACGATCTCGAGGCGAGCCGGCTGGTGGTCGTGCCCGCGCCGGCGCCGGCCGGCATCACGACCACCGAAGTGCCGCGGCCGGGCGAGATGCGCTCGCTGTCGCGGGCCGCGCTGGCCCGGCTGCCGGCCGAGCGCGCCGCCGAGGCGATCCGCGCCTGGCTCGCCGAGATCGGCTGCCGGATGCCGAGCCGCGCCAAGCTCGCCGAGATCGTCCGGCAACTGCTGGCCGCCGAGGCGACGCGGGTAGAGCTGCGTCACGACGACCGCTGGCTGCTGCGCTATCGCGATCGGATCGATGCCGCGCTGGAACTGCCGCGCCCGGTGCAGCCGACCGCGTTCCGCTGGTCCGGCGAAGCGATGCTCGAAGTCGCCGGCCAGCGCTTCGTGTTCGAGCCGCGTGCCGGCGGGATCGGCGCCGACTGGCTGCGCGGCGCCGAGCTGCTGCTCGATCGCGGCCGCGGCACCGACCGGCTCCGGCTGCAGCCCGGGCGGCCCGCGCGGACCTGGAAGAACCTGGTGCAGGAGCGCGGCGTTCCGCCCTGGCTGCGGCCGGCGCTGCCGGTGCTGCGCGTCGCCGGTCGCGCCATCTACGCGGCGCCGTTCGGCTGCGCGGTCGGCAGCGACGGCAGCGGCCTCACCCGGAACGTCGTGGGCTGGTCGCTCGGCGATGCCGCGGGGCCGGCGCGGATCGCCGTCGAATGGGTGCCGCCGGCGGCCTGGTGCCGCTGGCTATAATTCCAGCCCATGTCGTTGATCGTCCACAAATACGGCGGCACGTCGATGGGCTCGACCGAGCGCATCCGCAACGTCGCACGCCGCGTCGCCAAATGGCACGCGGCCGGCCACCAGATGGTCGTCGTCCCGTCCGCGATGGCCGGTGAAACCAACCGGCTGATCGGGCTTGCTCGCGAGCTGCAGCCGCAGCCCGACCCGCGTGAGCTCGACATGCTCGCCGCCACTGGCGAACAGGTCTCGGTCGGCCTGCTCGCGATCGCACTGAAGGCGATCGGCGTCGAGGCGATCAGTTATGCCGGCTGGCAGGTGCCGGTGCGCACCGATTCGTCGTACACCAAGGCGCGGATCACCTCGATCGACGACGCCCGGATCCGCGCCGACCTGGCGGCGCGCCGCGTCGTCATCATCACCGGCTTCCAGGGGATCGACGACGAAGGGCACATCACGACCCTCGGCCGCGGCGGCTCCGACACCTCGGCGGTCGCGATCTGCGCCGCGCTGAGGGGCGACGAGTGCCTGATCTATACCGACGTCGACGGCGTCTACACCACCGACCCGAGGATCGTCCCCGAAGCGCGCCGCCTCGAGCGGATCACCTTCGAGGAGATGCTCGAGATGGCGAGCCTCGGCAGCAAGGTGCTGCAGACCCGCTCGGTCGAGTTCGCCGGCAAGTACCGCGTCAAGACCCGCGTGCTGTCGAGCCTGACCGCGCCGGACCTGCCGCTCGAAGAGGAAATGCGCTCGGGCACCCTGATCACGTTCGAAGAAGAGTTCGGGAAAGAAGCCATGGAACAAGCCGTCGTCTCCGGCATCGCCTTCCAGCGCGACGAGGCCAAGATCACGCTGACCCAGGTGCCCGACAGGCCCGGCGTCGCGTTCCGCATCCTCGGCCCGATCGCGCGCGCCAACATCGACGTCGACATGATCGTGCAGAATCAGAGCACCGGCGGCACCACCGACTTCTCGTTCACCGTTGCCCGCAACGACTACCAGCCGGCGCTCGACGTGCTGAACAGCCAGGTGGTCGCCAGCATCGGCGGCGGCAAGGTCGTCGGCGACGCCCGCATCGCCAAGGTCTCGATCGTCGGCATCGGCATGAAGAGTCACGCCGGCATCGCCAGCCGGATGTTCGAAGTGCTGGCGGAGGAGGGCATCAACATCCAGATGATCTCCACCAGCGAAATCAAGACCTCGGTCGTGATCGAGGACAAATACCTGGAACTCGCGGTCCGCGCGCTGCACAAGGCGTTCGGGCTCGACGCCGAACGGGGGGCCGATTCATGATTCGATCATTCGCCACGCTCGCTTTCGCGTTTCGACCGGTCGCCACGGTCGCCTTCGCGTCGCTGACGCTGCTGGCCGTGCCGTCCGCAGCCTCCGCTCAGGCGCCCGCCGGCGGTGCCGGCGGCGATTGGCCGGCACGCCCGGTGATGCTGGTCAACCCGTTCGCGGCCGGCTCGGCGGTCGACGTCGTCGCGCGGCTGGTCGCGCAGCGGATGTCGCAGAACCTCGGGCAGGCCGTCAACGTCGAGAATCGCACCGGCGCCTCCGGCAACATCGGTACCGAGTACGTCGCCCGCGCCAAGCCGGACGGCTATACCCTGCTGCTCGGTTCGCCGGGCACGATGGCGATCAATCCGTGGCTGTTCCCGAAGCTGCCGTACGATGCTGTGAAGGACTTCGCCGCGGTCGGCCAGCTGGTCTCGTTCCCACAGGTTGTCGTCGCGAATCCGGCGCAGCCGATCAAGACCATTCCCGAACTGATCGATGCGGCGCGCGCCAAGCCCGGCGTGCTGACCCACGGATCGTCGGGGCAGGGCACCACCAGCCACCTGGTGATGGAGCTGATCAAGGCCGATGCCAAGATCAAGATGATCCACGTCGCATACCGCGGCGGCGCACCGACCATCCAGGCGGTCGCGGCCGGCGAGGTCCAGATCGGCGTCGAAGGCATCCCGTCTTTGGTCGGGCAGATCCAGGCCGGCCGGGTCCGGCCGCTCGCGGTCACGTCCGAAAAGCGCTCGCCGCTGTTGCCCGACGTGCCGGCGGTGGCCGAATACCTGCCCGGCTTCGATGCATCGGCGTGGATCGTCGTGATGGCGCCGGCCGATACCCCCGCTGCGCTGGTGGCCCGCATCTCGAGCGAACTGAAGCGGGCGGTCGAGGATCCGGCGGTCCGGGCGCAGCTCGAGTCGCAGGGCGCTACCGTCGTCGGCTCGACGCCGGCGCAGACCGCGGCCTTCCACCAGCGCGAGCTGCAGAAGTTCAAGCGGGCCGTCGAGATCTCCGGCGCCAAGGCCGAGCAGTAGCGGCGTGCCTGCGAGCCGTGGTGTCCCGGCGCGCCAGGCCGGCTGACGCGACCGACACCGGCGCACGGTGCAATCCGATCTCGCCATCCTCGGTGCCGGCGCCGCCGGCATGTTCGCCGCGCTGCGCGCGGGCGATCTCGGCCTCGGCGTCGCGCTGTTCGATCCGCACTGGGATCGGCCGAACAACCTGGCGTTGAGCGGCGGCCTGTTTCCCGCCGCCGGCTCGCGATTGCAGGCCGCGGCCGGCGTCGCCGACACGCCGGCGCAGTGGCTCGACGACCTGCGCCGCTTCGCCGGCGACTCGGTCAACGAGCGGATCGCGGCGACCGTTGCCGACACTCTGCCGCAGGTCGTCGACCTGATGCTGCGGCTGCAACTGCCGGTGCGCTTTCTCGCCGACGTCCCGGCGCCGGGCCACGGCGCGATCCGGTTCCACTCGGTGACGCCGGCATCGGGCGCCGCGTTGCATGACTGCCTGCGCCAACGGGTGACGAGCGCCGAGCGGGTGCGCTGCCACCGCGACCGTGTGGCGCGGATCGACCGGACCGGCGACGGCTTCGTGCTCGAGCATGCCGGCAGCCGGATCCGCGCGAGCCATCTGCTGCTCGCCGGTGGCGGCTTCGGTGCGGCCCCGGATCTGGTCGCCGAATTCATCCCGGAAATGGCCGGCGCATTGCACAGCGGTGCATCGAGCCAGGACGGATCGACCATCCTGCTGGCGCGGCGCTGGGGCGCCGCCCTGGCCGGCATGGACGGCTACCAGGGCCAGGGTCATACCCATCCGGGCGGCCGGACCCGCCTCGGCATGTCGATCCCGACGCTCGGCGGCATCATGGTCAACGCCGCTGGCCTGCGCTTCGTCCGCGAGGACATCGGCCCGTCCGCGCTCGCAGCGCGTGTGCTCGCGCAACCGGGCCAGCGTGCGCTCGAAGTGTTCGACGCCGCGATCGAGCGCGAACTCGGCAACCACTCGGCCTATGCGGCCGGGCGCGCCGCCGGCCGCATCGTCGACGCCGACGACCTCGAGGCCGTCGCGGCGCAGGCCGGCGTGCCGCTGCCGGCGCTGCGCGCCAGCATCGACCTGGCGAATCGCTGCGCCCGCGGCGAGGCCGAGGACCCGCTCGGCCGGCGCCGGTTCGCGCGCGTGCTCGAGCCGCCGTACCGCGCATCCTGGGTCACCGGCTCGCTCGCGCATACCCAGGGCGGCATCGTCACCGATCGCGACGGCCAGGCGCTGCGCGCCGACGATACGCCGCTCGGCCGCATCTACGCCGCCGGCGGCTGCGCGGCCGGCCTGTCGGGGCACGGCGGCGACGGCTATCTGCCGGGCAACGGCCTGGCGCAGTCGTTCGCGCTGGCCAAGCGGGCGGCCGAGCATGCCGCCGGGGTCACCGCGGACTGACGCCGCGGTCGCCGGCAGCGCCCAGGGGCAGGGGACGGGTTGGGCGGAGGCGGGGTCTGGCCGGGTTACAATCACGGCTCTCCCGCCTCGCACGATTCCCGGAGACGTGACCGAGAGGCCGAAGGTGCTCCCCTGCTAAGGGAGTATGTGCCAAAAGCGCATCATGGGTTCGAATCCCATCGTCTCCGCCAACTACAGATCGGGCTCGGTGACGACCCCGCAGGGTCAATACTCGGTAAGCGGCGGGCAAGTCGCGGTGCCGGCCGCGGTCCCGCTCGATGCGACGCTGTTCCAGTACACGCTTCCGGCATCGCCCGGCTCGACTGTCCGATTCTTCGTCAGCACGATCCAGGGTAAGCCCAATTGGATGCGCGTCTGCTGGAACATCGACGCGCCCGGGGCGCTGCGTGTCGTCTGCAGTCGCAACCTGCAATCGACCGGCGTCCCGGTCGAGGTCGACGCCGGCCATGACGTCAGCGGAACGATTCTGACCCATCGGTCGACGACGACAGAGCCGATCCGATGGTCAGTGCTGCCGTGCAATCGTCGGGGCCAGGTGATGGCGCAGCGCATCGATGTCTACTCGTTTCGCAAGATCGCGTACGACTCAACCAAGGCGTACGGCAGGCTGCTGACGCTGCCCTGGCAGTACGGGGAGATCATCACGACCAACCTCGGCAGCGGCTACGTCAAGCATGACTACCCGACGCCGGTGGGGATGGCGTCATACGCCATCCAGGATGCGAACCGCGTGGCGGGGTCGCAGTCCAACTACATGGGCGGCACCGCGAGCGGCACGGACACCTGTTCCGCCTACTGACGCGCCTCTCGGAAAGGGCAAGAGCTGCGTGACTGAGCCAAGTAAGCACGACCCAGCTCGCGGACCGGTATGGCTGCTGGTCGAGCGCCTGTGGCGATCTCAGGACGTGGTCGTGCGCGCGCTAGTTGTGTTGGCGCTCGTCGTCACCGCTGTCGCGGTGATCGTCGGCGGAGGGCTTGCTGCTCCTGACACGAACGCGTACTGGACCGCGATCAGCGCAATAGCCACCATCGTTGGAACGGGTGTCGCTGCTTTCGCGTTGCTGCAACTCAAGGATTCCGTTGCGGCCCAGGTCCAAGCGATGGGTGTCAGCTCGCGTCAGTTGGAACATGAGCAACGACGTACCGAACCGGTGTTTCTGGCGTCGACCGTCCGGGCGCACTGGTTTGCCATAGGTATTCGGAGCATTGATGGTCGCGGCAACACGCTCTCTCGCGGGCGTCGCGACTTTCGGCGCACGGGTTTCTTCGATCAATTGGACATCACGGTTCGAAACGATGGCGGCATCGCATTCGAGTTCAGGATCTTCGTCGAGGGGACTGTGAACACCTTCACCCCACGCTTCGTGGGGGACTACCTGCCGTATCAGGGTCAGGTTAAGAATCTTCAGCCAGGCGAAGAGTACAAAGGCACTCTCTATCTGGCCTGGACAGATGACGAGCATAGGCGGATGCTCGGCCGCGGGAACAACGCATACAACCGGCAGAAGTTGGCGCACTTCGCCAGCGGTCGAGCGCAGGACCTTCCAATTCTGAGGCACGGCAGGCCGCAGCCGCGAGTGGTCATCGAGTACATCAATTTCGAGTTGATCCGGAAGCGTCAGCACTTCGTGCTGGACTTCGGCTTCTATACGCCGCCGATGCCGTATCCATTGGACGCCGGATTCCGGCTCCTGCGCATCGAGACTTTCGCCGATGCCTCAGAGGTTGGCAAGGCATTCCGAGATCCACCATGTCCGTGATGCTGACAGTGACCGAACTGCGCGAGCTGACGCAGCGGCAGCGCCCGACAACTCAGGCTCGCGTGCTGGGCACGCTGGAGGTTCTGTATGGGTGCGAGTTCGAACGGCCGGAGTCGCGACCGCCAACGCCAACGCCGGCGCCGCTTCGGCTGCTGGAGCCGCACCTGGTTTGAAGAAGAGATGAGCGAAGCTCAGGAACCTGACCCGCCCGAGGTGCTCGATGCGACTTGCGGTGCGCGGGCCCACCGCAGGTCATGAGCACGCCCGCGGCGCACCGTCACAACACCGTCCGCTCAGCTCTGCTGGCCAGACGGCCGACGATGCCGAGGCTCTGAGACTCATCGATCTGGTGCTGATGCTGAGGTTCGGGGACAGCCCAGGTTGAGCGAGGTGCTGAGGCGGCGTTCGCTGCCGCCTGCAGTCGGCCGATCGCCGCGTTAAGCACCCGTAACTCTGCCGGCACGCTGACGGCCTACGCAACAGCCCGCAGGACATCAACGTCCCGTTCCCGGTCGCAGAACTCGCGGATCGTTGCGACCTCGCTGCCGCACGGCACACGCGCTCCCGGGGCGGTGCTGCACTCGCGTTCGATCGGGGTGCCCCGACTAGGGCGCCGGATCGCGGTCCAGCGATAGGTGCAGGTGTTGCGCTCGCCCCACAGGTGACGGGTCAGAAACGTCCTGCGATCGTTGCTCACGGTTCGCTGCCTCCTTGTCGACAGCAGATCCGGGCGCCGGTGGAACGCTCGGCCTGCTGGCTACGCGGTGTTGGTCCGCGTATTCTCCGTCGGATCGGCGCGGTCGCGGGTCGACGACGCGCCACGTTCCGCGATCGATCGAGACGTAGCATCCTCGTGAAGCGCTCAGTCAGCTGAGGAAAGCTCTTCATGACAGTCCATCTGATCAACGCTCTCGAGGCTGCAGCGCGCCTGGGCATCAGCAAGCGCATGCTGTACGAACTAGCGGCGCCAAACGGACCGCTGCCTTGTGTGCGCATCGGACGTGCGGTACGGTTCGATCCGCGTGACATCGAGGAGTTCGTCGGTAAGAGACGGTCGGAACCGGCGGCACCAGCAGCCGCCGTCCGCAGAGTGCGGCCAGCTTATCGCGCAGGCGGTATTGACCTGGAGGCCGCCTTTCGCGCTGCTGGTGTAAAGCTGGAGGCCGGCGCACTGGCGGCCAGGAGACGGCTCGGCTAGCTGAGGCGCGCTGGATACGTCGTGAGCCCGCTCGCCTTCGTTCGTCAGCCGCCCGAGATCTGGATCATCTCGGACAGAACTGAGCCGAATCGGCGCAACCACTTGCTCCATGGGCCCGACTATTCCGACATCATCGCGATGATGGCGTCGTCGTGCATGGAGGTGGAAGCGAGCCGGGAAGGGATGAAAAGCAATCGTCAGATTCGGCGCCTGCACGCCCGTCTGACGTTCCCCGAGGAACTTGTGGATCTCTTCCACAACGGTTCGGCCGGGTATCGTGCCCAGTATCTCGCCTCCGTCGAGCTCGGTAAGTTGGCCAATGACCTGGCGGTCAAGTCCTTCTCTCGCTGCGTGCTGGATGCGTTGGCGGAGCGTCCGAAGCGAACGCTCGCGGACGAGTGGTCACTGAGATCGTTGCAGTCGCCGGGCGCTAAGGTCTGGATCCATCAAGGCCCCTGGTTCAGGGCAGCGAGTCGCGCTCAAGGCTTGCTGTCGGTTGCTCAATGGAATGCGGCTGCACAAGCTCCGCTGATGAAGGCGAAGAACAGCAGCAGCAAGACCGCGGCGGGAGAATTCGCGCTTTGGGCCGCTCAACTGCCTGACTCAGAATGCGAAATTCATCTGATGGGTGGGTGGTTGCATGCCGATGGGAGATCGTACGGTACGGCAAAGCCCCAGCGAGCGGAAGACATCCACCGACGAGGTTTCACTTGAGTCCAGTGGCGGACCGATTTCAGGCGACAGGCGCGTGATCGCGGGACTGTGCGTGGGACGGCGTGCCGCCGTCGCCAATTCCTTCAGCGGCAACGCTGAACCGCCAGCCAGACAACGATCGGCACCACCGCCACGAGCAGCATCTCGTGCCCCCCGGTCGATCCAGCCTTCGGCCTCCATCGAACTGAAGAGCAGCCCGAGCAATAGCGACTGCGCGGCGACGGTCGTCAGCGGCAAGCCGGCGTAGGCGGCGCGACATCGTCGAAGTCTGAAGCCGGCTCAGCGGCACGCCATTTGCGGTCTGACGCTCGCCCCCTGACGGGGTAGGAGAAGACACATGAGCGAGATGAAACCAGCGCCGGGGCAGGATCAGGCCGGCAGCGACGTCAAGCGGCAGCAGCCGGAGCAGACGCCCGGCGGCAGCCGGCCGGGTCAGCAGCGGGATCCGTCCCCTGAGCACCACGGGCAACAGGAGTCTTTCGAACAACCATCGAAGGACCCAAAGACGATCGCGCCGACGGACCCGCGACGTGTCTGACCATCGGTAGCCAGCTTGAGCGGGCTTGCTGGCCTGAGGCTGCCGTCGTTGACCGTCCGGCCGGCGCCGGAGCGCGATGAGCCGCGCTTCGTCACGCGGCCGTTGCGCCGGCCCGCTCACCCTGTTCGTCAGAACGCTGACGAACAGCTTGTGCGCCTCGCGCGCGCTGGGGCCGAGGGGGCCTTCGACCGCGCGGCGATCAGCGAACGCCCGCTCGGCGGTGTGCGCAGACTCACGGGCGCCCCGCCGGCTCCGCTGGGTCGTCGCGCTCACTCGGCCGACTAACGCAGCGCAACCGTCAGGCAGCTATCATCGGCGCCGGGCGCACCTTCAAGCGGGCTAACTTCAGCTA
>JBFWQR010000198.1:0-10615 GCA_050249335.1 Lautropia sp.
CGCCCCCGAACTTCTTGCTCAGCACCGTCGTGATCGCCGCCGTCAGCGTCGTCTTTCCATGGTCCACGTGTCCGATCGTGCCCACGTTCACGTGCGGTTTCGTCCGCTCGAACTTGCCCTTTGCCATGCTCCGAAACTCCTGCTGACTGTGAACCGAGATCGCGCTTCTGAACGCGGTTGCTGGTCTACGACCCCGATGGCCGCCGGCTACCCGGCCCGGCCCGTGGCGCGCGGTGACCGACGCGCGCCGACTGAATTGGTGCCCATGACGCGGATCGAACGCGTGACCTCTCCCTTACCAAGGGAGTGCTCTACCACTGAGCCACATGGGCGCTGCTGCTGCACGAAACCCGGAAACCGACCCCACTTCACGCCGATATCGCCCGACGGTGCGATTCGGATGCTGGAGCGGGTGAAGGGAATCGAACCCTCGTCATAAGCTTGGAAGGCTTCTGCTCTACCATTGAGCTACACCCGCGCTGCGTCGATTCCCACTGTACCAACCCGTTGCACCGGACCCGCCGACCGGCTCGCAACCGACCTCTACTACGTCTACTACGTTAGGCCGAATCGCGCGGCCGAACCTGGTGGAGGAGGTTGGATTCGAACCAACGTAGGCGTAAGCCAACAGATTTACAGTCTGCCCCCTTTAGCCACTCGGGCACCCCTCCAGGGAACCGCAAATTATGGCTCGCGGCGCCCGGGGCTGTCAAACCGGCGCGCCGCTGCAATCGGCGCCGGCCCTGGCCCGATGTGCCGTGCCCGCCTGCAGGTCCTCGCCAGCCGCCCGACGGAGCGTTACCGCCGCGCGACGCTGCGGTCGAAGGCCGGCAACTGTGCCAGAATGAATTCGTCCGGGCTGCCGGTGTCCAGCCCGCCCGCGGGGTTGCTGCCACCACGCCGATAGGATGAGGGGCCCGGCCGGAGGTCCGGTCACCGAGGGGTGGGATCGGGTTTTGCTTGATGCAGATGAGCCCCGCCTGATGGCAGGTGAGTTCGTCTGCTTGATGCAGGCGGGTCCGGCCTCGAGTTCGAGGCCCATCCGAATCGAAGCCCCTCTCGAGGTTCCCTCCCGAGGTCTCGTTACAGCCCGTCTTGAGGTCCACCATGGAACGCAGTTCTCGCGCCTCTGCAACCCTGTTTGCCACGTCCGCCCGGCCGACCGGGCAGGGAACCCCGCGCGGACCCGAGCCGGATCGGCGCCGCGGTGGCGCCTGGCGCGGGAGGCTGCCGGCAACCGCGTTCGCAGCGCTGCTGGCGGCGGTGCTACTGACCGGCCTGCCCCAAGCCGGGGCGCAGTCGCCCCCCGGTGCGGCAGGCGAGCCCAAGGCGAGCGGCGGCGCCCGGGCGGCGGGTGATGCCAGGCCGGCCGGCCGCGATGCGCACTTCCTGAACGACACCGTCGTCCGGATCGAAGCGAAGGTGCCCGACGATGCCGAAAGCAGCCGCTCGCTCGGCAAGCGTCGCAGCGGCACCGGTGTGCTGATCGACAAGAACACCGTGCTGACCATCGGCTATCTGTTGCTCGAAGCCGACGAAGTGGACCTGGTGACGCCGTCGGGCAAGCGTCTCCCCGGCAGCGTCGCCGGCTACGATCACACCACGGGCTTCGGCCTGATCCGCAGCGTGGTGCCGCTCGACGGCCGCCCGCTCGAACTCGGCGATTCCGACACTGTCGCCGAAATGCAGAAAGTCCTGACGCTCGGCCACGGCGAACCCGAGGCGACCGAATTGCTGGTGGTCTCGCGCAAGGCGTTCACCGGCAGCTGGGAATACGTGGTCGACAGCGGGATCTACACCTTCCCGCCGGTCAACAACTGGAGCGGTGCCGCACTGGTCGACCAGGACGGCAAGTTGATCGGCATCGGCTCGCTGATCGTCAACGACGCGGCCACCGAGCGGCGCGGCGTACCGGGCAATCTCTACGTACCGGTCAATCTGCTGAAGCCGATCCTGAAGGACATGCTCGCCACCGGTCGCCGCAGCGGGCCCGCGCAACCGTGGCTCGGCGTCTCGACCGAAGTCATCCAGGGCAACCTGATGGTCTCGCGGGTCACGCGCGGCGGCCCGGCCGACCTCGCCGGCCTCACCGCCGGCGACATCATCGTCGCGGTCGACGGCGAGAAGGTCGGCAACCAGTCCGACTTCTACAAGACGATCTGGAAAAAGGGCTCCGCCGGCGTCACCGTGCCGCTGCGAGTGCTGAAATCCGGCGACGTCCGCGAGGTCGCGGTCAAGTCGATCGACCGGATGGACTTCATCAGGAAGCCCCAAGGGGTGTAGTAGCTCGCGAGGATCGCCGCGGGGCGCCGCGGCGCGCGGGGAGCGGCCACGGGCCGGCGGCGCTGGCACCGCCGTCGGCGTCGGCCCGACTTGCCGGCGCATTTCTCCAGCAGCGCTCACGCCCCGTCGCCGAACTTCTTGCGCCACGCCTCGTAGAAGCCGCCGGTTCGCAGCTCTACGCCCTTCAGATCGGCCGGGGGGCTGTTCCCGAAACCGGGGCCGCCCCCTCCGGCGCGCTCGATCGACAAGTTTCGCCCGACCGTGACACTATCGAGGCTGGCTCGCCCTGGGGGGAGATTCGATGAACGCACCAACCGGCGAATCGCAGTTGCAATCGAGCGAATCGCCGTTGCGACGGACCATCCGCGCGCCGCGTGGCGGTACGCTTTCCGCCCGCAGCTGGCTGACCGAGGCGCCGCTGCGGATGTTGATGAACAACCTCGACCCGGAGGTCGCCGAGAATCCGGCCGAGCTGGTGGTCTACGGCGGCATCGGCCGCGCCGCCCGCAACTGGGCGGCGTTCGACACGATCGTTGCCGCGCTGAAGCGCCTCGGCGACGACGAGAGTCTGCTGATCCAGTCGGGCAAGCCGGTCGGCATCTTCAGGAGCCATCCGGACGCGCCGCGGGTGCTGATCGCGAACTCGAACCTGGTCGGCAAATGGGCGACCTGGGAGCATTTCCACGAGCTCGATCGTGCCGGGCTGATGATGTACGGCCAGATGACCGCCGGGTCCTGGATCTATATCGGCTCGCAGGGCATCGTGCAGGGCACCTACGAGACCTTCGTCGAGCTCGCCCGCAAGCATTTCGACAACGACTGGGCCGGCCGCTGGATCCTGACCGCCGGGCTCGGCGGCATGGGGGGAGCCCAGCCGCTCGCAGCGGTGCTCGCCGGCGCGTCGTGCGTGGTGATCGAGTGCCAGCAGTCGCGGATCGACATGCGGTTGAAGACCCGCTATCTCGACCACCAGGCCAGGGACATCGACGAGGCGCTGGCGCTGATCGCCGACGCCGGGCGCGCCGGGCGCGCGGTCTCGGTCGGCATCCTCGGCAATGCCGCCGAGCTGCTGCCGCAGTACGTCGCGCGCGGCATCCGGCCCGACGCGGTCACCGACCAGACCAGCGCGCACGATCTGATCAACGGCTACCTGCCGGCCGGCTGGCGGGTCGAGGACTGGTGGGCGGTCCGCGAAAGCGGCGACGCGGCGGCGCGGGCCCGGCTGGTCGCCGATGCGCAGGCGTCGGCGGCGCGGCATGTCGAGGCCATGCTGGCCTGGCACCGTGCCGGCGTGCCGGTGATCGATTACGGCAACAATCTGCGCCAGGTCGCGAAGGATGCCGGGGTCGCCGATGCGTTCGCCTATCCGGGCTTCGTGCCGGCGTGCATCCGGCCGCTGTTCTGCCAGGGCAAGGGGCCGTTCCGCTGGGTCGCGCTGTCGGGCGACCCGGAAGATATCTATCGGACCGACGCCGCGGTCAAGGCGCTGTTCCCCGAGGATCGCCATCTGCACCGCTGGCTCGACCAGGCGCGCGAACGGATCGCGTTCCAGGGGCTGCCGGCGCGGATCTGCTGGCTCGGGCTCGGCCAGCGCCACCGCGCCGGGCTCGCGTTCAACGAGATGGTCCGGCGCGGCGAGCTGAAGGCGCCGATCGTGATCGGCCGCGACCATCTCGACACCGGCTCGGTCGCGAGCCCGAACCGGGAAACCGAGGCGATGGCCGACGGCAGCGACGCGGTCGCCGACTGGCCGCTGCTCAATGCGATGCTAAACGTCGCCGGCGGCGCCACCTGGGTCTCGATCCATCACGGCGGCGGCGTCGGCATCGGCTATTCGCAGCATGCCGGGGTCGTGATCGTCTGCGACGGCAGCGACGCGGCGGCAAAGCGGATCGAGCGGGTGCTGTGGAACGATCCGGCGACCGGCGTGATGCGCCATGCCGACGCCGGCTACGCCGACGCGGTCGCCTGCGCGCAGGCCAACGGGCTCGACCTGCCAATGCTGACGGCAGCCGCTGCGGCCCCGCCGCGCCGCTCCTAAGGTGGGCGCCCGGCTCGGCCGCTTTCGCGGCACCGCGGACTGAACGCCGTGCCGCCGTTCACGCCGCCACCCTGGACGCCCAGCGAGGCCGGGCCGGCGTTGCCCGGCGGAGCCCCGGCCTTTCTGCTGCGCCGTGGTTCGAGCCCGCTGATGGTCTCGATGCCGCACGTCGGCACGGTCGTCCCGGCCGAACTCGCCCGCCGGATGACGCCGGTCGCGCTGACGCTCGCCGATACCGACTGGCATCTGCCGCTGGTCTACGATTTCCTGGCCGCGCTCGACGCGACGGTGCTGGTCGCGACGCACTCCCGGCTGGTGATCGACCTGAACCGCCCGCCGGACGACGAGAACCTCTACCCCGGCCGCGATACCACCGGGCTGGTGCCGGTCGACACCTTCCGCAAGGAACCGGTCTATCGCGGCGCAGCCCCCGACGCTGTCGAGATCGCAGCGCGCCACGACGTCTACTGGCAGCCCTACCATGCGGCGCTCGCCGACGAACTGGCCCGGCTGCGCCGGCGACACCGCCGGGTCGTGCTGTGGGACGCCCACTCGATCGCCTCGGAATTGCCGCGCTTCTTTGCCGGGCGTCTCACCGACCTGAACTTCGGCACCGTCGACGGGACCAGCTGCGACCCGGCGCTGGCTGCGGCGGTCCTGGCACCGGTGGCCGCCCAGACCGCTTACAGCCATGTGCTGAACGGCCGCTTCAAGGGCGGCTACATCACGCGCCGCCACGGCGCGCCGGCGGCCGGCATCCATGCGATCCAGCTCGAGATGAGCCAGATCATCTATATGGACGAGATGCCGCCGTTCGCGCTACGCACGGATCGCAGCGCCCGCCTGCGGCCGCTGCTGCGCGAATGCCTCGCGGCGGCGCGCGACTGGGCCGGCGGCCGGCCCGACGCCGCCGGGCGCCTGGGTAATCCCCGAAGACGACACCGCCCCGGTGTCCCTGCTAGGATCACGGATTTATAGACGGATCAAACGGAGACCTCGATGGATCGGCAGTTCGCATTTCGGTCGGCCCTGCATTCGCTGGCGCTCGGCGTCGCAATGATCGCTGCGGCACCCGCCCAGGCACAGACCACCCTGAAATTCGGCTATGCGGTGGCCAAGGATTCCCACTACGGCGTCGGCACTGGCGTCTGGTGCGCCGAGGTCGAGAAAGGCACCCAGGGCCGCTACAAGTGCCAGGAATTCCCGAACGGCTCGCTCGGCGGCGAGCGCGAGATGATCGAGGCGGTGCAGCTCGGCACGCTCGACTTGGTCAACACGTCGTCCGGCCCGCTCGGCAACTTCGTGCCGGAGGTCAAGATCTTCGACATCCCGTTCCTGTTCCGGGACTACGACCATGCGCGCAAGGTGATGGATGGGCCGATCGGCCAGGGCATCCTCGAGAAGTTCAAGGCCAAGGGCCTGATCGGCCTGACCTGGGCCGAGAACGGCTTTCGCCACATGACCAACAGCAAGCGCGAGATCAGGACGCCGGCCGATGCGTCGGGCCTGAAGATGCGGACCATGGAGAACAAGGTCCACATGGAAGGCTACAAGGCGTTCGGCATCCTGCCGACGCCGATGTCGTTCACCGAACTGTTCACGGCGCTCCAGCAGGGCACCGTCGACGGCCAGGAGAACCCGGTGCCGGTGATCCTCGCGGCCAAGTTCAGTCAGGTGCAGAAATTCATGTCGCTGACCGGGCATGTGTACTCGCCAGCCACGCTGATCATGAGCCCCGCTGCCTTCAACAAGGCGTCGAAAGCCGACCAGCAGGTCTTCCTGGACGCGGCCAAGAAGGCGACCGCCGCGCAGCGCAAGCGCATCAACGACGATGAAGCCGCCGGCATCGCGCAACTGCGTAAGGAGGGGGTCAAGGTGCTGGAGCAGGTCGACGGCGAAGCGTTCCGCAAGGCGATCGCGCCGGCCTATGCCGGCTTCGCCAAAGAGTTCGGAGCCGCCAATATCGCGGCGATCCAGGCAGTCAAGTAGCGTCGCGCCCGGCTGAGGAGCCGCCCGGCCTTTCGGCAGGAGCGCAAGCGGGCGCCATCGCCGGTGCCCCGGCCGGCCCGTGCCGGTCCGCGCCGGCTGCCGACCTGCCGCCACGGCCGACGATCCTGCCGCGCCTGCGCTGCTCCGCAGCCTTCCGCGGCCCGTCGGCCGGATCCGACGCCGGGACAAGCTGGTCCCAGGAGGGCCGCCTCGCCGCCCGCCGGCCATGACGGTCCGATCGGTGCACCGTGAGGGGCCGTGAAGGAATCGAGATGAAGAAGTTGCTGCTCGCGATCGACCGGCGCGTCACGCCGACCGCGATGTTCATCGCCTGCGCGCTGCTCGCGGTCGTCTCGCTGCTCGGCATGTGGCAGGTCGCGACCCGCTTCCTGCTGTCGCAGCCTTCGACCTGGACCGAAGAGCTGATGCGGCGGCTGCTGATCTGGATGGTGATGCTCGGCACCGCGGTCGCCTTCCGACGCGGCGCGCTGGTCGCCGTCGACCTGATGATCAACAGCGCGCGCGGACGCTGGCGCGCCACCGTCCGGACGATCATCACCGCCGCGTCGCTGGTCCTGCTGGCGCTGCTGATCTGGTTCGGCTTCGACCTGGTCTGGCGGGTCCGGTTCCAGACCTTCGCGAGCCTCGACTTCATGTCGATCAGCTGGGCCTACGCGGCGATCCCGGTCGGCGCGCTGTTCAGCGTCATCGCGGTGCTGGCGCACCACGTGGATCCGATCGACACCCAGCTCGACAACGCGCAGTAGCCGCGCGCCGACCGGAGAGGAGCCGCCATGTCCCTGACGATGCTGATCACGATGCTGATCTGCTTCGCGTTCAGCGTCTCGGTCGCGGTCGCGATCGGACTGTCGGCGGCGCTCGGCCTCGGCATCACCAACCCGGAACTGATGATCCTGGTGCCGAAGGAGATGTTCAGTTCGCTCGACAAATTCCCGCTCGCCGCGATCCCGTTCTTCATCCTGGCCGGAAACCTGATGGAGACCGGCGGCATCTCGCAGCGGCTGGTCGATTTCGCGAAATCACTGGTCGGCGGCATCCAGGGCGGCCTGCCGATGACGTGCGTGCTGACCTGCATGATCTTCGCGGCGGTCTCGGGCTCGTCGGTCGCGACGACCTTCGCGATCGGCGCGATCCTGATCCCGGCGCTGATCAAGCAGGGCTATCCGACCAGCTACGCCGCAGCGCTGCAGGCGACGTCGGCCGAGCTCGGCGTGGTCATTCCGCCGTCGATCCCGATGATCCTGTTCGGCGTCGCGGCCGAGGTGTCGATCGGCGAGCTGTTCATCGCCGGCATTTTCCCGGGGATCTTCATCGGCTGCATGCTGATGCTGTTCGTCCACCTCTTCTGCCGCTACAAGGGCTGGGGCAGGAACGACGGCGACGGCCGGCTTCCGGTCGGCCGCGCGATGCTGAACGCCGGCTGGGCACTGCTGATGCCGGTGATCATCCTCGGCGGCATTTACGGCGGCATCTTCACGCCCACCGAAGCCGCGGTCGTCGCGGTGTTCTATGCGCTGCTGGTCGGGCTGGTGCTGCATCGCGAGCTGAAGCTCTCGGACCTGCCGCGGATTCTGTCGAAGTCGGTGATCTCGAGCGCGGTGATCATGTTCATCATCGCCAATGCCGGCGTGTTCGCCTACCTGATCACGCGCGCCGGCGTCCCGGAGGCGATCGGCAACTGGCTCAACGAAGTGCTGAAGTCGCCGGGCTGGTTCCTGCTCGGCGTCAATGCGGCGCTGTTCGTCATCGGCATGTTCATCGAAACCTCGGCGGCGATCATCGTGCTGGCGCCGATCCTGGTCCCGGTCGCGGTCCATTTCGGCATCGACCCGGTCCACTTCGGACTGATCATGGTCGTCAACCTGGCGCTCGGCATGATCACGCCGCCGTTCGGCGTAAACCTGTTCGCGGCGTGCGCGGTCGCGCGAATCTCTCTCGATCGGATCATCGGTCATCTGATTCCCTTCGTCTTCGTGATCCTCGGCTGCCTCGCGGTCATCACCTATGCGCCGGCGCTGTCGCTGGCGCTGCGCGACATGGTCTACCGCAGCGAGGTACCGGCGATCGGCCCGGCACCGATCGGGCCGTCCGTTGGCCCGTCCGTGGGCCCTTCGGTCGGTCCATCGGTCGGCTCCTCGGTCGGTCCATCGCCCGTCGGTCCATCGCCCGTCGGTCCCTCCTCCGTCGGCCCTTCGTCGGTCGGGCCTTCACCGGTCGGCCCCTCGCCGGCCCCGACGCCAGCGAACTGACGAACCGACGCCGGGTTCCGTACCGGCATGCGTTCACGCACTGGCACTGTGCCGGGCACCCGGCAATGGCGCGTTCCGGGCACGGAGCGGCTTCGGCAGCGCCCCGCCGCAGTGCGCCCGGCGGGCCGTCGTGACCGCCGACACGGTCTGTTTGGCCATTCGACGGCCCTGGGGTGAAAATCGGGCTTCGCGCAGAACGACCCGTCGCGCGGAACAACCCGTATCGCCGCCTCATGTCCAGCCGAGTCATCGTCGAGAATTTCCGCTTCGACCCGGACAACCAGAACGACCCCGACTCGCTGCGGCATGCCGTCGCGAACCGGCTGCTCTACTCGGTCGGCAAGGACCCGGTCACGGCGACGCAGTCCGACTGGTACACGTCGCTCGCCCAGGTCGCGCGCGACCGGCTGGTCGAACGCTGGATGGAGACGACGCGCAAGCAGTACGAACGGCACACAAAGCGCGTCTACTACCTGTCGATGGAGTTCCTGGTCGGCCGCGCGCTGACCAACAGCCTGATGTCGATCGGGCTCTACGACGAGCTCGCGAAGACGCTGAAGGAATCGGGCCTCGACATCGACGAGGCGCGCGAGCAGGAACCGGACCCGGGGCTGGGTAACGGCGGCCTCGGCCGGCTCGCCGCCTGTTTCCTCGACTCGATGGCGACCGTCGGCCTGCCGAGCTACGGCTACGGCATCCGCTACGACTACGGGATGTTCGCCCAGCACATCCACAACGGCTATCAGGTCGAGCAGCCGGACGACTGGCTGAAGAACGGCAACCCGTGGGAATTCCCGCGGCCGCAGGTCACCTATCCGATCCATTTCGGCGGCGTGGTCCAGCACGACGATGCCGACGGTCCGCGCTGGGTCGACACCGAGCAGGTGCTCGCGACCGCGTACGACACGATCGTGCCCGGTTACGGCACGAAGGCGGTCAACACGCTGCGGCTGTGGCATGCCAAGGCGGCGCAGAGTCTCGACCTGTCGATGTTCAACCAGGGCGACTACATGCGCGCGGTGTCGTCCAAGAACCAGTCCGAGAACGTCACCCGGGTGCTGTACCCGGACGACTCGAGCCACCAGGGCCGCGAGCTGCGGCTGCGCCAGGAGTACTTCTTCGTCAGCGCGTCGCTGCAGGACATCCTGCACCGCTATATGCACGACCATGCGCGCTTCAACGAGCTGTCGGAGCTGGTCGCGATCCACCTGAACGATACCCACCCGGCGATCGCGGTGCCGGAACTGATGCGGCTGCTGGTCGACGTGCATCGGCTGTCGTGGGACGATGCCTGGGTCCAGTGCACCAAGGTGTTCTCGTACACCAATCACACGCTGATGCCGGAGGCGCTCGAGACCTGGCCGGTCGGGATGATGCGCAGCGTGCTGCCGCGGCACATGGAGATCATCCTCGAGATCAACCGGCGCTTCCTCGACGATGTCCGCGCCAACCACGGCGACGATCCCGATCTGCTGCGCCGGGTCTCGCTGATCGACGAGACCGGCGAGCGGCGCGTCCGGATGGCGTACCTGTGCGTGGTTGCGAGCCACAAGGTCAACGGCGTCTCGAAACTGCACAGCGATCTGCTGGTCGAGACCATCTTCGCGGACTTCGACCGGATCTTCCCCGGCCGCTTCTGCAACGTGACCAACGGCATCACGCCGCGCCGCTGGCTCGCCAACTCCAACCGCGACCTGTCGAAACTGATCGACGCGCGGATCGGGCCGCAGTGGCGGACCGAGCTCGACCGGATCGCCGGCTTGCGCGCGCACGTCGACGACCCCGAGTTCATCCGGGCGTTCGCCGACGCCAAGCGCCGCAACAAGACCCGCTTCGCGACCTGGGTGCGGCAGCGCGGCGGCATCACGATCGACCCGAACTCGCTGTTCGACGTCCAGGTCAAGCGCTTCCACGAGTACAAGCGCCAGCTGCTGAACCTGCTGCACATCGCCAGCCGCTACAACGCGATGATCGAGGAACCGGACGCCGACTGGGTGCCGCGCACCTTCATCTTCTCGGGCAAGGCGGCCTC
>JBFWQR010000199.1:0-10553 GCA_050249335.1 Lautropia sp.
GCGCTATCGCCGGGTTTCGGCAACGCCGCTTGGCGCCTTCCTGGCTCGAACCCTCCGGGCGGCGGACGACAGGGCGCATCGCGGCGTTGCAGGATGGGGTCAATACCTTCGGGTATTGACCCCATCCTGCGCCTTGCGTTGCATCCCTGTCGTCCACCGCGCGACCCCTTCCCATACTCCGACAGGCTCCTAGGCGAGAAACGGGTTCTCCACCACCAGTTGGCCGAAGCGGCGGCCGGCCTGGCCGTCTTCGCTGAGCAGTACGTCGGCGCCCGCGCGCAGCGCGGCTTCGAGGATCAGCGCGTCCCACCATTGCAGCTGGTGCTCTTGCGCCAGCGCGATGGCGGCCTGCACGCTCTGCGCCGTGCTGCTCATCACCTGGAAGGCGCACAGCCGCTGTACCTGCGCGGCGGCCTCTGGCGCGGGCAAGGGCGGCTGAAGCCTGCGTGTGGTGATGGCGTAGAACTCCTGCAACACCTGGGTGCTGAGCGCCACCGTGCCCTCGCGTGCGGCGCGCGCGAGGCGCTCCAGTGCGCGCTCGCGTCGCGCCGGGTCGCCGGCATCGACGGCATAGACGAGCACGTTGGTGTCGAAGAAGTAGATCATGCGCTGCCGCTGCCGCTGCCGCTGCCGCTCTGCGCTTGGCGGGCGGGATAGGGACGGTCGTAGGCGTCCTCGCGCGACCAGCGGGCGCCGTCGCGGTTGGCCTGGCTGAGCCGCGCGGCGGCGATGAAGGCCTGAGCGGCGGCCTGCTGTGTCTCGCCCTCCCAGCAGCGGCCCGGTACCGACGGAAGGGTTGCAAGCCCCCGCCATAGTCCTTAGACTCTCGAAATAAAATCAAAACAATGTTTTGATATATGAGACAAAATGAAGTGAAGGCAGGCTCGCCTCCGACGACCGACGCAGCTCACAGCATCGTCGCGACCGATCTTCGATTTCCGGAGGGGCCGGTCGCGATGAAGGACGGCAGCGTCCTGGTGGTCGAGATCGAAGGCAAGGCGCTCGTGCGCGTGTCGTCCGACGGACGCAGGCAGGTGGTTGCTCAGTTGTCGGGTGGCCCGAACGGGGCGGCGATCGGTCCGGACGGGCGCTGCTACATCTGCAATAACGGCGGCTTCAGCTTCCGCAGGGTCGGTGACCTCACGCTGCCGGGCCTGGCGCCCGCCGACTACACCGGCGGCTGGATCGAGGCGGTGGATCTGGCCACCGGCGCGAGCGAGGTGCTCTACCGGAGCTGCGGGGATATTCCGCTGCGCGGTCCCAACGATCTGGTGTTCGACGAGCATGGCGGCTTCTGGTTCACCGATACCGGCAAGGTCATGGCGCGGCAACGCGATCGCGGTGCGGTGTTCTACGCCCGCATCGACGGCTCGTTCATCAGGCAGACGGTCTTTCCGCTCGAGGGTCCGAACGGCATCGGCCTGTCTCCGGACGGCCGGACGCTGTATGTCGCCGAGTCGTGGACCGGCCGCCTATGGCAATACGAGATCGCCGGCCCGGGCGAGATCCGCCGCTTCGTCGGCCCGGTGCCTTGGGAGCGCGGCAAGCTGCTGATCGGCCTGGGCGGCTATTCGATCCTCGATTCGCTCGCCGTCGACGGCGACGGCAACGTTTGCGTCGCGGACATTCCGTACGGCGGCATCACCGTGATTTCGCCGCAGGGCAAGGTGATCGAGCAGCATCCGATGCCGGACATCTTTCCAACCAACATCTGCTTCGGCGGCCCCGATCTGCGTACCGCTTACGTGACCCTGTCGTCGGCCGGGCAGCTGCTGTCGATGCCGTGGCCACGCCCCGGGCTGCCGCTGCATTGGCTGAACCATTGACCTCGAGCACGGAATCCGCGGGCACGATCAGGCCATGTCGATGACAGCGCTGCGTTCACAGGCCTGCATCGTCGGGATCGGCGAAACCGAGTATCGGCGCTGGGGCGGATTCGCCGATCGCAGCGAGCTGCAGCTCGCCTGCGAGGCGATCTGCGCCGCCTGCGCCGATGCCGGCCTCGAGGTCGAGGAGGTCGACGGCCTGTGCTCGTACGGCGGCGACCGCAACGAGCCGTCGTTCCTGCAGGACGCGCTGGGCCTGCCCCGGTTGCGCTACGCGACGCTGGTGTGGGGCGGGGGCGGCGCGGGTGCCTGCGGCGCGATTCTGCATGCAGCCACCGCGGTCGAGTCCGGCACGGCCGATCATGTCGTCGTGCTGCGCGCGCTGTGCCAAGGCCAAGGGCGGCGATACGGCCGGTTCAACCCGGCCCGAGCGGGCAACAACTTCCTGGCACCGTTCGGCATGTTCTCGCCGCCGATCATGCTGGCTCCGCTGGTGCAGCGATATATGCACGAGTTCGCCGTTCGCCAGGAGTGCCTGGGCGAGGTCGTGCTGACCTGCCGTGACAATGCGTCGCGAAATCCTCGGGCCGTGATGGGCGCTCGGCCGCTGACGATGGCGCAGTACCTGGCGTCGCGCCCCATCGCCAGCCCGTTGCGGCTGCATGACTGCTGCCAGGAGAGCGACGGTGCCTGCGCGCTGCTGATCACGACGCTCGAGCGGGCACGAGACCTGGCGAAGCCGCCGGTACGGATCCTCGCTGCGGCGCAGGGGAACAATCCCGGCTGGGGTACCGGTGCGCTCGGCACCCACAACATGCCGGTGACCGAGTACGGCTCCGGCAATGGCGCAGCGGTCGCGCGGGCGGTCTACGATCGCGCGGGCTTGCGACCGTCCGACATCGACGTGGCGCAGTTCTATGATCACTTCAGCGGCATGGTGCTGATGTCGCTGGAGAACTACGGCTTCTGCGGCCGCGGCGAGGGCGGCGCGTTCGTGGACGCCGGCGGTATCCGCTGGCCCGACGGCGAATTGCCGATCAACACCTCGGGTGGGCATCTGGCGGAAGCCTACCTCCACGGCCTGAATCTCGCGATCGAGGGGGTGCGCCAGATGCGCGGCACATCGACATCGCAGGCGGCGGGGGCCCGTACCTGTCTCGTCACGGCGGGCTCGGGCGTGGCGATCACCAGTGCCGCGATCCTCGGCAGGGATTGACCATGGCATACCTGCCTGCCGCCGCCGGGTCGCCGGACCCGACGATCGACGACAAACCCTTCTGGGCGTACTGCGCCGCACGCGAGCTGCGCTTCCAGCAATGCGCCGGATGCGGGCGTTTCCGCCACCCGCCGGCACCTGCCTGCCCGTCCTGCCGGTCGTTCGCGAGCCGGTGGGTGCGGGCGCGGGACGAGGCCGAGCTCTTCAGCTTCACGGTCGTCCACTACGCGGCGCATCCCGACGTCGAGTCGGCGCTGCCGTACAACGTCGCGATCGTGAGATTTCCGTCGTTCGACGACGTGCGGCTCGTCAGCAACGTGATCGATGTCGACCCCGCGGCGCTGCGCATCGGCATGCCGCTGCGCCTGGTCTGGGAGGAAGCGGGCAGCGGCATGCCGCTGCCGCGCTTCGCACGTCGCCTCGCATCGGAGGCCCGGGCATGATCCGGCTCGAGCATCGCGGCCCGGTTCTCGCCGCGACGCTCGATCGCGGGCTGCAGAACACCATCGACGATGCGTTGGCCGACGCGCTGCAAGAGGCGCTGGACCAGGCGCAGACGCTGGGCGTCGCGCTGCTGCATCTGCGTTCGGCCGGACCCCACTTCTGCGGCGGCGCCGATCCGGCGCGCGTGGCACGCTGGCTCGGCGACGGCGGTCGCGATGCGATCGATGCGGATACCCGGCGATGGGACGACCTCTTCCGGAACATCGAGGCCGCGCCCACGATCGTGCTGGCCGAAGTGCGCGGCAACGCGCTGGGCGCCGGACTCGGGCTCGCGCTCGCATGCGACCTGCGCATCGCGGCCGCATCGGCGCGGATCGGCGTACCGGAGGTCCGGGTCGGCCTGCTGCCGGCCGGCTCGACCGTTCGCCGATTGGTCGAGCTCGCAGGCACGGTGACGGCGCAGCGGCTGCTGCTGGCCGGCGAGCTGATCGACGGCACCGATGCGTACCGCGTCGGAATGATGCACTGGGTCGTCGACGACGAGGCGCTGGCGGAGCGGACCCGCGACCTTGCCGAGCGGACCGCGACGCAGTCGTCGGCGGCGCTGCGCGAGGCCAAGGGTCTGCTCGCGACTTCGCGCGGGCGCGATGCACGCGCGGCGGCTGCCGCGGAGCGACTCGCGTTCAGCCGGCTGATCGCCGACGACGAGCCTCGTGGACGGATCCAGGCGTTGCTCGGGCGCTTGGCTGGAAGACCGTCATGAAGCGTGCGGCACGTCCGTCACATGCGTCCGGCCAACAGGTATTCGAGCTCCTGCTTCAGCGACACCATGACGGTGCCGAGCTCCTCGAGCTTGTCCTGCGGCAACAGCTGCGGCGGGCCGCCGCAGGCGATGGTGAGCACCGTATGGTGTGCGGCGTCGAGCACCACGGGTACCGCGACGTCGTTGATGTGCGGCTTCCATTCGCCGAGCTCCAGGCAGAAGCCGCGAGCGGCGACGGACTGCAGCGAGCGCTCGATGCGTTGCGAGACGACCGGCCAGTCCTGCGCATGCTCCAGTTGCAGGCGCTGGAGAAGCTCGGCGCGACGCTCGGGCGCGAGCCCGGCGAGATGCGCGTGACCGGACGCGGCGAGCGCGATCGGAGCGCTGGCGCCGACCCAGGCACGCAGCTGGAAGCGCGGGTCGGCGACGAACGCCTCGATGGTCGTCATCATCAGCCGGTCCCGCATCGCCAGGACCACGGTGGTGCCGGCCGGCGCAGCCAGCCGCTGGAGCAGCGGACGCGCAGTGGCCCGGATATCGAGCCGCGACAGGAACACGTGCGAGAACGACAGTACGCCGGGGGCCAACGAGTATCCGCCGGTCTTCGGATCGATCGATACGTAGCCCAGGCTGGCGAGCGTATGCACGAGCCGGGACACGGTCGCCTTGTGCAGCCCGGTGCGCTGCGCAACCTCCCGATTTCCGAGGGGGCCGTCGTCGTTGGAGCGGAATGCCTCGAGCACGCGCAGGCCGCGCGTCAACGTCGTGGACAGCTGCGCGTCGCGCGAATCGGCGGGGTCGCCGCCGTCGCCGGACTTGCTGTCACGGTTGCGCGGGTTGGATCTCAAGGATGGCTGGGCGGGCAGATGTGTGGATCGGGGCGCAGCCCGGCTCTCGGAGGGGCGACCGCCGCTTGGGCCCATTCTATCGTGCGCAGGCGGCGTGTTCCGGATGCGCTCGACGGTCGGCGCCGACCTCGCACCGGCCGCGCCGTCCTGGATTGAGGCGAGGAGCCATGTCGACAGTGGATGCCGACGAGTTGCGCCGCCTGCTCGACAAGCAGGCGATCTGGGAAGTCCTGTTGCGCTACACGCGCGGGCTCGATCGCATGGACTGGGCGCTGCTGGCATCGTGCTATCACCCCGATGCCCATCACGATCACGGGATGTGGCAAGGGCCGGCCGCCGAGTTCGTGCAGTACTGCGCGAGACATCTGGCGACGATGGACCGGACGTTGCATACCGTGGAGAACGCGCTGATCGTGCCGAGCAGCGCGATCCAAGCATCGAGCGAAGCTTACTGCACGGCGCTGCACCGGATCCCCTCGACGAAAAGCGCCAGCGGATTCGCCAATCATACGGTCTTCGTTCGTTATCTCGACCGGTTCGAGCGACGCGGCGACGGGCCGTGGCGGATCGCGCGGCGCACGGTCGTGTTCGAGTGGAGCGTGGTCGATCCCATCGATCGTGAATGGAACCTCACCGGCGCTTATGCCCGAGGATCGCGCTCGCGTGCCGATCCGGCGTATGCGCTCGGTGCTTTGCCCGAGATCCGAGACGCCGCGTAGCGGGCGCGGCAGGATGTCTACACACGAGGAGACGAGACATGCAATCACCGACGTTGCTGGCAGCGGCACTGTGCATCGCGCTTGGCCTTGCCCCCGGCGCTGCGCGCGCGGAACCGGGTGTGACGAAGAACGAGATCCATCTGGGCGGAACGCTCGGCGTGACCGGACCCATCGCAGCGGTCTGCACGGCGGTGGCGGAGGCAGCGCAGGCCCACTTCAAGCGAATCAACGAATCGGGTGGGATCCACGGACGAAAGATCCGCTACGACGTCCTCGATGACGGATACTCGGCGCAGCGGGCCATCGGCAACACGCGCCGCCTGGTCCAGCAGGACAACGTGTTCGCGATCTTCGGGGGATGCGGCACCGCGACTGCGGCTGCGGTGCTGACGTCGGTGGAGAAGGACGACGTTCCCTATCTCTTCCCGTACGCCGGGCTCGACAAGCTGGTGATTCCGGTCAAGAGGAACGTATTCTCGCTGGTGCCGCTGTACTCGGACCAGATGACCGCCATCGTTCCGCACGTGCTGTCCAAGTCGCCCGCGAAGACCGCCGTGATGGCTTCGGTCAACATCGCCGGACACGAGGCATGGCGCAAGGCGGCGCGCAGCAAGCTCGAGGCCGCCGGCGTCGACGTGCAGCTCGATCTGCTGGTGGACATCACCACCAGCGATCGCGCGCCGTTCGTGCTGCAGATCAAGGAGAAGAATCCGGACCTGCTGCTGCTGATGGATGCGGCCCCGAGCGCCGCGCGGTTCTACATCGAGATGCAGCGGCAGAACTGGAAGCCGAAGATGGTGACCGGCATCGCGACCCTGACGGACGAATCGTTCCTGAAGACCGTCGCGACGATGGCCGAAGGCAATCTGCTGGTACCGGGCTTCGTGCTGCCACCGACCGCGCCGCAGAGCAAGCCGTGCGTCGATGAGCTGGCCGCCCACCGGAAGGATCTCGAACCGACCCATTTCTCGATGTACGGCTGCCTGGCGGCCCGCGTGATGGTCGAGGCGCTCAAGCGCGCCGGTCCGGAGCCGACGCGCGCCAAGCTGATCGAGGCGCTGGAGTCGATCAAGGCGTTCGACAGCGGCATCAGCGGCCCGGTGAGCTTCAGCCCACAGCAGCACATGGGCCTGAGCTCGATCCTTCCGTTCGTGATCGAGAAGGGTCAGTTCAAGGTGATCGGCGGCCCGATCTCCTGGAACTGAGCCGGACTCGATCGCGCTGCCGCGAATGACGGCCAGCCTGCTTGCCTCGATCCTGGTCAGCGGCGCGCTGAACGGCGGCCTGTACGCGCTGCTGGGGCTCGCGATCGTCCTGCTCACGCGCACGACGGCGGTCGCGAACTTCGCGCAGGGCGACATGGGCATGTTCAGCGTGTTCCTGCTCCTGATGGTGTTCCTGCCGTTGGGCATGCCGCCATGGCTCGGATGGGTGTCGACCGTGCTCGTCTCGGCGGCGCTGGGCGGGATGATCTGGTGGGTCCTGATCCGGCCGCGGCCCCAGGCCGGCCATCTGAATCTGACCATCCGCACGCTCGGGCTGTACACGCTGATCTACTCGGTCGTGAACTACCTGTGGGGCAGCAACGCTCCGTACACGGTGCCGCGCATCTTCCCGCCCGGATCGTCCTTCGAGCTGGCCGGCTTCTCGATCAGCAACGACCAGTTCGGCACGGCGGCGGTCACGGTCCTGATCGCCGGCGCCTTCCTGGCATTCTTCCGCTTCACCCGGCTCGGGCTGGCGATGCGCGCCGTTGCCATCGATCCCAACGTCGCATCGCTGCTGGGCATCAACGTCCGGCGAGTCGTGCTGGCGGTCTGGCTGATGGCCGGAGCGATCGGCGCGGTCGTCGGCCTGCTGATCGCATCGCTGTCGTTCCTCGATCCCAACCTGATGCGGCCCTACATCCTCAAGGCGTTCACCGCGGCGATCATGGGCGGCCTCTACAGTTTCCCGGGCGTGATCGTCGGCGGGATCGTGCTCGGCATCGCCGAGGCCCTCGCGGTCGTCGCCATCTCGATCCATCTTCGGGAGCCGTTCGTGTTCCTGGTGCTGCTGCTGGTGCTGCTGGTGCGTCCGGGCGGGATCTTCGGTGCCGCCCGCGCGGCGCGGGTTTGACGCGGGATGCCGACAGAGATGAGCCGACCCCTCGTCTGGGCGAGCCTCGCCGTCGTCGTGCTGGTCGGGCTGTCGCTGGTGCTGGGCAGCTACGCGCGGTATATCCTGACGATGTGGATGATCTTCGCGATCGCCACGACCGGGCTGAACATCCCGATGGGCCTGAGCAACCTCTATTCGTTCGGGCATGGCGGCTTCATGCTGATCGGTGCCTACGTGACCGGCATCGGGGTCGCCAACTGGGGGTTGCCGTTCTGGGCGGCCATGGCGTTGTCCATCGTTTGCGCCGCGTTCGTCGGTGCACTGGTCGGTCTGCCGTCGCTGCGGCTGACCGGCTTCTCGTTGGGCATCGTCACCTTCGCGCTGGGGATGGTGCTGTTCCAGACGGTCAAGGCGTTCGAATACACCGGGGGGCCGCAGGGCGTCTTCCTGCCGGGCGTCGAGCAGAGCGCATGGCTGGGCGGCCGGTTTTTCTACTATCTGGCGCTGGCGCTGCTCGTGCTCGGCCAGCTGGCCGCATTCAGCATCGCGAGCTCCAAGACGGGCCGGGCGTTGCGTACCTTGGGTTCCAGCGAGATCGTGGCTACGAGTCTCGGCGTGCATCTGCTCCGCTATAAGGTGCTCGCGTTCGTGCTGAGCGCGGTCTACGGTGCGGTGGCGGGCAGCCTGCTCGCGCTGACGACCGGCTATGTCGCGCCCGAGACCTACTCTCCCGAGCTGTCGGTCGAGCTCTTCGCGGCGGTCATGATCGGCGGCTCGGGTACTCAGGTGGGGCCGCTTCTGGGCGCGCTGTTCACCGTACTGATCCCCGAGGTCACGCAAGGCGCGCGGGGCATGGGGCAGATTCTCTATGCGCTGCTCTTCTGCGTGATCGCCACGCTGTTCCCGGCGGGTCTGGCGGGGATGATCCAGGCGGCCTGGCGCACGGCGGCCGCCGGCAGGCGGGAAAAGGTCGGCCGTGCCTGAGCCGTTGTTGCGGGTCGACGCGATCTCGGTCAGGTTCGGCGGGGTCGGCGCGCTCGCCGAAGTGTGTCTGGAGGTCCGCGCCGGATCACTGCACGGGCTGATCGGTCCGAACGGCGCCGGCAAGACCACGCTGCTCAATACCATCAGCCGGCTGGTGCAGCCGGTGTCGGGCCGGATGTGGTTCGACGGGCACGACCTGCTGACGCTGGCCGCTCACGAGGTGGCGCCGCTGGGCATCTCCCGGACCTTCCAGAACTTCGGCCTCATCGAGCAGCTGTCGGTCCTCGACAACGTGCTGGCGGGCATGCACTCGGTGTGCCCGGGCACGATCATCGACGAGCTGTTCCGGATCCGCCGGCGCAACGCCAGCGAGCGTGCTGCCCGCGAGCGCGCGCGGACCGCGCTCGCATCGCTCGGGCTCGCGGACATCGAGAGCCGCATCGTCTCGACGCTGCCCTACGGTACCCGGAAGTCGGTCGAGCTCGCTCGCGCGCTCGCGGTGGATCCCAAGCTGGTGCTGCTGGACGAACCGACTGCCGGCCTCGACCAGGCCGAGATGGACGTGTTGCGAGGCCGGCTGCTCGGCCTGCGGGACAGCATGGGGGTGACGATCCTGGTGATCAGTCATCACCTCGAATTCCTGATCGGCGCGGTCGACGAGATCACCGTGCTCGACCTCGGCCGGCGAATCGCGCACGGCGACCCATCGATCGTCCAGCGCGATCCGGCCGTGGTGGCTGCCTACATCGGGGTCGACGAGTGAGCGCGCCGCTGTTGCAAGCCGCCGGCCTCGAGGTGCGCTACGGTGCGGTCACGGCGCTCGCCGATGTGTCGTTCACGCTCGGCAGGGGCGAGATCGCGGCGATCCTCGGCGCCAACGGTGCGGGCAAGTCGACGCTGCTGCGGACGGTATCGGGGCTGCTGCATCCGCGCGTCGGCTCGATCCGCTTCGAGGGCCGCCCGATCGAACGGTGCGAGCCGCACGACATCGTGCGGCTCGGGATCTCCCAAGTGCCCGAAGGTCGCGGCATCCTGGCCGAGCTGACCGTGCTCGAGAACCTGCAGCTGGGCGCCTACGTGCGGGGCGGCTTGCGGGGCGTCGCCGAGCTCGACGGCGTGTTCGGCCTGTTTCCGGTGCTGCGGGAGCGCCGCTCGCAGACCGCAGGCATGCTGTCGGGCGGCGAGCAGCAGATGCTCGCGATCGCGCGCAGCCTGCTCGCCAGACCGAAGGTCCTGATGATCGACGAGCTGTCGCTCGGCCTGGCGCCGAAGATCGTCGGCGCCCTGTTGCGGCTGCTGGTCCGGGTGCGCGACGATGGCCTGTCGATCCTGCTCGTCGAGCAGAACGTGCGCCAGACGCTGGCGGTCGCCGATCGGGTCTACATTCTGGCCAACGGCAGGATCGCGTTCGACGGAGCGCCGGCCGAGCTGCGCGCGCGCGAAGACCTGATGGGTGCCTATCTCGGCACTGCCTAGGAGGCTGTCGGACTATGGGAAGGGGTCGCGCGGTAGACGACAGGGATGCAGCGCAAGGCGCGAAATCGAGTCGATACCCGAAGGTATCGACTCGATTTTGCAACGCCGCGATGCGCCCTGTCGTCCGCCGCCCGGAGGGTTCGAGCCAGGAATGCGCGATTCGGCGTTGCCGAACCC
>JBFWQR010000200.1:0-10399 GCA_050249335.1 Lautropia sp.
TTTCATGCGACGTGGGTGGCGTGCAGCGGGATGGAAAACTGCCATGCCGACGGCCCGCCCGCCCCTCGGGCGCGTGCTGCGCGCGCCCGAGCATCCTCTGCCGGCCGCGGCTCTCGCGGCCGCGGCGACTGCACGGCGGCGCTTCATGGGGCGGGCGCTGGCGGCCGGTGCCGGCGCGGTCGGCGCAGGGGCGGTAGGGGCCAGGGCGGCGCGCGCGGCGGCCGGTGATTCGACCGGCAGCGCGACCGCTGCGGCGCCGGCCGGCGATCCGGCGATCCTGCGGCTGCCGCCGCATTCGACCGGTCTCGGCCAGCCGGTGGCAGCCCGCGGCTACGGCGTACCGTCCGAGCACGAGCGCGATATCCAGCGCCGCGAGAGCCCGGGCCTGACGCGCGTGCCGCAGGCGTCGGTCTCGTTCTGTCCGCTGCAGTCGCTGTTCGGGATCATCACGCCGAGCGGGCTGCATTTCGAGCGCCATCATCAGGGCTGGTGGGACATCGATCCGACCCGGCACCGGCTGATGGTCAACGGCCTGGTGCGCGCGCCGCGGGTGTTCACGATGGACGACCTGATGCGGCTGCCATCGGTGTCGCGGATCCATTTCATCGAATGCGGCGCTAACACCGCGATGGAGTGGGCGACGCCGGCGGTGCCGACGGTGCAGTACACCCACGGCATGCTGTCCTGCGGCGAGTTCACCGGCGTGCTGCTGTCGACGCTGCTCGATCTGTGCGGTGCCGACCTGACCAGGGCCCGGGCGGTGCTCGCCGAAGGCGCCGACGGCTCGTCGATGACGCGGACCATTCCGCTCGCCAATGCACTCGACGACGTGATCGTCGCCTGGGGCATGAACGGCGAGATGCTGCGTCCCGAGAACGGCTACCCGCTGCGGCTGGTGGTGCCCGGCATCCAGGGGGTCAGCTGGGTCAAGTACCTGCGCCGGCTCGAAGTCGGCGACGCGCCGTGGCACACCAAGGACGAGTCGCTGCACTACGTCGACCTGATGCCCGACGGCACCCACCGCCAGTTCACGTCGATCCAGGAGTGCAAGTCGGTGATCACCACGCCGTCCGGCGGTCAGCGGCTGCTCGACCGCGGCTATTACAACGTTTCCGGGCTCGCCTGGTCCGGCCGCGGCCGGATCCAGCGAGTCGACGTCAGTTTCGACGGCGGCCGCAACTGGCGAACCGCGCGGCTCGAATCGCCGGTGCTGCCGAAGGCACTGACGCGCTTCAACATCGACTGGGTCTGGGACGGCGCGCCGGCGCTGCTGCAATCGCGAGCGATCGACGAGACCGGCTACGTGCAGCCGAAGCTCAACCAGTTGCGCGCGGTGCGCGGCACCCGGTCGATCTATCACAACAACGCGATCCAGTCGTGGCAGCTGACCGCGGGCGGCGAGGTGATCAATGCGCAGGCGTTCTGACGGCGCCGGCGCAGCGGCCTGGCGAGCGGCGTCCCGGGCGGCCGTCGTCGCCGGCATCGCGTCGACGCTGCTGGCCACGGCGCTGCTGCTGGCCGCGGCGATGCCGCCGCATCCGGCCGCGGCGCAACCGGTGCCGCCGGCGCCGCCGATGCCGTCGTCGCCGGCGGAGCAGCCGGCACACGCTGCGGCGCCGATCGGCGCCGCAGCCGCGCCGCTCGCCGCGGCTGCGGCGCTCGCCGCGATCGGCCGCGACGCGACGCCGGCCGAGGTGGCCGCCTGGGACATCGACGTCCGCCCCGATTTCACCGGACTGCCGGCGGGTCGCGGTTCGGTCGCGGCCGGGGAGGAACTGTGGGACCGCCAGTGCGCTTCGTGCCATGGCGTCTTCGGCGAGTCGAACGAGGTCTTCACGCCGCTCGCCGGCGGCACCACCGAGCGCGACATCGCTGCCGGCCGGGTCGCGAACCTGCGTGCCGAGGCCGGCTTCGCCCAGCGGTCGACGTTGATGAAGGCCTCGCAACTGTCGACGCTGTGGGACTACATCAACCGGGCGATGCCGTGGAACGCGCCGAAGAGCCTGTCGGTCGACGAGGTCTATGCATCGGTCGCGTATCTGCTGCATCTCGGCGGCATCGTGCCGGCCGAATTCACGCTGTCGAACGCCAACATCGCCGAGGTCCAGCGGCGGCTGCCGAACCGCGACGGCATGGTGTTCTACCGCGATTTGTGGGAGGTCGGCGGCGCCGGCGACGTGCGCAATCCGGCCTGCATGACCGATTGCCCGCGCGATTCGGAGACGGTCGCGCTGCTGCCCGAATCCGCGCGCGATACCCACGGCAACCCGGCCCGGCAGCAGCGCGGCTTCGGCGCGATGCGCGGCATCGATATGGCGGCCGAGGCTGGTCCGGCGCCGGTGGCCGCTGCGACGCCTGCTGCGGCAGCCACCCCGGCGGCCGCAGCACCCGACGTCGCGGCGCTGCTGAAGGCGCGCGGCTGCCTCGGCTGCCATGGCGTCGCCGCGCGGATCGTCGGTCCGGCGCTGCGCGACGTTGCCGCGAAGCACGCCGGGCGCGCCGACCTGACGGCGTATTTGACAACCCGGATCAAGTCCGGCGGGCAGGGGGTCTGGGGGCCGGTGCCGATGCCGGCGCAACCACAGCTCGACCAGGCCGAGGCGCAGGCCATGGCACAATGGATCGCTCACGGGGCGCGGGATTGACGAAATGGACGGAGGGAGGCCGATGAATACTCGCAGAGACTTGCTCAAGCAATCCTCGCTGCTGGCTGCGCTGGTCGCCGGTGGTCTGTTGACCGTGCGTCAGGCACAGGCGGTCGAGGCCAGCGCATTCGACCAGAAGACGCTCGACGACGCGTTCAAGGCGCTCGGCGGCAAGCCGGCCGACAGCAAGGACATCACGATCACCGCGCCCGATATCGCGGAGAACGGCGCGGTGGTGCCGATCACGGTCAGCACGACGCTGCCGAAGGCGCAGGAGATCTACATCGTGGTCGAGAAGAACCCGCAGCCGCTGGTCGCGACGTTCTCGATCCCGGACGGCACCGAGCCGACCGTGTCGACCCGGGCCAAGATGGGCCAGAGCAGCAACGTCTACGCGATCGTCAAGGCCGACGGCAAGCTGTACGGGACCTTCAAGGAAACCAAGGTCACGCTCGGCGGCTGCGGCGGCTGACGCCGGCCAACCGGCAATCGATACGGGAGAATCGAAATGGGTGATCCGATGCGCATCCGTGCGCAGTCGAAGGACGGCGTGACCGAGGTGCGGGTGCTGATGGCGCATCCGATGGAGACCGGTCAGCGCAAGGACGCGTCCGGCAACGTCGTTCCGGCGCACTACATCAAGACCGTCACCGCGACGGTCGGCGACCGGACCGTGCTGAGCGCGCAGTGGGGGCCGGCGGTCTCGCAGAATCCGTACCTGCAGTTCAAGTTCAAGGGCGCGAAGGCCGGTGACAAGGTCAAGGTCACCTGGACCGACAACAAGGGCGATTCGCGTACCGACGAGGCGACGATCGGCTGAGCAAGACGAGCGGCGACGCCGGCGACACGACCGGCGCCGACGGCGCCGTGGTATCGCGGCGGCCGGGACAGGACCACGAGGAGATCGAGATGGATGGAGACAACGGCGTGCCGCGGCGCGCCGAAGCGCGCGCCAGTCGCGCGGCCGGGCCGGCCGCGGCGGTGATCGCCGCCGCGGTGACGGCGGCCACGGCGCTGGCGCTGCCGGCGATCGTCGGCGCGCAGGCAGCCGGCGGCAGTTCGACGGCGGACGAGATCGCCAAGTACCGGCAGATGATCGCCGAAGGCAACCCAGCCGAGCTCTGGGAAGCGAAGGGCGAGGATCTGTGGAAGACGGCGCGCGGGCCCAAGTCGGCGACGCTCGAGCGATGTGACCTCGGCAAGGGGCCCGGTGTCGTCAAGGGGGCGTTCGTCGAGCTGCCGCGCTACTTCGCCGATACCGATCGGGTCCAGGACCTCGAGTCGCGGCTCCTGACCTGCATGTCGACCTTGCAGGGGTTCGATGCCGACGAGATCGCGAAGACCGCCTTCGGCCGCGGCGAACAGCGGAACCTGGAGAGCCTGGTCGCGTGGATCTCGGCCGAGTCGCGCGGGATGCCGTTCGCCTTGCCCCAGACGCATCCGAAGGAGCGCGAGATGTACGAGATCGGCAAGCGGGTGTTCTTTTTCCGCGGCGGCCCCTATGACTTCTCCTGTGCCAGCTGTCACAGCACCGACGGCCAGCGGATCCGGCTGCAGGACCTGCCGAATCTGACCCAGACCAAGGGCGCCGGCGCGGGCTTCGGCGCGTGGCCGGCCTACCGGGTCAGCAGCGGCCAGCTGTGGGGCATGCAGCGACGGATCAACGACTGTTACCGGCAGCAGCGCTTTCCGTTTCCCGGCTATGCATCGGACGCAACCATCGCGCTCGGTTCCTACCTCGGTGTGACCGCCAAGGGGATCGAATCGATCGCGCCGGGGATGAAGCGATGAGCCGCGCGATCATGCATCGGTCGGTGACGTGCCAGTCCGTAATGTGTCGGTCCGTGGCGCGTCGGTCCCTGGTCGGGCGCCGGCGGCGTCGCGGGTCGCAGTGGGTCGTCGCGTCGGCGCTGCTGTTGGCCGCCGCCGGCGTCGCGAACGACCGCGGCTTCACGCCGGCGCAGGCGCAGACACCAACGCAAACTCCGGCGGCAGCGGCCGGCGATGCCGCGCAGCTCGACGCCAAGGCGGCCGAGGTGATGCGGCGCTCGTTCCGCGCCCAGGGCCAGGCCGGCCTCGACCGGCTCGAGCAGGACCTCGCGCTGCGCGCCTGTTCCGCCGCCGAGCCGCCGTCGGCGGAGGTGCTGAAGAAGATCGAAGCCGAGGCGCTCGCGACCATCAAGTGGCCGGCCGACGGCAAATTCATCGGCGCCTGGAAGGCCGGCGAGGCGATCGCGCAAAGCGGCCGCGGCATGACCTGGAGCGACAAGCCGGAAGCGCCGTCGGGCGGCGGCTGCTACAACTGCCACCAGATCGGCCCGCAGGAGATCTCGTACGGCACGATCGGTCCGAGCCTGTTCAACTTCGGCAAGCTGCGCGGCGTCAAGGACCCGGCCGATCCGGCATCCGAGGCGATCGTCAAGTACACCTGGAGCAAGCTCTACAACGCCAAGGCGTTCAACGGCTGCTCCGGGATGCCGCGGATCGGCTATGCCGGCGTGCTGACCGAGCAGCAGATGAAGGATGTGATGGCGCTGCTGCTGGACCCGGCGTCGCCGGTCAACAAGTGACACCGCTATCGTGACCTGCAGCGATGCCATTGTCGTGGTGGCGCCGTGACGGCGCCACCGTAACGCTGTACTCGTGATCCCGGATCGGTGAACCTCGACCGTCGCGCCTTCCTGCAACTGCTCGCCGCGGCGAGCGCCGCCGGGCTCGCACTCGATGCGCCCGGCGTGCTGGCGGCCGACTCGAAGGCGTCGGAGGCGCTCTACGACCTGCCGCCGTTCGGCAACGTCGGCCTGCTGCACTTCACCGACTGCCACGCCCAGCTGCTGCCGGTGCACTATCGCGAGCCGAGCGTCAACATCGGCGTTGCCGGCGCCACCGGCAAGCCGCCGCACCTGGTCGGCGAAGCGCTGCTGAAGGCGTACGGCATCCCGGCCGGCAGCGCCCGCGCGCATGCGTTCACCTCGCTCGATTTCGCGGCCGCCGCGGCCCGCTACGGCAAGGTCGGCGGCTTCGCGCACCTGGCGACGCTGGTCAAGCGGCTGCGCGCGGCCCGGCCCGGCGCGCTGCTGCTCGACGGCGGCGATACCTGGCAGGGCTCGGCAACCGCGCTGTGGACGCAGGGCGCCGACATGGTGGCCGCCTGCGGCCAGCTCGGCGTCGACGTGATGACCGGGCATTGGGAGTTCACGCTCGGCGCCGATCGCGTCAAGGCGCTGATCGAAGGCGAGCTGAAGCAGCAGCGGATCGCGTTCGTCGCACAGAACGTCAAGACCAACGATTTCGGCGATCCGGTGTTCGATCCGTTCGTGATCCGCGAGGTCGCCGGCGTTCCGGTCGCGGTGATCGGTCAGGCGTTTCCGTACACGCCGATCGCCAATCCGCGCCATTTCGTGCCGGACTGGACCTTCGGCATCCAGGACGACGAGCTGCAGAAGCAGGTCGACGCGGCGCGCGGGCAGGGCGCCGCGGTCGTGGTCGTGCTGTCGCACAACGGCATGGACGTCGACCTCAAGATGGCGAGCCGGGTCACCGGCGTCGATGCGATCCTCGGCGGCCACACCCACGACGGCGTGCCGGCGCCGGTGGTGGTCGCCAACCCTCGCGGCCGGACGCTGGTGACCAACGCCGGCTCGAACGGCAAGTTCCTCGGCGTGCTCGACTTCGATGTCAAGGACGGCCGGGTCCGCGACTTCCGCTATACGCTGCTGCCGGTGTTCGCCGACCTGCTGCCGGCCGACCCCGGGATGCAGCAGACCATCGACGCGATCCGCGCGCCGTATCGCGACAAGCTCGGCGAGACGCTCGCGGTCACCGAAGGGCTGCTGTACCGGCGCGGCAACTTCAACGGCAGCTGGGACCAGCTGATCCTCGACGCGATCCAGGCGGTCAAGGGTGCGCAGATCGCGTTCTCGCCGGGGTTCCGCTGGGGCACGACGCTGCTGCCCGGCCAGCCGATCACCCGCGAGGCGATGATGGAGCAGCTCGCGATCACCTACCCGGCGACCACGCTCAGCGACCTGTCGGGCGCGATGATCAAGACCATCCTCGAGGATGTCTGCGACAACCTGTTCCACCCCGACCCGTACTACCAGCAGGGCGGCGACATGGTCCGCGTCGGCGGGCTCAGCTATACCTGCACGCCGGGCAACGCGGCCGGCGCCCGGATCAGCGATCTGCGGCTCGACGGCAAGCCGCTCGATGCCGACAAGACCTACAAGGTCGGCGGCTGGGCACCGGTCGCGGCCGGCGCCGGCGGCGAGCCGATCTGGGAGGTCGTCGAGCAATACCTGCGTGCCCGGCCGACGGTCGCGCCGCCGCGGCTCGCGCTGCCGCGGCTGGTCGGGGTCGACGGCAATCCGGGGATTGCGTCATGAGCATCTGCCGCTCCCCGATGAATGGGGTAGTCCGATGAGCACGATTCGCGGTATTGCCCGCTCGAGCGGAATCATGCTGGCGGCCGTCGTTCTGGCAACCGCGAGCGCGCCGCGTGGCGCAGCGGCGCAACAGCCGGCGGAGCCGTCGACGCAGCAGCCGGCACGACCGCCGCCGCCGGCTCCGACCATGCGCCTGACCCAGCTGTCGCTGGACGCGGCCAACCGGATCGCCAACGCGACGCTGCAGGATTGCGTGCGCCGCGGCGCGCTGATCGCGGTCGCGGTCACCGACCGCGCCGGCCAGCTGCTCGCGTTGCAGCGCGATCCGCTCGCCGGCATGCATACCGCGGAGACCGCGACCCGCAAGGCCTGGACCGCGGTCAGCTTCCGGACCGCGACGACGGCGCTGGTCCGCGCGACCGCACCCGATTCGCCGAACCATGGCATCCGGCAGCTGCCCGGTGTCGCGGTGGTCGGCGGCGGCCTGCCGGTCGAAGCGGCCGGTACGCTGGTCGGCGGCGTCGGCGTTTCCGGCGCACCGTCCGGCGAGCTCGACGAGGCATGCGCGCAGGCCGGGATCGAAGCGGTCCGCGACGATCTCGAGCTCGGCGGCTGAGACTTGCCGCGGAGCGCAACGTGACGCGTATCACCGCGAAGCTGGGGGTTGCCTGGCGGGTGCTCGCGGCCGCGCTGATCGTGTCGGTCGCCGCGCCGGCTGGTGCGGCCGAGGCGACGATCCCGGTCACGGCGAGCGAGGTCGCGCCCGGTCACTGGAGCGTCGTCGGTCGCGCCGGCCCGGTGTCGACCGAGAACCAGGGCTTCAATTCGAATGCGGCATTCGTCGTCACCGACGACGGTGTCGTCGTCTTCGACGCGCTCGGCACGCCGGCGCTCGGCCGGCGCCTGCGGGAGCTGATCGCCGAGAAGACCAGCCAGCCGATTCGCGCCGTCGTCCTCAGCCACTATCACGCCGACCACGTCTACGGCCTGCAGGCGCTGGCCGGCCCCGGCGTCGCGATCTGGGCGCATGCGCGGGTGCGCGACTACCTGGCGTCGCCGGCGCCGGCGGCGCGGCTCGAAGAGCGGCGCCAGTCGCTGGCGCCGTGGGTCGACGCGGCGACGCGGATCGTGCCGCCCGAGCACGTCATCGATGCCGAGACCTCGTTCACGCTCGGCGGCAAGACCTTCCGGCTGCTGCCGGCCGGCCCGGCGCATACGCCGGAAGACCTGATGATGCTGGTCGAGCCCGACGGCGTGCTCTATGTCGGCGACCTGATGTTCACCGGCCGGATCCCGTTCGTCGCCGACGCCGACACCGGCGCCTGGGTCCGCGCGATCGACCGGGTGCTGGCGGCCCGGCCGCGCATCGTCGTCGGCGGCCACGGGCCGGTGTCGCACGACGCGGTCGCCGATCTGTCGCTGACGCGCCGCTACCTGACCTTCCTGCGCGAGCAGATCCGCGAGGCCTTCGACGAAGGGCTCGATTTCGACGCCGCCTATCGCCGGATCGACTGGTCGGAATGGGCCGGACTGCCGGCGTTCGCGGTGGCCAACCGGCGCAACGCCTACCAGACCTACCTGAACGTCGAGCGCGAAGCACTGCAGCAGTTGCAGCCGGCGAAATGAACCGGCAACATCGGTCTCCGATTCCTGGAGACCGATGATGATCGTCGCTGCGCATCGAATCCAACCCGCGCCGCAAACGCGCGCCCGGTCACGCCGGCGCCCGGCTCGCGCCGTCTTCGCCGTACCGTTCCTCGCCGTGCTGTCGGCGGCGCTGCTCGCGGCGCTGGCGCCGGCGACCGCCGACGCCCAGTCCACGGCAGCGCAGACGGCCGCTGCACCGGCCGCCGGCACCCCGGCGGCAACGCCGATCAAGGTGGTCTACCACCTGACCAACGGCGTCGCCGAGGCGGCCCGTGCCGTCCGCAACATCCGCAACCACCTGAACGCCGATTCGAGCGTACAGATCTCGGTCGTCACCAACGGGCCGGGCATCGACTTTTTGCTCGAGGATGCCAAGACGCCGAACGGCACGCCGTTCGCCGGACCGATCGGCGAGCTGGCCAACCGCGGCGTCAAGTTCTTCGTCTGCCAGAACACGCTGACGACGCGCGAGATCGCCAAGGACCGCGTCGTCATGGAAGCGTCGATCGTGCCGTCGGGGGTCGCCGAAGCGGCGCGGCTGCAGGTGCGCGAGGGCTACGCCTATCTGCGTCCCTGAGGGCGCCCCGGATGGGCGCCAGCCCCGTTGGCGTTGGACGTCGGAACCTGATTCCGCTGCCGGCGATCGCGGCTTCTCGATCGCTGGCTCCGGCCGGCCCTTTTCCCGCCCGCCTTTTTCCGGCCGCTTACTTCGGGCCCGGCGCGTCTGCCGCCCGGCTCGCCGCGTAGCGCGCCTGATTCTCCGCGTTCGGCGGATAGAGCCCGGGCAGCGCCGCGCCGTTCTCGACCTGCTGCATGATCCAGGTCTCGAGCCGTTCCTGCTCGACCGCGGCGGCGACGACGTCGTCGACCAGCGCCTGCGGGATCACCACCGCGCCGTCGGCGTCGGCGACGATGACGTCGTTCGGAAATACCGCGACGCCGCCGCAGCCGATCGGCGCCTGCCAGTCGACGAAGGTCAGGCCGGCGACCGACGGCGGCGCGGCGGTGCCCAGGCACCAGACCGGCAACTCGGTCGCGAGGACGCCGGCGACGTCGCGGACCACGCCGTCGGTGACCAGCGCGGCGACGCCGCGGCGGCGCATCCGCGCGCACAGGATGTCGCCGAAGATGCCGGCGTCGGTGATCCCCATCGCGTCGACCACCGCGATCGCACCGGCCGGCATCGCCTCGATCGCGGCGCGCGTGGAAATCGGCGAGGCCCACGATGCCGGCGTCGCCAGATCCTCGCGCGCTGGGACGAAGCGCAGCGTGAAGGCGCGGCCGATCCGGCGCGGCAACCCGGGGGTGAGCGGCGCCGCGCCGCGGATCCAGACGTTGCGCAGGCCCTTCTTCAGCAGCACGGTCGTCAGCGTCGCGGTGGTGATACCGGCGAGCGCCGCGGCGATCGCGGGTTCGAGCGGCAGCGGTTCAGCATTCATCGGGAGCTCCGTTGGGCAATGTCGACTACCGCGGTGGCGGCGTGGCGGTAGTGGGGGAGTGTGCCGACCGGCAGCCGCGGTGGGCCTCGCCGGTCGTTCATCGATCTTCGGCTTCGAGCCGCTGCCACAGCGACCGGACCAGCTGCTTCAACTGCAGCGCTTCCTGCCAGCGATCGGACAGCTCGTAGCCGTCCGGGCCGGTCATCGCGTATTCCTTGGGGCCCATCTCGCAGAGGAAGGTCAGCGTCGCGTCCGCCGGCGCGCGCTTGCGCCAGCTGCGAAA
>JBFWQR010000201.1:0-10383 GCA_050249335.1 Lautropia sp.
CCAGCTGCCGTCGCCGTTGCGAAACGCCCGGACGAGCACGTAGAGCCGGTCGTTGTCACGGTCGATCACCAGCACGTGGCGGTCGCCGCCGGCGCCGGGCACGCCGACCTGCTCGCCTTCGACCGGCGCGTCGGCTGGCACCGGATACGGGCCCGGGTCGTTCTCGTTCCAGGTCGTGACGAAATGAATCGGCACTTTCGGCTGCGTGCCGCCGACGATCACGTACGGGATGCCGATCGGCGCGCCTTCGTAGAGGCCGGCGCCGAAGTCCGGATGCAGGCCGCGGGTCAGGCCGATCGACGCGATCAGATTGGCCGAGTTCGGATCGGCCGGCAGCGCGCTGACATCGGTGTTCCAGGCGTTGTCGGCCGGAAACGGAATCGCGCCGTTGAGATCGGCGCCGCGGCCGAGCCCGGCGCCCTTGACCGACGCGTAGCTGCCGGCAGCGGCCGGTGGGAGCGTCGTTCCGCCGCCGGCCGGGTTGCCGTTGCCGTTGCCGGCGCCAGTCGTCGTGGTGGCGCTGGCGCCCGGCGCGGTGTCGTCACCGCCGGAACCACCGCAACCGGTGACCATCAGCAATCCTGCGGCCAGGGCTACCAGCAGCGGTGCCGGCACGCGCGCCCGGCGGCGAGGCGGCGGTACGGCCGCCATGTGCCGGTGCGCAGCGATCCTGCGCTCGGTTCGATGCTCCATCGGTGCAGCTTAGACCGCTGCGGACCGATCCGTCCGACCGCTCGGACGATGCCGAGGACCGCTGGTCGCTTGACCGAGCGCAACCATCCGCCACCGGTCCCGAGTCAGAATAGGCGGCGTGACGCATGCCGAACCGTCCTCCCGCCGCCGCTCCGATCGTCCGGATGCCGGGCCTGCCGCTGGCGAACCGGTGCGGGCCGGCCGGCGCTGGCTGCTGCGCGCGCTGATCGCGCTGGCACTGCTGTTCGCGCTGGCGGCCACGGTCCTCGCCGAACCGCTGCGCTGGTTCGACGGGCCGCATCTCGCGGCCCGGGCGGCGGCAGCGGTAAGCTTGCTCGCGGCCGCGGCCGAGGACGGGCTCGATCCGGCCGACTACGATGCCGGGAAGCTGGCGGCGGCCGTCACCGCAGCCGAACGCATGCCGGCTCCCGATGCAGCGGCCCGGGCCCGGCTCGATGCCGCGCTGACCGCCGCGATGCAGCGCTATCTGGCAGACCTGCATCACGGCCGCCTCGATCCGCGCCGGCTGCATCCCGGGTTGCGGCTGCCGGTGCCGGACGGTTTCGATGCGGCCGGAGCGCTGGATGCGGCTCTGGCGACCGGCCGGTTGACCGCCCTGCCGGTCGAGGTGGCCCCGTCGCTGCCCTACTATGCCCAGCTGCGCCGGGCCCTGGCGCGCTACCGCGCGCTCGACGGGCATCCGGCCTGGCAGCGGCCGCTGCCGCCGCTGCCGCGCACCGGGCCGCGCGGCGCACCGCGGGTCGATCCGGATTCGGAGTGGGCCGGGGCCGCGCTGCTCGCCGAGCGGCTGGCGGCGCTCGGCGACCTGGTCCGGCCGGCGGACGATCCGGCCGCCACGCCGGCCACGCCGGCTGTCGCGCCGCCGCCGCGCTACGACGAGACGCTGGCCGCCGCGGTGCGCAGCTTCCAGCGCCGCCACGGGCTCGACATCGACGGCGTGATCGGCCCGACCACGCTGGCCCGGCTCGAGGTCGCGCCGGCGGCGCGCGCCCGCCAGATCGCGCTGACGATGGAGCGGCTACGCTGGACGCCGCTGCGCGATGCGCCGCGGACGATCCTGGTCAACGTGCCGGAGTTCGTGCTGCGTGCCTACGACGTCGAGGCCGGGCGCATCGTCGTGCGCACGCAGATGCGGGTGGTCGTCGGCAAGGCCCTCGACACCCGGACGCCGTTGATCCAGGCCGACTTGCGCCACGTCGAATTCAGCCCGTACTGGAACGTGCCGCTGTCGATCGCGCGCGGCGAGCTGGTGCCGTCGCTGCGGCGCGATCCATCGCGCTTCGAGCGCGACGGCTACGAATTCGTCGGCGCCGGCGGCGCCGACCGGGTGCTGACGTCGGCCAAGCTCGACGCCGTCGCCGCCGGCCGGCTGCGGATCCGGCAGCGGCCCGGGCCGCGCAACGCCCTCGGCGACATCAAGTTCGCCTTTCCGAACCGCGACAGCATCTATCTGCATCACACGCCGTCGACCCAGCTGTTCGAGCGGACGCGGCGCGACTTCAGCCACGGCTGCATCCGGGTCGAGGATCCGGTCGCCCTGGCCCGCTTCGTGTTCGCGGGCATGCCGGCGTGGCCGGAGGCACGGATCGTCGAGGCGATGGAAGCGGGGGCGTCGCGGACGGTACCGCTGGTCACGCCGATCCCGGTGTTGATCAGCTACGGCACCGTGGTGATCGACGACGGTGCGATAGTCTTCCTCGACGATCTCTATGGGCACGACCAGGCGCTCGCGACTGCGCTGCGTGCCAGGGGCCGGGCGGCGATCGGCATTTGACGCATGGCGGCGATGACGGACAGAATCCCACGGACAGGAGTCCGCGAATGACACGAATCGTGCTGCAGCGGCGCCGGCTGCTGCACGGCGCCGCACTCGCCGCCGGGGTCGCGCTGCCGGCGCTCCCGGTCCGGGCGATGCCGTCGCTCCCGGCCGGCCATCCGGGCAGCCGTCCAGGCGGTCATCGAGACGGCTATCCGGCCGGCTATCGGCTCGCGCTGCGGCATCTGCATACCCGCGAGCGGATCGACCGCGCGCATGCGGTCGGCGGGCCGCGCGACCCGATCGTGCAGGCGGCCTTCGATCACTTCCTGCGCGACCACTACAGCGGCCGGGTCGGGCGCATCGACCCGCAGCTGCTCGACCTGTTGTGCGGCGTCCACCGCCTGACCGGGGCCGACCGGCCGTTCGAGGTGATCTCCGGCTACCGATGCCCGGAGACCAACGAACGGCTGCGCCGCACCCGCGACGGCGGGGTCGCATCGCGCAGCCTGCACCTCGAAGGCAGAGCCATCGACGTCCGGCTTCCGGGCGTGCCGCTGGCGACGCTACGCGACGCCGCCCGTGAGCTGCACGGCGGTGGTGTCGGCTTCTATCCGCGCGAGGGCTTCGTGCATATCGACACCGGGCGGGTGCGGTACTGGTAGGTCTCCCGGTCCCTGATGATGACCTCGTTGTCCCGACCGCCGCATCCAGCGCTGCGCGCCTGGCTGACGCAGGTCTGGTCGAACGCGCCGACGACTGCATCAGCGCCCTCCGCACCGCCCTCCGCTGCGCCGGTCGCGGCGCCGATCGCCGGCACGGCGGCGCCGATGCCGCTACCCGAAGCGGTGCTGCCGACCGGCGCGATGCACCTGGTGTTCATGCTTTCGGGCCGGCCGCTGCGCCTGCTCGATGGCCCTCACGACCCGATCGGTGAACCGATCGGTCTGGCGCTGGTCGGCGGCGCGCGCGCCGCGCCGCTGCTGCGCGACATCAGCACGCCCGGCGCATCGGTCGGCGCGATGCTGCGGGTCGGTGCGGCGCAGGCGCTGTTCGGCGTGCCGGCCGACGCGCTGACCGGCCGGCACGTACCGCTCGACGCGCTCTGGGGCCCTGCCGCCGAGATCCTGCTCGACCGGCTCCGCGCGGTGGGTGACCCGCTGCGCCGGCTCGCGCTGTTCGAAGCCGCGCTGCTGCGCCGGCTCGCGCGGTCGGACCCGCCGGCGCCGGACCCGACGGTCGCCGAAATCTTGCCGGCGCTCGCCGGGCCGACGCCGATCGCGACGCTGGCAGCGCGCGCCGGCGTCAGCGACCGCCATTTCATCGCGACGTTCCGCGCCGCCAGCGGGCTCGCGCCGCAGCGCTATCGTCGCCTGCTGCGGTTCCGCGCCGCGCTGCATGGGCTGGCACGCCAGCCCGACACGCCGCTGGTCGACCTGGCGCTGGCCGCGGGCTACAGCGATCAGCCGCACTGGACCCGCGAATTCCAGGAGTTCGCCGGCATGACGCCGGGCCAATGGCGCCGTGCCTCGCCACGCTCGCCGGAGCACGTACCGCTGTCGCCGCTCGGACCGCCGGGACCGCACGGACTGCACGGACTGCACGGACCGATCGCACCGGTCGAGCCCGCGCACGGTCAATTCCGTTCAAGATCCGGCACCGAGTGCCGGTTACAGTCATTGCCGAGCTACTGACCGGAGAGCACGATGGCCGCCCACGAACTGTTCCCTTACCTGATCGTCCGCGACGCGCCGGCCGCGATCGCGTTCTACACGGCCGCGTTCGGCGCCGTCGAGTCGTTCCGGCTGACCGAGCCGAGCGGCCGCGTCGGCCACGCCGAACTGATGTTCGGCCCGGGGATGACCGTGATGATCGCCGACGAATTTCCCGAGTACGGACTCGGCGGCCCGGCACCCGGCACGACGCCGCCGGTGTCGCTGCACCTGCACGTCGACGATTGCGACGCCTGGATCGAACGCGCCTGCAAGGCGGGCGCGACCGTCACGATGCCGGCGCAGGATCAGTTCTACGGCGAACGCTCGGGCGTGATCGTCGACCCGTTCGGCCACCGCTGGAACATCGGCCACGCGATCGAGACCGTGACCCCCGAAGAAATGCAGCGCCGCTACACCAAACTGCTCGGCAGCTGAGCCGCGCGACCGCCGCCATCGACCGCGCGCGTTGCCTACTTCTCGGTCTTGACGTTGGCATCCTTGATCAGCTTGCCGAACCGCTCGAACTCGGCACGATTGAACTCGGCGAACTGGCCCTGGGTCAGCGTGCCCGGCTCGCCGCCGAGGCCGACCAGCTTGGACCTGACGTCGGGCAGCGCCAGCGTGCGCTGCAGCTCGGCATGCAGCGAATCGACCACCGGCCGAGGCGTGCCGGCGGTGACGAACAGCCCGTACCAGGTCGTCATCTCGAAGCCCGGATAGCCGGCCTCGGCGAGCGTCGGCACGTCGGGCAGCTGCGGCGAGCGCTGCGCCGACATCACCGCCAGCGGCTTCAGCTTGCCACCCTTGATGTGCGGCATCGACGACGACGTGGTGTCGAACATGATCTCGACCTGGCCGCCGATGAGGTCCAGATGCGCCTGGCTGCTGCCCTTGTACGGAATATGGACCGCCTTGGTGCCGGCGATCAGGTCGAACGCTTCGCCGGCCAGATGCTGGGTGCTGCCGACGCCCGACGACGCGTAGCGGAAACCTTCCGGCTTCGCCTTCATCAGCTTGACCAACTCGGGCACCGTCGAGACCGGCAGGTTCAGGTTCGCCAGCAGCACGTTCGGCACCACGACGATCAGCCCGATCGGCTGCAGGTCCTTCAGCGGATCGAAGGCGAGCTTCAGCAGATGCGGCGCGATCGCCTGGCCGGTGTTGGTGGCGACCAGCAGCGTCAGCCCGTCGGGCGGCGCCTTGGCGGTGATATCGGCGGCGATCGTGTTCGACGCGCCGGGCCGGTTCTCGACGACGAACGATTGCTTGTAGGTCTCGGCGAAGCGTTCGGCGAGCAGCCGCGCGATCACGTCGGTACCGCCGCCGGCGGACGCGCCGACCATGATGCGGACCGGTTTGCCGGGCCAGCCGGCCGGCGCGGCAGTCGGGGCGCCCGCCGCCGGGGGCGCGGCGGCCTGCGCCCGGACCGGCGCCGACGCCAGCGGCGACAACAGCGCCGCGACCAGTCCGGCCGTGCCGGCGAACGCGAACAACGACGACCGGCGGCGGGAAGCGAGCGGCAGCGGGGCGTGCGGCATGGGTGTCTCCGGTCGAATCGATCTCCCGATGCTACCCGGGAAGTCTGCCGATCGGACCCGGGAGGCTGTCAGGCCCCCGGCGCAGGAACGGCGGGTTCGTTCACGAGTCCCGGCCGAATCGCGCCTGCAGCCGCAGCGACAGTGCCCGCAGATCGAGCAGGATCGGCAGATCGGCGCAGCGGAACTGCATATCGAGATGCGGCTCGCCGAGGATCCGCGCGCCGGCGCTCAGATAGCCGCGCAGCAGCGGCGGCAGCGGAGCAACCTCGGGCGTGGCGCTCGCCGAAGCGGCGTCGCGCGTCGCGACCGGCAGCCGGTGACGAGGCCAGACCCGCAGCTGCGGCGGCGCCAGGTGGCAGGCCGCCAGCTGGCGGTAGAGCCGCGCCGCGGCGACGCCGCCGTCGTCGGCCGGCAGGCTGCAGCAACCGAGCAGGTAGCGATGACCGTGGCGTTCGACCAGTGCCCTGATGCCGCGCCAGAGCAGCATCAGCACGATGCCGTTGCGGTAGCCGGGCTCGATGCAGGCGCGACCGACCTCGACCAGGTCGTCGCGCAACGGATTCAACCACGACAGCACGAACTCGCGGTCGGCATAAAGGAACCCGAGGCGACGCGCCTGCGCCGGCAGCAGGGCGCGATAAGTGCCGACGATGCAGCAGGTATCGCGGTCGAGCGCGATCAGGTGCCGGCAATGCCGGTCGAAGACGTCGCGATCGCGGCCGTCGCGACCCGGCAGCGCGGCCCCGAGCTCGATGGCGAACACGCGATGGCGCAGCGCGAGCGCGGCGTCGATCTCCGAATCGTCGGCAGCGAGCCGGACTTCGATGCGATCCGATCGGGCCAGGATGTCATGGCGAGGCAAGAGCTCGACGAATGGCAGGGCCCCGGCAGGCGGCAGGACTTCGGCAAGCTTCATCATCGGCGGCGGCGGTGCAAAAGCGGCCAGCTTGCCGCGACCGGATGACAGCGCGATGGCGGTTGCAGGCCGGCGACAGCCGACCGGCCGGTGTCGTCAGCGCGTTGCCGCCGCCAGCGCCTGATCGATGTCCCACAGGATGTCGTCGATCGACTCGAGCCCGATCGACAGCCGGATCAGGTCCGGCCCGACGCCGGCGGCCAGCTGCTGCGCCGGTTCGAGCTGGCGATGGGTCGTGGAGGCCGGATGGATCACCAGCGTCCGCGCATCGCCGACATTGGCCAGATGGCTCATGAACTGGCAGGCGTCGATGAAGCGTTCGCCGGCGGCGCGCGCATCGCCGTCGGCCCCCGGCTTCAGGCCGAAGGTCAGGATGCCGCCGGCGCCCTTCGGCAGGTAGCGCCGCACCAGCTCGCGACCGCGGCCGGCATCCGGCCCGCCGTCGAGCCCCGGGTAACGGACCCAGGCGACGCCCGGATGCACGGCCAGATGCTCGGCGACGCGGGCGGCGTTCTGTACATGCCGGTCCATCCGCACCGGCAGCGTCTCGATCCCCTGCAGCAGCAGCCACGCCGACAGCGGCGCCAGCGTCGGGCCGAGCGTGCGCGCGGTTTCCATCCGCGCCCGCATCGTGAAACCGAAGTCGCCGAAGGTCTCGTAGAAACGCACGCCGTGGTAGCCCTCGGACGGTTCGGTCATCCGCGGGAACTTGCCGTTGTCCCACGGGAAGCGGCCGGACTCGACGACCACGCCGCCCATCGTCGTGCCGTGCCCGCCGAGGTACTTGGTGACCGAATGGACCACGATGTCGGCGCCGTGCCGGATCGGCTGGCACAGATACGGCGAGGCCAGCGTGTTGTCGACCACCAGCGGAATGCCGTGCCCGTGCGCAATCTCGGCGACCGCCGCGAGGTCGATCACGTCGAGCCGCGGATTGGCGATGGTCTCGACGAAGATCGCCTTGCTGTTCGGCCGCAGCGCGGCCCGGAAGTTGGCCGGCTCGCCGGGCTCGACGAAGCTGCAGTCGATGCCGAGCCGCTTGAAGGTGACCGCGAACTGCGACCAGGTGCCGCCATACAACGCGTTGGACGCGACGAAATGGTCGCCGGCCTCGAGCAGCGTCAGCATCGCGGTCATCTCGGCGGCCATGCCGCTCGCGGTCGCGATCGCGGCGCGGCCGCCCTCGATCGCGGCGATCCGCTCCTCCAGCACCGCGACCGTCGGGTTCGACAGCCGCGAATAGACATTGCCGAAGGTCTGCAGGTTGAACAGGCTGGCAGCGTGTTCGGCCGAGTCGAAGACGAACGAGGTGGTCTGGTGGATCGGCAGCGCCCGCGCGCCGGTCACGGCGTCCGGGATCTGGCCGGCATGCAGGCAGAGGGTCTCGATTCCGAAGGCACGGTCGGGCATGTGCGATCTCCTGGGGGAGTCTGCCGAACTTCGGGAGGGGCCGGCCGATCCTCGGAACAGGCCGGGGATCCGGCCGCTAGTCCGCCGATTGTCGTCGACTTCTCGTTCGTCCGAATCCGTGCGCCGGCCGTCGGCACCGCGCCGACAACGGCCGGCGGCCCGGGCGAGACTGACGCCCGACCCTCGCGCAACTCTGGAACCGACGTGAATCAAATCCTGTTCGTCGACAGCGACCCCGCCGCGCTCGATGCGCTCAAATCCGCGCTAGACAGCCAGAGCAGCGACTGGAACGCGACCTATGTCGCCTCGTCGCAGGCGGCGCTGAACCTGCTGGCCAACCGCTGGTTCGACGTCATCTTCACCGGCCTCGACCTGCCCGGGCAGGACGGCATCGAGCTGCTCGAACAGGTCCGGCTGCACCATCCGTCGATCATCCGCGTGCTGCTCGCCGAGCCGCTCGACGATGCCCGGATCGACCGGGCGCTGACCGTCGCGCAGCGCTTCGTCGCCAAGCCGTGGGACATGCCGACGCTGGTCGCCAACATCGAGAGCGTGCTCGGCGCCTGGCCGCGGACCGACAACCCGCTGGTCCGTGCCGTGGTCGGCCGGCTGGCGTCGCTGCCGTCGACCAATACCACCTATCCGCGGCTGACCGCCGTGATGGCGCGGCAGGACTCGACGATCGACGAGATCTCGGCGGTGGTGTCGACCGACCCCGGCCTGTCGGCGAAGCTGCTGCAGGTGGTCAATTCGGCGTTCTTCGGGCTGCCGTTCAAGGTCGCGTCGGTGCCGCAGGCGGTCAGCTACCTCGGCCTGACCTCGCTGCGTGCGCTGGTGCTGCTGACCACGGTATTCGCCGCAGCCGAGGAGTGCCCGACCGTCAAGGGCTTCTCGGCGCCGCGGCTGCAGCGCCACTCGCTGCTGTGCGCGCGGCTCGCGCGGGCGCTGGTGGCCGACCGCAGCCAGCGCGACGATGCGTTCACCGGCGGGCTGCTGCACGACATCGGCATGCTGGCACTCGCGGTCGGCATGAACAAGCGCTACGCGCTGGCGCTGCGCCACGCCGAGCGCAGCGGCCGGCCGCTCGCCGAGGTCGAGGTCAGCTTCCTCGGCACCTCGCACGTCGCGGTCGGTGCCTACCTCGCCGATGTCTGGGGCCTGCCGGGCAATGTCGTCGATGCGATCGAGCGGCACCACGAAGGCGAAGCGGGCGGCCACGCCCGGCCCGACCTGATCGCCGCGGTTCAGCTGGCGCAGCTGGCCGCCGAATGCATCGAGAAGGGCGATCCCGGCTTCGAGGGCGTCGGCCTGACCGAGGAGCAGATCGAACAGATCGAGGAAGAGTTCGCGCTCAACGAACTGATGCCGAAGAGCCGCGAGCCGTTGCTGGCGATCTGAAGGTCACGCGAGGGTCGCGCAGGCAACGGATCAGCGCGGGCGACGGGGGCGGTCGTGGTCTTCGCCGTCGTCGGCGGGGCGGGCTGGGTGGTCGGGTTCGTATCGCATGATTCGGATTCCTGTCGGGGAGCCATTTTCCCGCGGGTGAGCCGCCCGCCCGGGTGATGACCCCGCGGCGCAGACCTGATTGGCAAGATGTAAAAAAAGGCGGCGCCCGGGCCCGCCGGCATCCCGGACCCAGTATCAGATGGCGCCGCGTCCTGGCCTCCCCGCTCCGCGCCAGGCATCCTCTCGATAGCGCAATGCACCAATAAGGTGCAATCGACGTCTCGTTCCGCGTATGCTGCGTCGCGCTATGATTGCCGACGATGGACCCGAGCATCCGGAGCCGGCAACCCGCTGCCCTGGCGGTTGCATTGACCGTTGCCGGCGCGCTGTTCGCCGGCTGCACGTTCGACGAAGGCGCGCTGAAAGACAAGGGCATGTACCCGCTGACGGGTCCCGAAGTCCAGGCGATCCTGGCCAAGGCCCGCTATCGCTGGGAAGCCGCCGGCGGCGCCTCGGGCACCGCGGTGACGACGCCCGACGGCCGGATGCGAATGATGTGGGAGACCGGTGCCGCCAACGGCCGGATCCGCTTCACCAAGACCGGCTACTGCTCGCGCTTCGACGGGATCCGCGGCGGTGCCGAGGACTGCTACAAGCTGTACCGGACCGGCCCGAGCCAGTACACCGTGTTCAAGGACGACGGCACGCACAGCGGCCGGATCACGGTCGAATCGCCGTGAAGCCGCGCGGCGGGCGCGACGCCTAGGAGCCTGTCGGAGTATGGGAAGGGGTCGCGCGGTGGACGACAGGGATGCAGCGCAAGGCGCGAAATCGAGTCGATACCCGGAGGTATCGACTCGATTTTGCAACGCCGCGATGCGCCCTGTC
>JBFWQR010000202.1:0-10284 GCA_050249335.1 Lautropia sp.
GACTGGCTCTACCAGACCGAGCCCGATGCCGGGCTGAACGGCCGGCAGCTGCGCTATCCGCGCGGCAAGACGCTCGGCGGCTGCTCGAGCATCAACGGCATGATCTACATGCGTGGCCAGCGCCGCGACTACGACGGCTGGGCCGAGCTGACCGGCGATCCGGACTGGACCTGGCCGGCGGTGCTGCCGTACTTCAAGCGCCATGAGGACCACCATCGCGGCGCCGACGAGATGCACGGCGCGCGGCCGTCGAACCAGACGCTGCCCGGCGGTGGCGGCGGCGAATGGCGGGTCGAGCAGCAGCGGCTGCGCTGGGACATCCTCGACGCGTTCATCGCGGCCGCGGTCGAAGCCGGCATCCCGCGGACCGAGGACTTCAATCGCGGCGACAACGAGGGCATCGGCTACTTCGAAGTCAACCAGAAGGCCGGCTGGCGCTGGAACGCGGCGCGGGCGTTCCTGCGGCCGACCTGCTACGGGCGGCCGAACTTCGAGCTCTGGACCCGGGCACAAGTGGCGCGGCTGGATTTCGAGCCGGCGGTCGGGCGCGACGGCCGGCGCCGCTGCAGCGGCGTCACCGTCGATACCGGCCGCGGCGGCCTGGTCACCGTGCGCGCCGCGCACGAGGTGATCCTCTGCGCCGGCAGCATCGGCTCGCCGCAACTGCTGCAGCTGTCCGGCGTCGGTCCGGCCGCGCTGCTCGCCGAGCACGGCATCGACGTCGTCGTCGACGCGCCCGGCGTCGGCGAGAACCTGCAGGATCATCTGCAGATCCGCGCGGTCTACAAGGTCGAACGCGGCCGTACGCTGAACACCCGCGTGGCGAGCTGGCTCGGCAAGGCGGCGATCGCCGCCGAGTATGCGCTGCGCCGCACCGGGCCGATGAGCATGGCGCCGTCGCAGCTCGGCGCGTTCACCCGCAGTTCGCCGGAACGGCCGCATCCGAACATCCAGTATCACGTTCAGCCGCTGTCGCTGGACGCGTTCGGCGAGCCGCTGCATACGTTCGACGCGTTTACCGCCAGCGTCTGCAACCTGAACCCGACCAGCCGCGGCTCGGTGCGGATCCGCAGCCCGCGCTTCGCCGACGCGCCGGCGATCCGGCCGAACTACCTGAACACGGATGAGGATCGCCGCGTCGCCGCCGAATCGCTGCGGGTGACGCGGCGGATCGTCGCGCAGCCGGCGCTGGCGCGCTACCGGCCGCAGGAATGGAAGCCCGGCGTGCAGTTCCAGAGCGACGACGACCTGGTCCGGCTGGCCGGCGACATCGCGACGACGATCTTCCATCCGGTCGGCACCACCCGGATGGGCCGTGCCGACGATCCGCTCGCGGTCGTCGACAGCCGGTTGCGGGTGCGCGGCGTCGCCGGGCTGCGCGTCGTCGATGCCGGCGTGATGCCGCGGATCACGTCGGGGAACACCAATTCGCCGACGCTGATGATCGCCGAGAAGGCCGCCGAGTGGATCGCCGGGGACGCAATGGCGAGCATCGAAGGCACGATGCTGGATACCGGGCACACATCGCCGAAAGCCGAAGCCGCATCGCCAACGTCGTCAAACGCCGAAAAAGCATCCTCGCATAGCGTTTGAGGAAGATGCGCTGATTCCGGCTGCCCCGGCGCCGACGAGTGGCGCTCGAGAGGGCCTGCTGCGCGCCTTCGCTTCGATCAGCCGCCGTCGCGAATGCGCCGGACGTCGCTGCTGCTGACCGGGCTGGCGCGGTTGCCCCAGCGGTTGCGGATCGTCGTCAGCAGGGCGGCGATCTCGCCGTCGTCGAGCACCGTCGCGAACGGCGGCATGCCGAACGGCCGCGGGTTGCCGGCAGTCGCCGGCGGGAATCCGCCGCCGAGCAGCACGTGCACCAGGTTTGCCGGCGACGGCAGCGTCACCGCGCGATTGCCGGCCAGCGGCGGATAGGCGTCACGCCCGACGCCCTCGCCGTCGGTACCGTGGCAGTCGCTGCAATGCGTCCGGTACAGCGCGTCACCGCGCGCCAGCGTCGCGCGGTCGGGTTCGCGGATGGTTTCGCGGGCAGTTTCGCCGGCAGGTTGGCCGACAGGTCTGCCGGCAGGTTCGCCGGCGCGAGGCAGCCGCTGCAGATGGATCGCGATCGCGCGCAGGTCGTCGGGCGTCAGGTGCTGCGTGCTGCCGAACACGACGTCGGCCATCGGGCCCTGCACCGACGCCCGGGCATTGCGGCCGGTTGCGAGCAGCGCGACGATCTCGTCGACGCTCCAATGCGCGACGCCGGCTTCGCGCTCGCTCAGCAGCGATGGCGCGTACCAATTCTGCCGCGGGATCAGGCCGCCGCTCAGGTCGCGCGCATCGGCGGTAGCGCCGAGCCAGTTGCGGCTCGAATGGCAGGCGTTGCAGTGACCGAGCGCGTCGACCAGGTAGGCGCCGCGTGCGCTGCCGGCGGCATCTTTCGCATCCGCCCCGGTACCGGCGCCGGGCTCGACGCCAGGCTTGAAATAGAGCGCGCGCCAGACCGCCAGCGCGGCCTGCGTATCGTAGGGAAAGCGCAGCGTATGCGCGGTGTTCGGCCGCGTCACCGGTACGAGCGTTCCGAGGTAGGCGAAGATCGCGTCGGCGTCGGCGCGGGTGATCTGCGTGTAGTTCGGATACGGGAAGGTTGGATAGAGCAGCCGGCCATCGCGCGAACGGCCGTTGTGCAACGCGCGCCAGAACTCGGCAGCGGTCCAGTCGCCGATGCCGGTCTGCCGGTCCGGCGTCAGGTTCGACGCGTAGACGACGCCGAACGGCGTCTCGATGCCGGTGCCGCCGGCATATGGCGCGCCGCCGCGCGCACTGTGGCAGCCGGCACAGTTACCGGCCAGTGCCAGATAGGCGCCGCGGGCCACCGCATCCGGTGACGCGGCCGCGGCCTGTACCGCGGTCAGCGCGCCGGGCCCGCTGCCGTCCAGCGCCGCCTCGCCGCGCCGGTTCAGCGCGAACACCGTGGCCGCCGCGCCGACCAGCAATGCCGCGACGAGCAGCAATACGCCGAGCAGGACGCGCTTCATGCCGTTGCCTGGTCGCCGGTCACTGCGGAACACTCCCACAGGGCAACGGCAACCGCGATGCCGTCGCGGCTGGCGCGGTCGTCGCGGCTGGTGCGGGCCTGGTGTCGGCCGGCAGTGGCTGCGCCGCGAGCCAGCCGGTCAGCGCCGCGATGTCGTCGACGTCGAGGCGGCGTCCGATCTCGGCCATGCAATCCGGGGCGCGGGCATGGCGCTGGCCGATCCGCCAGGCGCCGAACTGCGCGTTCAGGTAGTCGCGCGGCAGGCCGAGCAGGCCGGGAATCGCCGGCGCGACTCCGGTCAGCGCGGTGCCGTGACAGGACGCACAGGCCGGCAGATTCCGCGCCGGGTCGCCGTCCTGCGCCAGTTGCCGGCCGCGCGCAGCCTGCGCCGGCGAGACAGCGAGCGGCTGCGGCGGCGGATACGGCAGCTCGAGGCCGGCGAAATAGCCGGCGATCTCCTGCAGATAGTCCGGGCTCAGGTGCTGCAGCAGTCCGGTCATCAGCGGATAGCTGCGGCGGCCGTCGCGGAAGTTCAGCAGCTGTTCGTAGAGGTAGCCGGCCGGCTTGCCGGCGATCCGCGGGTAGTAGCCGTCGCTGGCGGCGCGTCCCTCGGGGCCGTGGCAGACGGTGCAGGCGCGGACCCGCTGGGCGATCGTGTCCTCGAAGCCGGTTGCTGCTGCCGGCGTGCTGGCAGCGGCGGCGGTCAGCAGCGCGATCACCGTCGCTCGCGTGGTGGTGCGGGCAGGCGGACAGTGACGGCGAGCGGTCGGAGCCGGTGTCACCACCGCAGCAGGCGCCGGCCGCCGAGATAAGCCGCCGCGGTGACGATCAGGGTCGCGATCGGGTACCAGGTGATGACGAACAGCGGGCTGTCGTCGGTGCAATTCGCGGCGTAGAACGTCGCGGCGATGCCGCTCGCGGCCAGGCCGGCGACGGCTCCTGCCGCGCCGGGATCGGATGGTGCGCCCTGGCGGAGCGCGACGAACAGACAGGCCAGCGGGCCGATCGAAAGCAGCGGGATCAGCGTCAGGCAGTCCAGCGCGTTGCGTCCGACCAGGCTCGGCAGCCACCGCTGTCCGGGAAGCGCCAACAGCTCGAGCACCGCGGCGCCCGCCAGCAGCACCGGTGCGAGCGCGAGCGCGAGCCCGCCGCGGGCGAGCCGGGCACCGGGGACGCCGAGCCGGAGCGTCGCGCCGATCGCGGTGACGGCGAGCGCGACGGTCACGACGAACTTGAACAGGAAACGGCCGCTGCGCAGCGCATCGGCGATGTCGGGCCGCAAGCCGATCGTGGCGAAGAACGCGATCGCCGCGGCGGCGATTCCACCCGCGACGGCCGCCATCAGGATCGGCCGGAAGCGCCATGGCGGCGGTGCGTCGCGGGCCAGCAGATCGACGAGCTCGTCAGTCTTCACGAGCACTGCTCCGGTACAGCGCGCCCAGGGTCTTCAGCGCCCGATGCAGCGCGACGCGGACCGCGCCCTCGGTCATCCGGAGCCGTGCGGCAGTCTCGCGGACACTGGCGCCGTCGAGCGAGATCGACCGGACGATCTCGCGTTGCCGGGTCTTCAGCTGCGCGAGCAGCACGCCGATGTCGCGCGCCGCCAGGTCGTCCGTCCGATCCTCGGCCTGCAGGCTGCCCATCACGTCCTCGATCGGTACGTCGACATGCCGTCCGCGGCGCCGCAGCACGTCGATGAGCTTGTTGCGGGCGATCGCGGCCACCCAGGGACCGACCGGTCGCGATGGATCCCAGGTCCCACGTTTCAAATGGATGGCCAGCAGAACCTCCTGCACGATGTCCTCGGCTTCGCCGTCGGGAGCACCCAGCCGGCGACAACGCGAGCGGGCCACGGCCCGGACGTGCGGCGTCACCGACACCAGGAAGCGCCGGTAGGCGTCCGCATCGCCGGCCATGGCCGCCAGCAGCCACGCCGCCCAGTCGTTTTCCCGCGACGGCGCGCTCATCTTCGGCTTGTTACGACACCGACGACGAAATCGTTACAGCACCCCCGGCTTCCGGATGCTCGCCCTGATCGCACCTGCTCGGAACTCCTTCGGGTTGCGACCGGGATTCTAGGCCTGTTCGCACGACGGACCCGCCGCACTCGGAACGCGCCGTCGCTGTAACGAATCGCAGCGGCCGTGCGTATTGCCGCTCGTGTCCAGCCTGGGCACGACCACGAACCCATCATCGGAGTCATCGCATGTCTGCACGTACCGTTGTGAGCTCGACCGTCCTCGCCAGCGCCATGACCGCCGCGCTGGTCTCGCTGGCCAACGCCGCGCCGCTGACCAAGGCCGAGGCCGACGCCGCTGTCGCGGCCGGCAAGGAGAAGTGCTATGGCGTCGCGCTGAAAGGGCAGAACGATTGCGCGGCCGGCCCCGGCACCAGTTGCCAGGGCACCTCGACCGTCGATTTCCAGGGTAACGCCTGGAAGTTCGTCGCCAAGGGCACTTGCACCAAGATCATGGTCCCGAGCGGCAAGCACGGCTCGCTGACGCCGGTCTGATCGCGCGGCTCTGGCGGGGACGGGAGCAGCGATGAACGCCGGTCTGGCCGGTACCTGCTTCAAACCGGCGCACCTCGCCGCCATCGTCGCGGATGGCCTGTGTGACGGCTTCTTCGAGGTCCATGCCGAGAACTACATGGGGGCGGGCGGCCCGCCCCATCGAGCGCTCACGACCTTGCGCCGGGACCATCCGGTCTCGCTGCATGGCGTGGGCCTTTCGATCGGCGGCTGGCAGCCGCTCGATGCCGCCCATCTCGGGCGCTTGTGCAGCCTCGTCGAACGCTACGAACCCGTGCTCGTCTCCGAACATCTTGCCTGGTCGGCGCACGGGACGACCTGCTACAACGACCTGCTGCCGCTGCCATACACGGCGGCCACGCTCGCCCGCGTCTGCGAGCACGTCGACCAGGTCCAGCAGGCGATCGGGCGTCCGCTGCTGCTCGAGAACCCGTCGACTTACGTCGCCTTCGCCTCGTCGACCATGAGCGAGACCGAATTCATCCGCGCCGTTGTCCGGCGTACCGGCTGCGGGCTGCTGCTCGACGTCAACAACGTCTACGTCTCGGCGACCAACCACGGCTACGCGGCGCTCGAATACCTGGCCGATTTTCCGCTCGCCGCGGTCGGCGAGATCCATCTCGCCGGCCACGCCGAGCAACGCGACGACGAGGGCGACCGGCTGTTGATCGACAGCCATGACGGACCGGTCGCCGATGCCGTCTGGAAGCTCTACGAGCGCGTGATCACCGAGGGCGGCCCGCGCCCGACGCTGATCGAATGGGACGCCCGGATTCCGGACTGGCCGGTGCTGCGGGCGGAGGCGGCCGCGGCTCGGGCCATGCTGGACCGTGTCGGGGTCGCCCGCGCCCCGGCGTGACGATCGTGTCGCCCCAGTCGCCCATGTCGCCCAAGCCGCTCGAGCCAAGCGAGTGCCGACAGGCGCGGCCGGCGCCGACCATCGCCGCGGCGTTTGCGCCAGCGCTGCTCGACCCCGCGTGCGCAACGCCCGAAGACGTCGTCGGCCCGCGCGGCAAGGGCGCGATCGGTCGCTACAACGTCCATCGCAACAACGTCACCGTGAGCCTGATCGACGCGCTCGCCGCGATCTATCCGGCCGTGCAGCGGATCACCGGCGTCGATTTCTTCCGCGCCATGGCCCGCTGCCACCTGCGCGCCACGCCGCCGACGTCGCCGCTGCTGTTCGAGTACGGCCGCGACTTCCCGGCGTTCATCGAACGCTACCAGCACGCACAGGATCTGCCGTGGCTCGCCGACACGGCGCGGATCGAGCGCGCGTGGCTAGACGCCTACCATGCTGCCGACGCGCCGCCGCTCGCAGCGAGCGCGCTGGCAGCGGTGCCGCCGCAGCGCCTGACCGAGCTCGTCTTCACGCCGCATCCGGCCACGCGGATCGTCCGGTCGCGCCATGCGGCAGTGACCCTCTTCGCGGCCCATCGCGACGCGGCGCCGGCCGCGACGATCGACGCTGCCGAGCCCGAGGACGCGCTGGTCACGCGGCCTGGGCTCGACGTCGTCGTGCGCCGGCTGCCGGCCGGCGGTGCAGCGTTCGTCGCGCGGCTGGCGGCCGGCACCCCGCTCGGCGTCGCGGCGGCCGATGCCCAGTCCCTCTGTGCCGACTTCGATCTCGCGCCGAACCTCGCGGGGATGATCGATGCCGGTGCGTTCATGGCGATCGACCTCGGAGTACCCACATGATGATGATCACGGAGAATCGTGCCGCGACGGGCGGCGAGACCGGCCGCAGCGCTGGCGGCGATGGTGGCGGCAAGACCGGCAGCGATGGTGGCGGGATCGGCGGCGGGATCGGTGTCGTGGCCGGTGTCGTGGCGCGTGCGGTCGCGCTCGTTCGTGCGATCGCACGGCCGGACCTCGTCGAGCTCGCAGCGCGCGTCGCGCTGGCCGTGCCGTTCTGGAAATCGGGGCTTCTGAAGTGGTCCGGATTCCTGCAACTGGCCGATACCGCGGTCTATCTGTTCAGCGACGAGTTCAAGCTGCATCTGCCGGGTGGGCCCTATCCGTTCCCGGCGCCTGCAGCAATGGCGTTCGCCGCCGGCTGCGCGGAGATCGTGCTGCCGATCCTGCTCGTCATCGGATTCGGCGCGCGGTTTGCCGCCGCCGGCCTGCTGGTCATGACCGCGGTCGTTCAGTTGACCGTGCCCGATGGCTGGCCGATCCACCTGACCTGGGCCGCGCTGGCGCTCGCCGTCATGGCGTGGGGGCCTGGTCGATGGTCGCTGGACCACTGGATCTGGACCAGCTTGCAGCGACCACCGCGCCGATAGCCTCATCGCCAGCCCGTCATCAGCCCGGGCTCGGCTCGGCCCGGATCCAGCCCAGACCAGACCAGCCCAGCCCAACTCAGACCCGGCCGTGCGGTGCAGCACCGGTGATCATGATCGGAGTGATCAGAATGTGCCGGTCGTCGTGTGCTGCTGGGGCCGACCGGGCGGCTGCGACGGCGGCCGCGCGACAGGCCCGGGGCCGCTCGGCATCTGTGGCGGCCGGGCCTGAGGCGGCTGCATCTGCGGGGGGCGCGCTGCCGGGGGCTGCATCTGCGGCGGCTGCGCTGACGGCGGCCGGAACGCCGGCGGCTGCGTCTGCGGCGGCTGGAATGCCGGTGGTTGTGCCTGTGGCGGTCGGAACACCGGCGGTTGTGCCTGCGGTGGTCGTACGGTTGGCGGCTGCACCGTCGGCGGCGGGGTCTGCGGCGGTCGGAACACCGGCGGCGGGGGTTGGAATGTCGGCGGTGACGGCGGCCGATATTCAGGCCGGCGATCGTAGCCGGGCCGGCCGCGGTCGGGGTAGACCGGACGGGCGTGGTCGGGGTAGCCCGGCGGCCGATAGCCTGGCGGCCGCTCATAGGGCGGCCGATAGGCCGGCGGAGGTACCGGACGAGGCACGTAGCGCGGCGGGTGCTGCTCCCAGCGCGGACGATCGGCATACCACGGACGACGACGATAGTGATCGTCCCAGTAGCTGAAAATCGAGAAGGTGATGATCGGCACGCCGATGGTCGCACCATAGCTCGGCAGCGGCACAAGCTGATCGTGATAGGGATACGACAGGTAGCGCGAATAGACCCAGCCGCGATCGCCGTAGGCGAAGACGTCGCACCAGCGATAGTCTTCGACGCAGCCGTAGACCTCGACCGGTGTGCCCTCCGGCAGCCAGCGGACCAGCGGGTAGTCGCTGTCGGGGCCGGCGCGCAGATTCACTGCGGCGTTGGTTACGGCCGATTGCGCGGCCGCGAACGCCGGCAGTGCCAGCGCTGCGAACGCTAGCGCTGTGCCCGCCAGCCGCCGTGGCAGGCGTCGGGCGAAACCGGCGGCGACTGGAGAAACCGGTAAGCGAGCCATGAGGCCTCCGCGATGATGCAGTTGAAACGGGTGCCCCGCGGCCGTCGTTGACCAGCGTTCTTCGCCGTGCCGCCGTCAAAGTCCCGGTATTTTGCCGCAAGTGACGGGATTCTCACTGGTTAACGATCCGCGCCGCCGGTCACCACGCCGACACGTGCCGATACGTGTCGCTACGTCGCGGCGGTGGCGGTCAGCAGACAGCGGACAGCGGCCAACGTCGCCGGCCGGCGGTACGATCGAGCCATGGACCCGTCCGAGTCGCTTCCGGTCACTATCCCGTTCGCCGACGGTCGCTCGGTTTCGGGGCTGCTGAGGCGGCCGGCAGCGGCGAAGGTCGCGCTGGTCCTCGCACACGGGGCCGGCGCCGGCATGACCCATCCGTCGATGCAGGCGCTCGCCGACGGCCTTGCGGCCCGCAGCATCGCGACACTGCGCTACCAGTTCCCGGCGATGGAGTACGGCGGGCGCCGTCCCGACCGTCCGCCGGTCGCGCACGAGACGGTCCGCGCCGCGGTCGCGCGGGCGGCCGAACTGCTGCCAGGCCTGCCATTGCTCGCGGGGGGCAAGTCGTTTGGCGGCCGGATGACATCGCAAGCGCAGGCGCTCGCGCCGCTGCCCGGCGTGCGCGGACTGGCGTTCTTCGGCTTCCCTCTGCATCCGGCCGGACAGCCGTCCGACACTCGTGCCGATCACCTTGCCGAAGTCATGCTGCCGATGCTGTTCCTGCACGGAATGCGCGATGCGCTCGGCGAGCCGGAGTTGCTTGCGGCAGTGGTGCGTCGGCTCCGGCCGCGCGCGACACTGGTCAGCTTCGATGGAGCCGATCATTCTTTCGCGGTCGCCGGCGCTAACCGGGGTCGCCGCAGCGCCGAGATGCTCGATACCGTGCTCGACGCGTTCGTTCAGTGGGCGCTGCCGCTGGCGGCGAGCGACGCCGCGGCGATGGCAGGCCTGTTCGGCGAACTCGAGTCGGACGAGTCGTTCGATTGGAAGGACAAGGCCGACAGGGACAAGGCCAAACACAAGGCCGGACGCTCACGTCAGCGATGAGACGGTGCCCACGCTGGATGCGGTTCGCCATAGTTGCGACGGCAGATCCGCCTGCATCTCGCCGACGCGGGCGTTCGAATCGGTCCGCGTACTGGGTGAATGGATGTGAGAGGCGATCGGATCAGCCCGTTCCCCCGAGCGGCGATACCCCCACCGGCGACGGCGTTCTCGCCAGCGGCGGCGTTTCCGCGGGAACGTCCGCCGGCCGCTGGTCCGCCGGCCGCCGCTGGGCCGCCCGCCCGCGCTGCTGCTCGTTGAGCAGCCCCTCGACCGCGATGCTGTAATCGAGCCGTTCGCCGCACCAGCGGGTGACGGCGGTG
>JBFWQR010000203.1:0-10209 GCA_050249335.1 Lautropia sp.
AAGATCAACGACTTCGTCTCCCACTACAACCAGCACCCATCACCCTTCCAATGGACCGCCACTGCCGATTCCATCCTTGAAAAGCTCACTAGAATTAGTAAGGTTATTTCCGGAACGGAACACTAGGGTAAACAGGCCCTAGGCCAAGAGCCGGCTGGTGCGGCTGCTGTACGAGCGCGACTGGGGTCGGGAGCGGATCGTCGCGCTGTTCAATGTACTGGACTGGATGCTGGTTCTGCCGGAATCCCTGGAGGACCGGCTGTGGCAAGATATCGAGGCGATCGAAGGGGGCCAGGACAGGCGCTACATCAGCAGCGTCGAGAAGATCGGGATGCGTCGCGGGATGGCGAAGGGGCTCGAGAAGGGCCTCGAAAAGGGTCGCGAGCTGTTGCTGTTGACCCAGCTCACCCATCGCTTCGGCGCACTGCCCGAGGCGGTGGCCGCACGGGTCGAGGCCGGCTCGGCGGCCGAGGTGGAGCGCTGGGCCCGGCGGATCCTGGATGCACGCACGCTCGATGAAGTGTTCGCGGAAGTTTTTCAGTCTAAGACCAATGACTGATTGTTTATACAGTTGTTTGGTGCGACAATGACTTCCTCATTCGGACGTCGACCGACACCACACACGAGGACACCAGGCATGGAAGACAAGGCACGCGCGGAGAAGGCGAAGGCACTGGCAGCGGCACTCGCCCAGATCGGGAAGCAGTTCGGCAAGGGCTCGGTGATGCGGTTTGCCGATGGCGACGTCACCCCGGACCTCGAAGTCGTCTCCACCGGCTCGCTCGGGCTCGATATCGCGCTCGGCGTCGGCGGCCTGCCGCGTGGCCGCGTCGTCGAGATCTACGGGCCGGAATCGTCCGGCAAGACCACGCTCACCTTGCAGGTGATCGCGGAAATGCAGAAGCTCGGCGGTACCTGCGCGTTCATCGATGCCGAGCATGCGCTGGACGTCCAGTACGCGTCCAAGCTCGGTGTTCACTTGCCGGATCTGCTGATCTCGCAGCCGGACACCGGCGAGCAGGCGCTGGAAATCTGCGATGCGCTGGTCCGTTCCGGCTCGGTCGACCTGATCGTCGTCGACTCGGTCGCGGCGCTGACGCCGCGCGCCGAGATCGAAGGCGAGATGGGCGATTCGCTGCCGGGCCTGCAGGCGCGGCTGATGAGCCAGGCGCTGCGCAAGCTGACCGGTTCGATCCAGCGGACCAACACGCTGGTGATCTTCATCAACCAGATCCGGATGAAGATCGGCGTCATGTTCGGCAGTCCTGAGACCACCACCGGCGGCAACGCGCTGAAGTTCTACGCGTCGGTCCGGCTCGATATCCGGCGCACCGGCTCGATCAAGAAGGGCGAAGAGGTCGTCGGCAACGAAACCCGCGTCAAGGTCGTCAAGAACAAGGTCTCGCCGCCGTTCAAGAGCGCCGAGTTCGACATCCTCTATGGCGAGGGCACTTCGCGCGAAGGCGAGGTGATCGATCTCGGCGTCAGCGCCAATATCGTCGAGAAGAGCGGCGCCTGGTACAGCTACAACGGCGAGCGGATCGGCCAGGGCAAGGACAATGCGCGCGAATACCTGCGCGAGCGGCCCGAGCTCGCGCTCGAGATCGAAAACCGCGTCCGCGAATCGTTCGGCATCGTCGCGCGCGGCCTCAAGCTCATCGAAGGCGGCAAAGGCAAAGAGGCGGCGTGATCGGCACCGGGGCCGTTCCGGTTCCGGATTCGCCGGACGGTCCGGCGGATGCGGTTCGTGACGGCGTGCAGGCATCGGAGCCGCTGCAGCGCCAGCTGCGTGCCCGTGCGCTGCGGCTGCTGGCGCGCCGCGAATACAGTCGCGAAGAGTTGCGGCGCAAGCTCGGCACGCAGCCGGCGCGGATGCGCGCATCGGGCCCGGCCGCGGCGGCCGGAACCGACGACGCATCGACGGTGCCGGCCGCCACGCTCGACACGGTGCTCGATTCGCTAGCGCGTGCCAACTGGCTGTCGGACACGCGTTGCGCCGAATTGCTGGTGCGCGGCAAGGCGAGCCGGATGGGCATCGCCGGCGTTGCGCGGATCCTGTCGCAGAAGGGGATCGACGGTGCCGCGGCGGCCGAGGCCCTCGCGCCGCTGCGCGAAACCGAGCGCAGCCGGGCCCTGGAACTGTGGCGGCGGCGTTTCGGGGCGGCTGCGCCGGACGCTCGCGAGCGCGCCCGTCAGTACCGTTTCCTGCAGGCCCGTGGCTTCGATGGCGCGACCATTGCCTGGGTGCTCAAGCAGGCTGCCCGCGGTGTCATCGACGCCGACGAACCTGCCTGAATCTGCCCCGGCGTGGTGCATCATGCTGCGGTGCGCCGTGCTAAGATGCGCGGCTTGCCGGCCCGGTGCTGACCCGGTGCCGACCCGGCGACTCGGGTGCTCCGGGCGGCCCGCAGGGCCGGCGTCCGGCATCGTCGTGCAGCGGCGTCCCTTCGAGCCGCGTCAATGCGCGCGGCGTGGCCGCTCCTTCGGCCCGACGGCGCTGCCGGCAGGCCTCGCCAACAGGGTGATCGCAACGACATGAAGATCCACGAATACCAAGGCAAAGAGATCCTGAAACGCTATGGCGTGCCGGTGCCTCGCGGCATTCCGTGTTTCGACGTCGAAGAGGCGGTCAAGGCTGCCCAGCAGCTCGGCGGCCCGGTCTGGGTAGTCAAGGCGCAGATCCACGCCGGCGGGCGCGGCAAGGGCGGCGGCGTCAAGCTGGCGCGCTCGATCGACGAGGTGCGCAGCCACGCTTCCGCGATCCTCGGCATGCAACTGGTCACCCATCAGACCGGCCCCGAAGGCCAGCGGGTGCGCCGGCTGCTGATCGAGGAGGGGGCGGACATCGCGAAGGAGCTCTATGTCGGCATCGTGCTCGACCGCCAGTCGCAGAAGGTCTGCGTGATGGCGTCGTCCGAAGGCGGCATGGATATCGAGGAAGTCGCGGCGCACACGCCGGAGAAGCTGCACAAGGTGTTCTGCGACGTCGCTGCCGGCCTCACCGAAGCCGAAGCCGACGACCTGTCGCGCAAGATCGGCATTCCGGAAGCAAGCCTGCCGCAGGCGCGCAAGGTGCTGCAGGGGCTCTATCAGGCGTTCTTCGAGACCGACGCGTCGCTCGCCGAGATCAATCCGCTGATCCTGACCAAGTCCGGCCAGGTGATCGCGCTCGACGCCAAGCTCAATTTCGATTCGAACGCACTGTTCCGCCATCCCGACATCGTCGAGATGCGCGACCTCGACGAAGAGGATCCGGCGGAGATCGAGGCATCGAAGTTCGAGCTCGCCTATATCCAGCTCGACGGCAACATCGGCTGCCTGGTCAACGGCGCCGGCCTCGCGATGGCCACGATGGATACCATCAAGCTGTTCGGCGGCGAACCGGCGAACTTCCTCGACGTCGGCGGCGGTGCCACCGCGCAGAAGGTCACCGAGGCGTTCAAGCTGATGCTGCGCAACAAGGATCTGAAGGCGATCCTGGTCAACATCTTCGGCGGCATCATGCGGTGCGACACGATCGCCGAAGGCGTGATCGCGGCGAGCAAGGCGGTCAGCCTGAAGGTGCCGCTGGTGGTCCGGATGAAGGGCACCAACGAGGATCTCGGCAAGAAGATGCTCGCCGATTCCGGGCTGCCGATCATCTCGGCCGACTCGATGGGCGAGGCCGCGAAGAAGGTCGTCGCTGCCGCGAAATGATGACGCCCCCGTTGCGGTGAGGCGGTCGAGCGTCGAGCGAATCGGATAGGACAGAGAGAGCGATATGTCGATCTTGGTCAACAAGAACACGAAGGTCATCACGCAGGGGATCACCGGCAAGACCGGCCAGTTCCATACGCGGATGTGCCGCGACTATGCCAACGGCAAGAATTGCTTCGTTGCCGGGGTCAATCCGAAGCGCGCCGGAGAGGATTTCGACGGCATCCCGATCCACGCGACGGTCAAGGATGCCGCGGCCGCGACCGGCGCGACGGTCTCGGTGATCTACGTGCCGCCCGCCGGTGCTGCCGACGCGATCTGGGAAGCGGTCGATGCGGATCTCGAGCTGGTGGTCTGCATCACCGAAGGGATCCCGGTCCGCGACATGATGGTGGTCCGCGACCGGATGCGCAAGGCGGGCAAGAAGGCGCTGCTGCTCGGGCCGAACTGCCCGGGGCTGATCACCCCAGACGAGATCAAGATCGGCATCATGCCCGGCCATATCCACCGGAAAGGCCGGATCGGCATCGTCTCGCGCTCCGGCACGCTGACCTACGAGGCGGTCGCGCAGGTCAGCGATCTCGGACTCGGCCAGTCGAGCGCGGTCGGGATCGGCGGCGACCCGATCAACGGGCTCAAGCACATCGATATCCTGAAGCTGTTCAACGACGATCCCGAGACCGATGCGGTGATCATGATCGGCGAGATCGGCGGTCCCGATGAAGTCAACGCCGCCCGCTGGGTCAAGGACAACATGAAGAAGCCGGTGGTCGGCTTCATCGCCGGTGTCACCGCGCCTCCGGGCAAGCGGATGGGCCATGCCGGCGCGCTGATCTCCGGCGGCGCCGACACGGCGCAGGCCAAGCTCGAGATCATGGAAGCCTGCGGCATCAAGACCACCAAGGATCCGTCGGAGATGGGCCGGCTGGTCAAGTCGGTGCTCTGACCGGCCGCCGGGCCCGCCGGCCCGGCCATCGTACAGCCCGCCGGCCCGGCCGCCGTCCGCCTGGCCGTACCGGTCGCCCGTTCGCGAACTAGTTCCTCCCCGTCCGCGCGGGCCGCCTCTAGATTCGGCGGTATGCCGCCCGTCGCTCGTTCCACGCCCGCCGGCCGCGCCGCCGCGCGTGCGCACGGCATCGCCCTGCCGTCCGCGGACGAGCAGGCGAGCGCGCGCCGCGACCGGAACGCGGTCGCGCTGATGCATGCGGCGCGCAGCGATGCCGGGCCGGTCCGGCCGTGCAACGAAGACCGCTGGCAGGCGCTCGATGGGCTGCGCTTCTATGTGATCGCCGACGGCATGGGCGGTGACAGCGCCGGCGAGGTCGCCGCCGAACTGGCAGTGGCGACCGCCTGTCGGTCGATCACGGCCGCCGCCGGCGATCCGGCCGTGCTGCTGGCCGCGGTCGCAGCCGACTGCAACGCCCGGATCCGCGGCTACGCGGCCGATCATCCGGATTGCCTCGGCATGGGTTCGACGCTGGCAGCCTGCCTGATCGCCGCCGGCGGCGATCGGGTCCATCTGGCACATGTCGGCGATTCGCGGATCTACCGGTTGCGCAACGGTGCGCTGGAGCGGTTGACCCGGGATCACTCGATCGGGCAGCAGATCGCCGACGGACGGCGCCTGTCCGAAGCCCGGATCCGGCAGCTCGCCGCACGCGGGATCCTGACGCGGGCGCTCGGCGTCGGGCCGGCGGTCGATGCCGAGATCGCGACGCTCGACTGGTGCCCGGCCGACACGCTGCTGCTCTGTACCGACGGCCTGACCGATCCGCTGCCCGACGCGGTGATCGGCACCGTGCTGACCGCCCATGCGGCCGGCGGTCCGGCCGCACAGGCCGATGCGCTGGTGGTTGCGGCGCTCGAGGCCGGTGCTGCCGACAATCTGACCGCGCTGGTGGTACGGGCGTGCGGCGCTGACGCGGTCCACTGACGGGCGGCCGATCGCGGGACGGCGCGGGGAACACGGATGCAGCACAGGGAAACTCGGCACGGAGAGGGGGCGACGGTCGGCAAGCTGGTGCTGTCGGCCGCGAATCGCATTCTTCGCGAGGTGCTGATCGACCGCCGGCGACTGACGATCGGGCGCCGTCCGTACAACGACCTGCTGCTCGACGACCTGACGGTGTCGGGCGAGCACGCGATCGTCCACACCGCCAACGGCGAGTCGGTGATCCACGATCTGAAGAGCCGCAACGGCACGCTGATCAACGGCGCGCCGGTGATGCAGCAGCAGCTCGCCGACGGCGACTGCGTCGACATCGGCATCTACCGGCTGGTCTACAAGGTCGAGCGGATCGAAACGCGGCAGCCGCCACTGTTCCGCCCCGGGTTGCTCGCACGCCCGAACGGCGGGCCGTCGACCAATCTCGCCGGTGCGCGGACCAGCGCCTGGGTGCCGAACGGCGCCGACGGAGGCGGTCCGAACGGCGGCCACGGCGGCAATGCCCTCGATGGCGAGGGCCACGGCAACGGCCACGGCGGTAGCCCCGGCGGCGGCCCTGGCGGTGGCCCCGGCGGCAGCCTTGGCGGCGGCCAGGGCAACGGCGGCCCCGGCGGCAGCCTCGGCGGCAGTGGCTCCGCCGGCGCCGGCGCGGCGTTCGCCGGCGGCATCGTGCGGCCGGTCCGGTTGCGCTATCTCGGCGGTTTCGATGCCGGCCGCGAAGTCGTGCTCGAACGACCGATCGTCAGCATCCGCAACGGCAGCGGCCAGGTCGCGGTGGTCGCGCGGCGCAAGAACGGCTACTTCCTGACGCATGTCGAAGGCGCCGCGTATCCGCTGGTCAACGGCGAATCGATCGGGCTCGGCGCCCATGTGCTGACGGAGAACGATCTGATCGAGCTCGCCGGCACGATCATCCAGTTCTGCGTCGATCCCTGACTCGGACGCAGGGGCAACACCAATGGCGGTCCCGCCGCTGCGATCGTTTGTGACGGCGCTGCGCTCGCATCGCTGGTGGACGACCGCCGCCGGTATCGCGCTGGTCGTACTCGCCTGCCTGCAGTCGGTGGGCCAGCTGCAGTTGCCGCCGGTCGACACGCTCGACCGGCTGGTTCAGGATCAACGGGTCCGCTGGCGCGCGCCGGCGGTCGCGCCGTCGCGGGTGGTGATCGTCGATATCGACGAGAAGAGCCTGGCCGAGCAGGGCCGCTGGACCTGGCCGCGCGCCAAGCTCGCCGAGCTGGTCCGTCGTGTCGTCGACGAGGGCGGCGCGCGGGTGTTCGGCTTCGACATGCTGTTCGCCGAGCCGCAGCCCGGCGAGGACGCGCTGCTCGCCGACGCGATCCGCGGCCGGCCGGTGGTGCTCGGCTACTACTTCTCGAGCGACGAGGGCGGTCTCAGGACCGGCCGGCTGCCGACGCCGCTGTTCCCGGCCTCGGCGCTCGCGCCGCTGCAGCTGTCGGCGCTCGCCTGGGACGGCCACGGCGCCAATCTCGAGGCGCTGACCCAGGCGGCGCGCGCGGGAGGCTTCTTCAACGCGCGCGTCGACGACGACGGCGTGGTCCGCTCGGTGCCGCTGCTGTCGTCGTTCGACGGCGAGCTCTACGAGTCGCTGGCGGTCGCGGTGCTGCGGCTCGACCAGGGCGGCGCGCCGGTGGCGCTGCATGCCGACCGGCTGGCGATCGGCCAGGACGTGACGCTGCCGTTCGCCGACGATCTGACTGCGCGGATCCCGTTCGCCGGCCCGCTCGCACCCGGCGCCGGCCGCCTCGACTACGTGTCGGCGACCGACGTGCTCGGCGGCCGCGTCGATCCGGCACGGTTCCGCGACCGGATCGTGCTGCTCGGCGCATCGGCGCACGGTATCGGCGATCGCCAGGCGACGCCGGTACACCACAGCACCCCCGGCGTCGCGCTGCACGCGGCGCTGATCGATGGCGCACTGCGCGGCGATACACCGTACGTGCCGCGCCATGCCGGGCTGGCGATGGCGCTGCTGACGGCGCTGCTCGGACTCGCGGCCGCGCTGGCGCTGCCGCGGCTCGGCGCATTCGGGATCGCGGCGGCGACTTCGGCGCTGCTCGTGCTGCTGTTCGCTGCCAACCACGTCGCCTACGTCCGTGGCGACTGGATCCTGCCGATCGCGATGGCGGCGCTGACGATCGTCGCGCTCGCGGTGATGAATCTGGCGGTCGGCCACTTCGTGGAAGGCAAGGCGCGCCGCGCGGTGATCGATCTGTTCGGCCAGTACGTGTCGCCGGAGCTGGTCAAGCGGATGGCGCGGCGGCCGCAGGACTATCCGATCGAGAGCCAGAACAAGCGGCTGACGATCCTGTTCGCCGATGTCCGCGGCTTCACGCGGATCGCCGAGTCGATGGACCCGCAGGCGCTGCGCGAATACCTGAACCGGTTCCTGACGCGGATGACCGAAGTGATCCACCAGCACGGCGGCACCGTCGACAAGTACATGGGCGACGCGATCATGGCGTTCTGGGGCGCACCGATCGACGATCCCGAGCAGGAGGACCATGCGGTCGCCGCCGCGCTCGAGATGCAGGCCGCGGTGATGCAGCTGAACGAGGAGTTCGAGCTGCGCCGCTGGCCGCTGCTCGCGATCGGCGTCGGCGTCAACTCCGGCACGGCGCGGGTCGGCGACATGGGTTCGCAGCTGCGCCGCACCTATACCGCGATCGGCGATTCGGTCAATCTCGCGGCGCGGCTGGAGTCGCTGACCAAGCGTTTCGGGGTACCGGTGCTGATCGGCGATTCGACCGCGCGCGGCGTCACCCGGGTCAGGCTCACCGCGCTCGGCGAGACCGACGTGCCGGGCCGCAACGAGCGGGTCCGGGTCCACACGCCGCAGGTGTTCGTGCAGACCGTGCCGCGCCGCGTGCCGGAACGGATCGGCGGATAATCGCGCGATGCGCCTGCAAGTGCTCGGCTGCAGCGGCGGAATCGGCGGTAGCCGGTTGCGGACGACGTCGTTCCTGCTCGACGACGACATCCTGATCGATTGCGGTACCGGCGTCGAAGACCTGACCGTCGCCGAGCTGCAGAAGATCGATCATGTCTTCCTGACCCATTCGCATCTCGACCACGTCTGCGCGCTGCCGTTGATGATCGACTCGATCGGCGGCTCGCGGACCAAGCCGCTGGTCGTGCATGCGCTGCCCGAGACCATCGATGCGCTGCGCGCCCACATCTTCAACTGGGTGATCTGGCCGGACTTCACCGAGATCCCGCACTACGAGCGGCCGTGGATGGTGTTCGAGTCGCTGACGGTCGGCAACACCGTCACGCTCGGCGAACGGCGGATCCGGCCGATCGCGGCCAACCACACCGTGCCGGCGCTCGGCTTCCACCTGTCGTGCGCGGCCGGCTCGATCGTGTATTCCGGCGACACGATGCCGACGCCCGAGTTCTGGCGCACCGTCAACGGCATCCGCGACCTGCGCTTCCTGATCATCGAGAACGCGTTCTCCAACAAGGAGCGCGACCTCGCGATCACCGCCAAGCATCTCTATCCGATCCAGCTCGGCCAGGAGCTCGGCAGCCTGCGGGTCGACGCCGAGGTGCTGATCACGCATCTGAAGCCGTCCGACCGCGAGCTGATCGCGCAGGAGATCGAGTCGTGGGCGGGGCGGTTCGCGCCGCGGATCCTGCAGACCGGGGAAGTCATCGCGCTGTAGCGCTGCCGGCGGGCCTTTACCTTTACTGCCGGTCGCCGGCCGGTCGGCTTGTAGCGGGTAGGGCTGGGCGCTCTCGAATGATGTCAAGCGCCAGCTCCGGAATGACCGCAAGCGTCAGTTTCCGGCAACTCGCACCCTGCAAGTGACGATCCGCGTCACCCGGTGACCGAACGCGTCACGTCACCGTCGACCGGCTATCCACTCGCGTGTGTCGAATATCACGCTCGTCCGGTCCGCCGACCGCTCGTCGGCTCGCAGCGACCGATGACCGCGGCTGGCACGGAGCGCGCTGTATGTCCCTCGTCGAAGTTGACCGGGATACCGCTTCGCGGCGCCCGCTAATGGCTAACTTGCTCAAGGAGCATACGCAATGATGCTGAAGAAAGTTCAGAAGGGCTTTACGCTGATCGAGTTGATGATCGTCGTGGCGATCATCGGCATCCTGGCCGCGGTCGCGATCCCGGCGTATCAGGACTACACGATCCGGGCGCGGGTTTCGGAAGGTCTGTCGCTGGCCGGCGCAGCCAAGCTGAACGTTGCCGACGTGCTCGCGTCGGGCAACCCGTCGGAAGATGCGAACGGCTATACGCTCGGCTACACGCCGCCGGCGGCGACCCGCAACGTGACCAGCGTCACGATCGCGGCGAACACCGGCATCATCGAGGTGGTGCTGACCGCCGCGGCCGGCAACGGCACGCTGACGCTCGGCCCGACGGTCGTCGCCGGCGACCCGCTGCCCGCGGCGGCGAGCGCGTCGTTCACGCCGCCGGAAGGCCGCCTGTCGTGGCGTTGCGCGGCTGCCGGTGCGACCGGTCTCGCCGCCGGCCAAGCCGCCGGCACGCTGCTCGCCCGCTATGCGCCGGCCGAGTGCCGCTGATTCTC
>JBFWQR010000204.1:0-10164 GCA_050249335.1 Lautropia sp.
TGACGGTCGTGGTTGCGCTGTTCGTCGTGGTGCAGGGCTATCTCGCCTACTCGGCGCTGGAACAGCAGGAAGACGATCTGGTCGACCAGATCGTCGAGAACGAGGGGCGCCAGCTGGTCGACCGCATCGCCGCTGGCGAGCACGTCCTGATCGCCGACGGGAAGCCACGCGACCTGACGACCCGGTCACGCGCCTGGCTGGTCCCGCCGCGGTCCGACGATCATGGCGGCCACGATCCCGCGGCCCGCCACCCGCCGGGCGTGCCCGCGCTCGCCGACGGGCTGCACATTCGCCGCGTCGACGAACGCGAACTGCACTATCTCGTCGCCCCGACACCGGCCGGGCGGCTCTTTCTCGAGTACGACGCCTCGGTCGACGAAGCGTTCGTCTACCGCTTCGGCGTCTACCTGCTGATCACCGGCGCACTGTTCACCGTGCTCGCGGCGCTGGTCTCGCTGACGATCGCGCGGCTGGTGGTGGCGCCGTTCCGGCGGCTCGCGCTGCATCTGTCGCAATGGACGCCCGGTGCGCCGCCGCGGCTGGTCGGCCGCTCGGACGAAGAGACGCTGCTGCTCGAGGCGTTCGACGCCGCCCAGCGCCGCCTCGACGAATCGCATGCCCGCGAGCGGGAGTTCGCCGCCAACGTCCGGCACGAGATCCGGACGCCGCTGACCGCGCTGCGCACCGACGCCGAGATGCTGCTGCTGACCCAGTCGCTCGACGACGCCGGCCGCCAGCGGCTGCTGCGGATGCAGGCGACCGTCGATGCGGTCGCCGCGGATATCGAATCGGTTCACAACCTGTCGAAGGCCCGTCTCGGGCAGCGCGAAGCGATCAACCTCGCCGACTGCGTCGCCGACGTCTGGGCCGGCCTGCAGCATCACAATGCATCGGGCCAGGTCACGCTGCAGAACCTGATTCCCCGGCACGCGGCGGCCTCGGTCGATCGCCTCGGGCTGATGACGATCCTGCGCAACCTGCTGCGCAACGTGATCGACCACGCCGCCCCAGGCCGATGTCGGGTCGAGTGGATCCACGACGGTCTCAGACTCTCGGACGAAGGCCCGGGGATCGCCGCGGCCGACCTGCCGCGGATCTTCGACCGCCACTTCAGCCGGACCCGAACCGATCTGGGCGCCGATCGCGCCGCGGCGGCCGACTCGGCGCCCGAGCGCGGCCTGGGGCTCGCGATCGCCAGGCAGACCGCGGTCGCGCACGACTGGTCGCTCGAGGTCCGGTCGACGGTCGGCCGCGGCACGACTTTCACATTGATCTTCGACGAAACTTCGACGAACGCCTGAGTTCGACGAACGCCTGAGCAGGATTCGTTGCCGCTACCCGAGGAAGCGTTCGCGCTGGGCCGGCGTCGCGGTCGGGCACACGTCGCCGGACTCGCGCCGCCCCCACCAGGCATAACGGCGCCCGCCGACGAACCGGTAACCACGGTCGCGCAGACCGCGCGGCAGCAGCGCCAGCGCGGCGAGCAGGCGATACGGCAGCCGGAGCCGCCGCAGGATCCGGACCACCGCATCGGACTCGCGCCACAGGCGGTTGCCCTCGAGAACCAGAACGGTCGACAGATCGTCCGGCGCAACGCCGAAAGGTGCCAGCAGCTCGCGGGCCGGCGCTGACTGCAGTGCGGCGAAACGGAACTCGGCGGCGCGCTCGTGCTGCAGCACGAAGCGCACGGTCGCATCGCACAGGTTGCATTCGCCGTCGAACAGCAGGATCGGCGAGCTCACCGCATCCATCGATCGCTCGTGCGCCGGTGCAGCGGCGAACCGGAGATCGTGGCGCACCGGGCAGCGGCGAGCTCGAGCGGCAGCAAGCCGAGGCTGCAGCGAGCTAGGGCTGCGGCGAGCCGGAGGGCAGCGGCGAAACCGCGGGCCGCGGCGAACCGGCCGGCGGCGGCGCCTCGGTTCTGGCGGCACGCGGGGGCAGCTTGAGCCGCGTCAGCAGCGGCGGCGGATCGGAGGGCGGCGGCAGGATCCAGTGCGCCCGCGCCGGTCCGTCGGAGACGACGGCGAGATCGACGTTCGGATCGATCATCCGGATCGCCGGCCGCGCGTTCAGCGAGACTACCGAATCCGCATAGACCTTGACCGGCCCGACGCCGCGGGCATTGAAATCGTCGCGGATCCGATGCGCCAGCTGCAGGATCATGTCCGGCTGGGCGGCCATCTCGCGGTACTGCTGCATGGTCAGATAGCGGTGCGGGCTGACCAGCACCGTGCTGCCTCGCGCATCGACCACCCGATAGTCGAGCGCCCCGGACTTCTCGCGCAGCATCACCCGCCACGAGAAGCGCATGCCCTGCTCGTGCCAGAGCACGGTGCCGGGGTAGGCCCAGTGGCGCAGCGGCATCAGGAACTGGAGCGCGCAGAATCCGGCGATCCACATCGTGCAGACCGCCTGCGTCGGCGTCCAGCCATCGGACCGGATCGCGGGCCGATCGGGCGAGACCACGGATCGATCGGACGAAACCGCGGGCCCGCTCGAGCCGGTTCGCCCGGCGCCGATCCACCCGGCGACGCCGCGCTTCAGGCTGGCGATCGGCAGCCAGCCGAACACCCGCCGCGGCCAGTCGGGCTCGAAGAAGATCAGCACCCCGAACACCATGATGAACGGGAACAGGCCGATGTTGAAGAAGATGTGAGTGAAGAAGTGGAACACCAGGATCACGCAGAACGCGTACGGCCGCGTGCGGCGCCACAGCATGAACGCGATGATGAACGTGTCGAACAGGAAGGCGAACCACGAGAACGTGAAATGCACCCAGGGCTGGCCGAGCAGCGGTCCGATGATCGGCATCCCGGAATGCTGCGGCAACCACAGGTTCAACGGCTGCGCATGGAACAGCCAGTCGGTCTCGACCTTGGCGAGCCCGGCGTAGAGGTACAGCAGCCCGACCTGGAACCGGACCCAGTAGGTCTGCCAGGCCGGCAGGGTCTCGGCCGCGAGTGCCGGCCGCCGCCAGGCGTCGATCGACCAGATCCGGTGCGGCGACAGGAAGCAGAGGATCAACGCCTGCAGCGAGACGAAGTAGTAGTGGTTCAGATAGGTCGTGACATCCATCAGCTCCGCGTAGGTGAACAGGCACCAGAACGCGACGATGGCGATCCGATAGAAGCAGCCGAGCGCAACCAGCAGCGCCGACAGCGCGATCCCGGCATAGAGCAGGTAAAGCCCGGTCGGCCCCGGCACCTGCACCCATTCGAAGCCCCAATACTTGAAATGGAACGTGGGCTCGACATACAGCCGCTCGATCCAGCCCTGCCACATGAAGCGCAGGCTGCCGACGCACATCAGCGAGCCGAACAGGATCCGGTAGGCGGCGAGCGCGGCGATGTCGAGCGGACGGAACAGCCAGCGATGCAGCCGCTGCAGCACATCACCCGGCTGCCGGTCGGTTGCGGCAAGGTCCATCATGGCCTACCTCCTGGCGGCTGTCTGACAACGAATTCCTAGTCGTTGTCGCCCGCAGCGTAGTCCGGGATCCGCAGGTTCAGCGTCGAGACGACCTCGGCGCGCAGCGTGTCGGTGACTTCGTCGATCAGCCCCTGCATCGCGCAGACCGCCGGCAGGCCGGTGCGATTGGCGGCCGCCGTCACGCATTGCTGGCGATCGCCGATCGCGGCGACCGCGGTCTCGAAATCGGTCGGCAGCGCCGCCTCGGCGTCCTGCGCCTGGGTGATCTGGGTCAGGAAGCGCGTGGCGAGGTCACCGCGCCCGACCCCTTCCATCAGCGCATTCAGGCCGCGCCCACCATCGACGCCGGTGAACACTTCGCGAAACGTCTGCGTGTTGGCCTGGATGTTTTCCAGCGAGTGGCGCGCATACGGCGACTCGGCCAGATGCGGGCAGCTGACCGTCGGGCACTCGACGACTTCCGCTGCGGTGATGCCGGTCGGTGCGCTGGTCTTGCGATCCTTGGTCTGCTTCTCGAAGTAGAAGATCGCCGAGGCCAGCGCATCCATCGCCATCTGCGGCGTGCTGAACGTCATGCTGCCTGACCCCGCAGTGCTCAGCTGCGCGAGGAAGTTGCCCCCGGCCGGCTCCCAGGCATTGCGCAGCTGGGTCGCGACCTCCGCGATCCGCCGTACCAGCCGTGCGGCATGCTGGGCACGCTTGGCCTGCCCGTCGACCCCGCCGGCCGGCGGGCAGGCGGCATCGTCGGCATCGGCGAACAGCAGGTATTCGACGGCCCCCATGCCGGTCCGATCGAGCGGCGTAGCGTCGTCGACGGCCTGATCGGCATACGCGGCCGAGTGGATCCCGCAGGCGTTGAACTGCGGGAACGAATAGATCTTGAGCCGCAGGCCGCGGCCGCCCGGATCGGTCACGAACGCACCGGGACCGATCTGCAGCACGTCGGCGCGCTGCACCTCGGTCATCGCGCTTCGCCAACCGGCCTGGGCGGCGGTTCGCGCCGCCGCGTCGGCCGGTGCGGCCGCCAACGCGTCGACTGCGGCGCTGAGCGCCTGGGCACGCGTGTCGAGCGCGCGCAGCACCGGCAGGATCAGGTCCTCACCGAGATCGGCCAGCACGGCGCGGCGCGCGTCGTCATCGGCCGAGCCGCCCGGACCCGGGGCCGGCGCGGGTGTCGGTGTGCTGCCACCGCCGCCACCGCAACTACCGACCACCAACGCGGCGGTGATCAACGAACCTGCCCAGACCAGACGACGCTTCATTCCGTTACCTGCGATCGACATACGTTAGTGGTTGTTCATCGTCCCCTGCCGCAGACGGATGAACGACCCGGCCGAGGCGACGAAGACCGCGCAAATGATAACGCGTCGCGTTCTGAATTCATAACGCGTCGCGTTCTGAGCTCAGCCGGATCGGCTCGACCCGGCCCGCGGACCGGCCCGCCTCGAGCCATCCGGTCGCTCGGCCCCGCGCGCGTCTGCAGTCCGCAAATTGACATCGAGCCGAGTGGCACTTTAGTATCTACTGTGAGAACGATTCCCATTACTAAACTGGAACGATAAGCATCAATGAAAAAATCCACATCCACCAAGATCCTGCCGGCCGTGCTGCTCTCGGCCACGCTCGCCGCTTGCGGCAGCAGCAGCGATGATTCGCCCGCCGCGCCCACGCCCGCACCGCCGCCGGCCGGCCCGGCCGCCGGATCCCTGAAGGTCTCCGCCGACGCCCGGTTGACTCCGACCCAGGCGCAGGACCTGCGCGGCGTCACGTTCGCGAAGGACGGCAAGATCTATGTCTCCGGGCACGTCGGGCTCGCGACTGCCGATCGGCAGACCGTGATCGGCCGCTTCAACGCCGACGGCACCCCGGACGCCACGTTCGGAACCGGTGGATTGGTGACCATCAACGTCGCGCAGAAGGACACCGCCAATACGACATCGACCGGCGACGAGCAGTCGCAGGGCATCGTCGAGCTGGCCAACGGCGACATCGTCGTGCTGGTCAACGCGGCGGACGGCCTCGGCGGCGACCCGATCACGGTCGGCGCCGGCACGATCGCGCGTCCCGAAGGGACCAACGTGACGCTGCTGCGCCTGACCAGCACCGGCGCGCCGGTCGCGAGCTTCGGCACCAACGGCCGCGCCGTCGTCGACCTCGGCTGGACCGAGGCCGACAATGCCGCCTGGCCGGCACCGGTTGCCAACGCCGGCGGCACCGCGCTGGTCGGCAACGGCTACCCGCGCGACAGCGCCTGGACCATCGCGCTGGATCCGAGCAGCAGCGGCGCCAGCGAACGGATCGTGGTGTTCGGCGCCGGCCCGGCGCCGATCGTCACCAGCGGCACCCAGCGCGTCGACAACGATCGCTACATCGCCCGCGTCCTCGCGTCCAACGGCACCGCCGACCCGGCCTTCAACAGCGGCAAGGCGTTCAGCTTCAATGCGCTGGACACGCTGGGCGACAACGTGCGCAACGGCATCGTCGAGGCCGACGGCAAGATCGTCAGCGCCGGGTATACCAACTTCGGTACCGGCCTGGGCAACCACGTGGTGCTGTTCCGGCTGACCTCGGCTGGCGCGCTCGATACGACGTTCCCCGGCTTCATCCCGACCTCGACGGTCGTTCCCGGCCTGTCGGTCGTGCCCGGGGTTGCCGTGTTCAATCCGCTGGTCGCCGATGGCGGCTTCGCCGAAGCCTACGGCGCCGCACGCCAGAGCGACGGCGCGTACGTCACGACCGGCTACGGCAACGCCACCGCGGTGACCACGCCGCCGACGCCGTCGACGCTCGGCTACGCGTCGTCGCTGCAGCCGGATCTGGTTTCGTTCCGCGTCAGGAACGGCGCGCTCGATACCACCTGGGGCACCAGCGGGCGCGCCGTCGTGCAGAGCGAAGGCAAGGGCCGTGCGACCAACGAGGAACGCGGCCGCGCGATCGTCGCACTGCCGGACGACCGGATCGTGCAGTTCGGACGCTACGGCGGCGCAACCGCGGTCTATGTGTTCACCAAGGACGGCGTGCTCGACACCCGGGCCGATGCCGGGGTCACCGAACTGGCGGGTGCAGCGAGCGGCGACGGCATCATCGAGCTGCCGACCTCGCCGGTCACCGCGCAGCTGTTCTCGGCGGCAGTCTCGGCCGACGGCAAGCGGCTCGCCGCGACGACCAACACCGACGACACCGGCGGTGCCCGTCTGGTCGTGCTCGACGTGAACTGAGCCGGCTCGGGAGCACAATCCGCTTCGGCACCGCTGCGGCGGCACGCCGCGGCCCTGCGAGGGGCTGCGGCGTTTTTTTGGGTATACGCCCGCTTGCGGGCAGTATCCCCGCTCTTCAGCCCAGGGATTTTTCGCGATGACTCGTCGGTCCGACCGCCTTTGCTTACCTGTTCGCTCTGCTCGCCCTGCTCGCCCGGCGCTGCTGCCGCTCGGCGCGATCGCCGCCGGATTCGGCTTCGGCCTGTCGCTCGCGCCGGCGATGGCCCAGACCATCGACCCGACACCGGGAACGTCGGCGCCCGACACGTCGGCGCCCGGCACATCGGCACCGGGCACGTCGGTGCCCGGCACGGAGCCCCCCGGCACGACGGCTCCCGCCACATCCGGCCCGCCAGCGGAGGGCACGGCCACGCCGCCCGCGGCATCGGAAGCGACCCTGCCGACGGTCTCGGTCAAGGGTGCCGCCGAAGAATCCGCCAAGGAGACGCTGCAGACCACGACCACGACGATCGGCAAGGGCCGGCAGGAGATCCGGGACATCCCGCAGGCGATCACGGTCGTCACCGAGAAGCTGCTCGACGATGTCAAGCTCGACACGCTGCGGCAGGCACTGCACTACACCTCGGGCATCACCTTCGCCGCCACCGAGAACGGCACCGACCAGGACATCCGGTTGCGCGGCTTCCCGGTGGCGACCACCGGCGACCTGCTGATCGACGGCATGAAGGATCCGTCGCAATACGACCGCGACAGCTTCAACTACGATCGCATCGAAGTCATGCGCGGCTCGGCATCGATGCTGTTCGGCCGCGGTTCGACCGGCGGCGTCATCAATCAGGTGACCAAGAAGCCGGCGCTGGTCGACCAGTCCGATGTGGTCACGACCATCGGCACCGGCCGTTATCTGCGGCTGACCGCCGATACCAACGTGCGCACCGGCGAGAATTCCGCGTTCCGCCTCAACGCGATGGCGACCAAAGCAGACAACTATGGCGCGAAGATCGACAAGCGCGGGATCGCGCCGTCGTACAGCTGGGGCATCGACACGCCGAACGAAGTCACGGTCGCGGCCTACTACCTCGACGTCGACAACGTGCCGATGTCGGGGCTGCGTTATCTGCGCGGCGGCATCGCCCCGTCGATCCCGGCGCGGAATTTCTACGGCACGAAGAGCGACTACCTGACCGGCGAGGCAACGTTCGGCAGCGCTTCCTGGCGCCACAAGCTCGCTGGCGGCGGCGAGATCCGAAGCCAGGTGCGCACCGGCGTGTTCCGTCGCTCGTCATGGGGTACGGTCGCCGGCTACTGCTCGATGCCGCTGACGGCGACCGGAATCTGCCCCGACGGCTCGTTCCCGGTGACCCGCGATACGCTCGACGACGCCACGCCGATGACGCGCATCGGGCTGGCGCCGCGCAAGGACCGCTATCGCGCCACCTACCTGCAGAGCGACTATAGCAAGACCTTCGGCTGGTTCGGACTGCGTCATGAAGTGCTCGCCGGCGTCGACCTGTCGTTCGAATCGGTCGATCGCTACAGCAGCTTCGGACGCGTCACGACCAACTACAACAAGGGCGGCACCCGCGTCGGCACGCCGAATGACGGCACCCGGACCGCATCGGTGCCGGTCTACCGGCCGAGCAGCGACTACCAGGCGAACGCGGTCGGCCTCTATGTCCAGGATCTGCTCGCGCTCAACGACCGCTGGAAGCTGCTCGGCGGGCTGCGGATCGATCGCTTCAAAGCCAGCAATAGCCAGACCGAATACGCACCGAACGGCAACATCGTCGCGACGCCGTCGAGCGAGCTGCTCTACGACGCGCTGTGGAGCCAGCGCTTCGGGGTGCTCTACCAGCCGTCGAGCAGCCGCTCGTATCACTTCTCCTACGGCACCTCGTTCAACACCTCGGCCGATACCTACCAGTTCACGACCCAGGCGGTCGCGAACGTCCCGGCCGAACGCAGCCGGAACATCGAGCTCGGCGCCAAGCACGACTGGTTCAACGGCACGCTGTCGACCCGGATCGCGCTGTTCCGCACCGACAAGTACAACGAGCGGACCACCGACGTCAACTTCGCCGGCACCTCGTACACGCTGTCCGGGCAGCGCCATTCGCAGGGGATCGATCTCGACGTGATCGGCTGGCTGACGCCGGACATCGAGATCTATGCCTCGTACACCTGGCTGCAGCGGGCGCGGATCGACAAGGCCGGTGTCGTCCTGAACAACGAAGGCGCCGCGACCACGGCGACCGGCCAGACGGTCGGGCTGTCGCCGCGCCATTCGGGCGCGATCTGGCTCGGCTACAAGGCCACCCCGGCGCTGCGCCTCGGCATCGGCGCGCGGGGCGTCTCCGAGAACCGGCCGCTGCAGGGCGGATCGGGCGCCGCGGCGACCAACGCGAAGACGCCCGGATACGTCGCCTACGACGCGATGGCCGAATACACGTTCACCCCCGACGTCTACCTGCAGTTGAACCTGACCAACCTGACCAACAAGGTCTACGGCGATCAGCTCTATCCGACCTTCTACACGCCAGGCGAAGGTCGGTCCGCGAAACTGTCACTCGGGGTGCGTTTCTGACCACGGCTCGCGACGCCCGCCGGGCGCCCGGTCGTGCGTGATCGGGGGCACCGGGGCACCATCGATCTCGGTCCACCAGTCCCGCAGGATGAAGAAGACCGGGATCAGCATCAGCATTCCGATCAGCAGGGCCCGGCTGGTCTCGGCCTGCGCGACCAACGCGTCGATCGGACCGCTGCCGAGCCAGCCCGACAGCGCGGCGATCTCGAACAGGCTGCCGACCACGATGCTGAGCGCGAAGTAGGACAGCAGGAGCGCCGAAATCCGGAAGGCCAGCGCGAGATGGGCGTGCCACTTCAGCAGCGACCCGGCCAGCGGCAGCAACAGCGCCGCCGTCAGGCCAAAGGCCGAGCCGGTCAACGCCGTCTGCCAGCCGTTCGCATCGGCATGGCGCAGCACGAAGAAGCCGACCTCGAACGCCTCGCGGAAGGTGACGATCGCGGCGATCAGTGCGACCGCGACCGGCCAGCCGAGCCGTTCGGCCCAGAGGTCGATGCTCGCCCGGATCCCCCGGCCGATCCGGCTCTCCGACGCCAGCATGCCGGCCGCCATCCAGGCGAGAAAGACGCCGAACAACAGCGTCAGCACCGCATCGATCAGTGGATCGAACGACCGCGACACGCCGGCGGACACCACGATCCCGATCGCGGACCCGATCACGGCCCCGACGCCGAGCATCCTCAGCAGCTCCGGCCGCCGGGCCGCCGGCAGGTACGCGGCGATGGCGGCCAGCAGCAGGATGACCTCCAAGGCTTCCCGGAGCGTGACGAAGAAGACGTCGAACATGGTCTCGCGAATGGTGTGATGCAGCAAACGCAGTATCCTCGAGGATCACCGCACCCGCCTGCTCGTAGACCCGCGACTATGCCATACAGCAATGAGGATCTGTTGAGTCTGATCGACCGCGCCGTCGATCGCTACCAGGGCCCGCTC
>JBFWQR010000205.1:0-9959 GCA_050249335.1 Lautropia sp.
CGACGATTCCCGGGACCTCGATCAGCTGACCGTCGCCGAAGCGCTGCCCGGCGGCGAAGTGCGGATGCTGGTGGCGATCGCCGACGTCGACAGCCTGGTGCCGAGAAGCTCGCTGATCGATCTCCATGCGCAGATCAACACCACCTCGGTCTATACCTCGGCGCGGATTTTCCCGATGCTGCCGGAGCGGCTGTCGACCGACCTGACGTCGCTGAATCCCGGCACCACGCGGCCGGCGCTGGTGACGGCGATCGTGTTCGACCCGCACGGCCGCGAGACCCACTCCGAGATCTTCCGCGCCCGGGTCCACAACAAGGCTCAGCTCGCCTACGACGCGCTGTCGGACTGGATCGACGGCAACGGCCCGCTGCCGGAAGCCGCCGACGCGGTACCCGGGCTCGACGAGCAGATCCGGCTGCAGGACCGGCTGGCGCAGAAGCTGCGCGCGATCCGCCGCGAGCACGGCGCGCTCGACTTCCAGACCTTCCAGCCGAAGGCGACCTTCGACGGCGACCGCGTCGTCGCGATCAGCCAGCAGGTGCAGAACCGGGCGCGGCAGCTGATCGAAGAGTTCATGATCGCCACCAACGGCGTCGCCGCGCGCTTTCTCGCCGGCAAGCGGCGCGCGTCGATCCGCCGCGTGGTCCGGTCGCCGGAACGCTGGGCGCGGATCGTCGAGGTCGCCGCCGAATACGGCGAGGCGCTGCCGCCCGAACCGGATCCGGTCGCGCTCGAGCGCTTCCTGGCCGTGCAGCGCAAGCGCGACCCGCTGCGCTTTCCCGACCTGTCGCTGGTGATCATCAAGCTGATGGGCGCCGGCGAATATGTCGTCGAGACGCCGTCGGGGCCGAAACTCGGCCATTTCGGCCTGGCGGTCCGAGACTACTCGCACTCGACCGCACCGAACCGCCGCTATCCGGACCTGCTGACCTCGCGGCTGCTGAAGGCCGCGCTCGACGGCCTGCCGTCGCCCTACTCCGATGCCGAGCTCGGCATCCTCGCGACCCGCTGCACGCGTCAGGAGGATGCCGCCGACAAGGTCGAGCGACAGCTGCGCAAGTCCGAGGCCGCCATGCTGCTGCAAAGCCGGATCGGCGAGCTGTTCGACGGCGTCGTGACCGGCACCGGCAAGGGCAACACCTGGCTGCGGATCTTCTCGCCGCCGGCCGAAGGCAAGCTGATCACCGGCAGCACCATGCGCGTCGGGCAGAAGACCCGCGTGCGGCTGGTCGCGACCGACTTCGAACGCGGCTATATCGATTTCGAGCCGGCCGGCTGAGCCGGAATCCGTGAACGGCGCTATGTCGCCGCGTCAGCGGGTCGCTGGGGTGCTCGGCGAGACGCCGGCGATGCCCCGGCCCGGATCGCCGGCAGCCGCCATCAGCCGGTACTGGTGTATCCGCCATCGACCAGCATCACGGTGCCGGTCATGAAGCGTGCCGCATCCGAGCAGAGGAACAGCACCGGATCGGCGATCTCGCCCGGATCGGCCCAGCGGTTCAGCGCGGTGCGGGCGAGGATCATCGCGTTGCGCTCGGGGTTGTCGCGCGCGCCCTTCGACAGATTGGTGGTCACCCAGCCCGGCGCGACCGCGTTGACGCGGATGCCGTCGACCGCATAGGCGCAGCCGAGCGACATCGTCAGGTTGCGGATCGCGCCCTTGGAGGCCGAATAGGCCGGCTGACGCGGGCCGCCGAGGAACGACATCACCGAGCCGACCAGCACGATCGTGCCCTTGCTGGCGGCGAGCAGCGGCCGCGCCGCGGCTGCGACCCGCATGCTGCCCGACAGGTTGACGTCGATGACCTGGTCGAACACGTCCGGGTCGTGCTCGTCGTCGCGCCGGATGATGCCGGCACTGGTAACGACATGGTCGAGCCGCTCGAAGCTGCCGACCAGCGAATCGACCGCGGCGCGGTCGGTGACGTCGAGCCGGGCGATGCGGATCCGGTCGAATGCCGGATCGGCCTGCGCGGTGGCGATCTCGGCGTCGCCGACGCCGCAGGCGACGACCTCGGCACCGGCGCGATTGAACGCGATCGCGACGGCACGGCCGATGCCGGAGACGCCGCCGGTCACGAGTACCTGCCTGCCGGTGAAATCGAAGCTGACATTCATGTCGACGGAACCTTTGTCATCGCGTCGGAGCCCGCGCTATGTCGATCAGACCGGCTGCCTGGCACGACCGGCACCGCTCAGCGGCGCTTGAGGAAAAACGTCCAGGCGCCGGCGGCCTCGATCTGTCCGATCAGCGTGTTGCCGGTCTGCCGCGCGAACGCCTCGAAGTCGCGCTTCGAGCCGGGGTCGGTCGCTGTGACCTTGAGCACCTGGCCGCTGGTCAAGGTCGCCAGCGCCTTCTTGGCTTTCAGGATCGGCAGCGGACAGTTCTGCCCGCGGGCATCGACCTCGGCCTCGAACGCGATCGACTCCATCGGCTCATCGCTCCTTGCCGGCGCCTTCCTGCGCGGCGCTAATCATTGTAGCGGCCGCGCGCCTGCGAGATCGCGCCGACGCCGATCATCGCGCCGAGCGTCCAGAACAGCAGCCCGACGCCGAATGCGTTGCCGAGCACGCCGAACACCGTCGGCAGCACGGTCTGGGAACCGTTCACGACCATCAGCCGCAGTCCGGCCGCCTCGCCGATGCGCTCCGGCGGCGTCAGCCGGTGCAGCAGGGCCAGCACCATCGGCTGCGTTGCACCGAGGCCGAGGCCGAGCACGAACGACAGGCCGGTCAGCACGTAGTAGTGCTGCGACAGCGGGTAGACGCAATAGACGACAGTCGCGATCGCCTGCGCCGACAGGATCGCTGCCCATTCGTTCGGGCTCTTCAGCAGCGGCAGCACCAGCCGGATGATCAGCGTCGCCAGGCCGAACGCGCCGAGCGTGATGCCGATCTGGGTCGCCGAGAAGCCGATGCTGCGGCCGTAGATCGGCACGACGAACTGGTGGACGTCCCAGGCCGACGAGATCAGGCCGACCGCGAGATAGAGCCGGCGCAATTCCGGCGTCTTCAGCAGGTCGGTGAAGCGCCGCTGGACCGGCATCTGCGCCGTCGGTCCCGGCAGCCGGCGCCGGCGCAGCCACAGCCAGACGATGATCAGCGTCACCAGCGCCGACAGTGCGAGGAAAGTCTCGCGATCGCCGATCGCGTCGACCAGGAAGCCGGTCGACGCCGGGCCGACGACGCCAGACAGCGAATAGGCGATCGCCAGCGCCGAGAAATTCCGGTTCCGGGCCGCTGGTGACGGATCGAGGTCGCCGACCAGCTTCTGGATCACCAGCTGATGCAGCAGGAAACCGCCGCCGACCAGCACCGAGGTCGCGAACAGCATCCGCAGATCCGCGAGCAGGTACGACCCGGCAGCGCCGGCGATCATCATCGCGATGCCAAAGAACAGCGGCCGCCGGACGCCGATCCGGTCGACCCAGCGGCCGCCCGAGATCGCGAACAGCGTCGGCACCAGCGCGTAGACCGACAGCAGCGCGCCGATCACGAGCGGTGGGGCACCGGCGTCGATCGCGGTCAGCGACAAGTTGACCCGGACGCCGGAAAAGCTGATGTGGGTCAGCAGCGCGACGATCGAAAGTTCGAGGATCTTCAGACGGAGCGCCCTCGATGGCGCGGATAGTAAGGCTCGTGTTGTTGGTCTTGATCGGGCGAATCAGCCTAAGTCCGAGAGGCTCCCAGACGCTGCCGGACCCAGTCGGGCACGCCGGCCAGCGCCGCGGCGATGCCACCGACATCGCTGCCGCCGGCCATCGCGAAGTCCGGCTTGCCGCCGCCCTTGCCACCGAGCTGGCCGGCGACCGCGGCGACCAGTTCGCCGGCCTTGATGCGGCCGGTCAGGTCCGGCGTCACCCCGGCGGCAAGCTGCACCTTGCCTTCGGCGGCGGTCGCGAGCAGCACCACCGCCGACCGCAGCTTCGCCTTCAGCTGGTCGACCGTCGCACGCAGCGCCTTGGCGTCGAGCCCGTCGACCCGCGCCGCCAGCAGCTGCGCGCCGCCGGGCAGCTCGACCGCCTGGCGCGCCAGGTCGTCGCCCTGCCCGGCCGCGACCTTCGACTTCAGCCGGTCGAGATCGCGCTCGAGCGCCCGCACCTGCTCCTGCATCTGCTGGATCCGCTCCGGCAATTCGGCCGCCGGCGCCCGCGCCGCCGCCGCCGAGCGGTTCAGCGTCTCGACCAGCTGCTGCACGTAGGCGAGCGCATTGTCGCCGGTGACTGCTTCGATCCGGCGGATGCCGGCGGCGACGCCTTCCTGGGAGACGATCTTGAACAGGCCGATGTCGCCGGTCCGCGCGACGTGAGTGCCGCCGCACAGCTCGCGCGAGCTGCCGATGTCGAGCACCCGGACCCGGTCGCCGTACTTCTCGCCGAACAGCGCGACCGCGCCGCCCTTGACCGCCTCGTCGTAGCCCATCAGCTGCGCTTGCGTCGGCTGGTTGCCGAGCACCTCGGCGTTGACCAGCGCCTCGATCCGCTGGATCTGCTCCGGCGTCACCGGTGCGTTGTGGCTGAAGTCGAAGCGGGTCTTGTCGGCGTCGACCAGCGAGCCCTTCTGCTGGACATGCGGCCCGAGCACCTCGCGCAGCGCCTTGTGCATCAGGTGCGTCACCGAATGGTTGCGCATCGTCCGCTGCCGTTGCTCCGTGTCGACCGCCGCGGCGACCGTGTCGCCGACCGCGAGCCGGCCGCTCGCGAGCGTGCCATGGTGGCCGTAGACGTCGGCCTGGATCTTCTGCGTGTCGTCGACCTGGAACCGGCTGCCGGCGCCGGACAGCATGCCGCGGTCGCCGACCTGGCCGCCCGATTCGGCATAGAACGGCGTGTCGTCGAGCACCACCACGCCGGCCTCGCCGGCGGCGAGCGCGTCGACCGCGGCGCCGTCGCGGTACAGCGCGACCACCCGGGCATCGCGGGCCAGCGTGTCGTAGCCGTGGAACGTGGTCGCGCGGCCGCTGTATTCGAGCGCCGCGGCCGACTTGAACTTGCCGGCGGCGCGCGCCTGCTCGCGCTGCCGCGCCATCGCGCGGTCGAAGCCGGCCTCGTCGACGACGACGCCGCGCTCGCGACAGACGTCGGCGGTCAGGTCGAGCGGAAAGCCGAAGGTGTCGTGCAGCTTGAACGCGGTCTCGCCGTCGAGCACCGGGGCGGCGCTGGCGCTGGCCTCGGCGCCGGCCCCGGCAACAGTGCCGGCACCGGCGGCGGCCGCACCGGCGGCAGCGGGCGGCACGACCTGCCTGGCGCCGCGGCCGAGCGCGACGAGCGCCTCTTCGAGCAGCGACATGCCGTGCGCGATGGTCTCGAAGAAGCGCTCCTCTTCGACCCGCAGCACCTCGGTGATCCGCTCGCGGTCGCGGACCAGTTCCGGATACGCCTCGCCCATCTCGTGCGCGAGCGCGCCAACCAGCGTATGAAAGAACGGCCGGCGGGCGCCGAGCTTGTAGCCGTGCCGGATCGCCCGCCGTGCGATTCGCCGCAGCACGTAGCCGCGCCCCTCGGAGCCGGGAATCACGCCGTCGGCGACGATGAACGCACAGGCGCGGATGTGATCGGCGATCACCTTCAGCGACGGACTGTCGGCCGGCGGCTCGCCGCCGGCGTCACTGACCGCACAGGCGGCCGCGGCGAGCAGGTTGACGAACAGATCGATCTCGTAGTTCGAGTGGACATGCTGCAGCACCGCCGCGATCCGCTCGAGCCCCATGCCGGTATCGACGCTGGGCTTCGGCAGCGGGTGCATGACGCCGGCCTCGTCCCGGTTGAACTGCATGAAGACGTTGTTCCAGATCTCGATGTAGCGGTCGCCGTCCTGCTCGGCGCTGCCCGGCGGGCCGCCGGCGACCTCGGGGCCATGGTCGTAGAAGATCTCCGAACACGGTCCGCACGGACCGGTATCGCCCATCATCCAGAAGTTGTCCGACGCGAACCGCGCGCCCTTGTTGTCGCCGATCCGGACGATCCGCTCGGCCGGCACGCCGACCTCGTCGCGCCAGATCGCGTAGGCATCATCATCCTCGGCGTAGATCGTCACCCAGAGCTTGTCGGCCGGCAGGCGGAACACCTTGGTCAGCAACTCCCAGGCGTACAGCAGCGCGTCGCGCTTGAAGTAGTCGCCGAACGAGAAGTTGCCGAGCATCTCGAAGAACGTGTGATGGCGCGCCGTGTAGCCGACGTTCTCGAGATCGTTGTGCTTGCCGCCGGCCCGGATGCACTTCTGCGATGTCGTCGCCCGGGTATAGGGGCGCTTGTCGAAGCCGAGGAAGACGTCCTTGAACTGGTTCATCCCGGCGTTGGTGAACAGCAGCGTCGGATCCTCGTGCGGCACGACCGGGCTCGACGCGACGATGGTATGCCCCTTCGACGCGAAGAATTGCAGGAACTGGCTACGGATCTCGGCGGACTTCATCGGGGAATTCCAGTGGCGCGGACGGACCCGCCGGCGCGGCGGGTCCGCATGCCGGGAATTCTACCGAACCGCCCGGTTCGGACCGCGGCCGCTGGGATACCATTGCCGCTCTTCGCCGGGGTGCCGCACCGACCGGACGGAGCCAGCAACGCAACTCACCGGTAGTGACCGGTGGTGACCGGAGGAGATGGCAATGGGTTGCAGACGCGGGGTCATGGCGGACGACTGCGCGGCCGTGTTCGATCGGTCCGACGCCGGCCGGCCGGCCGGGTCGCGGATCGACGCGGGCATCGGGTCGCCGCGCCGGCACGTCACCGCCGACCGGCGGGTCGCAGTTGACCGGCGAGCCGTAGTTGACCGGCGAGTCGCTGTCGGCCGGCTGGCGCTGGCGGCCGCCGCGCTGGCGATCGCCGGCGGGTTCGCGGCGAGGCCGGTGGCTGCCCAGGGCGGCGCCGGCGACTACCCGTCCCGGCCGATCCGATTCGTCGTCCCGTACGCGGCCGGCGGGCCGCTCGACCAGGTCGCACGCGTGCTCGGCGAGCAGTTGCGCGGCACGCTGGGCCAGCCGGTGGTCGTCGAGAACAAGCCCGGCGCCGGCGGCAATATCGGCGCCGATCTGGTCGCCAAGTCGCCGCCCGACGGCTACGCGATCGTGATGGGCGCGGTCGCGACCCATGCGATCAATCCCTATCTGTACAAGACCATGCCGTACGACGCCAACCGCGACTTCACGCCGATCTCACGGATCGCGGTGGTGCCGAACGTGCTGGTGGTGGCACCGAAATGGTCGGCCGAGCATCGCATCGACTCGGTCAAGTCGCTGCTCGACTACGCGCGGGCCAATCCGGGCAAGCTGAACTACGGATCCGGAGGCAGCGGCAGTGCCGGCCATCTCGCCGGCGAGCTGTTCAAGGCGATGGGCGGCGTCGGCATGGTCCACGTCCCGTACAAGGGCGCCGCGCCGGCCAAGATGGCACTGCTCGGCGGCGAGATCGAGCTGATGTTCGACAACCTCGCGTCGGCGGCGCCGCAGATCCGCGACGGCCAGCTGAAGGCGCTGGCGGTCACGACGCTCGAGCGCGCCGCCAGCCTGCCGCAGGTGCCGACCGTGGCCGAAGCCGGCATCGCCGGCTTCGACATCAATACCTGGTTCGGCATCTTCGCGCCGGCCGGCCTGCCGTCGGCGATCCGTGATCGGCTGTATCAGGCGACCCGCGACGCACTGGCGGCCCCGGCCGTCGTCGACACGCTCGCCAGAATGGGCGCGGCGCCGGCGCCGATGACACCGGCCGCGTTCACCGACTACGTGCAGGCGGAACAGCGCAAATACGAGCCGATCGTGCGCCAGTCCGGTGCCACTGCCGATTGAAGCGATCCGGACCGCCTCCGGCGTGATTCGTCACTAGGGGTTTTCGCCGAGACCGACACACGTTTCCATGTAGCCAACCGTACGCGGGCGATAGTACTATCGCCCGCAGGGTGAATTGACACTTGCCGTTTACACCGCGTCCAAGCAGATCACGATCGACGTGGCCGAGGGCCGGCGGGTGACGCAGTCTGGGAGGAGATCACTTGGTTATCCGAAATCGCAAGGACTTCTGGTCCGGCGTCATGTTCATCGTGTTCGGCGTGCTGTTCATCATTTGGTCGCGCGAATACCAGTTCGGCACTTCGCAGCGGATGGGCCCCGGCTACTTTCCGACGGTGCTCGGCGTCCTGCTGGTCCTCCTCGGGCTCCTGGTCGGGCTGCCGGCAATGCGTGCCCGTGCCGAGGAGACCCACGTCGAGAGCGTCGGCTGGCGGGGCCTGATCGTCGTGCTCGCCGGCGTCGCACTCTACGCATACCTGCTGCCGCGGCTCGGATTCGTCATCTCGCTCACGGTGCTGCTGGTCATCAGTTCGATGGCGCACCGCGAGTACACCTGGCGGGCGATACTGCTATCGGTCCTGGTCCTCGGCATCGGCAGCTACCTGGTCTTCGTCAAGGGCCTGGAGTTGCAGTTCTCCGTCTGGCCGCCGTTCCTGACGCGCTGACGCACCGCTAGAGAGCTGCCATGGAAATGGAAGTCTTTTCCAATCTCGCCCTCGGGTTCGCGACCGCCGGCTCGCTCGAGAACATCTTCTACTGCTTCATCGGCGTGCTGTTCGGCACGCTGGTCGGCGTACTGCCGGGCATCGGCCCGCTCGCGACGATCGCGATGCTGCTGCCGATCACCTACCAGCTGTCGAATCCGACCACCGCGCTGATCATGCTCGCCGGCATCTATTACGGCGCGCAGTACGGCGGCTCGACCACCGCGATCCTGGTCGCGTTGCCCGGTGAATCGTCGTCAGTCGTCACGATCCTGGACGGCCACCAGATGGCGCGGCAGGGCCGCGCCGGCGTCGCGCTCGGCATCGCCGCGATCGGCTCGTTCTTCGCCGGCACGGTCGCCACCTTCCTGCTCGCCGCGTTCGCGCCGCCGCTGGCCGAGGTCGCATTCAAGTTCGGCCCGGCGGAGTACTTCTCGCTGATGGTGCTCGGCCTGATCGCCGCGGTGGTGCTGGCCAACGGCTCGGTGGTCAAGGCGCTGGCGATGGTGATCCTCGGCCTGCTGCTCGGCATGATCGGCACCGACGTCAACTCCGGCGTCGCGCGCTTCTCGTTCGACGTGCCGGAGCTGACCGACGGCGTCGAGTTCGCGGTGGTCTCGATGGGCATGTTCGGCTTCGCCGAGATCATCCTGAACCTCGAGCAGAAAGAGGACCGCAGCATCCTCGCCGCCAGGGTCAGAAACCTGCTGCCGTCCCTCGCCGACCTGAAGCAGTCAGCGTTCCCGGTTGTCCGGGGTACCCTGCTCGGCTCGATGCTCGGTATTCTGCCGGGCGGCGGCTCGGTGCTGTCGTCGTTCTCCAGCTATGCGCTCGAGAAGAAGCTGTCGAAGACGCCGGAGCGCTTCGGCAAGGGTGCGATCGAGGGCGTTGCCGGACCGGAAGCCGCCAACAACGCCGGCGCGCAGATGTCGTTCGTGCCGATGCTGACGCTCGGCCTGCCGACCAATCCGGTCATGGCGCTGATGATCGCGGCGATGATGATCCACAACATCCAGCCGGGTCCGCAGGTGATGACCAGCAACCCGTCGCTGTTCTGGGGCCTGATCGCCTCGATGTGGATCGGCAACGTGATGCTGGTGGTCCTGAACCTGCCGCTGATCGGCATGTGGATCAAGCTGCTGACCGTGCCCTACCGGATCCTCTATCCGGCGATCCTGCTGTTCTGCTGCATCGGCGCGTACTCGGTCAACAACAACGTCTTCGACGTGTTCATGACCATCCCGTTCGCGATCCTCGGCTACATCTTCAAGAAGCTCGACTGCGAGCCGGCGCCGCTCTTGCTCGGCTTCGTGCTCGGCAAGCTGATGGAAGAGTACCTGCGGCGCGCGCTGACGATCTCGCGCGGCGACTGGAGCGTGTTCTTCACCCGGCCGCTGTCGCTGTCGCTGCTGGTGGTCGCCTTCATCCTGCTGGTGCTGGTGTTCAGTCCGGCGATCGCGAAGAGACGGGAAGAA
>JBFWQR010000206.1:0-9892 GCA_050249335.1 Lautropia sp.
ATCGGCGCCACGGCGCCGTACCCGAGGGTCGACAGCGCCGCTGCCGCATTCGCTTGCCGCGCTGCGGCGAACGGATCGGCACCGCGCAGCTGTTCGGCGAGGAAGGCGCCGTCGAAGGTATCGCCGGCCGCGGTCGCATCGACCGCGTCGACCGGCCGGACCGGCACGCGTTCGCGCCGGTCCGGCGTCGCGACCAGCGTGCCGGCGCGGCCGAGCGTCAGCGCGACGATGTTCGGGCCGAGCCGCAGATAGAAATCCACGATTTCATCGGGGTCATCGCGGCCGGTCAGGTGAATCGCATCGTCGAGCCCCGGCAGCGCGATGTCGACCGCCCGCATCGCCTCGTGGGTGATCGCGCGGGCACGCGCGAGCGGCCACAGCTTGAGCCGCAGGTTGGTGTCGTACGAGACCAGCCGGCCGGCGCCGCGAGCCACCTCGATGGCCCGGAACACGGTGTCGCAGGCGGAGCCGCTGATCGCCTGGCTGATGCCCGAGACGTGCAGCACGCGGGCGCCGGCGACGTAGTCCTGCGGCAGCCACTGCGGCGACATCCGGCTTGCCGCCGACCCGGCCCGCCGGTAACTGAAGCGGTGGCCGCCGGCGTCGTGGTCGACGAAGTAGATCGCGGTCGGGGCCTCGGCGTCGCGCTCGACGCGGCTGGCATCGACGCGCTCGTCCCGCCAGAGACGGATGAAGCTGTCGCCGAAGGCGTCCTGGCCGAGCCGCGTCAGATAGCCGACCGAAGCGCCCTGGCGCGCGGCGGCGATCGCGCAGTTCGAGGTATCGCCGCCATGGCCGGGGAGGTAGCGGCCGTCGGCCTGACAGTTGAACTCCAGCATCGGCTCGCCAAGGCAGACGAGATCGGGTTGCATCGACGGCCTCCTTCGCGGCGCGGCGGCGGCCCGCGGTCGCGGCACGATGATAGCGGCCGCGACCCGCGGCCCGACCGGCGGCGAAGCGGCAGCGGCGCGGCAACCGCGATGGCCCGGGCGCGGGTGCCGGCGGCGGCGCTCAGGCCAGCGCCGCCCGGGTGGCGTGGAAGCGGCGCAGGAAGCGGACGATGTCGAGCAGCCGAGCGACGAAGATGCCGCCGAGCAGGCCCCAGGCCAGGCCCATCGCCGCGGCGAAGCCGGTCGACGCCGCCAGCCCCGGTTGCAGCGCCAGCATCACGTTGGCGACGTAGCGCAGCGCGAACAGCGCCATCATCAGCGCCAGCGGCAGCCAGCTGCCCGCGACGGTCAGCCGGCGGCGCACCGGATCATAGTCGTCGACCGATTCCGACGTCAGCCGGCGGCCGAGCGGCTGGATCGCGACGGCACCGGCGAGCCAGGCCGCGACGGCGACCAGCGGTGCGCCCGGAAACAGCGCGGCCGAGCTGTAGGCCGACCAGCCGACCAGCGCGGCGCCGAACGACACCGCGCCGAGCAGCGACCGTTCGCGGGACCGGGATTGCAGCACGCCGTAGGCGATCAGGGCCGCCAGCAGACCGAATACCCAGACCGGCGTGTGCTTGATGATTTCGACGACGAGGTACAAGGCATTTCTCCTTGGGATGCGGTTCGTGGATGCGACGACGGGGTCGGCAGGTCTGCCGTGGGCCAACGGCAGCATCGTGCGCGGCCCCGTCGCGGCACGACAGCGCGGTGCGACGAAGCGGCGGATCGATGTCGCCGGCTGCGCCTGCCGGCGACGGGCGGTCAGGCCGCGGAAGGGTCGGCCGCGGAAGGACTGGCTGCGGAGGAGCTGGCCGCGGGAGCGCTGGCCGCCGGGTCGCGGCGCCAGAGCAGCGCTGCGCCGAGCAGCGCGGCCAGCAGCGACGCCATGAAGACGGCGATCTTGGCGGCGGCGAAATCGTCGGGCTCCGGGAACGCCTTGGCCGAGATGTACAGCGACATCGTGAAGCCGATGCCGGCCAGCACCGCGGCGCCGATCAGCTGACGCCAGCCGTACTCGTCCGGCTTGCTGGCGATGCCGGCGGCGACCGCCAGCGCGGCGCCGCCGGCGATGCCGATCAGCTTGCCGCCGACCAGCCCGGCGACGATCGCGGCGACCAGGCCGTGATGCGTGCCGATCACCGACGCGGCGATCGGCACGCCGGCGTTGGCGAGCGCGAACAGCGGCAGGATCGCATAGCTGGACCACGGCTCGACCGAGCGCAGCAGCTTGTCGGCCGGCGATTCGATCCGGTCGTGGATCGCGTCGAGCGCGCGCAGTGCCGGTTCCGACGGACCGTGGCGCAGCACCCCGCTGCGGGCCGAGCGCATCTCCGCCGACAGCACCGATTCGGCCTGGGCCATCAGCGCGCGCAGGTTGGCCGGCGGCCGGGTCGGCGTCACCAGCGCGACGATCACGCCGGCGAGCGTCGCATGCAGCCCCGACGCATGCAGCGCGATCCACAGCAACACGCCGCCGACGCCATAGGGCAGGGCGCGGTAGACGCCGCCGCGGTTCAGCAGCGCCAGCGCGGCACCGATCGCGGCGGCGATGGCGAGCCAGCCGAGCTGCAAGTGCCCCGAGTAGAACAATGCCACCACGACGATCGCGACCAGATCGTCGACGACGACGACCGCGGTCAGGAACACCCGCAGCGCCACCGGCACCCGGTCGCCGAGCACGGCGATCAGCGCGATCGCGAACGCGGTGTCGGTGGTGGTCGGCACGGCCCAGCCGGCGGCGAGCGGCCCGGCCGGAATCAGCGTCAGATAGATCAGCGCCGGCATGATCATTCCGCCCAGCGACGCGAAGATCGGCAGCGCTGCCGCGCGCTGGCCGGCGAGCCGGCCGACGGTGAGCTCGCGCTTGATCTCCAGTCCGACGACCAGGAAGAAGAAGCTCAGCAGCCCGTCGTTGATCCAGTCGCGCAGCGGCAGCTCGAAGCGGCTGGTGCCGGCGCTCAGGCCGGCCGGCTGCTGCCAGAAGGCTTCGAACGCCGCACCGGCCGGCGAATTGGCGAACGCCACCGCGAGCAGCGACATCAGCGCGAGCAGCAGCCCGGTCGACGGCGCCCAGCGCGCGAAATCGAGCGCCGCCGACTGCACCCGATGGCCCGGCGAGCCCAGCATCGCCTCGGCGAGCGTCGATTCGTCCCAGGCGCCCTCGTAGCGCCGGTCATTGATGAAGAAGGTCGGCGACATCTGCGCGCCGCTGGCCCGGGCGCTGTCGCGATCGCGCTGGACCCGTGCCTCGGCGCGCTGCCAGCCGCTGTCGGAGCCGAAGTCGCTGTGCGGATCGTGACCGTGACCGTCGACATCGATGCTGCGCGGCGCGAACCCGAGCGACTGCGCCAGCGCCGGCAGCTCGGCGGCCTGCAACGCCGGCCCCCGCTTCATCAACCGGTCGTGCAGCGCCCAGTAGTCCTGCCCGGACAGTGCTGCGTACTCGACCAACACCGCGGCCTCCAGCGCCTCCGGGCTGCCGGTGATCGGCCGGTGGCGGAAGACGTAGCGCAGCCGCGGGCCGAAGCGGTCACGCAGGTTGGCGACGACCTCGTGGGCGGCGTGGCAGTACGGGCAGGCGAAGCTGCCGTATTCGACCAGTGTCAGCTCGGCGGCGGGATCGCCCAGGATGTGATCCGCGGCGTCGTCGACCGCCGTGGCGAGTCGGGTCGGGGCGGGCTGGTTCAATCGCGGCCGGCGCCCGACGTGACAGCCTCCTAAGGCTTGGTCACCCTACGGACGCCGCTACGTCGACCGGCTCGGCATCCTTGAAGTAGCGGGTGCCGAGATCGCGCTGGTTCTCGTAGATCGAACCCTGGTGCGGCGCGGCCGGCATCGGCAGGCGGACCGGCACCGCGGTCAGCCGCGGCTCGTTGGTCCCTTCGCCGGCGACCAGCAGCGACTGCCACTCCTCCCAGTCGGTTGGCGGCGCGATCAACGGCCAGGCGTCGGCGGCGCGGTATTGATGCAGCAGGAAGCGCCGCGGCTTGCCCGACACGTTGGCCGACGACCCGTGGATCAGCCGGGCGTGGTGGACCGTGATCGAGCCGGCCGGGCCGGTGCACATGACTGCCTTCGAGAAATCGATGTCCACCTGCGACGGGTCGATGCCGCCGACGAAGTGGCCGTTGGCATGATGGTCGTAGATCGGGCCGCGGTGGCTGCCCGGCAGCACCAGCATCGCGCCGTTGTCCGGCGTGAACGCATCGATCATGATGCCGACCGCCGCCAGGTCGTCATTGGTATGCGGATAGAACGCCCAGTCCTGATGCCATTCGACCGGCGAGCCGAAGCCCGCCGCCTTCAGGTTCAGCTTCGACAGGTCGAAGCGGATGTTCGGGCCCCAGAGCTTCTGCAGCACCGCGACGATCTTCGGATGCCGGACCATCCGTGCATACCCGGGATGGAACCGGTCCGGTGTCTTGATCCGGCGCACCCGCGGCTGGCTCGCGCTGTGGCCGGGCTCGAGGTCGTAGATGTCGGTATGCGTCGACGCTTCGCGTGACCGCTCGACGAACTGCTCGGTGATCTGCCGCAGCTCCGCGACCTCGGCTTCGGACAGCACGCCCGGCACCACGATGTAACCGTCGCGCTGGTATTGCGCGACCACGCTGTCGCTGATCATCGGAATCGTCTCCCGGCGAACCCCGCCTCGGTCCCTCGATGTTAGCGCCAACATGGATCGGCGGCAATGGGTTACCATCGGGCCGCACGCGGTTCGGACGCACGGTCGCTGCCGCGCGACGGGCCGTTCCCGCTAGGCCAGAACGAGCCGGTACCCCGGCCAACGAGGAGACGAAGATGACCGAATCGCTGACGACCGGATTCCCTGCGCCCCGCCTGTCGCGCCGTGCCGTGCTCGGCTACGGGACCGGCGCCGCGGCGGCGCTGGCCCTGCCGGCCACCACCAGTGCCCAGGGAGCGCCGATCACGCTGGTGCTGTCGCACCACCTGCCGACTTCGCACCTCGGCCACAAGATGGTCGAGAACCTCGCGCAGCGGGTCAAGGCCGGCACCAACGGCCAGGTCACGATCGACATCAAGCCGGCGTCGCAGCTGTTCAACCTGCGGACTTCGGCCGAAGCGATTCAGCTCGGCACGCTCGACATGTGCTGGAGCGACCTCGGCACGCTGGCGAACTGGCAGCCGTTCTTCGGCTTCATCTCGCTGCCGTTCCTGTTCAATGATTTCGATCATGTCAAGCGCGTGATGTACGGCCCGACCGGCGAGCAGGTTCGTGCCGAAGCGCTGAAGCTGCTGAACGTCGATATCCTGTCGCTCGGCGCATCGGGCTTCCGGGTGTTCCTGTCGAAGAAGCCGATCCAGAAGGCCGACGATGTCCGCGGCATCAAGCTGCGCGTGCCGGAGATCCCGACCTGGGTCGAGATGGCCAAGGCGATGGGTACCAACCCGACGCCGATCCCCGCCGGCGAGATGTACACCGCGCTGCAGACCGGCGTCATCGACGCGATCGAAGTGCCGGCCGACTACATCGCATCGGCCAAGATCTACGAAGTCGCCGGCTTCGTCACCCGAACCCACCACATCTTCACCGAAGTTTCGCTGATGGCGAGCGCTAAGAAGATGGCGGCGCTGCCGCCCAACGTGCAGAAGGTGATCCGCGACGAATCCAAGCGCGCGGTCGAGGTCGAGATGTTCGCCGAGAACATCAAGGAGCAGCAGGCCGCCTGGGATCTGCTCGCCAGCAAGATCAAGGCCAATCCGTCGCCCGACATCGACAGCTTCCGCAGCAAGATGGGGCCGGTGCTGAACAATTTCGTCGCCAAGGCCGGCCCGAAGGGCAAGCAGCTGGTCGAGGCCGTGCAGGCCGCCGGCAAGGCCTGACGCGGCGATGGCCGGCGCGTCCGATCCCACCCGGGGAGTGTCCGCGGTCACGGACGTGCCCGACCATGCGCTGTCGCTCGACGAGCTGACCGGCCTCACACAGCCGAAGCCGCCGGACCGGTCATTCACCGGCCGGCTGCGGCGGGCGCTGACCGGCATCTCGGTCGCGCTGCTCGCCAGCTACTTCGTGCTGGTGCTGGTGCAGGTGTTCTTCCGCTACGTGCTCAACGAATCGATCTATTGGGCCGAGGAGCTGATCCGCGGCCTGATGGTCTGGGGCGTGATGCTCAGTTCGGCACTGGTGGCCGCGTCGCGCGGCCACATCCGGATCGAGCTGCTCGAAACCGTGCTGCCGCCGGCGGGCCGGCGCGTCGTCGTCGCGCTCGCCAATGCGCTGACGATCGCGTTCAGCCTGATCCTGCTGTGGGCCGCGATCGAGCTGATGGACCGCACCTGGTTCCAGCAGGCGCCGATGCTCGAAGTGCCGAAGTGGACGGTCTACATGGCGATCGCGGCCGGCGCCGGGCTCGAGGCGCTGCTGATGATCCTGACCTGGAAGCGGCCGGCCGAGCCGGAGCATCAACTCGACCTGCTCGGCTGAAGCCGGCGGCGTCCGTGATGTGAACAGGTCCTAGTCCGCGAAGCCCGCGTTCTCCGGAGTTGCCGATGTCGATCGGTCTGATGCTGATCTTGTTCACCGTGTTCATGGTGATCGGCATGCCGATCGGCTACTGCATGGGGCTGGCGGCGGTGCTGGTGATCCTGATCGACGGCCAGCTGCCGGTGCTGATCCTGGCGCAGCAGTTCTACGACTCGCTCGACAATTTCTCGCTGCTCGCGGTGCCGCTGTTCGTGCTCGCCGGTGAGCTGATGAGCGTCGCCGGCATCACCGAGCGGCTGGTCAACATGTCGCGGGCACTGATCGGGCATTTCCGCGGCGGCCTGGCGCAGGCCAACATCGCGACCAACATGTTCATGGGCGCGATCTCCGGCTCGGCGCTGGCCGACCTGGCGGCGATCGGGTCGATGATGATCCCGGCGATGAAAAGAGAGGGCTACAACCCCGGCTTCGCGGTCGCGGTGACCGCCTGCGCCGCGATGATGGCGCCGATCATTCCACCGTCGGTCATCGCGGTGATCTACGGGTCGGTCACCGGCGTTTCGATCGGCGCGCTGTTCCTCGGCGGCGTGCTGCCGGGCATCCTCGCCGGTCTCTCGATGATGGCGCTGGCCTGGTGGCTCGCACCGCGTGCCGGTGCACGGCCGTCGGCGCGGGTCGGCTGGAGCGAACGCGGCCGGGCTGCACGCCGAGCGGTGCCCGCGATCTTCATGCCGGTGATCATCATCGGCGGCATCCTGTCGGGCGTGTTCACGCCGACCGAGGCCGGCGCGATCGCGGCGGCCTACGCGCTGCTGTTCGGGCTGGTGCTGCGCCGGCATGGGTGGCGCTCCCTCTATGCCAATTTCGCCGGCGCCGCCGCGACCACCGCCAGCGCGCTGATCACGCTGGCCGGCGCGGCGCTGTTCAGCTGGGTGCTGAGCCGGGCCGGCGTCGGCCAGCAGGCGCTGCAGCTGATGTTGCAGATCACCGACCATCCGTCCCTGGCGATGCTGGTGCTGATCGTGTTCTTCTTCCTGCTCGGCACCTTCCTCGAGCCGGTGCCGGCGCTGATCATCATCGTGCCGATCATGCAGCCGATGATCGCGCACCTCGGCTACGACCCGGTGCATTTCGGCATCGTCACGATCATGCTGCTGGTGCTCGGCTCGGTGACACCGCCGGTCGGCGTGCTCGCGATGGTCGCGTGCCGGATCGCCGGGATCACCTACAACCAGTCGTTCGCGATGCTGACGCCGTTCGTCCTGGCGTGGCTCGCGGTGATCCTGCTGGTCGCCTACGTGCCGGGCCTGGTGCTGTGGCTGCCGCGGTTGATGCAATAGCAAGGACGCGACAGGCGATAGCAAGGACGCGACAGGAGCCCGTGTTGAAGAAGTTCCGGGTCGGGATCACCCCCGACGTGCTGCAATCCGACGGCGAGCCGATCTACGGCCGCGACGTGCTGAAGCTGCTCGACGATCCGGCGATCGAGTGGGAATACCTCGAAAGCCCGCATACGGTGGTGACGCCGGAGCAGGCGGCCCGCTACGATGCGATCTGCGCGATGATCACGACGGTGACGCGCGAGAGCGTCTCGCGCGCGGACCGGCGGCTCAGGCTGATCGCCCGCTTCGGCGTCGGCTACGACTCGATCGACGTGCCGGCCCTGTCCGACGCCGGAGTCGCGCTGACGATCGCGCCCGACGGCGTCCGCCGCCCGGTCGCCACCTCGGCGCTGACCTTCGTGCTGATGTGCGCCCAGAAAGTGCTGATCAAGGACCGGCTGACCCGCGCCGGCCGCTGGAACGAGAAGCTCGATCACATCGGCACCGGCCTCACCGGTCGCATGCTCGGTTCGATCGGCATCGGCAACATCGGCGCCGAGCTGTTCCGGCTGGCCCGGCCGCTGGAGATGAAGCACATCGCGCACGATCCGGCCGCCGATCCGAAGGTCGCTGCCGAGCTCGGCATCCGGCTGGTCGACATCGAGACGCTGTTCCGCGAGGCCGACTTCCTCTGCGTCAACTGCCCGTTGTCGGAGCGCACCCGCGGGCTGGTCTCGGCGCGGCTGCTCGCGCTGATGAAACCGACCGCCTACCTGATCAATACCGCGCGCGGGCCGATCGTCGACGAACGCGCGCTCTACGAGGCGCTCGCCGCCGGCCGCATCGCCGGCGCCGGCCTCGACGTCTTCGAGGTCGAGCCGGCCGCCGGCGACAATCCGCTGTTCGCGCTCGACAACGTGATCGTCACGCCGCACGGCATCTGCTTCACCGACGAGTGCATGCAGCGGCTCGCGCAGAGCGCGTTCAAGGGCACGGTCGACGTCGCGCAGGGTCGCAAGCCGCCGTTCATCGTCAATCCCGAGGCGTGGCGGGCGTGAGGAGGGTCTTCCGGTGACTACGGGACGGGGCGCTACCGCAGCGGGCGCTGCAGGAAAGGGCGCTGCAAGACAGGACACTGCAGGAAAGGACGCCGGCGTGCTGATCGTGACCGGTGCCGGCAGGGGTATCGGCGCGGCCTGCGCGAGGCTCGGCGCGCAGGCCGGCTACCGGGTCGTCGTCAACTACGCCCGCAGTCGCGATGCCGCGTTCGCGGTGGTCGCGGCGATCGAGGCCGCCGGCGGCAGCGCGATCGCGGTCGCCGCCGACGTCTCACGGCCCGACGAGGTCGAGCGCCTGTTCGCCGAGACCGACCGGCACTTCGGGCGGGTCACGGCGCTGATCAACAACGCCGGCATCGGCGGCGAGATCCGCCCGGTCGAGACGCATACCGCCGAGACGATCGACGCGCTGTTCCGCGTCAACGCCTGTTCGACGGTGTACTGCGCCGCAGCGGCGGTCCGGCGGATGTCGCCGCGCCACGGCGGCAGCGGTGGCGTGATCGTCAATATCTCGTCGGCCGCGGCCAAGCTCGGCGGCATGCCCGGCATGGCGGTCTATGCGGCCAGCAAGGGCGCGGTCGAGAGCTTTACGCTCGGGCTGGCGAAGGAGGTCGGCAAGGAGGGGATCCGTGTCGTCGGCCTGCGGCCCGGCGTGATCGCGACCGATATCCTCGAACCGATCGGCGGCGCCGAGCTGATCAAGCAGGTGGCGCCGACGATTCCGCTCGGCCGCGTCGGACAGGCCGAGGAGATCGGCCGTGCCGCGATCTGGCTGCTCGGCGACGGCGCGTCGTATGTCCACGGTACGACGATCGAGGTGACCGGCGGGCGTTGACGCGCTCGGCCGTGACACGCGGTCGTGACGCGCGGTCGGCACTGGCCGGCGACGCGGCCGGCGACGCGGCCGACGGTCAGCAGCCAGTGATCAGCCGGTGGTCAGCAGCCAGTGCTACGGAGAAGACGGATGGACGGATGCAAGGTCAAGGGGCAGGCGATTCCGCCGGAGCTGGTCGGTGAGCTGGTCGACAGCGCGCCGCTGCTCGCCGATCCGGCCGCGCTGCGGGCGCGGCTCGCTGAGGACGGCTACCTGTACCTGGCGGGTGTGCTGCCGGCGGCCGACGTCGCGGCGGC
>JBFWQR010000207.1:0-9759 GCA_050249335.1 Lautropia sp.
GACGCGTGCGATAGCCCTTGGTCGGCTTGCCCCACGGGTTGACCGGCACCCGGCCTTCGCCGGTCTTGCCCTCGCCGCCGCCGTGCGGGTGGTCGATCGGGTTCATCGCGACGCCGCGCACGGTCGGCCGGATGCCGCGCCAGCGGGTCGCGCCGGCCTTGCCGATCTGCCGCAGGTTGTGCTCCTCGTTGCCGACCTCGCCGAGCGTGGCGCGGCACTCGATGTGCACCTTGCGGATCTCGCCCGAGCGCAGCCGCACCTGGGCGTACGAACCTTCACGCGCCAGCAGCTGTGCCGAACCGCCGGCCGAGCGCGCGATCTGGCCGCCCTTGCCCGGCTGCATCTCGATGCAGTGGATCGTCGAACCGACCGGGATATTGCGGATCGGCAGCGTGTTGCCCGAGCGGATCGGCGCTTCCGAGCCCGACATCAGCTCGACGCCGGCGGCGACGCCGCGCGGCGCCAGGATGTAGCGGCGCTCACCGTCGGCGTACAGCAGCAAGGCCAGATGCGCGCTGCGGTTCGGGTCGTATTCCAGCCGCTCGACCTTGGCCGCGATGCCGTCCTTGTTGCGCCGGAAATCGACGATCCGGTAGTGCCGCTTGTGACCGCCGCCGCGATGCCGCGTGGTGATGTGGCCGAGGTTGTTGCGGCCCGAGCCGCGCTTCTGCGGCTCGGTCAGCGACGCGACCGGCGCACCCTTGTGCAGCGCGCGATTGACCACCTTGACCATCGCGCGGCGCCCCGGCGAGGTCGGTTTCAGTTTCACGACCGCCATTTACTTGGTCTCCGCGAAATTGATCTCTTGACCGGCGGCGAGGCTCACGTAGGCCTTGCGGACGTTGTTGCGCCGGCCGGTGCCCTTGGCGGTGCGCTTCTTCTTGCCGCTGATGTTGATCATGTTGACCGACGCGACCGTGACCTTGAACAACTGCTCGATCGCCGCCTTGACCTCGGCCTTGGTGGCGTCCTGCAGCACGCGGAACGCGTACTGGTTGCTCTTCTCACCGATCATCGTGCTCTTCTCGGACACCACCGGCGCCACGACGACCTGCATCACTCGGTTGGCTTTCACTTCAGCATCTCCTGCACCTGCTCGAGCGCCGCCTTGGTGATCAGCACCTTGTCGTAGTGCACCAGCGACAGCGGATCGGCGTGCTTCGCCTCGAGCACCAGCACGTGCGGCAGGTTGCGCGCGGCCAGATAGAGATTCTCGTCCGGCGAATCGGTCAGGATCAGCGTCGACGAGAGGCCCATGCCCGACAGACGGGTCGCCAGCAGCTTGGTCTTCGGTGCATCCAGCGCCAGCGACTCGACGATCGCGAGCCGGTCCTCACGGGCCAGCTGCGACAGGATCGAGCACATCCCGGCGCGGTACATCTTCCGGTTGACCTTCTGCGAGAAGTTCTCGTCCGGCTTGTTCGGGAAGATCCGGCCGCCGCCGCGCCACAGCGGGCTCGAGGTCATGCCGGCACGCGCCCGACCGGTGCCCTTCTGCCGCCACGGCTTCTTGGTCGAGTGGCGAACCTCGCTGCGGTCCTTCTGCGCCCGGTTGGCGCTGCGCGCGTTGGCCTGGTAGGCCACCACGATCTGGTGGATCAGCGGTTCGTTGAAGTCACGACCGAACACCGTGTCGACCGCGCTCACCGTGCCGGAGGACTGACCCTGATCGTTCAATACCTTGAGTTCCATCGCGATCGGTCTCCGTCACTTCTTGGCGGGCTTCGCGGCCGGCCTGGTGCCAGGCTTCGCGGCAGCCTTGGCGTCCTTGCCTTCGGCCTTCGCGGCCGGCGCCGGCCTGATCGGGTTCAGCCGCTTCTTGACCGACGCGGTCACGACGACTTCGCCGCCGGTGGCACCCGGCACCGCGCCACGGACCAGCAGCAGGCCGCGCTCGGCATCGATCCGCTCGACCACCAGGTTCTGCACGGTCCGCGTGACATTGCCGTACTGGCCCGACATCTTCTTGCCGGGAAAGACGCGGCCCGGGTCCTGCGCCATGCCGATCGAGCCCGGCACGTTGTGCGACCGCGAGTTGCCGTGCGACGCGCGGTTCGAGCTGAAGTTGTGGCGCTTGATCGTGCCGGTGAAGCCCTTGCCCTGCGAGGTGCCCTGCACGTCGATGTACTGGCCGACGGCGAACAGGCTGGCGGCGACCGTCGCGCCGGGCGCGAGCTCGCCGGCGCGTGCAGCCGTCACCCGGAATTCGCCGATCGCGCTGCCGGCCTGGACGCCGGCCTTGGCGAAATGGCCGGCCTGCGACTTGACGACGCGCGACGCTCGCCGCTCGCCGTGCACCAGCTGCACTGCCGAGTAGCCGTCGTTCTCGACCGTCTTGACCTGCGACACCCGGTTGCCCGAGACGTCGATGACCGTGACCGGGATCGTCTCGCCGTCGTCGGAGAAGATCCGCATCATGCCGATCTTGCGGCCGAGGAGCCCCAGGCCGGAAAGATCGGGCGCGCCGCCACCGGCGGCGTCAGTTTGAGACCCCATTCGGGAGACCCCCAGTTTATTGACACCCGCCGCTGCGATTGGCACGCGGGCCTGGGCGCTCGACTTCGAGATCCGGCTTCAGAACCGCATCGCGCCTTGCCGGTATCGTTGGTACTAACGACACCGCGCTAACGACACGCACGCAGCCAGATCTAAAGGAAGTTGAACGCGGAAAGCTTTTGATTATACGACGCGCGGATAGTCTTCGCAAGCCGCCGCGGCGGGCCTCCGTGCAGCCCCGGCAGGCGGCGCGGTGCCGGCGCGCCGGGCAGCCGATCGGGCAACACCGCTCCGCGATCCGGGCCCGATCGGCATAATCGGCTGCAGCCAGGCCCGAGTCGCGGGCTCCGACCCGGCCGGCCCGGCAGTTTCGCACCGGGCGCCGGGGATACCGGGCACGAGGAAGCCATGTCCATACTCACGATCGAAGACATCCGCGCCGCGGCCGACCGGCTGCGGGGCCATGTGCTCGACACGCCCTGCCTGCTGTCGCGGACGCTGTCGGACATCACCGGCGCCGAGGTCTGGCTGAAGTTCGAGAACCTGCAGTTCACCGCGTCGTTCAAGGAACGCGGCGCGCTGAACCGGATCGCGACGCTGACCGGCGCCGAGCGCGGCCGCGGGGTGATCACCGCTTCGGCCGGCAACCATGCCCAGGGCGTCGCCTATCACGCGCGCCGGCTGGGCATCCGGGCCGTGATCGTGATGCCGCGGCTGACCCCGGCGGTGAAGGTCGCCCGTACCCGCGGCTTCGGGGCCGAGATCATCCTGCATGGCGACGGCTTCGACGAAGCCCGCGATCATGCCGAGGCGCTGGCGGCCGAGCGCGGCCTGACGATGGTCCATCCGTTCGACGACGTGGCGGTGATGGCCGGCCAGGGCACGATCGGCCTCGAGATACTCGCGACCGCGCCGGACCTGGATGCGCTGGTGGTCGGCGTCGGCGGCGGCGGACTGTCGGCCGGCATCGCCGTCGCGGCGCGGGCGCTGAAGCCTGAGCTGCAGCTGTTCGGCGTGCAGACCGCCCGCTACCCGGGCGCATGGAATGCCTTTCACGGACGATCCCGGGAAGGCGCACCGGGCACCATCGCCGAGGGCATCGCGGTCGCCAAGCCCGGTCGGCTGACGATGCCGGTGCTGCAGGCCATGCTCGACGATCTGGTGCTGGTCGAGGAGGCGCGGATCGAGGAAGCGATCCTGATGCTGCTCGAGGTCGAGAAGACCGTCGTCGAAGGCGCCGGCGCCGTCGGCCTCGCGGCGCTGCTCGCCGAACGCGAGCGCTTTGCCGGCAAGCGGGTCGGGCTGGTGCTTTCGGGCGGCAACATCGATCCGCGGCTGCTCGCCGGCCTGATCGATCGCGGCCTGGTGCGCAGCGGCCGGCTGGCGCGCATCCACATCGAGCTGCGCGACATCCCCGGCGCGCTCGCTCACCTGACCGCGCTGCTCGGCGAGCTGCAGGCGAACATCGAGGAAGTCCACCACCAGCGGGCGTTCTCGAACATGCCGCTGCAGAACGCCGATGTCGAGGTAGTGATCCAGACCCGCGGACCGGAGCACGTGGCCGACGTGCTGGCCCGGCTCGGGGCCGAAGGCTACCGGATCCTCGGCGGCGGCTGACCGCTCTGCAGTGCGTCGCTGCCCTGGAGCGCTCCGCGGTGCGCCGCTGCCCTCGTCAGTGCCCGTCCGGTCTGGGCGCGTTCACGTGCAGCGTTTCCGCACGCCGCGCGTGGAGGCCCTCGACGGCCTCGATCGCGAGGCGCTGGACGTCGCGTGCCCGGAGCGAGGCCACCAGTTCGTCCGCATCCTCGGGCCGGTCGCCCAGGCGAACCAGCGCCTCGCGGGCGATCGAAAGGGCCGACTCGAAAGTCTCGCGCATCTGGAAATCGGCGCCCCTGTGCATCAGTTCGAGCGCATGCTGCCGATCGCGGGCCCGCGCGAGGACCGGAACCATCGGGAACTCGTGCTTCACCAGTTCCACGATCTTGGTGGTCGCCTCGATGGTGTCGGGTGCCGCGATGATCAGGCTGGCGTCGGCCGCTCCGGCGGAGTGCAGGATGTCCAGCCGCGATCCGTCGCCGTAGTAGACCTTGAAGCCGACCTTGTTCGCTTCGCGGATCATCTCGGGGTCGGTCTCGATGATCGACAGACTGTAGCCGCGCGCGAGCAGGGGCTGGCTGACGACCTGCCCGACGCGGTCGAACCCGATCAGCAGGATGCTGGCGTTCAGGTTGTCCGGAGCCTCGATCCCCTCCGTCGATGCCGCCGCCCTGGGCGCGAAACGATCGTGCAGGATCACCATCAGCGGCGTCAGCACCATCGAACAGATGATGATCGCGGTCAGGATCGCATTCTGTTCGGCCGTGAGGATGCCGACCGATACCGCGGTGGTATAGAGGACGAACGCGAATTCGCCGCCCTGCGCCATCAGCACCGCGCGCTCCAGCGCCTCGGAATTCGATGACCTCAGCAGACGGGCGACCGCATAGATGACGGCCATCTTGAGGGCCACGTAGATGGGCACCCAGATCACGATCAGCGTCCAGTTCGCGGCAACGATGTCCAGGTCCAGGGCCATGCCGACGCCGAGAAAGAACAGACCCAGCAGGAGGCCGCGGAACGGCTCGACGTCCGCCTCGAGCTGATGGCGAAAGCTCGATTCCGACAGCAGCACCCCGGCGAGAAACGCCCCCATCGCCATCGACAGCCCGCCCGCCTGCATCAGCATCGCCGCGCCCAGAACGACCAGCAGCGCCGCCGCCGTCATCACGTCACGGCCGCCGAAACGGGCCAGGAAGCGGAACATCGGGTTCAGCAGATAGCGCCCGATCACGATCAGCACGGCGATGGCGGCAAGGCCGATGCCGATACTGGTCATCCGGTCTGCCAGTGTCGCTGCCTCGGCGCCGGGCGCGATGAAAGCGACCAGCGCCAGCAGCGGCACGATGGCCAGATCCTCCAGCAGCAGGATCGCGACGACCCGTCGGCCGAAGGAAGTGGACATCTCGCCGCGCTCGTCGAGCATCTGCATCACGATCGCTGTCGAGGTCAGCACGAAGCCCGTGCCGGCGACGAAACTGACGGGCGCCGGATAGCCCATGACCACGCCGATACCGGTCAGCGCGAGAATGGCGCAGCCGACCTGAATGGCGCCAAGCCCGAAGATTTCGCCCCGCATGGCCCAGAGGCGCGAGGGCTGCATCTCCAGCCCGATCACGAACAGGAACAGCACGACGCCCAGCTCGGCGACGTGGATGATGGACTGGGGATCCTGGAAGAAACCGAGCCCGAACGGGCCGATGACCAGCCCGCCGGCCAGAAAGCCCAGTACGGTGCCCAGCCCCAGTTTGCGGAAGATCGGTACCGCCACGACCGCCGCCGCGAGCAGCACGACCACAGCGGTCAGGTCGGCCCCGCCACCGTGATGCACGGCGGCCTCCGCCACTTGCGACCCCTCGATGGCCATGCTCTGCGTCCTTTTCCTTCGATCGGGCGTCCGTTGGTATCGGCAGGGCTGGAGCCGTCGCGCGACGGGCCAGCGAGGCACCGGCGCAACGCCGCGGGACCGGCGCCGATGCACTATTGTCGCCTCGCTTTCCGTGCCCTTACCATCCGGACGACGACCCCGACTCCCCGGCTGCGCCGCCGCCCCTGCTCATGACCGACGCGCGTCCCGTGACCAGCGCCGAAACCTTGCGCCAGGTCCTGAAGCTGATGACCGCGCACGCCAGCGACTACCGGCCGCAGACCTACGCGGTCTGGCACGAGTACGTGATCGGCCGCAATGCCGCGCTGTCGGCCCGGCTGCAGGGCCCGGTCGAACGCGGCGAGCGCATCCCCGCCGCCGTCAGCGACGAGATCTACCTGCACGCGGTCTCGGAATCGCGCGAGCGCGTGCTGTCGATCACGCATGCGCACATGCAGTCGCTGCTCGACGGCATCGCGGCGGCGGCCGGCGATGTCGCCCACGAAACCGGCAACCTGACCCGCTCGCTGGCCGCGTTCGACCCGGCGGTGCTCGAACACCAGAACCGCCAGTTCGTCGAGCAATCGATCGCGCTGCTCGCGGAAGCGGCGTGCCAGTCGCGCGTCGAGCTCGAACGCGTGCAGAGCCGGCTGCGGGACAGCGAGCAGGCCGTCCAGCGGATGGGCGAGGAGCTGGCGGCGGTGCGCGAGGAGGCGCATGTCGATCCGCTGACCGGGCTGGCCAACCGGCGCCGCCTCGACAAGACCCTGATCGCGCTCGCCGGCGAAGCGGCGAACGGCGGCACGCCGTTGACGCTGCTGATGATCGATATCGATCACTTCAAGCAACTCAACGACCGGCATGGTCATCATTTCGGCGACCAGGTGATCCAGTGCATCAGCCAGGCGATCCGCAGCTCGATCAAGGGGCGCGACCTGGCGGCTCGTTTCGGCGGCGACGAATTCGCGATCATCCTGCCGGAGACGCCGATCGAAGGCGGCGTAACGGTCGGCAATTTCATCCGGCGAATCGTCGAACGGGCGCGCAACGTCGATTTCGCGACCAACGATCTGGTCACCGGAATCACCCTGTCGATCGGTGTCGCGACGCTGCGTGATGGCGAAGCGCCCGAACAGCTGACCCGGCGCGCCGACACCGCGCTCTACGATTCGAAGCGGCATGGCCGCAACCGCGTCACCTGCGCGGCATAGCGGCGGCCCGGCGCGGCGGCGCCCATGAAATGAACCGGGCCTATGACCGGTCGGCGGTATCGCCCCGCAGCGGCGGCATGCCAGCGGCGCTCGGCGGATTCGGCAGGTCCGCTTCCGGCGCCAGGTAGCGTGCGATCGCGGTGATCGCGCCGACCGCCACCGCGAGCGTGGCGATCGCCGCCAGGCACGACGCCACCGCGGTCACGAAGCCGTGACCGATCAGCGCGGCTAGCGCGGCGGCACGCCGCGACCGCGTCGGTGGCCGCGCTGCCGCGGCGCGGGTCCGGCAGGCCGCCTCGAACTCGACGGCGACGATCCAGGCATCGTGGGCACTGCGCTGCAGCGGATCGCTCAGCACCTGGTACGACGCATTGACCAGCGCCATCACCCGCTCCGCTTCGGGGTCGCCGGCGTTGCGATCCGGGTGATACCGCTGCGACAGCGCCTTATAGGCCGCGCGAATCGCGGCCGCCGGCGCGTTGCGCGGAACGCGCAGGTTGTCGTAATGAGTATGAACGGACGCCACGGCCCGTACAGCGTAGCGCCCTTCGGCCCGGCGGCGATCGCTTTCGGCAGCGGCGCCACGGCCGCTGTGGCGTGCCGCGCAGTTCGGTGCCGGCGCCGGACAGATTTGCCCCCTCGGGCTTCGCCCGGTCCCCCGAGGGGACGTGAGTCCGGCTTGGGGCGGCCCGGCGCCGGACAGATTTGCCCCTCGGGCTTCGCCCGGTCCCCCGAGGGGACGTGAGTCCGGCTTGGGGCGGCCCGGCGCCGGACTCAGACCGGCCGATTCGCTGCCGGCGCGACCGGTTGCCGGCCGGTACGGTCGCGCAGCGACAGCCAGGCGAGTGCGCAGGCCAGCGCCGCGCAGGCAGCGATCGTCGCGACCATCGGCCGGGCGGTCCCGTCGGTGAAGCGCCCGGAAATCGCGATCGCGCAGGCGCCGAAGACGAACTGACCGGTGCCGATCAGTGCCGAGGCCGTGCCGGCGCGGGCGCCGTGCGCGTCGAGCGCCAGCACCGACGTGGCCGGGATCACCAACCCCAGGAAACCGTAGCCGACCAGCAGGAACGCGATCAACAATTCGACGCGATCGATGCCGGCGAGATACAGCAGCAGCAGCGACAGCATCGTCACGGCGTACGCGAGCGCCGCGCCGCGCACGACGCTGCGCAGGCCGAACCGCAAGCCGAGCCGCGCCGTCCATTGCGCCGCCAGGATGAAGGACATCGCATTGACCGCGAACGCCAGGCTGTACTGCCGCGGCGTCAGGTGATAGTGATTGATCAGCGCGAACGACGAGCCGGCGAGATAGGCGTGGAAACTGGCAGCGCCGCAGGCGCCGGTCGCCATCAACCCGAGGAAGGCACGGTCCGACAGCAGGATCCGGTAGCCGGACAGTGCCGCGCCGAGCCCGCCGGCCGCGCGCGCCGCCGGCGGCCGCGTCTCGGGCAGAGTCACCGCGACCATCACGATGCCGACCATGGTCAGTCCGGCGATCGACCAGAAGATCGCGCGCCAGCCGGCCGTTTCGTCGACCAGGCTGCCGGCGATCGGCGCCAGGATCGGCGCGACGCTGAACACCAGCATCAACAGCGACATCAGCCGCGCGGCGTCGACGCCGGTATGCAGATCGCGGACGATCGCGCGCGGAATCGCGAAGCAGGCACAGGCGCCGAGCCCCTGGACGAAGCGGAACGCGATCAACGTGTCGACGTTGCGTGCCAGCGCGCAGCCGACGCTGGCCAGGCAGAACACCACGAGACCGGCATAGAGCGGCGGTTTGCGTCCGAGCCGGTCCGAGACCGGGCCGTAGAACAGCTGTCCGATCGCGAGCGCGGCGAAGAACGCCATCAGGCTCGCCTGCACCGCGTCGACGTCGGCACGGAGGCTGCGCCCGATCGACGGCAGCGCCGGCAGATACATGTCGATCGCGAACGGACCCAGCGCCTGCAACAGGCCGAGAATCAGCGCAGCGCGCAGGAACCGTCTCATCGCACGGAACCCCGGAATCGGCGATCGCAGGGCCGGTCGTGCCGACCCTGCGTCGCTTCGAACCGGGGGACTACTGCAGCTTGATCTCGACGTCGACGCCGGCCGGCAGGTCGAGCTTCATCAGCGCGTCGACGGTCTTGTCGGTCGGATCGACGATATCCATCAGCCGCAGATGGGTCCGGATCTCGAGCTGGTCGCGCGAGGTCTTGTTGACGTGCGGCGAGCGCAGCACGTCGAACCGTTCGATCCGGGTCGGCAGCGGCACCGGCCCGTGCACGACCGCACCGGTGCGCTTGGCGGTATCGACGATCTCGGCGGCGGACTGGTCGATCAGTTTGTAGTCGAACGCCTTCAGGCGGATCCGGATCTTCTGGCTTGCCATGATGCTTTCCTAAAGAGCGGGGGCGACAGCGTCACCCGAGTTTGAATCAATTGCCGACCGCTGGTTTCAAGCCAGGATTTTCGCAACCACACCGGCGCCGACGGTGCGGCCGCCCTCGCGGATCGCGAACCGCAGCCCCTGCTCCATCGCGATCGGCGCGATCAGCTTCACCGTCATCTTCACGTTGTCCCCCGGCATCACCATCTCCGTGCCTT
>JBFWQR010000208.1:0-9753 GCA_050249335.1 Lautropia sp.
GTCCGCGACGCCAATGCGCTGGCGGCGCTCGCGATCATCACCCGGTGGTGCCGGGCACGGTCTGGCTCGAGCTGTCGATCGACCGCGAGCGGCTGCTGCTGCACGTCTTCGATCTGCCGGACGCGCCCGCTTTCATCAGCTACTACAAGTCCCGCTACGAACGATTGTTGCAGGAGATCTTCGAATGAGCCCGAGCGCACGGCCTGCCACCAGCCGGAGGCTGATGGCGTTCGCCGGACACGGACAGTCGGCAGGGACTGTCGGCGTCCGGGCACGGCCCGAAGCCGGGCTCGCGTCTGCCTGGGGGGCATGATGAATCTGGGCTTCGATCAGCTGTTCGCGTTCGGCACCAACCCGTTGGTCGGTCTCGCGGTCGCGGTCGCGCTGTGCTGCTACATCCTCGCGATCGGACTCGCTTCGCTGCGGCTGCTCTACGGCCCGTCGGCGCAGGACCGGATCCTCGCGCTCGACTTCATCTACGTGAACGGCATGCTGGTGATCGTCGCGATCGGGATCCACCGGCGCAGCGAGATGGCGTTCGAGGCGGCGCTGCTGATTGCGCTGTTCGGCTTCGTCGGGACCGCAGCGCTCGCCAAGTTCCTGCTGCGCGGCGAGGTGATCGAATGAGCGCGCCCGCACGGCCGCCCGAAGGGCGCGCGTCCTCCCTCGGGGGCGAAGGCGGGGTTTCGCCGGGCACCGCTCGGCGCCGCCGCAGCCGCCCGGCCCAGCCAGGCCGGGCGTGGGTCGCGCATCGCGACCGGAGGGTAGTCCAATGAACGCCGCCGGGCTGCTGTCGGGCGGCTGGGCCGACGCCGCCGTCGCGCTGCTGCTGATCGGCAGCGGCCTGTTGTCGCTGACCGCCGCGATCGGCCTGGTGCGGTTGCGCGATTTCTTTCAGCGGATGCATCCGCCGGCGCTCGCCGCGACGCTCGGGACCTGGCTCGCCGCTGCCGCGACGACCATCCACTTCTCGACGATCGACGCGGCGCCGGCGCTCTACGCCTGGTTGCTGCCGATCCTGCTCGCGATCACGGTGCCGGCCGCGATGATCCTGCTCGGACGCGCGGCGCTGTTCCGCGCCCGCGAGCAACGGCCCGACGACGTGCCGCCTTCGCTGTCCGAGCGCCGCTGAGCGGCAGGCCGGCAGCGGTCGCTGCGAGGAATCGCCGCAGCGCCACTTCCTCGCGCGCGAGCCAGCGGGTCGCACGAGCGGCCCGGCGCAGTGCCGGGCCGGTGCCGCCCTCGAACGCGCCGGCCAGCCAGGCATCCGGGACCGACGGATGGATGTAGCTGTTGCGGGCGATGCTCGGCGTATTGCCGAGCCGTTCGGCGACCGTCCGCGCCAGCGCGGCGAGGATCCGGTTGCGGCCGCGGGCGCTGGCCGGCAGCGGTTCGGCCAGCAGGTGCCAGAGCGCGGTCGCGCTGGCGTCCCAGGTGCGGAAGTCCTTCGCCGACACCGGCAGCCGGGCCACGCGCTGCAGGTAACCGTTCAGGTCGGCACACGACAGCAGGCAGTCCCGATCGCCTCGAGTCAACCGGAACAGCCGTCGGCGGTTGCGGTCCTTCAGCTGCTCGATCCGGCGCGACAGCAGCGCGTCGCGGACTTCGCAGTCGACCCATTGACCCGACTTGCCGCGGAACGACAGCTTCACCGTCGGCCCGCTGATGGTGACGTTGGCCGGTGCCAGCGTCGTGACGCCGCGCGAGCCGATCTCGCGCAGCGCCGTCTCGCTGCCGGGCCGCAGATGTGCGAGGTCGATCAGCCGGACGGCGGTCGCGCACAGGCCGTCGCGATCGCCGAACGGCCGCGCCAGGTCGGCCGCGACCGCAGCGCGGATCCGCGGCAGCACCTGCGCGAAACGGACGAGCCGGATCCGCTTGGCGGCATTGCGGATCGCGTCCCATGACTCGTGATAGCGCCGCTGCATCCGGCCGGCGGCGTCATGGCCGAGTGCCTGCAGGTGCCACGCCGGCTCCGGCGCGAGCCGGACCTGCCGCCAGGCCGGCGGGACCGCCAGGCTCCGGAACCGCGCGATCGCCTCGAGATCGCGGACCGTGACGCCGCCCGCGTCGCGATAGACGAAACCGCGGCCGCGGCGTCGGCGCTCGATCGACAGCTCGTCGGCGCTGACGTAGCGGATCCGGTGTTCGGCGAGCAGCGCCTGGATCGATTCGAACAGCGGATCGGCGGCGTGCATCACCTGCTGTCGCACCGTCAGGCAGCGCGACGGACCGTGCTCCGGCGGCGCGGTCCGCCCTGGCGGGCGGCAGCCGATGACGTCCGGGTGCCGCTCGACCGCTCGTTCGGCTCGGTCGCCCGGGCCGTCCTGGTCGCCTTGTTCGCTTTGCTCGCCTCGGTCGCTTTGGTCGCTTTGGTCGCCTCGGTCGCTTTGGTCGCTTTGGTCGCTTTGGTCGCCACGGCCGTCTTGGCCGATCGTCTCGCTGCCGTCGACGAGTGCGCCCTGGCGCCGCGCTTCGGTCTGGTCCCGGGCGCCTCGCCGGCCTTGCCTGCGAGGCTCTTCCTCAGCAGCGCCACGAAATCGACGACGTTGCCGCCGTGCCGTGCCGGTTCTTCGTCCTCGTCGTCGGGCGGCTGCACGGTTTCATCGGCCGCGATCCGGCGATCGATCGCGGCGTGCAGCCGCTTGCGGAAGTCGTCGACGTACTGGTCTGGGTCGAACTCGACGGTCATCGACTCGACCAGCTGCTCGGCAGCGGCGATCTCCTTCGCCGCGATCCGGTAGTCGGCGAGGCGCTGGCCGGGCAGCGAATAGACATCCGGCTTCACCAGTTCCTGCGGGAAGCGCAACAGCAGCAGCACCAGCGCGTCGGCGAGCGGCATCACCGCGCTCAGGTGTTCACGGGTTCGGATCACGACCCGGGCGATCGCGATCCGGTCGCTGCGCCGGAGTACCTCGCGCAGCAGCACATAGCCTTTGTCGGCGCGTTTGCCGGGTACCAGGTAGTACGGCTTCTCGAAGTACATCGGATTCAGCGCATCGCGCGCGACGAACGATTCGATCTCGACCGCTTCGTGCGATTCCGGCGCCGCGCGCTCGAAGTCCTTGTCGTCGAGTACCACGTAGTTGCCCTTCTGGTATTCGTATGCCTTGACGATCTGCTGCCACGGCACTTCCTCGCCGGTGTCGGCATTGACCCTTTCGAAGCGGATTCGTGCGTGATCGCGGCTGTCGAGCATCCGGAAGTGCAGATCGGTGGTCCGTTCGCCGGCGTGCAGTGCAACCGGGATGTTCAACAGACCGAACGAGATGACGCCGTTCCAGATCGCTCGAGGCATGACGGGTCGGCCGGCAGGGCGGTCGCAGTCAGGAGATGCCGCCGGTCGGCAAGGACGATGCCCGCCGGCAGTGTGAACAGGTCCCGCCGGCACCGTGGACAGCGCCTATTGCGCGTCGAACCAGTCGAGCAGCAGCCGATTGACCGCGTCGGCGCGCTCGAACTGCGCCCAGTGCCCGGCGCCGCCGATCTCGTGCCATCGCCGCTGCGGCCGGTCTGCCGTCATCATCGGGCCGAGGATCCGCGGCACTCCGGTCACATCGTGTTCACCCCAGATCAGCAGCGCCGGCGCGGCGGCTCGGTCGAGCGTCGCCTGCAGGCCGCCGGCCTGCGCGATCGCCTTGCTGCGAAAACGCGTTGCATGGCAAGCGGCAGCGTGCACGGCCAGCGCCAGATCGTCGCGCGCGGCCGGGTCATGCAGCATGAACGCGCCCAGGTTGTGGAGCAGCGCGCGCCTCATCGCAGCGAGGTCGCTGCTGCGCCAATCGGCCAGGCTGGCCTCCTGACGCCGTGTGCCGCCGTGGCCGGCGGGGCCGACCAGCGCCAGCTGCGTCACCCGGCCGCGTGCCGCCGCAAGCTCGGCCGCGGCCAGAGCGCCGAACGAAAAGCCGGCCAGTCCGATCGGCGTTGTCGCGCCGACCAGTTGGTCGAGCGTCGCGATCAGCGCAGCGACCAGCCGCTGCATCCGGTCCGGCGCATGCGGCGGACCGGCGAGGCTGTCCGAATCGCCGAAGCCGGGCAGATCGGGCACCCAGAGCGTGTGCCGGGCGGCCAACGGCGCGATGTTCCGCAGCCAGTGCAGCCAGCTGCCGTGCCCGCCGTGCAGCAGCACCAGCGGTGCACCGGCGCCGAAGCGCCGCCAGCGCACCAGCCGGCCGTCGTGACGGAGATCCCGGCGTTCGGCGCCGGCATCGAGCGCGGTGATCGCCGGATGCCGGGCGAACGGCGGGGGTTCGCTGCGCAGCCGCATCCGTGTCGACGCCGCCCGCCGCTACTGGGCGGCCAGCACGCCGCGCCGGATCTGGTCGCGTTCGATCGACTCGAACAGCGCCTTGAAGTTGCCTTCGCCGAAGCCGTCGTCGCCCTTGCGCTGGATGAATTCGAAGAACACCGGGCCGAGCAGCGTCTCGGAGAAGATCTGCAGCAGCAGCCGGGGCTTGCCGCCGGCGGTCGAGCCGTCGAGCAGAATGCCGCGCGTCTGCAGCTCGGCAACCGGCTGGCCGTGGCCGGGCAGCCGCTCCTCGAGCATCTCGTAGTAGACGTCGTTCGGTGCCGCGAGCAGCGGCACGCCGGCCATGCCGAGCGAATCGATCGTCGCGATCAGATCGTCGCAGAGCAGTGCGACGTGCTGGATGCCTTCGCCGTTGAACTGCATCAGGAACTCTTCGATCTGCCCGGCGCCCTTGGACGATTCCTCATTGAGCGGAATCCGGATCTTGCCGTCCGGCGCGGTCATCGCCTTCGATGTCAGGCCGGTGTATTCGCCCTTGATGTCGAAATAGCGGATCTCGCGGAAGTTGAACAGCTTCTGGTAGAAGCCGGCCCAGTACGCCATCCGGCCGCGGTAGACATTGTGGGTCAGATGATCGATCACCTTCAGGCCGTGGCCCGGCGGGTGGCGATCGACGCCGTCGAGGAATTCGAAGTCGATGTCGTAGATCGACCGGCCGTCCTCGAAGCGGTCGATCAGGTACAGCGGCGCACCGCCGATGCCTTTGATCGCCGGCAGCCGCAGCTCCATCGGCCCGGTCGGCATCTCGACCGGCTGCGCACCGAGCGCGAGCGCGCGTTCGTACGCGAGGTGCGAATCGCGGACCCGGAACGCCAGGCCACAGGCCGACGGACCGTGCTCGGCCGCGAAGTACGCGGCATGGCTCTTCGGCTCGCGGTTGACGATGAAGTTGATGTCGCCCTGGCGATAGAGCAGCACGTCCTTCGAACGGTGCTTGGCGACCAGCGTGAAGCCGAGCCGCTCGAAGATCGGTTCGAGCTTGCCCGGCTCCGGCGAGGCGAACTCGACGAACTCGAACCCGGCCAGCCCCATCGGATTGTCGAACAGATCGGCCATGACTTTCTCCGTTTCGGCCAGGGCCGCGGTAGCGCGGGCCGCCGGCGGTTGGCAGGCTGTTAGTAGAGCATATCGCGTTGCTCGGTTCGCGGCGGTGCCCAGGCGGCCGGGGAGGCGCGCGGCAGGCCGTCGCCAGCGCCTGCCGCGCTTGATACACTGGATCGTTCAGCCGGGAGGGTCAGCCAATGACGAAGCAACTCGGGATCCGGTCGGCATCGCGGTGCCCTCGGGCCGGATTCGCGGCGGCACGCGCGGCCAGCGCAGCGCTCGCGGTCGGGTTCGCGATCGGCGCCGCGCTGGCCGGCGCGCCGGCGATCGCCGCCGAGCCGCCGGCCTCGCTGCAGGCGGCGCCGCTGTCGGAACAGGATCCCGGGCCTTTCCCGTTCCTGCCGCCGCTCGAAGGTTTCGTTCTGGCGCCGAAGGCGACGTCGAACTGGCATCGCACCGCGGATTTCGCGCGCTACGTGTTCCAGGCCGGTACCGACGAGACGGTCGAGGTCGGGGGCAAGCTGTCGATGCAGCACTTCGAGGCCCAGCCGCCGGGTTCGCAGTCGCTCGAGCGGATCGTCGATTCGTATCGTCAGCTGGTCGAGGAGAAGGGCGGCACGATGCTCTACGAAGGCCGCTTCACCGGTGGCGCAATCGACGCCAAGCCGCGCAGCGAGCAGCAGAGCCGCGAAGGAGCCACCTTCCTGCTGCGTACGCCGGAGCGGCAGATCTGGGCGCAGGTTTCGGTCCCGGGCGACGGTGACGAATACGTGCTGGTCGTGCTGGAGCAGGGCCCGCTGGTGTTGCGGACCAAGCCGCTGACCCCGTCGGAGCTGAAGAAATCGATCGCCGAGACCGGCCGCGCGATCATCTACGTCAATTTCGAGTTCGACCGCGCCGACCTGCGCCCGGATGCCAAGCCGGTGCTCGACCAGGTGTTCGCGCTGTTGAAGGGCGATCCGGCGCTGGCGCTGTCGATCGAGGGCCATACCGACAACCGCGGCAACCCGGCCTACAACCAGACGCTGTCGGAGCGTCGCGCCGCCGCGGTGCGGAGCGAGCTGCTGCGGCGCGGCCTCGGCGCCAATGGCGCCGCGCGCCTGACCTCGGTCGGACACGGCGCGTCTGCGCCGATCGCGGACAACGGGACCGACGAAGGGCGTGCGCGCAACCGGCGCGTCGAACTGGTCAAGCGTTGAAGGCGCGGTTCAGCGCGCCGCCGTCTAGCCCGGCGCGGTGACCGGCTCCGTGACCGGCGCCGCGATCGGGTACAACGGCATGCCGTCGTCCGATACCCGGTGGCAGGCGACCCGATGACCGGAGGCGACGGTCCGCAGCGGCGGATCCTCGGCGCGGCAACGATCCTCGGCGAACGGACAGCGGCCGGCGAAGCGGCAGCCTGGCGGGATGTCGATCGGGCTCGGCGGATCGCCGACCAGGCGTATCCGCCGCCCGCGGCCGCGCAGCGCCGGGTCGAACGACGGCGCCGCTGACCATAGCGCGACCGTGTACGGATGCAGCGGCTGCCGGAACAGCGGCTCGCGCGGCGCCTGTTCGACGATCCGGCCGAGATACATCACCGCGATCTCGTCGCACAGGTGGCGGACCACGCCGAGGTCGTGCGAGATGAACAGGTAGGTCAGCCGCAGATCGCGCTGCAGCCGCTGCATCAGGTTCAGCATCTGCGCCTGGATCGCGACATCGAGCGCCGAGACCGGCTCGTCGCAGACGACCAGGTCCGGGTTCGCCGCGAGCGCGCGCGCCAGCACGATCCGCTGGCGCTGGCCGCCGGAGAACTGGTGCGGGAACAGCTGCAACTGCTCCGGGCGCAGGCCGGTTTGCAGGAACAGCGCTTCGGCATGCGCGGCGCGGCCGGCCGGCGGCCCGACGTCCATCAGATCGAGCGCCTCGCGGATCGCGTCGCCGGCACGCTTGCGCGGGTTCAGCGATGCGTACGGGTCCTGGAACACCATCTGGAAGCGGCGCCGCGCCCGCCGCAGCGGTTCGCCGGCGAGCGCGCCGATCTCGTCGTCGCCGAGGAAGATCCGGCCGCCGGTATGCCGGACCAGCCGCATCACGGCCAGCGCGGTCGTGCTCTTGCCGGAGCCGCTCTCGCCGACGATGCCGAAGGTCGTGCCGCGGCGGACCTCGAAGTCGACGCCGTCGACCGCGCGGACCACCGCGCGGCGCTGGAACACGCCGCTGGCGACCGGAAAGTGCACCTGCAATCCTTCGACCCGCAGCAGCGGCGCTTCGGCGGTGGCTGGCGGGTTCGGTCGCACCCCCGAGGGGGACGCTAGCCCGGCTTCGGGCGGCCGTGCGCTCGGGCTCATGATGCCGCTCCATCGGCGTGCAGCCAGCAGAGCACCTGACGGCCAGGGGCTGGCACCGCCGGCGGCGGCAGGCTGATCCGGCAGCGCGGCATCACCTGCGCGCAGCGGTCGGCGAAGGTGCAGCCGGCGGTGCGTTCGAGCAGCGACGGCACGGTGCCGGGGATCTCGGCGAGCGGCTGCCCCGGCTCGAACGAGCGCCGGCCGGGCGCGCACGCGATCAGGCCCTGGGTATACGGATGCAGCGGCGTCGACAGCACGTCCAGCACCGAGCCGTCCTCGACGATCCGGCCGGCATACATGACCGCGACCCGGTCGGCCATCTCGGCGACCGCGCCCATGTCGTGGGTGATCAGGATCACCGCGGTGCCGGTGCGTTCGCGCAACGCCGAGATCAGGTCGAAGATCTGCGCTTGCACCGTGACGTCGAGCGCGGTGGTCGGCTCGTCGGCGATCAGCACGTCGGGATCGCAGGCGAGCGCCATCGCGATCATCACGCGCTGCCGCATGCCGCCGGAGAACTGGTGCGGATGGTCGTCGACGCGGCGCCGCGCGGCCGGAATCCCGACCGCCGCGAGCATCTCGATCGCCCGCTCGCGGGCGGCGCGACGATCGAGGCCGCGATGCAGCCGGACCGACTCGGCGATCTGGTCGCCGACCGTGAACACCGGGTTCAGCGACGTCATCGGCTCCTGGAAGATCATCGCCAGCCGGTTGCCGCGGACCGCGCGCATCGCCGGGTCGTCGAGCCGCAGCAGGTCGGTGCCGTCGTAGCGGACCGTGCCGTCGGTGATCCGGCCGGGCGGATTCGGGATCAGCCGCATGATCGCCAGCGCGGTCATGCTCTTGCCGCAGCCGGATTCGCCGACCAGGCACAGCGTCTCGCCGCGGCCCAGTGAAAAGCCGACCTGATCGAGCACCCGCGCGATGCCGCGCCGGGTCTGGAACTCGACGCCGAGATCGTCGACGACCAGCAGCGGGTCGGCGGCGGCGGAGAGGGCGGTTGCGCTGGCGGTCATCGCAATTGCAGCTTCGGATTGAGCGCGTCGTTGAGCCCGTCGCCGACCAGGCTGACCGCGAGCACGGTCAGGAAGATCGCCAGGCCCGGGAAGGTGACCGCCCACCAGGCTTCGAGCACGTATTTGCGGTTCGAGCCGATCATCAGCCCCCAGCTGGTGACGTTCGGATCGGTCAGGCCGAGGAACGCGAGGCCGGCCTCGAACAGGATCGCGATGCCGACCACCAGCGTCGCCGAGACGATCAGCGGCGGCGCCGCGTTCGGCAGGATCTCGCGCACCATCAGCCGGGTGCTGCCGGCGCCGAGCGCCCGCGCCGCCGAAACATATTCGAGCCGCGCCAGCCGCATGAACTCGGCGCGCGCGAGCCGGGCGGTCGCGGTCCAGCTGACCGCGCCGATCGCGATCGTCACGACCAGCAGCGACGGCGAGAACAGCGATACCAGCACCATCGCGAACAGCAGCGACGGCAACACCTGGAACAGTTCGGTGAAGCGCGTCAGCAGGTCGTCGACCCAGCCGCCGAAGAAGCCGGCCAGCGCACCGACGCCGACCCCGATCACCACGGTGATCAGCGCCGCCGCGATGCCGACCGCGACGGTGGCGCGGCCGCCGACCGCGAGCCCGGCGAGGACGTCGCGGCCGAGATAGTCGGAGCCGAGCGGCACCGCAGCGACGGTCAGCGGCTCGGTGAACGGCCGCGCGACGATCGCGGTCGGGTCGACCGGATAGAGCGTCGGACCGGCGAGCAGCACGATCGCGAGCAGCAGCAGCATCACGAGCCCGACCATCGCCGCCTTGTTGCGGCGGAATACCCGCCACGCCTCGCGCCATGGCGAGGCGGCGAGCGGCACCGCGGCCGCCGGGCCGACGGCCGCGCGGTCGTTGTCGATAGTGTTCAGTGACATCGCATGGGTCTCATCGGCGAACAGCCTCCTAGCGACCACGCAACCGTGGATCGATCAGCCGATAGGTCAGGTCGGTGAGCAGGTTCGCGACGATGACCAGCGCGGCCGAGAACGCCAGCACGCCCAGCAGCGTCGGATAGTCGCGG
>JBFWQR010000209.1:0-9701 GCA_050249335.1 Lautropia sp.
GCCTGCGCACGCTGCTGGTCTCGGGCGGCTTCACCCATTTCACCGAGCGGCTGCGCACGCGGCTTGCGATCGATCAGGCGCGCGCCAACGTCCTCGAGATTCGCGACGGCCGGCTGACCGGCGCACTGACGGGGCCGATCGTCAACGCCGCCGGCAAGGCGCGCGCGCTCGCCGAGACCTGCGCCGCGCTCGGCTGCCCGCCGAGCCAGGCGATCGCGATCGGCGACGGTGCCAACGACCTCGAGATGATGGCGCTGGCCGGCGTCTCGGTCGCGTTCCGGGCCAAGCGGGTCGTCCGCAACCGGACCACCTGGGCGATCGAGCACAGCGGGCTCGACGCGCTGCTGAACTGGCTGCCGGAGCGATGACGGTGACCGCCGACGAGCTGCTCGCGGCGATCGGCTCGCCGGCCGATCTGGAGCGGCTCTATCGCGCCGATCCGCGCGGCTTCGCGGCAGTGTTCCCGGCAGCGCGATCGCGCGCAGCCGATTCGCCGATCGTCGCGGTCTGGCATGAGCGCCTGCTCGCCGAGGCAACAGCCGGAACCGTCGGAGCATCGGCGATCGGCGCCGCGGAGTCCGTCGCGGACCGTCTCGCCCGGCCGGACTTCGGCCGGCGCCCGGTCGTCGTCACGATCGTGCTCGCGCTGCTCGCCGGCACGCTGGTCAAGCTGCCGGCCTTCTTCGACATCGATTTCGACTGGTACTCGTCGCGCTTCCCGTTCCCGATCGTCTTCTCGGCGCTGGCCGCGTACTGGCTCTCGATCCATCGACAGCGGACCGGCTTCGCGGCGGCGATCGCGGTCGCCTGCGCCGCCAGCGTCTCGTACCTCGCGCTACTGCCGGCCGGCGACCGGTCCGCGACGGTGCTGCTCGCGCAGATCCACGTGCCGCTGGTGCTCTGGTGCATGCTCGGTCTCGCGTTCGCCGGGCCGCAATGGCGGTCGCCGCAGCGCCGGATCGATTATCTGCGCTATTGGGGCGAGCTGATCGTCTATGCCGCGGTGATCCTGCTCGGCGGGATCGTGCTGACCGGTCTGACCTTCGCGCTGTTCCATCTGATCTCGGTCCGGGTCGAGGATTTCTACCGGTCGTTCGTCGTGGTCTACGGCGTCGTCGCCGCGCCGCTGGTCGCGACCTGCCTGTACGACGCGGTGCTGCAACGCCGGTCCTGGATCGCGTCGCTGCTCGCCAACCTGTTCGCGCCGCTGTTCCTGGTGACCGTGGTCGCGTATCTCGCGACGATGGCGTTCCTGCAGCGCAGCCCCTACTCCGATCGCGATTTCCTGATCGCGCTGAACGGCCTGCTGCTGCTGGTGCTCGCGATCACCGTGCTGGCGGTGGTGCAGCGTCCGGCCGAGCGCCGCCGCGGCCTGCCCGACCTGATCGGCATCGCGCTGGTAGCCGTCACGCTGGCGGTCGACGCGATCGCGCTGTCGGCGATCGTGTTCCGTTTGTCGACGCTCGGCCTGACGCCGAACCGCCTGGCGGTCCTCGGCGCCAATCTGCTGGTCTTCGCGCACCTCGGCCTGCTGCTGCTCGCCGCTGTCGCGGTGTTCCGCGGGCGTGCCGAAGTGCGCCTGATGGAGGGGATCACCGCCCGGTTCCTGCCGATCTACGCGGCCTGGGTCGCGATCGTCGCGTTCGCCTTTCCGTTCGCGTTCCGCTTCGCGTGAGCCGCTGCGGCGGCGCCAGCGTTGCGCGGCGGCACCGGCGTCAGCGGTAGAACGCTTCGACCTTCCCTTTCAGCGTGATCAACAGCGGCCGCCCCTTGCGATCGAGGGTCTTGCCGGCGGCGACCTTGATCCAGCCTTCGCTGATGCAGTACTCCTCGACGTCCCGGCGTTCGTTGCCGTTGAAGCGGATGCCGACGTCGTGCTCGAAGACGGCGGCCACATGATGACGGCTGCGCGGGTCGACGCTGAGCCGGTCGGGCAGCGGTGGCTGCGCGCTCGCTGCCGGCGCGCTGCCATCGCTGCCGCGGGCCGGCGACGGGTTTGACTGATTCATGCCGTTCGCACTCGTTGTTCGATGCCGGCCATGATCATACCCGCGGTCCGTGCCAGCCTGGGCGATCGGCCACCGCGGCTCTGCGCGGCGGGTGCCGGAGCGAATCGAACCGGAGAACGACGACTTGCGACTTCAATCGATCCGGGCGCCGGATCGATTGACCACCTCCGCCCATTTCTTCACTTCACGGTCCAGGAAGCGCTGGAACCCGGCAGGCCCTTCGCCACTGAACTCGATGCCCATTGCATCGATCTGCGACCGGGTCTCGGGCAATGCGAGGGCCTTGGCCAGATCGGCGCTGATCCGGTCGACGAGCGCCGCCGGCGTGGTTCCGGGCGCCAGCAGTCCCTGCCAGCCGATCGCCTCGAACCCGGCAACCCCGCTCTCCGCGATGGTCGGCACGTCGGGCAGGACGGCCGATCGTCCGGGCGAGGAGATCGCGAGCGCGCGCAGCCTGCCGCTCTTCACGTGCGGCACGGCCTCCGGGACCGCGGCGAACATGACTTCGGTCTGACCACCGATCAGGTCCGCGAGCGCGGGCGCTCCGCCCTTGTACGGAAGATGCACGACGTGCAGCCCCGCCATCGCCTTCAGCAACTCCATCGCGAGGTGCTGCGGAGAGCCGTTTCCGGCCGAGCCGTAGTTGAGTTTGCCCGGGTGGCTCTTCGCGTAGCTTAGGAAATCCTGGAAGCTCCGGATCGTCGAGCTCGCGGGTACCAGCAGCAGGCTCGGCACCGTCGCCACCAGAGTCACCGGCTTGAAGTCCTTGGCCACGTCATAGCCGAGGTTGCGAAACAGGCTCGGATTGATCGTGAACGAGCCCGAGGTGAACAGCAGCGTGTGGCCGTCGCCCGGCGCGCGGGCGACCATCTCGTGGCCGATGTTGCCGCTCGCGCCGGGGCGGTTCTCCACGATCACCGGCTGACGCCAGGCGTCGTTCAGATGCCCGGCCATGCGGCGCGCGAGCGCATCGGTGAGCCCGCCCGCAGCGAACGGAACGACGATCTTCACCGGCTTGTCCGGGAAATCCGCGGCGCCCGCCGGCGCGGCAGCCAGCGCCTGCAGCAGCGGCAGCACCACGGCCAGCATTGTTCCCATGCGCCGCAACGGCCGGATCGACATCTTCATCACTCCTCCTCGTGGGGATCGTCGGCCCGCTGGCCGGTCCAAATCAGTCCTTGGTATTGCTTGCGCGCCGCTCTGCCGGCGCCGGTTGTCATGCAGGCACGCGTGCCGCCAGCCCGAGCCGTTCGAAGCTCTCCGGCGGCGCATCCACCGAGGCCATCAGACGCGCCATCTCGGCCATCAGCCGCGCCTCGACGCCGCGGTCGGCGACCGGCATCAGCTGCCTGGGGTCCGCATCGAGATCGAACAGCACGGTGTTGGTGTCCTTCTGGCCGCCGGGCCCGTGCCCGAAGTAGACCGGGGACTTCGGCGTCGCGGGGACCTTCAGCAGCGGCACCCCCTTGCTGAACGGAAACGGCGGCACCAGCGTGGCGTCGGCCAGCTCGCCGACGCTGAAGAATTCCTTCATGTGCGTCGGCATCAGCGTGTACTGATACAGGTCGTGACGCAGCAGGTCCTCGGGATAGCGGAAATACGTGTAGCGGCCGTCGGTGATGTTCACCGCGCTGCCGAACACACCGTACAGGGCCGCTGGCCGCACGGGCTCGTCACGCGCCAGGAGCCGCATCAGGGAGAAGCCCTGGCTCTCCGGCGGTGGCTGCTGGCCGAACACGTCCAGCAGCGTCGGCGCGATGTCGACCGTCTGGGTCAACGAGGTGCGCCGCGTTCCCCCCTGGCTGCGGAAATCGGGGTGGTAGAAGAACAGCGGGATGTGCGCGACCTCGTTGTAGCACGGCATGACCAGCTTGGCCCACCAGTCGTGCTCGCCGAGCAGGAACCCATGATCGGTGGTCACGATCAGGGCGGTGTCGTCCCACAGGCCCTGCTCGTCCATCGCATCGAGCAGCCGGCCGAGCTGATGGTCGCAGAGCGCGACCGTGGCGCGGTAGTTGGCCCGCAACTCTTCGCATTCCTCCGGCGCCTCGTTGACCCGAGCGTAGGGCGGCCAGTCGAGGACCGGGCCGCGGTAATCGGTCGGAAACGCCCTGCGGAACTCTTCGGGCGCATGGAACGGCTCGTGCGGATCGAACGTCTCCACGTGGAGCAGCCAGCCGTCGGCCTGGCGGTTGTCCTGCAGGAACGACAGACCGGCGTCGAAGCAGCGCACCGACGGGAAGTCCGCGTACTCCCGGATGTACTGGCGGTTGATGATGTACTGGGCGAACTTGTGCCGGCGCTTGTCGCTGAACTGCAGCGCGTGATACATCTCGCGAAACCGCTCCCAGGGCGGCTGGACCATCGCCTTCCACGGGTCCCGCTCCTGTCCCCGGACGAACTCGTAGGTGTCGTAGCGGTTGTGATACGTCGCACCGCCGTCCTCCCAGTAGTGGTAGTGGTCGGATACCAGGTGCGAGTAGATCCCCTCGCGATGCAGGATCTCCGCGAACGAATTGTCGAACGGCTCGAGCGGCCCCCAGGCGCGATGCAGGAACGATAGGCGGCCGGTGTGCATGTCACGGCGCGCCGGCATGCAGGGAAGGCTGCCGACGTAGTGGTTGTCGAAGGTGACCGCGCGGCGCGCGAGGCGCAGGAAGTTCGGCGTCGGTACGGCCTTCCCGCCGTAGCACTCCAGGGACCCGCGGTTCAGCGAATCGAAGAGGACGAAGATCAGCTTCATGGGCGGCCACTATACGGAGGCGAAACAATCCGAACAAGCTTAATATTGGCGTTGATCCAGTCCATTCAGGAATACATGAAGGAAGCCCGCGGCAACCCGACGGCACGCCTTGAAGGCGTCCTCCTCCGGCTGCGGCTGCAGCATCTGAGGATGCTGGTCGCTTTGTCGGAATCATCGAGCATCCAGGAGGCGTCGCGACGGATGCACCTGACGCAGTCGGCGGCGAGCAAGCTCCTCGGTGATCTCGAGCGGGCATTCGACACTCGCATCTTCGATCGCGGCCGCTTGGGCCTGCGCGCGACACCCGCCGGCCAGGCGCTCAGCCGCCGCGCCGCGCGCCTGCTCCGCGACGTCGAGGCGGCGCGCGAGGAGCAGCTGCTGTTTCGTCATGGCGCCGCTACCCTGCTGCGGGTCGGCGGCCTGCCCCTCGCCCTCGCCACGCTGATGCCGGAGGTGCTGGCCCGATGCCGGGACGAGTGGCCGGAGCTGGTGCTTCAGCTGCGCGAGGCCACTGCCCGACCGCTGCTGCGGGACGTGCACGCCGGCGTCGTCGACTGCGCGCTCGGCCGCATCGTGCTGGAGGAGCCGATCGAATCGGCGGCGACGGATCTCTGGCTGGATGAAATGGTCCGGGAAGAACTGGTGCCGGTGGCACGCAGCAATCATCCGCTCGCCGGACGCCGCCGGGTCTCCCCGAAGGACCTCGGACAGTTCGAATGGGTGACGCCGGCCGTGGGGTCCACCGCCCATACCATCTTCCTGTCGGCACTGCAGCGCGCCAGCGTCGTGCCGCCCCGGCCCGCGGTGGAATGCGACGCGTCCTACGGAACCATCCTCGCGTACGTCCGGCGCTTCGGCTTCGTCGGCCTGCTGCCGAGGACGATCGCCTTACGGGAAGCCGCCGTCGGCCCGCTCACCATCCTGAAGACGCCGTTGCGGATGGAGCTGCCGCCGATCGCGTTCATCTGCCGCCGCGAACGGATCGATTCGCCGGAGATCGCCAGGATCCACGGGATCGCCCGTGCCGCGGCAGGGCTGGACCCGCGCGGCGGGTCGGCGGCCGCGGCCGTCCGGGGCCTCGCCGTCCGCCGAGGGCTCCCCGTCCAGGACTTCGCCGTCTAGAGCCTCGCAGGGCCGCTCAGGCCGTCCCGCCGGCCACCTCGCCGGTCACCTCGCCGTGGAGGTCGTGATCGTCGGCGCCGGTGATCCGCGCCGGCACGAACTCGCCCACGGCCAGCTTGCGTCCCCGCGGCGCCTTCACCACCACCATGCCGTCGATCTCGGGCGCGTCCGCCGCCGACCTGGCGAGGTAGCACTTTCGCCCCTCCGGGGTTCGCGCCTCATTGTCGACGAGAACCTGCAGGACCTGCCCCACCCGGCGCTGCAGCCGTTCGGCGCTGATGCCGGCCTGCAGCGCCATCAGCCGCTCGCGGCGCTGTTCCCGAATCTCGTCGGGCACCGGATCCGGCAACGCGTTCGCGGTCGCGCCTTCGACCGGCGAGTAGGCGAACGCGCCGACCCGGTCGAGCCGCGCCTCCTGCAGAAAATCGAGCAGGGCCTGGAACTGCACCTCGGTCTCGCCGGGAAAGCCGGTGATGAAGGTGCTGCGGATCGTCAGATCGGGACAGACGCTGCGCCAGCGCTCGATCCGTTCGATGTTCCGCTCGCCGGAAGCCGGCCGTTTCATCGCGCGCAGGATCTGCGGGTCCGCGTGCTGGAACGGCACGTCGAGATACGGCAGGATCAACCCGTCGGCCATCAGCGGCAGCACGTCGTCGACCGACGGATAGGGGTAGACGTAGTGCAATCGCACCCAGGCGCCATGCGCCTGCGCCAACGCGCCGAGCTCGCGACAGAGCTCCGTCATCCGGGTCCGGACCGGCCGGCCGGCAACGAAGTCGGTCCGGTAGCGCAGATCGACGCCGTAGGCGCTGGTGTCCTGCGAGATCACCAGCAGCTCGCGGACGCCGGCCTTCAGCAGGCTCTCCGCTTCGCGGACCACTTCGCCGATCGGCCGGCTGACCAGATCGCCGCGCATCGACGGGATGATGCAGAAGCTGCAGCGGTGATTGCAGCCTTCGGAGATCTTCAGGTACGCATAGTGCCGTGGGGTCAGCTTGATGCCGCCGGGCGGAACCAGGTCGGTGAACGGATCGTGCGGCTTCGGCAGGTGCGCATGCACCTCGGTCATCACTTCCTCGAGCGCATGCGGTCCGGTGACCGCGAGCACGTTCGGATGCAGCTGCTTGATCAGGTTGCCACCGCCGTCGCCCCGGCGCGCGCCGAGGCAGCCGGTGACGATCACCTTGCCGTTCTCGGTCAGCGCCTCGCCGATCGCGTCGAGCGATTCGGCAACCGCGTCATCGATGAAGCCGCAGGTGTTGACGACCACCAGGTCGGCGCCCTGGTACTCGGGCGCGATCGCATAGCCTTCGGCGCGCAGCTGCGTGACGATGCGCTCCGAATCGACCAGCGCCTTCGGACAGCCGAGCGAGACGAAGCCGACGGACGGCGCGGCGGGCGTCGCGGCCTTGCGGGTGGAGCGGGCCAATGCGGAATTCCGGCGGGACGAGCGGGGCCGGCATTGTCGCATGAAGCGGCGCGGCGGCCGGCCCGGCCGCCGCGCAGGCCAGCCGCGACGCTACTTCCTGTCCTTGTCCGGCGGCGGCGGAAACGGTGCGCCCGGAAAGCCGGCCGGGAAGTTCTGGAACACGTTGCGCGCCTGCTGCTGCATCTGCTCCTGCATCTGGAAGAACAGGTTCTTGCTCTGCTCGATGTAGTTGCTCATCATGTTCTGCATCATCGGCGCCTGGCCCTGCATGAACTGGGTCCAGAGCTCGGCGCTCGGCACGCCGCGGCCGTCGTACAGCGACTTCGACTGCTCCTGCATCCGGTTCTGCACCTCGACGAAGGTCTGCAGCGTCTTTTCCATGTACGCGCCCATCATGCCCTGCATCGCATGCCCGTAGAACCGGATCAGGTGGGCGAGCATCTGCGACGAGAACAGCGGCGCGCCGCCGGCCTCCTCGTCGAGGATGATCTGCAGCAGGATGCTGCGGGTCAGGTCCTCGTTGCTCTTGGCGTCGACGACCTTGAAGTTCTCCGAATCCAGCACCAGCTGCTTGACGTCGGCGAGCGTGATGTAGGCGCTGGTCTGGGTATCGTACAGCCGCCGGTTCGGATACTTCTTGATCAGTCGTTGGGTGGTTGCCATGTAGATCATCAACCCATGTGCAGGCCGCCGTTCAGCGAGAAGTCGGCACCGGTCGCGAAGCCGGCCTCGTCGGTCGATAGCCATGAGACGATCGAGGCGATCTCCTCCGGCGTGCCGAGCCGGCGCACCGGGATCGTCGCGACGATCTTGTCGAGCACGTCCTGGCGGATCGCCTTGACCATGTCGGTCGCGATGTAGCCGGGCGAGACGGTATTGACGGTGACCCCCTTGCTCGCGACCTCCTGCGCCAACGCCATCGTGAAGCCGTGCAGGCCCGCCTTGGCAGTCGAATAGTTGGTCTGGCCGAACTGGCCCTTCTGGCCGTTGACCGACGAGATATTGATGATCCGGCCCCAGCTCTTCTCGAGCATGCCGTCGAGCACCTGCTTGGTGACGTTGAACATCGAGTTCAGGTTGGTGTCGATGACGGCGCGCCAGTCCTCGACCGACATCTTGCGGAACAACCCGTCGCGGGTGATGCCGGCGTTGTTGACGACGATGTCCGGGTTGCCGAACTCGGCCTTGACCTTCTCGAACGCCTGCCGGGTCGATTCCCAGTCTGCGACGTTGCCGACCGAGGCATGGAACGTGTAGCCGGATTCGCGCTGCTCACCGAGCCATTTGTTGTAGTCGCGGCTGGGGCCGCAGCCGGCGATCACCGTATGCCCGTCCTTGGCCAGCCGCTGGCATATCGCCGTGCCGATTCCACCCATGCCGCCTGTCACGTATGCGATCCGCTGTGCCATCTCCGTCTCTCCTGTTCGCCCGCCTCGGCCCCCGCCCCGCCTGCGGAAGGCATCCGAAATCGGAGCTTACGCCGGCGGACAGCTTGGTGTCAGGTCAGGATAGTACCTAGGCTCATCCCGGCGCTCAGGCCGGCTCCTTCACATAGCGCCCCGGCGCCGGCTCGATCGCTGCGAACTCGGCATTGCCGGGCATCCTCGGCGGCGCGACCCGGCTGCCTTGATGGGGCGCCAGCCATTTCGACCAGTCGGTCCACCAGCTGCCCGGCTGCTCGGTCGTCTTTGCCAGCCAGTCGCCGGGCTCGAGCCCGGCGATCGCCGGACCGGTCCGGTAGCTGCGCTTGTTCTTGATCGGCGGGTTGATGACGCCGGCGATATGACCGCTGGCGCCGACGACGAAGCGCGGCGTGCCACCGAGCGCCTGCGCCGACGCGAAGCCGGCCTGCCAGGGTACGATGTGATCCTCCTGGGCGCACAGCACATAGGTCGGCACGGCGATCGCGCGCAGGTCGATCGGCTCGTCGAGGCAAGTCAGCCGGCCCGGTTCACGCAGTTCGTTCTGCAGGTAGGTGTGCCGCAGGTACCAGCAGAACATCGGCCCCGGCAGGTTGGTGCTGTCGGCGTTCCAGTAAAGCAGATCGAACGGCGGCGGCGCCTCGCCCTTCAGATAGTTGGCAACGACATAGTTCCACACCAGGTCGTTCGGCCGCAGCGTCGAGAACGTCGTCGCCAGATCCTTGCCGGGCAGGATGCCACCGCTGCCGATCGTCTGCTCGCGCAGCGCGACCTGCATCTCGTCGACGAACACGCCGAGCGTGCCGGGGTCGGCGAAGTCGAGCAGCGTCGTCAGCAGCGTCAGCGACTCGACCGGCCGGCGGCCCTTGGCCGCGAGCGCCGCGAGCGCGGTGCAGAGAATGGTGCCGCCGACACAGAACCCGAGCGCGTTGATCGTCTTCTCGCCGCTGATCCGCTGCACCACGGCGATCGACTCG
>JBFWQR010000210.1:0-9614 GCA_050249335.1 Lautropia sp.
CGAGCCCGAACCCGGTGTTGCCGCTGGTGGCCACGACCACCGTCTGTCCGGGCTTGAGGGCGCCGCTTCTCTCGGCCTCTTCGATGATGGCGACCGCGAGCCGGTCCTTGCCCGAGGCTGCCGGATTGAAGAATTCCGCCTTGACGTAGATGGTCCGCCCCGCGACGCCGAGATGGTTGACGCGGATCGCCGGCGTGTCGCCGATCGTCTCCACCACGCTGTCGAACAATCGGCCGCGTCCGCGAGTCGTCCTTGGGGCTTGCTTGTCATTCATGTTCGTTTCCTCCATGGTTTCGACGCACACCGGCGGCAGCCGAGGATGTGCGGCTACCCGAGATGCTAGACTGCATTTCGACGGAGACACCCAGTCTCTCTACCGAAGCGCTGCACGATCGATCGGCCTCGCGTCCTGAAACGGTCGGGGCCATGGTCAGCGGCCGCACAGCGGCAGCGTCGCCAGCCCCGGTAGCGTCCAGACGATCGCGATCAGCGCGAGACCGGCGAATGCCCAGCGGGCGCGGTCGCGCCGCCGCCAGGCGCCGGGCAGCAGCACCGCGAGCCAGAGGATCGCCAGTACCGTCACGGCCAGCAGCAGCAGCCGCAGCAACGGCACGGCAGCGAATGCGAGATCGGCGAGGCCGGAGGTGCAGCCGGCTGCGATCATTGCATAGCAGCCGATGAAGTGCGCGGCCCAGATCGCGAGCGGCAGCAGCGCGGCGCGCGCTGCCGGGGCGAAGCGATCGTTGCGCCAGGCGTCCATCATCGCGGTATCGGTCAGGCGAACCAGCCCATCAGCGCCGGCAGCAGCTGCACCGCCAGTACCGTCACCACGCCGAGCCCGGCGGAGTAGCGCCAGAACAGCACGATATTTTCGAGCGTCGCGCGGGCGCGCGGCGCGAGCAGGCCGCTGGCGATCCGCGCCGCCAGATAGATCGCCATCACCGTGACGACGATCGCGTGCAGCGTCTGGTAGCCGACCAGCGCGCCGACGGTCGCGCTCCAGCCGTTGGCGGTCGGCGTCAGGCCGGCTTCCTGGTGGCCTGCGAGGCTGGCGACCGAGCCGGCGACCGTCAGGCCCGCGGCGAGCACGATCAGCGCGATCGCGAGCCGGCTCGCGCCCCGCTCGGGGCGGCCGGACGCAGTCCGAGAGGGCGATACGAGCGCCAGGCGGCGGATACGGCCGGTCAGACCGGCCGCGAGCAGCCAGGCGGCGACCGCGGCCGCGACGCTGCCGATCGCCGGCAGCCGGGCGCCGGCGGGCGGGCAGACCTCCGACTGCATCGCCAGATGCAGATGTGCGAAGCCGAACGAGGCGGCGATCGACGCATCGACGATGATCAGGATCACCGTCCCCCACCACGAATGGCTGTGGCGGCGCGCGCCGCCGACCGGGATCCGGGCCGCGTCGCCGATCACCGCTTCGCCGCGAACCGGGACCCGATCGGACTGCCAGAGCCATGCGATCACCGCCGCGACCGCGACCAGGCCGCAGAACACCGCGGTGACGAACCAGCCGACGGTCAGCAGCAGGAAGAAGCCGGCGGTGCCGGCGGCGCCGGCGAGCGGCAGCCAGCTGTCGCCGGGCAGCAGCACCAGATGCGAGATCGTCGCGCGACGCGGCGTCGTCAGCAGCGTCTCGCGCCCGCCGAGCGCGGTGCCGGGCAGCCAGTGGGCGCCGGCCGCGACCTCGCTGCCGAGTGTCGGCCGGTGCCACAGCGGATCGCGTTCGGCGATGCCCGGAATGCTGCGGATACCGTAGTCGCCGTTCGGCAGCCATTCGAGCGTCGCGGCCCGCCATGGATCGCCGTGCTCCCGGGCCGGCCGCCGCCAGGTTCGCCAGGCATCGATCGCGAACACGGCGACGCCGGCCGCGAACACGAACGCGCCGGCCGTCGACAACAGGTTCCAGATCGACCAGCCGAGCCCGGCGTCGTAGCTGAAGACCCGGCGCGGCATCCCGAGCAGGCCGGAGACGTGCATCGGAAAGAACGCGAGATTGAAGCCGCCGAACAGCAGCGCGAACGCCCAGCGGCCGGCGCGCTCCGACAGCCGATGACCGTTGAGCAGCGGCGACCAGTGATAGAGCGCCGCGAACAGCGGGAACACCAGGCCGCCGACCAGCACGTAGTGCAGATGGGCGACGATGAAATAGCTGTCGTGGACCTGCCAGTCGAACGGCAGGATCGCGACCATCACGCCGGTCAGGCCGCCGAGCACGAAGATGAACAGGAAGCCGAGCAGGAACAGCCCGACCGCGTTGCCGCGCAGCCGGCCGCGCCAGAGCGTCGCGATCCAGCCGAACACCTGGACGCCGGTCGGGATCGCGACCGCCAGACTCGCCGCCGAGACCAGCGTCATCGTCAGCACGCCGAGACCGGCGGTGAACATGTGGTGCGCCCACAGCGCGAAGCTCAGCACGCCGACGCCGACCAGCGCGATCACGACGGCGCGATAGCCGATCATCGCGGTGCCGGCCTGCACCGGCAGCATCATCGACACCAGCCCGGCGGCCGGCAGGAACAGGATATAGACCTCGGGGTGGCCGAAGAACCAGAACAGATGCTGCCAGAGCAACGGATCGCCGCCCCGGGCCGGGATGAAGAACGGCCAGTCGAATGCCCGCTCGAGCTCGAGCAGCGCGGTGCCGGCGATCACCGCCGGGAACGCGAACACGATCATCAGCCCGACGACCAGCATCGCCCAGGCGTAGATCGGCATCCGCATCAGCGACATGCCGGGTGCACGAGTGAACAGCACGCCGATGATCAGCTCGATCGCGCCGGCGATCGCCGAGATCTCGATGAAGCCGATCCCGAGCAGCCAGAAGTCGGCGCCGATGCCCGGCGAGTGCTCCTTCGACGTCAGCGGCGGATACATGAACCAGCCGCCGTCGGGCGCGGCGTCGAAGAACAGGGTCGCGAAGAAGGCGGTGCCGCCGATCGCATAGGCCCAGAACGCGTACGCCGACAGCCGCGGGAACGGCAGGTCGCGGGCGCCGAGCATGCCGGGCAGCAGGTAGACCGCGACCGCCTCGACCACCGGCACCGCGAACAGGAACATCATCACGGTGCCGTGCATCGTGAACAGCTGGTTGTAGGTGCTGGCGTCGACCAGGGCCGCGCCGGGCACCGCGAGCTGCGCGCGCATGATCAGCGCGAGCGCGCCGGCCAGTACGAAGAACAGCAGCGAAGTGCCGATGTAGAACAGGCCGATGTGGATGTTGTTGACGGAGCTCAGGATCCGCCAGCCGCGCGGCGGCTGCCAGGCGCGCTGCAGCGCAGCCAGTTCGCCGTCCGGCCGCGGCAGGCGGTTCGGCAGCGCTGCCGTCACTGCAGCGCTCCGAGAAAGCGCGCCAGCGCGGTGCGGTCTTCCGGCGGCAGGCGCCGGTAGGACGGCATCCGGGCCCCCGATTTGATTTCCTGGATATCGACGAGCCAGCGTTCGAGCGCATCGTCGTCGTTCGGCAACGTGCCGGCGCCGAGATGGCGACGGCTGCCGACGTGGGTCAGGTCGGGGCCGCCGTCGCTGCGGCCGGTCAGTCCGCGGATCGTGTGGCAGGCGCCGCAGCGGGTTTCGCGGAATACCGCCAAGCCTCGTTGCAGCACCGGATCGGCGTCGGCTGACGGCAGCTGCGCCGGCAGACGCTGCGACGCCAGCCAACGCTCGAACGCGTCGGCCGGCTCGACCACGACCTGCAGCGCCATCCGGGCGTGCTGCTCGCCGCAGTACTCGGCGCACTGGCCGCGGTAGGTTCCGGGCGGCAACCGGTCGAGCTCGAGATGATGGAAGCGGCCGGGCAGCATGTCGACCTTGCCGGCGAGCGCCGGGACCCAGAAGCTGTGGATCACGTCGGTCGCCGTCAATGCGAGCCGGATCGGCCGGTCCGCGGGCAGCCGGATCTCGTTGGCGGTGACGATCTCCTCGCGCGCACTGCCTGGCTGGCGGTAGCGCACTTCCCACCACCACATCCGCGCCTCGACGGTGACCAGCAGCGTGGCCGGATCGGCGGCGATCTGGCGGCCGGCAGCGGCGAAGCGGGCGGTCTGCCAGGTCGCGTGGAGCAGCAGTGCGCTCAGCACGATCACCGGGAAGGCCGTGCCGCTGCCGATCCAGCGCCAGGTGAAGCGGCGCAGGTCGGCCTCGTCGCCGGGCTGGCGCGGGCGGGCGCGCAGCGCGGCGAGGGTCAGGATGATCATTGCAACGAAGACGACCACGGCGCCGCCGATCAGGACGGTCGCGACGTCGGCGAGCGCGTCGGCGAGCGGTCCGGCCGGCCGCAGCACCGACGGCGGCCCGTGCGAGGCGGCTGCACCAATGCCGGCGATACCGCTTCCGGACGCGTTCAATCGAGCGACGCCAGGTAGGCCGCCATCCGGCGGGCGTCGGCTGGGTCGACGCCGAGATTCGGCATCAGCGTGCCGGGGACCACCGCGTCGGGATCGATCAGCCAGCGGTGCAGATTGTCGGTGGTGTTCGGCAGCCGTCCGGCGATGTAGCTGCGGCGGCCGAAGCGCTCGAGCGTCACCGCCAGATCACCGCGTGCCGCCGCGACGCCGGGAATCCGGTGACAGCGTCCGCACTGGTACTGCTCGAGCAGCTCGCGCCCGGCGCGTCGCTCTGCGGCCGCGGTGTCCGCGGCCGCGGAGCAGCCGGCGACCAGCCCTGCCGCGATCAGGCCAGCCGCGGCCAGCGTGCCGCTCGGCGCGCTGCTCGGCGCAGCCATGCGGCCGGCGCGGGCGATTCGAAGCTTGACCATGGGCGCAGCGTCCGGTTCGGGAACGTCGCTTGCAGTCAAGAACCGTACCCGTCGAAGAACCGTACCTATCGGAACCGGATGCCGTGCTGCCTACCGTGCGAGCGACGACCGCTGAGGAGTCCGAGGCGACTCGCTCTACCGTCGAATCCCTGCCGAGCCCCCGACCGAGCCGCCGCGGGCCGGCAGCGCTGCGTCGGCGCCGGCCGGCGCGGCGGCGGGGGGCGACGTTCGCGGTTGCCGCCGCGACGCTGGCCGCGGCGGCCGCAGTCGCCGGCGCGGGAGCAACCGCGTATGTCTGGTATGGCGGCTACGACGTCGCATCGCTCGCGCAGCACACGCAGCCGGTGCATTCGCTGCTGGCGCAGGCGATGAAGCAGTCGGTTCGCCGACGGGCCCACGACATCGAACCGCCGGTGGAGCGGCTCGCGGCGCGCGAGCGCGGCGCGGCGCTGTATCGACAGCATTGCGAAGACTGCCACGGCGGGCCCGGCGTCGCTCCGGTGGCGGCGGCGCTGTCGATGCAGCCGCTGCCTGGGCCGCTGATCGACGCGGCCCGGCGCTGGCGGCCGAACGAGCTCTACTGGATCACTCGCAATGGGATCAAGATGAGCGGGATGCCGGCCTGGGCCTACCGGCTGCCGGACCTCGACCTGTGGGCAGTGGTCGCCTTCGTCGAATCGCTGCCGCTGTTGTCGCCGCAGGACTACCGCGAGCGGACCCGCGGCAGCGCCGCCGCGGTCGCGCTGGCCGCGGCGGTCGGGTCGTCGGCAGATGCCGGTGCCCGGCCGTCACCGGTGCCCGATCCGCGGCGCGGCCGCACCGCGCTGCATCAGTACGGCTGCAACGCCTGCCACCGGATTCCCGGCGTGACCGGCGACGATACCGACGTAGGCCCGCCGCTTGCCGGCATGGCCAATCGCCGCCTGATCGCCGGTGCGGTCGCCAATACGCCGGAGCAGATGGTGCAGTGGATCGTCGAGCCGCGATCGATCGATCCGGAGACCGCGATGCCGGCGATGCGGGTCTCGCGCCGCGATGCGGCCGACATGGCAGCCTATCTGGCGACGCTGCGCTGAATCCGGCGGGCGAACGGAGAAAAATCATGAGCGACCCGCCGACCCGACGATTCCCACCCCGGCCGGCCTGGTTGCGAACCGCTGCGCTGGCCGGACTGGCGCTGGCGGCCGGCACGGGTTGCCTGGAGCGCGCGCGGCTGCCCGAAGGCGCCGACTTCGGGCCCGACCCGCAACTGGTCGCGCCCGCACCGCGCTGGATCCCGACGGTCGAGGTCGCCGAGGCGGTCGGCTGGCCGGACGGTGCGCATCCGACGCCGGCGCCCGATCTCGCCGTCACGCGCTTCGCCGACCGGCTCGACCATCCGCGCTGGCTGCAGGTGCTGCCGAACGGCGATGTGCTGGTCGCCGAGAGCAACCGGCCGGCCAAGCCGCCGGGTACCGGCGGAGGCGGCGTACGCGCCTGGGTCATGGACAAGCTGCAGGCGCGTGCCGGCGCGCGGACACCGAGCGCGGATCGGATCACGCTGCTGCGCGACCAGGACGGCGACGGCGTCGCCGAGACGCGCTCGGTGTTCCTCGACCGGCTGCATTCGCCGTTCGGCATGGCGCTGGTCGGCAACGACTTCTATGTCGCCAATACCGACGCGGTCGTCCGCTATGACTATCGCCCCGGCGCGACCCGGATCGAAGGCGCCGGGACCCGGCTGGTCGAACTGCCGGCCGGGCCGCGCAACCATCACTGGACCAAGAGCCTGATCGCGAGCCCCGACGGCCGCACGCTCTATGCGACGGTCGGCTCGAACAGCAATGCTGGCGAGCACGGGCTCGCCGAGGAGCAGGGCCGCGCCGCGATCTGGGCGATCGACCGGCAGAGCGGGGCGCATCGCATCTTCGCCGCGGGTCTGCGCAATCCGAACGGCATGGCCTGGGCGCTGCCGGGTCCGACGCTGTGGACGGTCGTCAACGAGCGCGACGAGATCGGCAGCGATCTGGTGCCCGATTACCTGACGTCGGTCGTCGACGGCGGATTCTACGGTTGGCCGTACAGCTACTTCGGCAGTCATGTGGATCGCCGGGTCGCGCCGCCGCGGCCGGACCTGGTGGCCCGGGCGCTGAAACCCGACTATGCGCTCGGCGCGCATACCGCGTCGCTCGGACTCGCCTATGCCGCCGGCGACCACGGCGGTGCCGACCCGGCGATCCGCGGCGCGCTGCCGGCGCCGTTTCGCGCCGGCATGTTCGTCGGACAGCACGGTTCGTGGAACCGCCGTCCGCTCGCCGGCTACAAGGTGATCTTCATTCCGTTCGAGGACGGTCGGCCATCCGGCCGGCCACGCGACGTGCTGACCGGTTTCGTCGATGCCGACGGCAACGCCCGCGGTCGGCCGGTCGGCGTCGCGTTCGACCGCGCCGGTGCGCTGCTGGTTGCCGACGACGTCGGCAATGCGGTCTGGCGGGTCAGCGCGCGGTGAACAGGGGGCATCGAGGGAGATCGGATCCCTTTCAGCCGTCGAGCCGCCGCACCGGATGCCGATAGCAGACCAGTCCGACGCCGAGCACCCAGGCCAGCGACGCGAGCCAGCCGGCCGCGACGTCGGTCGGGAAATGCACGCCGAGATAGATGCGCGAGGTACCGACCAGCAGCGTGAAGGCCGCACCGGCGGCCATCACCGGATAGCGTGCGCGGGTATGCCAGAGCAGGATCACCAGCGCGGTCGCGACCGCCATCGACTGCATCGTGTGTCCGCTCGGGAAGCTGAACGAGGTCTCGGGTGCGATCGAGACCCAGAGGTCGGGCCGGATCCGGCCGTAGTTGTGCTTGGCGGCGACGTTCAACAGCGCGGCGCCGCCGGTCGCCAGTATCCAGAACAGCGCGTCGAGCCAGCGCCGGCGCATCGCCAGCGCGGTCGCCACCACGACATCGAAGGCGGCGATCCAGGGCCCCGAGCCGATCAGCGACAGCGTCAGCATCCAGCGGTCGAGGGCGGGCGCCGCCTGCGCCTGCATGAACCGCAGCAGCGCCTCATCGATCGCCAGCGCGTCATGCTCGGTGACGGCTTCGGCGAGCTCGCCGAACAGCCACAGCGGCGCCAGCACGCCGACGAACAGCACTGCCAGAGCCGGCGCGTGACGACGACACCAGCCCGGCAGCCAGGCGAGCGTCGAGCGGGTGGGCAGCATCGGCGGTGGCGGTCGATCGCGCGGGGTGTGCGGGTCGGGGTCGTGCGGGTCGTGGTGATGGTCGCAGATCCGGCCCGATCGCGTCGCGGATGCCGGGGCGACGAGGTTTGCTATGCTTGACGGCCTCCTAAGGGCCGCTGGGGATGGGCAGGAGCAATCGCATCGACACGGGACGACAGGCGCGGCCGCCGGCCGGCCGTACGGCTGCGCGGCCGGCGGCGCGCGAGCTGCTCGCGGCGCGGATGTCGGCCCAGTTCGACCGCGCGCTGTCGGAGGCGGCCGAGGCGATCGAGCTGCTCGAGAGCGGCTGGGATGAAGCGCCGCCGGCCGACGACGACGGCGGTGATTTCCTGCCGCTCGAGTTCCAGCTCGCCGATCTCGAGCGGGCGGTCGATACCATGTTGCAGGAGCGCGACCGCTTTCTGTACGGAGCCCCCGCCGATGCCTCGGGCCGGCCGGAGTCCGACGATTGAGAACCCAGGTCGCGATCGTCGGCGCCGGGCCGGCGGGCCTGCTGCTGGCACGGCTGCTCGACCGCGCCGGCATCGACACGCTGCTGCTCGAAGCGCGCCCGGCGCAATACGTGCTCGGCCGGATCCGCGCCGGCGTGCTCGAGCAGGGCACGGTCGGACTGCTCGATCGCGCCGGCGTCTCGCAGCGGCTGCATGCGCAGGGCCTGGTGCATGAAGGCGTCGAGCTCGCGTTCTCGGGCCGGCGCCACCGGATCGACTTCGCCCGCCTGACGCCGGGGCGGCATGTCACCGTCTACGGCCAGACCGAAGTCACCCGCGACCTGATGGACGCCCGGGCCGCGAGCGGCGGTCGGACCGTCTACGAAGCGGCCGATGTCGCGATCCACGACGTCGCGACCGAGCGGCCTTCGGTCAGCTGGCGCCACCACGGGCAGACGCATCGGGCCGACTGCGATTTCGTCGCCGGCTGCGACGGCTTTCACGGCATCTCACGGCAGACGATCCCGGCCGACCGGCTGAAGACGTTCGAGCGGGTCTATCCGTTCGGGTGGCTCGGGGTGCTGTCGGAAACGCCGCCGGTATCCGGCGAACTGATCTACGCCAACCATCCGCGCGGCTTCGCCCTCTGCAGCATGCGCTCGACGACGCGCAGCCGCTATTACCTGCAGTGCGGGCTCGACGAGAAGGTCGAGGCGTGGCCCGATGCCCGCTTCTGGGACGAACTGCGGTGCCGGCTCGACGAGCGCGCCGCAACGGCGCTGATCACCGGCGCATCGATCGAGAAGAGCATCGCGCCGTTGCGCAGCTTCGTCGCCGAGCCGATGCGTCACGGCCGGCTGTTCCTCGCCGGCGACGCGGCCCACATCGTGCCGCCGACCGGCGCCAAGGGACTGAACCTGGCGGCGAGCGACGTCCATTATCTGTCCGAGGCGCTGATCGGGTTCTATCGCGGCGGCGCTGCCGGTGACGGGCGTCCGGGCAGCACCGCCGGCCTCGACGACTACTCGGCACGATGTCTGCGCCGGGTCTGGAAGGCAGTCCGCTTCTCGTGGTGGTTCACGTCGCTGATGCATCGCTTTCCCGAAGCCGGCGAGTTCGGCCAGAAGATCCAGGAAGCCGAGCTCGACTGGCTGACCGGCTCGGACGCCGGCGCCGCCGCGCTGGCCGAGAACTACGTCGGGCTGCCGT